>JBHLJY010000004.1:0-235894 GCA_048887225.1 Candidatus Hodarchaeota archaeon
AATGCTACTTTCGAAAATTTAGTGAAAAAAATAGAGCTTCTAGAAACTGAGCGTGTGAGCGTTAAAGATAGTTTGAACCTCTTGGAAACTCGCTACAAAAGAGGCCGATTACCATCTAAATCAGCTTATCTTAAATTGTCAGATAACTTCTTGAGAAGACGGAAAAAAATTGATAGAAGTATTGATAAAACCATTCAACAATTAAGGAGCTACTTACTATAGGGATTTTATTAAAAAAACATTTTTTTTAGATTTGGAGATTGATATGAAACCTTGGTTGTTTGATATTCTTGCATGTCCTATGGATAAGCATTTTCCGTTGAAATTATACATATTTTCTTTTGAAACTAAACCGGACGAATTTCAATCATTTTTCAATATATACCAAGAAAGGGACCTCGATTTGATTAAAAGCCAAAAAATTGTAGAAATCTCGAAAACAAGCGGAAAATTATACATTAAAGATAACATTATAATTGAAAATAATACAGTTAAGACATACTTTAAGCTGATAATTTCAAGCATTGACGAATTAACTAATATTATAGTTAAATCAACTTATGATATTGCTCAAAAATGTTTTTTAATTATTTTAACTGAAATTAAGGATAAAATCTTAGGTTTTTCCCAAGATATTCATTTAGAAAAAATTGAAGAGCTATTACCTGAATTATATTTCATAAATAAAATTAAAATTGATACTGAAATTGAATCTGGATTATTGTTCTGCGAAAAATGCAATCGCTGGTTTCCAATAATCGAAACGATCCCCCAGATGCTACCTGATGAATATAGAGATAAAGAAAAAGACATCCAATTCCTTAAAACCAATAAAAATTTATTAGATGACGAATTTTTGAAACAAGATCTAAAACCTTTTAACATTTAAACTTTTTAAAATGATAATGATTATTTAGCCCGGTGGTGTAGTGGCCAAGCATCAGTATATGGACCTAGCCCATCTACTGCGAATGGGGCCTTGAACCCCGTGTCCTCGGTGGTCTTGAACCCCGAGGCGGGAAACCACGGTTCGAATCCGTGCCGGGCTATTTTAAATTAATAAATGTTCTAATATTTGAACCTCAAATAATAAAAAATAAAAATATTTTATTATAGTAAGTATTTTGATTTTTGATTTCATTAGCTGAATGACGATAATATAGAAAATGACCTTTATTACAAGACTAAATTGGGGGATTGTTGAAATTGTCTATTTAATAATAATTTTTGCTGTTGGTTTTATCGTAACATTCCTATTTACACCTTATATTATAAAGTATATGAAAAAGAAAGGTAACGTTGGTTATGATATCCATAAAAATACTCGACCAGAAATTGCGGAATCTGGGGGACTAAGTATAGTCATAGGATTATCTATAGCATCTATCATTGCAATGATGTTGTTTCCTTTTTTCTTTAATATTATCTTAATTTTTATTATAACAATTGGACTTGCCGCTTTTATTGGGTTGATAGATGATATAAAAAAACTTAGATCAAGGTACAAAATTCTCTTAACAATATTCACGGGAAGTGCCATCTTTTTAGCGAATTATTATAAATTTATTACAATTTCATCTCCAATACTTCCATTTCTTGGACAAACGAGATTAACTTTAATATATCCATTACTAGTGCCAATAATAGTTGCTGTATTTGCTAATACGGTAAACATGATGGAAGGATATAACGGTGAAGGTAGTGGAACTTGTTTAATTGCTGTATGTTCTCTATTTATATGTGCGTTAATTTGGAATTCCGCTGAAGCTCTTCTTATTACAATTATAGCTATCGCTGTCTTAATACCTTTTTTTTTATACAATAAATATCCAGCAAAAGTTTTTCCTGGAGATATAGGTACATTAAGTATGGGTGTAATTATTGCGTGTATCGCATTGTTTGGCTCACTTGAAGTTGCTGTGTTTTGTGCACTTCTAATGCATATATTTAATAGTTTTTATACTCTTAGTTCAGTAAGAGGTTTTCTTGAAAGCTCAAAAATTCAAAAACTCAAAGACGATATTATTTTGTTAGAAGATGATAGAATAAAAGCGTCCGATCAAAAAGATGCTGTGCTAACTTTACCTAGATTAATACTTGGAAAAGGCCCTTTAACAGAAAAGAAATTAGTTTTAAATTTTTTCGTAATTTCGATTATTTGTGGTTTTTTTTCGATAATCGCAACTTTATTTATGGCTTGGACTTCACGGAATTTGGATATTATTGTTATAATTATTACTTTCATTATTCTTATGTTTCCTACTGCATTTTTCTTATATAAATTTAATAGGATAAGAGGAATTGTTTTTTTAATGATAGGTTTATTGGTCAGCGGTTCAATTTTCTTAATTTTTATTGATTTATACGTAATGCCTCTTCCCTTTGCTGATATAAATTTAATAATCATCTTAATTCCAATCAAGGAATTAATAGCATTTGTCTTATTTATTCCCGGACTACTAATATGGTATTTTATTACGATTAAATATTTCTGGGTGCAAATTAATAACAGGGAAAAAATTGAGTCTAAAGAATCGAATAGAAATTGATTTATTATTAACAATAATATATTCAGCACAAAAAAAATATATCAAATAAATTGCTGGAACTATTAAGTTTTGAATATAATAGTGCGATGATTCAAAAAAAATCTGAAACAAGCATGTTTAGTCCGATTGGATATCGACTTCTCAAGAAATAGATACCTCAAAAAGTTCTAATAAGCCAATAAAAGTCAATAAAATTTAATTGATATCATTTTTTAACCAATTTAATGTCAAGTAAAATTAAAAATATCCTAAATTTATTACGTGTTCGTCAATATTACAAAAATGGATTAATATTTGTTGGAGCTTTCTTTAGTGGTAAGCTAATTGATCCATCTCTTTGGTATTTACTCATTATCGGATTTGTTTTATTATGTTGTGCTTCTTCTTTTAACTATGTTATAAATGATATAAGAGATATTGAGAAAGACAAAAAACATGTAGAAAAGCTAGAAAAAAGACCACTTGCATCAGGAGATCTTTCTGTTTTATTCGCAGTTGTTTTATTAGCTATACTATTAGCAATAATAAGTGGTCTAATAACTGTATTCATTTTTCCAAATTGGAATTTTATTATAATGGTACTCTTAATTATAATAACAGGACAACTTTATAATCACCTTTTTAAAAAAATTGCATTTATAGATGTTCTTAGCTTGTCGTTAATTTACTTATGGAGAGCCCTAGCAGGTTGCTTTTTAATTGAAGTGTTTATATCTCCTTGGTTATTTTTGGCTATTTTTGAAATTGCTTTATTCTTGGTTATTGCTAAAAGAAAAGGTGATTTACTGTTAATTGGGGAGGAAAAAGCTGCTAATTATAAAAAAAGTTATGATAAGTATTCTCAAAAGTTATTAGATCAATTTCATGTAATTATTGCAGGGGCATTGTTTATCACATACTCTTTATACCTAATTATTCATTTTAATCTATTTTCAGCTGAAAATGTAAACCTTCATGAATATATCACAATTTTAACAATTCCCTTATCTCTTTATATTATTATGAGATATATGTATTTGACCTCAGCTAGACCAGAAATAGCTAGAAGTACTGAAAAAGCTCTTCTTGACCCAGGAATTGTTATAGCTGGAATACTTCTTTTAGGAATATTAACCTATTCATTCTATATCGGAGCTTTTATAAGATTATTAAATCTCTAAATTCATTAGCCTAAAAAAATGACGTCGCTTAAACTTGACCTTCACTTACATACTATCTATTCTGGAGATTCCCTAATAAAACCACATGATGCTATAAAATATGCCAAACAAAAAGGTCTAGATGGATTTGCGATAACCGATCATCATTCTTTAAAAGCATATAGAATTTTAAAGAACTTAGCTAATGAACAAAATCTTACTATCATACCGGGCATTGAAGTTAATACTCACATAGGAGAAATTATTGCTCTCTTTATTGATGAGAAATTAAAATTTAAAGAAAATGAAAATTTCTTAAATGTTGTTGAAAATATAAAGGAAAACAGCGGATTAATTATTATCCCTCATCCATTTGATTTTTTAAGAGATAGTACTCTTAAAATGAAATATATAAATGATAGAATTATTAAAAAATTCATTGATGGCATTGAAATCATAAATTCAAGAATTATTTTTAAAAGAAGTGTGAAAAAAGCAAGGATTTTTAATAAAAAATATAACCTATTTGAATCAGGTGGTTCTGATGCTCATTCAAAGGAAGAAATAGGAAATGGCTATACATTAATTCGAGATGTTGATAATTCTTTTGAAAGTATTAGAAAAAATTTATTAGCAAATAAATCAAAGAGCATGGGTGTGCTCTCAAGTCCATTTGTACATGTTAAAACCGTTTTCAATAAACTAAAAAAGGGACTCTACTTTTAATTTCATAAATCATGACAGAAAAACCTCGAATATTTGTTATTAAAACTTCCCCTAAGACTGTCCTTCAAGATTATGGTAAGCTTATGGATCTAACTGGTTACCAAAAAAGATTTCCTAAGGACCTTAAAACCATTATTAAACTTAACCTCAGCTGGTCGAAATTCTTCCCTGCGTGTTCCAGCCCACCTTGGCAGGTTGAAGGCGTGCTAAAGAAAATGATAGATGATGGTTATGCTCCAGAAAAACTCTTTACTGCTGAAAATCGCACGGTAGTGACGAATATTGCTAAAGGACTTCGAGGAAATCGCTGGGAACCGATTATAAAGAGATATGGTGTGTGGTTTATCCCTTTAACGAAGATCCCTTTTGTTCCATATGACGATGCGTTAAGGTCAAAGTTTGAGACATTACAAGATAAAGAATTGCATGTGCTCGATTCTAAAATATTTGCAAAGGGATTTAGTATTCCTCTATTTTACATTGGGAAGTCAATAATTCACTTACCAACAATCAAGACACACGGACATACAGGAGCTGTAGGGGGCTCTTTAAAAGATACAAGAGATGAATTAAAGAATGGTGGAATTACATGTGCTGTAAAAAATGCTTTTGGTGGGCTTTTGACTAAAAGACGTCATTTTAGCCATCAATATATGTCCGAAGTATTAGTTGATCTACTAATTATTCAAAAACAGATTCATCCCGAAATAATGGCAATTGTAGATGGAACCGTTTGCGGCGATGGTGCGGGTCCGAGAACAATGATACCACGAATTAAGAATTATTTACTTGCGGGATATGACCAAGTTGCCGTTGATACTGTTGTCGCAAAAATGTTAGGATTTGACCCTATGAAGCTCCCTGCTATAAAGCTTGCTCATGATGAAGGTTTAGGTTGCGGAGATTTTGATCAAATTGAAATTATTGGAGAAGATGTATCTAATGTTAACTGGAAATTTAATGTTAAAAGGAGTTTGGTAATATGGGGTGATCAAATGGTACGAAAAGGAAAACTTTCCTTCTTGCATCCACTAATGCATAATAAGCTCTTTATGGCTTTACCTATTTTGGGGTCGTTAATTTATCATGATATGTTTTGGTACCCCTCAGTCGGTAAAAAAAGAATAAAAAAGTTTATAAAGACCAGCTGGGGCGAGATGTTTAAAAATTATCCCGCTAAAACTTTAGGTATAATTAATAAACATAATTAATTAAACAACTTTTCTTATACTTTTTTTATAATTATAATTTAATCTTTCCTTATCAATTCTATAATGGATAAAAAATTCAATTGAACCGCCTTTTCCTAGGAGTGGAGATTTAATTATTCCGTAGGGAAAAACTTTGTTTTGAATACTCCATTCCATTAATTCTATCATAATTTGGTGTAATTTTACGGAATCTGTTATTATCTTAAATTCATTAGATTTATAAAATTCAGTTTCAAAGAGAGGTTTGATTAAAGTTATGATATTACCCTCCCTTTTCATGTATTTCTTAATATTAAGAAGTATTGCCTTAATAGTTGTGAAAGTAACATCAACAGTGCAAATATCAACTTTTTCAGGTAATTTTTTCAAATTTCGGGCATCGATTCCTAGCATGGGAATTACTTTATTTTTCATTTTTTCACATCTCAATGAAGGATGTAGTAAATCTTTCGCAGTATCGATTGCATAGACTCTAGATGCGCCATGCTTTAAAAGGCAATCAGTAAAACCTCCAACTGAAGCTCCAATATCAGCACAAACTTTTTTTTCTATTGATATTGAAAAATCTTTTAATGCTGCCTCCAACTTAAGTCCTCCCTTTCCAACATAAGGAAATTCTTGAGTCAATTCTATTTCTGATTTATTATCTATTTTTTTTCCGGGTTTTTTTATTACTACACCATTTACAAGAACATATGCATTCCGAATTAACCAATGTGCTTTCGTCCGACTCTCTGTAAGACGCCTCTCTACTAGTAAAATATCCAAACGTTCTTTCATTTTATTGTTTAATTTTTTTTTGAATTCATATCAACATTTAATTAAAGATTTACGAGTTTAAATCTATTATATGAAATTTATTATCAAATGGTAAGTTTATTCGAAAAAAATTCGTTTTTGAGAAATTATAGATATAGAATTATAAATAGATATTAAGTAGACTTTAGCTTATTTTTTCTTTCCTCAATTTTTAAAGCTAATTTAAAACTTATAGCAGTTAGTAATATTTTCAAAGAAGCCTTTGGCCCCAATTTTTTATAAACGACTCTAAGCAATAGAGTTAATAAAAAGATTGTAGTAAATACAGCAATCCAGATAGTTATAACATTTAATTGACGATAAAATAGAAAAAAAAGGGGATTATGAGCCAAAAAGATTGTAAAAGAATAGTAAGAGTAATAATAGAAAAACCTATAACTTTTTTCAGTTTTAATAACTTCGAATTCTTCAATACCGATTAAAACTGAAAGTAAAGTAAATATTATTCCCAATGAATAAACCATCGATGAAAATGTTGCGTGTTTTAAAAATGTAGGAAAAAGAAATATAATTCCGAAAGAAGTTAGAATTATCCCTATTATTAATAAAGAAAATAGATGAGTTTTAAAGACTCTTCTCCTTTCATTTTTGTTATCTATTCTATTAATATCATAGATAATATCCCCAGCTACGGTTCCTATAAGAAATATAGTGAAAAAAGACTGAATCGTGTATAATTCAACTGGATTATATAAAATATGGAATAATATTCCATAAAAATTAATCTGACCTTTATAAGATGATAGAAATGCTAAAATAAATTCATTAGAAACCAGTAAAATAATTCCAATGATAATGCGAAAAATTTTTGAAGTTTTCAATAAGGGCCACGCTAATATAAGACAAAAACCAATTGTTTGGAGCACAAACCATGCCCAAATATAAGTAAGATCGTTAATCGCTATAGCTATTGCTGTATTATACATAAAAGCAATAAATAATAAAAGCAATGCTCTAAATATATACACATTTCTTACCATCTTCATATTAAATTCGTTTGAACCTTCCGCTTTTTCGAGTCTATTTTTGTAAGACAATTGCGCACTTAATCCTGAGATAAAAAGGAATCCAGATGCACCTATAGGTGCAAAAATTGATTCCAAAAATAAATATAGCCAGTAATCCTCGGGTGTTAACCACCAATTGACTATATGACCGTAAACCATAATAATCATGCACAGGCCACGAATTATATCAATACTTTTATATCTTCTCATTGTTTCGTCATTATATTTTAGTTATCATTTTTCTATCAATTTATTGTTCCTCGCTTTTCCGAAATTCTTCTTGTAATGTTGCGATATCTATATGTTCAAATTTTAGCGCTAAAAATATTGCCATTTTTCCCATTTGGACTTTTAATGAAAATTTAGATCTCCACCGCTTATGAATTGATCTTAAAGCTAATCCTATAAGGATAGCTGTAATAATAAAAGCTATCCAAAAATAGAAAAGATTTAATTGGCGGTAAAAAATGAAGAAAATTAAATTATGTCCTAAATAAACTGTAAGAGAATAATATGAGAAGTAATAAGAAAATTTATAACTTTTTTTTGTATCGAAGTAACCATATACTTCAAAAGTTAATAAAATCGAAACTGCTATTATGATTGCAGATATCGAAAATGGGACCCATGCAAATGGATAATCCATAAAAAATAACTCCGCTATAAATATTGATGCCGATATAATTAAGACTAATCCAATTATCAAAGAAGGGATTACAATTTTATTTCTTAATGCTAATCTTCTTTCAGTAATATTCTCTATTTGAAATACCTCAAAAAGGAGGTCTCCGAAAACAGTACCTAATATATAAAAAGCATAAGAGCTTAAAACAGGATCTAGCAATAAATTATTATATAAAAAATAAAACAATATGCCATAAATGTTTAATTGGCCTTCAAATGGCCATAAAATTGTGATAATAATTTGATTTATAATTATAATAATGAATGCATAAATTATTCTAAAGAGTTTTGAAGTTCTAAAGAATGGATATGACATTAACATTGAAAAAGCAAGAGCAAATAAGATAAACCAAGCCCATAGCCAGGTAGGATCTAAAGCCACTATAGCAACAACTGCATTATAAATTACAGCAATAATAAGTAAAATTAAGGACCGAAAATAATATTCCTTTTTCATAATACTAGGACTGTAATTATCTAATTCCTTAGCTTTAGCGCTCGCATTCCTATACCATATAATTAAACTTATACCAGAGATCAAAATAAAAGCAGGAGCAAAAATACGATCTATAAATAACCTTGATATGTCTCTGAACCATAAATCTTCTTCCCTAAGCCACCAGTCTCTAGCGCTAAGAGAAATGTCTCGTAGCGTCTCTAGCGTGTACCCATATCATGCCCAAAATGATAAGCCCGCGCGCTATATCTAATGTTCTAATCCTCTCCATAATTAACAAAAGATTTTAATTTAATTGCTCTATTCTCATAATATTTTTTTTTACTTTTTAGATGAGATTAATTATTAAAATTATTCTATCTAAACCTTTATAAGCGTTTTTAATTTACTTATTTTTTAAACTTTTTTTTCCTCAATTTTCTTTGCTATTCCGCTTGCTAATCTCCCTATTTGAGTTTTTAAAGAAGCTTTATAACCCCATCTTTTATAAATAAATCTAAAAATTAAACCAATAATGATAAATGTTACTGCGATAAAAATCCAGATTTCAAACATATTCAATTGACGATAAAATAAAAAGTAAAGTGGATTATGTGTTAAATAGATAACAAGGGAATAATAAGAATAATAAAAAAGAAATTTATAGCTTTTTTCAACCTTGTAAAAAACAAATTCTTCAAAAAATACAAAAATTGACAATATGGTCAATTGTATTCCTAACGAATATATTAACCAGATAAAACTACGATTTCTTGGAATTGCTGGAAAATCATACAAAATTCCACAAATAATCAGAACTGGTCCTAGTATTATTAAAGGACGCAAAAATTTCTTCTTTAATTTTAATTTAATATCACTATGATTCTCTCTAAGGTAAATATCGTGTAAAATTTCTCCTAAAATTGTTCCAAATAAGAAAAAAGGGAACATTGGTAAAATTGGATCAAGTCTTGGAATATTATATAAAATATGATATAATACACCATATAGATTAGGTTCTCCTTTAAATAGCGACAAGAAATCTAATAATAATAGATGCAAAATCCAAAAAAGTGCTCCGAGGAAAATTCTAAATAATTTGGGAGTTTCTAACAGTGGCCATGCAATAAATAAAGAAATCGCGATTGTGAGTAATATAAACCAAGTCCATATCATTTCAGGATCGCTAATTGCGATTGCAATAAACAAATTAAATAATATAGCAACAATAAATATGAAAAAAGCTCTCAGCATATATTCGTTTCTTACGTTATTTTTAGTATAGCCTTCAGTAATTTCTATTTTAGCTAATCTTGTTCTATATGAGATTGCTGTACTAATCCCCGCAACAAGTAAAAAAGCAGCAGCTCCGATAGGATCAAGTATCTCAAATGTTAAAAGATACACCCATCTATCCTTACCTCTTATCCACCAAGCTAAAAGATGTCCTATCACCATCCAGGTCATTGATAGACCCCTTAAAATATCAATACTCTTGATCCGTTTCATGTTTAGAAAGCTTAGAAATATTAGATTTTAATTTATATTTTTTAGCTTTGAAAATGTACTGATATTTTAATACCTCTCGTTAAAAATTTTTTTGATTCTGCATTTTAACATTCCTGAACATTTCTGTAGATTCACTAAGAGAAAGCTCTCCATTTAAAACTTTTTCTGCTATCTCACTCAACATGATGATATCGTTGGAATTTTCAAGATTTTCAATTATGGAATTTTCTTTTTTTAGCATATTTGGTTTGAGATGATTTAAAGCTTTTTGAATGTGTTTTTTATTTACTTCAACGCCATTTCTAAAAGATAAAAACAATGCCGAAGCCTCATGCTTAGGAATTTTTCTTTTATTTTCATAGGCTTTTATTTTTGAAGATTTTGACTCGTCAATTAAATAAATTTTTAATTTTCCTCGACTTTTAAAAATTTTATAAATTTTATTGATTAAATCATTTGTTATCGGAGGAACCCCTCTTCCGAATTTAAAAATCAATTCAATCAAATTCTGATTGCTTTTTTGAAGAGAATTTACATAATCTTTGACAGTTGTAATTAATGCTGCCTTATCAAAAACTGTATGAGAATTTAAATAATAATCATCTAAAAAAATTACTATTCCAATATACTTCGCACCAGGATCAATTGAAAACATCAATTTAGAATAATTGTTTTTATATCCTATTTGATAAGAAGCTAAAATCTTTAAAATGAATTGATTAAAATTCTCTTTTATGTTATAAGAGATAATTTTTACCTTTTTTCGATTATAATTTTTAATTTTATTCAATTCTTTAGAAGTAGTAATTAATATGCAGGGGAGATTAGGAATTTTGTCTCCTAAATTTAAAATTTTGAATTTAATTTTTAACCGATTTAATTCCTTATTTAAAAGATAAAAAAAACTTAACTCTTCGGTATATATATATAAGATTTTATTTCTCAAATTATAAATATAAATATTAAATAAAATTAAAACATTTTAATCATGAATTTTCCAATCCCAAGACTAAATGAGATAATTAAAGCGCCTGAAGGTATTATTTCTGTTTGGGGTGATTTTGGAATTGGTAAAACTACATTCGCTCTTCAAACCGCTATAAATACTGCAAATCAGGGAAAAAATGTTATATATATTTATAGTAAACCTAATTTTCCCTACGTCAGAGTTGGAGATATTCTAAAGGATGATCCAAAAGAAACACTTGATAATATAGTTTTTATAAAAAGTACAAATTTTGCAGACTTATATAATCTCATTTTTAATCTAGAGTTTTTAGTATTAGAGAGCGTAAAAGAGAAAGGTAACTCATTTGACCTTATTGTAGTAGATTCTATTACAGATCTATATCGACTAGAATTAAATAAAGAGAAAAAAGAAAAGAATGTTAGTCTTAATTATCGATTAAATCAGATTTTAGCTAATCTATCTTATATATATAAAACTTACTGTATTACAGTTTTACTTGTGAACGAATTAGCTCGAAAAAGCTATATTAACCAAACTGTAGAAGTTCAAGGTGGTGGAAAAGTAATGATGTTCTGGATCTTATATACTATTAAAATAGAAAGAACGGAAGTTTTAAATATAAGAAAGTTAATAATAAGAAAACGTCTGGAGAATAAAAAAATTGAGTTATCCTCTAGTTTAACTAAACACGGATTTGAATAATTTTTTTGAGATAACCATATATTCTTATAAGTTAAAAGCTATAAATCAATATTCAGTATTTGATAATGGATAAAAAAGAAATTTTTTTAAAAAATGATTTTAATATAATCAAGGAAGGTTCTGCGGATTATTACGTTCATACTGAAGATATCAATTCAATTCCATCAAAATCAATGAAAGTTTTTTACAATAAAAAGATGGAAATTAATCGCGACGTCACTTGTTTAGCTGTTAATACTTATAGAAATTTATTTAATCAAAAGAACCTAGTTATTGTAGATTGTATGGCAGCCTCGGGAATTAGCTCTATTAGAATGATAAAAGAGTGTAATAATATAAAAAGAATTTTCATTAACGATATAAATCCCGTAGCTATTGATTTAATACGTAAAAACATTAAATTAAATAATATAAATGGCAAAAGTCCTGAAATAGTAATAAGTCAAAAAGATGCTAATTTACTATTTTCTGAAATAGCTCAAAATGCATGTTCTCTTTTAAAAAATTCAAGAGAAAGACCAAATATTATCTCAATTGACCCTTTTGGTACTCCAAATCTCTACGTTGATAGTGCTTTTAAAGCTATACAAAGAAAAAGCGGTTTAATGTGTATCACTGCAACAGACACAGCAGTATTGTTTGGAGTAAGGCCAAAAGCTTGCGTTAGAAAATATATGTCTAAACCTCTTCGTATCGAATATTGTAAAGAAATTGGCGCACGAATTTTAATTTATTTTGTCTCTCGAATTGCGAATATCAATAAATTAGGAATTATACCACTTCTGACATTCTATTCTAACCACTTTATTAGAATATTCGCGTTAACTATGAAAAATCAAATAAAAATTTCAAATTACATCAATAATTACGGTTATATTATCCATTGTAATAATTGTGGATATCGCTCAACGTATCAAACTAATATTATTATGATTCAATGTGAATGTCCTGTATGTAGAGATAATGGTAAATTGAATTACGCTGGCCCTCTATGGATTGGAGAAATCCATGATTTTAATTTTCTTAAAGAAATTTTAGATTTAAACAACGAATCTAATTATTCTAATTATAAGAAATTAGAAAAAATTCTTTCTTTTGCCCTAAATGAGATTACGATGCCCATTTCATATTATAATATACATAAACTCTGTAAAAAATTAAAGCTTCAACAGGTTCCAAATATGCAAGAAATTCTGGATTTAATTACACAACAAGGATATAAGGCGTCAAGAACTCATTTTGACTTTACATCGATTAAAACCGATATGAGTCTGGATTTATTAAAAAATCAATTATTAGAAAAGTATAAGTAATTGAGAGTGAAGTAACATTTCAAAAGATCTTAAATTCCTTAAAAGAGATCCCAATTATAGGCAAGCTAAAAAACAAGGATACAGGGCGCGCTCAGCTTACAAATTATTTGATATTCAAAACAGATACAATATTTTTAAGAGGGCGTTTTATATTTTAGATATAGGCAGTACACCAGGCTCTTGGCTCCAAGTATCTAAAAAGTTTGCTCAAGAAAGCTTAGAAAAATATAACGATGATTACTATCATAGAGACCATTTTAAAATTATGGGAGTTGATATTAAAAAAGTATCGCCAATTGAAGATGTTAAAATTGTTAAGATGGACGCAACCTTGCCAGAGTTTCAAAATGAAATTGAAATATTTTTTCACGATAAATTAGATCTAGTGCTTTCTGACGCTTCAATAAATAAAATTGGAAATAAATTTAGCGATCAAATAAGACAGATTAATCTCTGTTATAAAATTCTTGATATTATTAAAAAAAATTTAAAATTTAAAGGTAATTGTGTCATCAAAGCTTTTCAAGGTCAAGATTTTAACAATTTTTTTAAAGCTATGCAGAACGAGTTTTTAATTGTAAAATCTTATAAACCTAAATCCTCTCGAAAAAGCAGCAACGAGATTTATCTTATTGGATTAAAAAAAAAATAACTAAACTTGAAATCGATCCTCAATTTCGTCGAAATTTATATTATAAACCTTTTTTTTCAACGAACTATTTATCCAATCTGTAAGCCATGAACAATGTTTAGGATTAAAATTATCTGAATTTGTATCATTACATTTGTCAATGAACGGACAAATAAAACAGGGTTGACGAGAAAATAAATTCCAAATGAAATCTTTCTCTTTTTTGTTTACCTTTACTTGTTTAATTTTAATATCATTGGAGTAATCATCGATTGAACTTATACGTTTTGTCCATGAACTATCTAAGAGCTCGCGACGAACTTTTATCATTGATCGCATAGATAACACTTCCAATATATCCTCTAAATCAGTGCGCTTTTTACTAGTAAGTTCTAAAAGTTCTTCAAAACACAATGATTTTTGTTTTTTAATAATATCAAGTACCATTTTTTCGTCCTTTTTTAAAGTACGCCTTAATATTTTCTTTGTTTCTTCTATCCTTTCAATTCTGCGTTCTACATCTGATTTATCCTCTGTTGTCCCTTCAATCCTTTCCTTAATTTTACATTTATGCCGACTAAGGTAGGCGAACGATTTTCCACAATAGGGGCAAGACTCTTTTTTTTTCTTTGCCAATTGGTTAAACTCTCGTTATTTTTTACTCATTTAGTTATGAAAAAATTAAGTATCAGTTATGATTAATTAAAAATTAATTTTTCGATTTTATAGAGAAATTTAAGAATTTATAAAAATTATTTTTAGAGAAAAATGGACTTATTTGATATTTTAAACATCAATAAAGAAAAAGTCATTAAATCAAATTCTATTTTAAATGAAATTCAAAAACATAAAGACTTAAAATTTGTTCTCCCTTTAGGCTTAAAATATTTTGATAAATCTATTTTAAATGGAGTTTTTTATCCTAATAAAAAATATCTTATTTTTGGAACCAATAAATCAGGTAAAACTCAATTATGTCATCAAATTTGTGTTCAAGCATTCAAATTCTTTTCAAATGATATCATTCCCTCAAATAAAAAAAAAGCAATATCTACCATTTTTCTGGATACAGAGAATACTTTTAGACCGGAAAGAATAAAAGAAATCGCATCAGCTAGTAATTTGGATTATGTTAAAATATTTAAAACCATAAACGTGGCAAAGATAATGAGTAATTCTTCTTTATTATTAAAATTAAAAGAAATTAAAGAGCAAGAACAACTTGAAAATGTAAAAGTGCTTATAATTGATTCAATTAATAATTATTATCGGTCTGAACAGAAAAAATCCACTTTTTTCAAAATTCTAGGCTTAATTGATGAAATTGCACGATTTTTTAATTTGATTATTATCGCAACAGCACAGGTATCGCCTAATTTTATTACTAATGCGATTATAAAAGAATTGCCCGTTGGAAATCTATACTTAAATCACTTCTTCTCAGAATATTTATATCTTAGCATTAAAGAGGAAAAAAATTATATACATCTTGTTAATTCGCACTTATTACCCGAGAAAAAGGTATCCTATAAAATTACCTCTAAAGGAATTGAAGACTTTAAAATTTAACAATCTTCAATTAAAAACCAATTTCTCAAATTCTTTTATTGAAATATATTTATACTTTTTAGAGACAATGTTGGAATTAACAAAATAAATCTCATTTTTAATTTCTTTTTTAAGCCACTCGATTAATTTCACTGCGAATTGTAGTTTTTTAAACTTTATTGGACTACTTTTTTGATTTTTAGTCATTTCTGGTTTAGAATATTTGCCAATAATACCATCAAAATCCATTCCAATAAGAAATAATTTATGTATGGGTAATAACAATTTTCGTAAAAAATAAAGAATTCTGTCGCCATCCGTAAAACCTCCCGGATTTATTAAATTCTTTAGCGGTTTTACTTGAGTTGTTCCTATAATTTTATCAAACTTTAAAATTTCTTTCTTAAAATATTTCAATTTTTCTATATTATCACCGTGAGCATGAACTACAATAAATTCTGAGTAGTTGAATTCGTTTATAGTAATGCCATCTAAATCTGTAAAGATTGCATCAATGGGAATACCCAGTTCCTTTAATAATACAGAGGCTCCATCCGCCGCCAAATTAATATAATTATTAAAAGCATATATGCCTCTGTTTTTTAATAAAAATCCAACTGTATCTTCAAGCGATGGGCCACATCCATAAATTAATATTATAGACTTTTCTTGAATAAGATTTTTAAATGAATTTAAAACACCTTCAAACTTCCAATTATTAGACTTTTGCTTTAATATGTTAGATAAATAATCTCTTGCTTCACAATCTTTTTGGTGGTTAAAACTAAATTTTTTTACAATTTTTCGATACCATTCTTTAAATTCACTATAAAAATCAATCTGTTCTTGAAGATCCGAATCCATTTTATCAAAATTTTTTTTAATTCTGTTTCAATGAAAAAATTTTAAATTTTTAATATTATTAAAAAAACATATCATTAAATTCAATACTAATTATTAAATATTAAGTTTGAAAAAAATTGTGATTAAAATGGGAAAAGAATCGTATTTAGTAACTAAGACACATCAATGGTGGGATCCAGATACAAAAAGAGTTGGAATTACAGATTACGCTCAAGATCAATTGGGTGAGATTAGTTTTGTTGATGTAGAAGGAATTGATGGGGCAACTTTAACACAAGTAAAAATGGATGGGGATGAACCGACTAGCGATCCAATCGATTGCGTTGTTGAATCCAGTAAAGCCGTAGGTGATATGTATTCCCCTCTTTCTGGAACTGTAATAGCAATTCATGCCGAATTAATGGATGAACCAGAAAAATTAAATGAAGACCCTTATGGTGAAGGTTGGTTGTTCGCTTTGGATCCTTCTAATCTTGATGCAGAAAAAGGTAATTTGTTAAGCATGGCCGACTATGAAGCTTGGGTCGCAAGCAAATAAATCAATAATATTTTGATTTTAATTTAATCCAAATTTACAAACCAAGAAATTTACAAAAATTTTTTCTTTTTTTTATTTTTAGTTTATTTATATGAAAACGCTTAACAAATTCACTTTAGGATTAATCATAAATCCGATTTCAGGGATGGGAGGCGCTGTCGGTTTAAAAGGAACTGATGGTAAAAAAATATTAGAAAAAGCAATTAAATTGGGCGCGAAACCTAACGCATTAAATCGAACAAAAGAGGTTTTGAACGAATTAAAATCAATAAAATCAAAATTGAAATTTATTACTTGCCCTCGCTTTATGGGCGAATTTATTTTAAAAGAGATAAATTTTGAATATGAAATAATCAAAGATCCAATTTTTAAAGGGAATGAAGAATTATTTGATACGACCGCAGATCATACAAAGATAGCTGCTAAAATCATGAAAAAATCAGATGATATCAAACTATTAATATTTACTGGCGGTGATGGAACGGCACGAGATATTCAAAGTGTTATTAATATTGAAAAACCATGTCTTGGAATTCCTGCAGGTGTTAAAATATACTCTAGTGTTTTTTCTATAAATCCTAAACTCGCATCATCTATAATCATTCAATTTTTATGGGACGAAATTCCTCTTAAAGTATCAGAAGTTTTAGATATTGACGAGGATGAGTATAGGAAAGGAAAACTAGTGTCAAAACTTTATGGATACTTTCATACCCCCTATAATCCAGATTATTTACAATTTTCAAAGATTGGCTCTCCTGATTCTGATTTAAATAATCAGGAAAGAATTGCTAAACGAGTTATTGAAACTCTTGAAAAGGATATATATTATTTAATTGGTCCAGGAACTACAACCAAAGCTATTGCTGATAAATTAAATCAAAAAAAAACCGTTTTAGGTGTAGATCTACTCTTAAACAACAAAATTATAGCTCTAGATCTAAACGAAAAACAAATTTTAAATTTTATTGAAGGAAAAAAAGCAAAAATAATTGTATCTTTAATAGGAAGGCAAGGTTTTCTTTTTGGAAGGGGGAACTTGCAATTTACACCAACTATCTTAAATAAAATTGGACCTAAGAATATAATAATTATCTCAACTAAATATAAACTGCAAAATATCCCAAAACAAATTTTGAGATTGGATACCCGTTCTTATGAATTAGATAAAAAAATGAGAGGATTATATAAAATACTTGTTGATTATGATGAAATAATAATTTGTAAAGTAGAATAAAGAAGTTTTTTTCATATTCATTTTAAACATTATTTTAAATACTTCAAAATACTTTAGAATTTTTTTATTATATGAGAATGCTTTAAGAATAAATATTATTATTGAAATGGGTCTTGACCTAACTTTACAGCGATCATATATTGCAAAGCTACAAAGGTCACGAGGATCATAACCAATCCGATTACTAAAATTCTCAAAGCCATCTGGCGATTGAACGAGTGTTTTGAAGCTTGATAGAGCAATATGAAACCCGTAGATGATACAAAGATTAAAATTGAAGCAACAATACCTTCTACAATAAATGAATCGTGAATACTAGGATAAAGAAAAATTGGATCTCCTTTAGCATCGGCACCGAGAGCTGGAGGTTCCCTATAAATTAAATAAACTATGCCTGTTTGAAGCACAAAAAGTAGTATATAGATAATTAAAATACCTGATGTTTTTGATGCCGTCGGCACAGTTATACTACGGCGCCTTATTTTTGGGAAAATAATTTTAGGCTTTCTAATTTTATTTCCAAAAACCCATGGTACATGTTTTTTAATTTTTTCTACTATCGTTTCTGATCCGCTGATGTCTCTTTTTTCCCTTCCTCTTTCGAACTTCGACATATTTTAGAATTTTCTTAAATATTCTAAATTAAATAATTATTCTCAAATTAAAATATTTTTTCAAATAAAGTAAAACGAGTTCTAATAAATTTATGATAAATTATTAAGTAATTTTGTTAAGAAGTTCCAAAATTTCTCGATACTTCTAATCTTTAAGCGCTCATCCGGGCTATGAGAATTTACCATTGTTGGACCAATAGATATCATTTCTATGTCTGGGAATTTTTTTTTTAAAATCCCCGTCTCTAATCCCGCATGAATCACCTCAATAATAGGCTCCTTGTGAAATAATTCCATATAAATGTTCTTTGAAATTGTTAATAATTTGGATTTAAAATTTGGTTCCCATCCTGGATAATCTGCTGGATGTATTATATTGATATTCAAATTGGCTAATTTAAATAATGCTTCTATTTTTTCGTAGATAACTCTCTTAGAACTCTCTTGTAAACTCCTTTGACTTGTTATAATCTTTATTAAACCATTTTTCGTCCTTATTGAAGCTAAATTAGTAGATGTATGTACTAAATTTTGAAATTTAGGATGATAAGAAATTGGTCCATTCGGAATCACATAAAGAATATGGAGTAATTTTTCTTGGACCTTCTTTGGCAGAATTTTCTTCTCTGGAAAATCTTTAAGCTGTTCAAATATTATTTCCATATTTGGTTCTCTATTAGAAATATCAAATTTTATTTCAGATATTATTTGGTCAATACAAACCTTTAATTCTGAAACAACATCATTGTTTACAAAAATTATCGAATATACTTCTCGGGGTATTGCATTAGGTAAATTTCCTCCATTAATTGAGTTGATATAAATAGAATATTTATTGTTTATTTTCCATAAGATTTTTCCCATTAATTTTAAAGCATTTGCTCTATCTTTGTTAATGTCAACTCCAGAGTGCCCCCCCATCAAGCCCTTTATAAATAATTTGACAGGTAACACGTTATTTTTTGACTCATCTATATTTTCATATTTGAATTTAATATCAACATCCGTACTTATTCCCCCAGCGCACCCAATTATGAATTTATTGTCATCTTCAGAATCTAGATTAATTAAGTATTTTCCATCAATTAAATCCTCATTAATTCGAAGGGCCCCTAAGAGCGCTCTTTCTTCCTCGACAGTAAAAAGTAAATCTAATGCTATTGATCTAAAATCTAATTCAGTGTGATGAATTTTTTTCATAAGCGTCAATAAATAAGCGATTCCTACTCCATTATCTGCACCTAAGGTAGTTCCCTCAGCAGTAAGCCATTTCTCCTTATTAACTTCGACAATTTTTAATTTTAAAGGATCTTTCGAAAAATCGTGATTTACATTCGCGTTTTTCTCACAGACCATATCTAAATGGCACTGTAGAACTACTTTTGGATTATTTCCTTTTTTAATTTTAGATGGGATTTTAATTACAAGATTCTTAGCTTTATCAATTTTTGTATCAAATCCAAAATTTTTTCCTTCTTGTTCGATATACTTACTTATTTGTCTTTCGTTCCCCGAGCATCGTGGTATTTTGGAAATCTGTTCGAAATATTCCCAAAACTCTGTAGGAGTTCCCAAATCACTTAATTTTTGCGCCAAAGATATCGCTTCTTATGAAAATATATATATGAATCGACTTATATTATTTATAAGATAACACTATATTCCTTTTAATTTTAATGAGATTGGCACAATAATGAGTTGGAAAGATCTATATTCCGAAGTAAAAAAGCGAAAAATGGAGGCCCTAAATAAAAAAGATGTAGTTAAAGCTGTAGAAAAACACGGAAAAATTCTTGCTATAAGTGGTAAATTTGAGAAACCCAAAAAGGTTATACAACACATGTATGCGTCAGTAAAAAGGGTAATAAAACCTAATGATGTATTAAGAATTGACTTCAATCAATACGATTTAATATTAGTAGGTTGCCCAGGAAAAGAAATACCTACAATGGCTCATTCTAAAATAAAAGATTTTGTTTTAAATGGTGGATGGCTCTTAACAACAGATTGGGCGGTACTTCACATAATAGAAAACGTTTTTCCTGGCTTTATAAGATGGAACCAAAAAAAGACAAGCGACACTGTTGTTGCGTGTCAAATTTTAGAGCCTAATCATCCGTTTCTGGATGGTGTTTTAGGCGAAATTCAGCAAAATAAATGGGCTAAGCAAGCAAGTGCTAATACAGGAAAAAAGGAATTTCGTTGGTGGCTTGAATTTCGGTCTTTTCCAATTCAGATTTTAAATCCTGATACAGTTCGAATATTAATTGCTTCAAATGAACTTAAGGAAAAATGGGGCGAATCTCCCGTATTAGTATATTTCAATTACGGAAATAAAGGTGGTAGAATAATTCACATGATTTCTCATACTCATCTTCAAAAAGGAGGTGCTAAAGGAAAATATGCCTCAGCCTTGATTTTAACAAATATCTTAGATGAAAGAATTTCCCAAAAAATGGGAATTTCTAAAATCCCAACTCCGAGATATGGCTCGGACCGGTATATTCAACAGCAATATCCTCAACAACCATTAGAGGATCAATGGGTAATGCCACCTCAACAAAATAATTATCTAACACCCTCTACATCTACGAGCGGGGTTGGATTATCTGGGACATCTCAAATTATAGAAGCAAACGACAGCAATTTTTCATTTGCCAGTAAATGCGTCTATTGTGGATACGATTTTGCTGATATTAGTGGAAAAATTTATCTCTGTAAAGAATGTGGAGCTTCTTATCACGATAACTGCCTTAATATGCAAATTAACGAAGGAACTTGCAAAAAATGTAATCGAATTTTATTATGGTAATTAACTTAATACATATATGGTATTAAACAATTAATTTGTCTTTTTCCTAATAATTATTTTATTTTATCTTGAATAAAATTAATTATAATAATTTAAAATTTAGAGAAGTTTTATGCTTAATTTAAACGAAATTTATAATGAAGTCGATAGTATAGACTCCGATAGAATCATGGATTTGATGAGAACGGTAATTAGGATCGACACTACAGTACCTCCAGGAAATTCTTATCGGGAGTATGTTGATGCTATTTCTCCTTATTTTAAAGATTTAGGGTATAGCTTGGAGGAAGTTATAATGCCAGAAGAGCTCGTTAAAAAAATACCGTATCCATTGGAAGGACCTCGAGTCAATCTTATAGCAATAAAAGACTTTGGTCAAGAAAAATTTGCAACTTTTTATGGTCATATGGATGTTGTGCCTGCCCCGGATGAGGGAGATAAAAAATGGCGTTTTCCTCCTTTTGAAGCAACTATGATTAAAAGCGGAAAAATTTACGGTAGAGGCGTGTCAGATATGAAAGGCGCTATGGTATGTTTAATATCTGCACTTCAAATAATAGAAAAGCTAAATCTCACTCCGAGGTATAATATTCGAGTTTTGAATTGCACAGACGAAGAAATTGGAGATTATCCTGGTGTTCGTTATCTCGAAGAGCACGGATACATTAAGGGAACAGAATTAGAGGAAAAAAGTATTATATTCTGTATGGAAGGTGTAATTAATCCCATAATTCCAATTGGAATGGCAGGCGATGTGGATATAGATGTTGAAACAATCGGTAGAAGTTGCCATTCCGGTATGAATTTTTTAGGAGTTAATGCGCTAGAAGAAATGGTTCCAATCTTAGTAGAACTTATAAAATTGAAAAAAATCGTTGAAGAACGTGAGAGCAATGATATTCCCGGTTTTCCTAGATTCAAAACTGGCGAAAAAAGAAATATGGCACCCATGTTTAACTTAGATATTATTAGATCTGGCGAAAAGTCAAATATCGTACCAGATTTATGTACTTTAACAATAAATAGGCGTATTATTCCAGAAGAAAAATTTGAGGACGTAAAACAAGAAATTTTAGAAGCTATTCAAAGAGGGAAGGTAAAAAGTAAAGCATTAGACGTACGAACTACTTTTAAATACACCTATCCTCCATTGAAAACAGATCCAAATTCTCCTGCTTCAATGAGATTTAAGAAAGTAATTTCCACTGTTCAAAATATTCCTGAAGAAAAAATTCAATTAATTGGAGCTTCGGGAAGTACTGATATGGGCTTTCTAACTGAATATGATGTAATAGTACATGGAGTTGGAAACCCCGGCTCAAATTCGCATGGAGTTAACGAGACTATTAAATTAAAGGATGTAAAAACTTATATAAAAGAGCTAATAGTCTTCCTATGTGTTGATTTATGAGTTTTTAAAGGTAAATCATCCATATGTAAAATTGCGAGAAATGGTAAATATTGAACATAGAAAATATCTAATAAATTTAAAAAAGAAAAAAAAGTAAGTTTTAATTATTTATCAATTTGGAAAAATATAAGAGGAGTTTGATGGAATTTACTCCTCAATTATTGTAATAGCTTCTTCAGGACACTGAGTTTCACATGCACGACAACCTACGCAATCGTCTCTGTTATCCTCAATTACGTTTACCTTTCCGCCTTCTGGCTCATCAAAACATTCGCTAGGGCACACTTCATAACAAGTGCCGCAACCCGTACAAGCATCCATATCAATTTCGATTCCAAATGACATATTAGTTAACCATTATTTTATTTTTGTTGTTTTTTATTATTCTAAATTTTAATTATTTTAAAACTATTTTAAATATCTAAATTGTATAAAAAATATAAATTTCGTTTTTAACTTTAAAAACTAATAATTGAACTAATTCTTTCAGAATAGAATCCTAAAATTTAAAAGATAATATTATTCTAAGTTTAAAATAAAAAAAAAATAATAAGTTATATGATCGACTATTCTTCTGCGGCCTCTTCCGCAGCAAGTTCTTCTTCAAGCTCTTCGAGAGGAACTGGAGCAGGAGTCGTTAACATTGAATATCCAATCCATATCGCTATGATACAAATTAAAACTACTAATAACCACATTGGTAGTACAATAAATAAACGCCATGAGAAAATATCAAATCCCCAATTATCTATAGTCCAGTCAGAGAGTATTGGCCATTTAAATCCTTTAGAAAAACCTATTGCTTCCATGAAAAGGTCCACGATAGAGCCTAAAGTGTATAGAATAGCAATGACGATGCCTACAATCATAATTATGAAGCCTATGATTTTATCCTTTGCCGTTTTAGACACCTTTTTTTATTTTTTAATTAATATATTGCCTATTTTCGATTTAAAGCTAAATTAATTAGTTCGATATTTCTTTTTAAAAATTTTTCAAATAAAAACCATTTGGTTTTACCCAACTGATTGATTTGTTCAAGATAAGTAAAATATTATGATGATTTATTATTAGATAATAATGAAGTAAAATTTTCTTTAAAATCATGTAATTATCGAGTTAAATATATGTCTAAAAAAGATGGATATGTCCTAATCATTGGCAGTTCAAACATGGATTTGAATATCTATTCAGAGAGACTTCCCAAGCCAGGTGAAACTGTTACTGGAGGTATATTTAAGCAATTTTTAGGAGGAAAAGGTGCAAATCAAGCAATTGCATCAGTAAGATCAGGTGCTAAGACAATTTTTATTGCAAAAATTGGAAAAGATGCTTTTGGTGAACAGATGATTTCTCGATTGAGAAATGAAGGCATCGACATGAGCCACATTATTAGAGATCCTCGAGAGGCAAGTGGAGTTGCTTTTATAATGATTGATAATAAAGGAGAAAATATAATTAGCGTAGCTCCAGGAGCAAATGCGAGATTAAATCCAATAGAAATTCAAGCGAATTCTGGTATTATTAAAAACGCAAAAACGTTAGTCGTTCAAATGGAATTATCGATTGAAACCATAGAAGAAATATTTAAAATAGCTTCTCAAGGGAATGTTATTAAAATTCTAAATCCAGCCCCATTAAAACCGATTCCTCTTAAAGTTTTAAAAAATATAGATATAATAGTTCCAAATGAAGGAGAACTATTCCGATTGCATTCATTTTTAGAATTTAAAGGATTAACAGGAGAACCAAAAGAAAAAATTGTCCAAGCTTCAAAAGACATAGCCAGTTTAGGTGTAAAAATAGTGATTACAACTTTAGGAAGTAAGGGCTCCTTAATTTATAATAGAGAAAGTGACAAGGTTATAGAGGTTCCAGCGTTTAAAGTAAACGCGGTAGATACTGTAGGTGCTGGAGATTGTTTTAATGGAGTCTTAGCAAGTCAATTATGTAAATGTGAAACGATTATAAATGCCGTTAAATATGCAACTGCTGCTGCGTCTATAGCAGTGACAAGAAAAGGTGCACAGGAATCCATGCCCTTCCTTAATGAAATTAAAGAACGATTTAAGAAATTAAAATAGAAATCTAAATAATAAGTTCAAATAAAATGATAAAAGAAATAATTCGCTCTGAAAGAGGAACACTTCTTAGAAAAAACAATTCTCAAGAGTTAAAAATTTCAACAGATCAAACACATTTCAGTAATTTATATCTTATTAATGGAACATCATTTATTACTAAACATCTCTCAGAATCTGATTTTATTATCAAACCTTACGATTATTATATGATAATTAATAAGGGAAATGAAAATATTGAAATAAACTATAATCTAGACATTTCTAATCATGAAATTATTTATGATCCCTATTTATATAAGAACTCAGTAAAAGTTAATTTTAAACCAGAAGATTTCCAGCAAAAATATAAAATTCCTGATGGATATATAGATACGCTACCAAAATGGTATAGTTTTAAATTCACTTATCCTGATTATAATTTAATTTTTGTTAAACCAGAAATGGGTTTGTCTATTCAAGTTCATAAAAATAGGAATGAGACGTGGGAAGTTTTAGAGGGCAAACCAATAATTATTAGTGGAAATAAAGTGTATTATTATGTGAAAAACGGAACGAAATTCCGGAATCCAATTAATACTTTCCATTCAATAATTAACCCAAATAAAGATCGAGAGCAATTTGTAATAATTAAAGAACGGTGGAGTGGAGAATTTTTTGAAAAAGATATAAAAAGAGTTTTTAATCCAAACCAATATACATAATCACTTCATTTTATAGAAAAAGAGTCAAATACTGCAATAAAATTTGAGGTCTTAAGATTCTAAGGATTCTCTTCATAAATTTAACTTAAACTTTTATGTTTTATGTTTTTTACTTACCTTTTTCGTTCTTTTTATGATAAAATTAAAATTAAATCCTTTATTTATTTAGACTAATGTAATAAATTCTATCGGAAAAATACATAACAATATATAAACTAAATTAAGAAATTGGTGTAAATATGGCTCCAGATGAAGAAATTGAAAATGAAGAAGGAGAAGAATTAGAAGAAGATGAAATTATTGAAGAAACTGAAGATGATTTAGACACTGAGGCAGAACTGGACAGATTACGATTTCATTTTAGAGGTTATACCTTGGACGAGCTGAAGAAAATGAATATGGATCAATTTATTCAATTATTACCAGCGAGGGCAAGACGCTCTTTAAGACGAGGATTACCACCAAGACAGAAAAAATTGCTCGAAAGGCTAAGAAGAGCTTACAGAGCTAAAAAAAGGGGCAAAGATTTGCTTACCCGCACGCATGTAAGGGATATGCTAATTTTTCCCGAAATGGTTGGATTAAAGATCGGTGTTTATAACGGAATGAAGTATGAAATCGTTGAAGTAAAACCAGAAATGATTGGACATTATTTAGGAGAATTTTCATTGACTCGAAGGCGCGTGACTCATGGAAGTCCAGGAATTGGAGCTACAAGAAGTTCGAAATATGTACCATTAAAGTAATTATATTAAAATAAATAAATGAGATGATATTAAATTCCTAACTGGGGTTATGCTTTTCAAGAGGAACGGTGGGATGTAGATCGTTTAGCTAAAGCATCAGGTAGAGATTTAAGAATAAAACCTAAACATGCCAGAGAAATATGTGCTGTTCTAAAAGGTATGAAACTGGATCAAGCAAAAGCATTTTTAGAGAATATAATTCAATTAAAACAATCTGTCCCTTTCAGAAGGTATAAAAAGAAACTGGCCCATAAAAAAGATCTTCGGAGCTTTAGCTGGGATGCTGGAAGATACCCTCAAAAAGCCGCGGCAAGAATCTATGAAGTTCTTGCTGCTGTAGAATCTAACGCTGAATATAAAGGATTAGATGTTGATTTATGTAGAATTATTCACATAGCAGCACAAAGAGGAAGAATAATAAAAAGATATATTGAACGCGCAAGAGGAAGATCCACAGCAAAAAACAAGCACTTAACTCATTTAGAAGTTGTTTTATATGAAATGCCTAGTTAGAGTATTATATAATAAATCAAAATAATAAAATCAAAAAAATAAAAATAAAGGTTAAAAATTGCCACTTTCAAAACACTTTATTGAACAAGGAATTAAATTAATGCAAATAAATGAATACCTACGGTCTGAATTAGTCCGAGCCGGTTTTGCGGGTGTAGATCTACAGAAGACCCCTCTCGGTGTAAGAATTACTCTAAAGACAAGTCGCCCAGGACTTGTCATTGGGAAGGGGGGAAAGCGAATACAAGAAATTACTGATGTATTGCGAGACAAATACGAGCTTGAAATGCCGCAAATAGAGGTTGAAGAAGTCGAAAACCCTGATCTTGATGCGCAGATCATGTCAGAACGCCTTGCTTACTCTTTGGATCGAGGTAGACATTATAGACGAGCTGGCTATTATATCTTACGTAAAGTCATGGACGCTGGTGCGCGGGGCGTAGAAATTATCATAAGCGGAAAAGTAACGTCACAAAGAGCACGAACGCAAATTTTTAGAGCGGGGACAATGAAAAAAAGCGGTATGCCAGCCCAAGAAGCTGTGGATAAGGGAGTTTCTCAATGTATTCAAAAAAGCGGTGTTCTTGGAGTTGTAGTCAAAATTATGAGCTTTGATTACAAGACAGGTGATGAGGTAAAAATTAAAGAAAAAGAATTGGAAATGGCTCAAAAGCAAAAAGAATCTAAACTAGCTAAATTAAAACCAAAAGAATTGGTTGAAGAAGAAATTGAAGTAGAGGAAATAGAAGGAGCCGTACCTGAAGAACTTAAAGAATTAATAGAAGAAGTAGATGATGAAGATATTAAAGAAATTTCTTTAGAATCTTCTGAGGAGGATGAAGAATAAATATTTTTAAATTAAAAAATAAGAGATAAAAATGAAGTTAATAAAAGCCGACCAAATCCGAAATATGGATGATAGGGAAAGAGAGAGAAAATTGGTTGATTTAAAAGAAGAATTAATGCTCCTCTATTCTGCGCAGACTGGTGGAGGACTTACTGATAATCCAGCAAAAGCGAAATTGTTAAGAAAACAAATAGCAAGGCTCCTCACTGTTAGGAATGAAGAGAAAAAATGGCAAGAGTGGGCTAAGAAGAAATGAATATAAATCCAAAATATTTGATTTATCACGATTTAATAGGATTATACGCACTCGCATCCAAGCCAAAAGAGAAGAAATTCTCAGATATTGGAGTGGTTATAGACGAATCAAAAAATATGTTAATTACAGAAAAAAATAATAAAATCAAAAAATATGTTAAAAAAGATTATATCTTTAGGTTTAGATTTTCTGATGAAAATGATGATATACTTGAAGTTCTAGGCACGAAAATAGTTGGTCGTCCTGAAAATAGGCTAAGAAGTTTAAGAAAGAAAAGATGATTAAAATGAGTCGCAATATTGGAATTCCAGGTGTAACACCTCCAAAGGTAAAAAAGTGCCAAGATAAGTTTTGCCCATACCATGGCACCACTAGGATAAGGGGAAAAATTACCCAAGGAATTGTAGTAAGCAAAAAATCTAAAAATACTGTAATAATTAGAAGAGATTATATGCAATTTGTTAAGAAGTATCAAAGATACGAACGTCGTAATACTCGTCTTGCTTGTCATTTGCCAGAATGCTTATGGCAGGAAATTGAAATTGGAAATATAGTGAGGGTTGGTGAATCTCGAAAAATATCAAAAACTAAAGCGTTTATTGTATTAGACAAAATCAAAACTAAAGGAGTTGGTTAACTATCGGGACTAGGAGAAAATTAGGAAGGAAAAGGGTAACAAAAGCTCGAACTAGCTATGGTTTACAAAATGGTTCAAAAATATTCATCACAGATAATTCAGGTGCTAAAATCGCCCAAATTATTAATGTTGATCACAGTAAAACACGATTAAGGAGATTGCCAAAAGCAAGTGTAGGTAGCATGGTAACAGTTACTGTAAAAAGAGGCAAACCAGAGCTTCGAGGTAGCATACTCAAAGCCGTAATTGTTAGACAAAAAATGATTTATCGACGACTAGATGGTACAAGACTTTGCTTTGAAGATAATGCTGGTGTTCTTGTTTCGAAAGAAGGAGATCCAAAAGGAACCGAAATTAGAGGTCCAATTGCTCGAGAGGCAGCAGAAATGTTTCCTAGGCTTGCTTCAATATCAAGTTTAATAATATAATACGTAAAAAGTGTAAAATAATATGAAGATAAAGTCAAAAAAACCTTGCAAGCAAAGAAAAGCACTTTATAATTATAAAAACCATCAAAGGTCAAAATTATTAACTTGTCGATTAGCAGATTTTCTTAGAGAAGAATTTGGTATAAAAAGAATTCCTCTTAGAGTAGGTGATTCTGTGCGCGTAACAAAAGGGGAGTTCAAGGACTTCGAGGGTGAAGTGCTTGAAATAACTAAAGATTTAAGGGTTAAAGTTAAGGAATGTGTCTTCGATAAAGCGGATGGGACACAATTTCACCCAGCAATTCACGTTTCGAACATAATTATTACAAAGTTCAGACGCATTGGAAGGAAGATGGACGGGTGGCGATCAGCGATGATTGAAAAAAAGGAAGGATATCTATGGGAAGAGGAATTAATGGCTCCAAAGAAAGGAAAAAAAGAAGAAGAGGAATAAATAATGACGAGGCATGGAGGGCAAAAAGTATTAAAGCGATTGAATACACCTAAATTCTTGCAAATAAAACGGAAACACGGGAAATTTTTTGTAAATCCATCTCCAGGGCCTCATCCAGCTAGATTTTGTTTACCGCTCTTACATATTGTAAGAGATCTTCTTAAAATTGTTAATACTTATCGAGAAGCAAAAAAATTAATAGGTTTAGGGCATTTTAAAGTCGATGGGAAAGTCATTAGAGATAAAAATTATCCTGTTGGATTTATGGATGTTTTAACTATTGAAAAAATTAAAAAATATTACCGAATACTTCCTGATTCTCGCTATGGTTTAATTTTACATGAAATTCCAGAAGAAGAAAGTACCTTCAAATTATGCAGAATTAATCAAAAAACTACAATTAAAGGAGGTCATATTCAACTAAATCTACACGATGGAAAAAATGTTTTAATAAGAGTAAAAGATCCAAGAAATCCTAAAGGGGATGTTTATAAAAGAATGGACGTTTTAAAAATTTCAATTCCAGACCAAGAAATCGTTAAAATGTTGAAATTTAAAGAAAATAATTTAGCTTTAATTATGTCTGGTAAAAATATCGGTCAAGTAGGTAAAATATTAAGTATTAAAAAATTGTCTGGTCCGAAAGCGAGTACTGTTTCAATTGAACATAATGGAGAACATACGGAAACTCTATATGATTATACCTTTATTATAGGTGAAGATCAATCAGAAATTAATCTCCCTAAAGTTTAAAAATAAAAAAGAAGTGAGAATTTAAATGTCTTCCAAAGCCAAAAAAACTCAAAAAACTAATTTTAATGATATATGGAAAAATCCAATGAAAAGACCATATCTTGAAAAGATCGTATTAAACATAGGTGTTGGTGCTGGTGGGGAAGAATTAGAGAGAGCAGCAACAGTTTTAGTACAAATTACAGGAAAAAAAGCAGTAAAAACAATATCAAAAAAAAATGTAAAAGAGTTTAATTTAAGGAAGGGTCGCCCCATAGGGACAAAAGTAACAGTTCGCAGAGAAGAAGCAGAAAAATTATTAAAACGATTATTAATCGTTAATAACAATAAAATACTCAGAAAAAGTTATGATAATTACGGAAATTTTGGTTTTGGAATACCAGAACATATTTCAATTCCAGGAATTGAATACGATACCGAAATTGGGATCTGGGGTCTAAATGTATGTGGGAGAATCGTGAGACCTGGAATGAGAGTAAGATATCGAAGAGCAAAAAGAGCTAAGATCCCAAAAAAACATTATATTTCACGTTTGGAATCACAAGAATTCTTAAAACAACATTTTAATGTTCAAATTGTAAAAGAATTAGATTTAGAATTCGTATAATAAAATAAAGGTGAATAAAAAAATACCTCAAGGAGGACATGCAGGAAAAGGGAAAAGAGAGTGTAGACGCTGCCATAGTCATAGAGCAATAATTAGACGCTATGGATTATATCTATGTAGAAGATGTTTTTATGAAATAGGAAAAGATATTGGATTTAAGAGGTATGAATAAAAAATAGGAGTGAATAAATGTGGTAAATACATTAGCTGATGCGTGTAATCAATTGAAAAATGCAGAGTTTGCAAAAAAGAAAGAGGTAATCGTTAGACCTGCTTCAAAATTGCTTCAGAGAGTGTTAAGAATCTTCCAAGCACACGCGTATATTGGTGAATTCGAACGATATGATGATGGAAGACAAGGAAAGTTCAAAATAGCTCTATTGGGCAGGATTAATGAATGCAAAGCTTTAATGCGTTTGAATTACAACGTAAACCAATTTGAAGCGTTAGAAAGAAAATTATTACCCGCTCCGGGTTTAGGAATTATTGTTTTAACAACAAATCAAGGAATAATGACCTTGAAAGAAGCAGAAGAAAAAAGTATTGGTGGGCACTCTTTATGTTATATATATTAATTAGATTATTGGGTTAAAGTAAAATGGTTAAAATAGCTAATTTTAATGCATCACTGGAAATTCCTAAGGGTGTCGAGGTTAAAATTGAGGGTAATAATTTAATTACAATAAAAGGACCTAATGGAGGTCCTATAATAAAAAATTTCAGTCACGCTCGTAAAATAAAAATATCAATTGAGGATAATAAAATTGTATTTAACTCACATTTCCCTAGAACAAATACCATCGCCTTAGCAAAAACGATAATTAATATTATTAATAATTTAATTGCTGGAGTGCTAACACCATATAAATATATATCTAAAATTTGTTATTCTCATTTCCCTTTTAGCGTGCGAGCCGACAAGAAAAAACAAATACTATATATTGAAAATTTTTTAGGAGAAAGAGCTCCAAGAAAGGCTAAAATTGAGGAAAATGTAAAAGTTGAAATTGATGGAGATGATATAATTTTAATTGGTAGTGATAAAGAAACGTTAGGTCAAACTGCTGCAAATTTAAAAAGATCTTGTAAAATTCGTAAGAAAGATGCACGAGTTTTTCAAGATGGTGTTTATTTATATAAGAAACAAATAGGCGACAATATAATATGGCAGATAAAATAATTTAAACGATAAGAGGTAATAATTATGGATCAAAGTACAAGAAGGCTATTAAAACTTAGAAAAAAGATGGATAAAAAAAGACCGTCGTTTAGAAGAGTTGAATCTTGGCGTTACGTTAGAGTTAAGGATTCGTGGAGAAAAGCAAGAGGTATAGATTCACAAACGAGGAAAAAAACTAAAACAGGTGTAAAATCTCCATCAGTTGGATATAGAAATCCTAAAAAAATACGAGGTTTACACCCGTCTGGCTACGAAGAGGTAAGATTAAATAATAAAAACGACATAGAGAGGTTAAATTTAAGTCCAAAAAAACATGCTTTAAAGATTTCTGGTAAGTTAGGGGCAAAAAAACGATTAGAATTAATAGATTATGCACAAAAAAGAAATTTTCATATACTTAATATTGGAATTTCTCAAAAGGAGATAGAAGAATTTGAAGCTATGTTGGAGTCTCCTATTGAGGAGTTAGAAGAAGAAGAGTTTCTTGAAGAGGAAGAACTTGATATTGATGAATTAGATGAAGATCAAAAAAAGGGATGATAAAATGAATTTAAATGCTCAGAGAAGAATGGCAGCGGAAATTTTAAAATGTGGTGTAAATCGAGTCTATTTTGATCCATACCTCGGGGAAGAAATTGCTATGGCAATTACTAGAGAGGATATTCGCAACTTAATTAAAGAGGGGATTATCCAAAAGCGATATAAAAAAGGGATTTCAAGTTATAGAAAAAAAATTCGGCATCAAAGAAAAAAAAAAGGTTTAGCGAGAGGTTTGGGAAAAAGAAAAGGAACAAAACACGCAAGACTTCCAAAAAAAGAAGTGTGGATTAGAAGGATTAGACCAATTAGAAAAGAATTAAAAAAACTTAGAGACCGGAAATTAATAACAACTCCAACTTATCGAAAATTATACAAAAAAGCAAAAGGAGGAATATTTAACAGCGTTTCTCAATTAAATCGCTATATTAAAGACAAAGAATTATTTAGGAGAGGGAGGTAAAATGGCTCGCGGGCCACGATATAGAAGATCATTTAGAAGAAGAGAACTGGGAAAAACAAATTACTATAAAAGATTAAAACTTTTAAAGTCAAGAATATTGAGATTGGTTATTAGAATTTCTAATAGCCATGTAAGAGTTCAATTTATTGAGTCTAAGAGAGGCGGAGATAAAGTATTAATATCTGCTTTTTCCAAAGAATTATCTAAAAAGTTTGGATATAATGCTAATACTGGTAACATTCCTGCGGCATATTTAACTGGTTATCTAGCAGGGTTAAGAGCAGAGAAAGCAAAGATTGATAACGCAATACTTGATTTAGGCATATTTTATCATAAAAATCGCGCTCTAGCTGCATTCAAAGGAGTTTTGAAAGCAGGGATTAATATTCCCTATCGTGAAGAGTTTTTCCCAGAAAGTTTAGAAGAAAGAATAAAAGGATCTCATATTGAAAATTATGCAAAATTATTAAAAAAAGATGAGCCAGAAAAATTCACTCAAATTTTTTCTGGATATTTAAATAAGAACAAAATAGATCCATTAAAAATAAACCAAATCTTTTCAAATACATTAAAGTTGATTGAAAACAACGCTTAATTCCATAATGATACCAATGAGTCGATTAAGAAAAGTAGAAGAAGTATGGATTCCGAAGACTAAGCTAGGAGAATTAGTTAAAGAAGGATTAATAAACCTCGATCAAATTTATCAAAATAATCTAGTAGTTAAAGAAAAAGAAATAATCGATGTTCTTCTGCCACAACTCGCTGAAGATGTAATCATAATAAAAATGGTCCAGCAAATGACTGCTAGCGGACAAAAATCTAGATTCAAAGCCGTTGTAATCGTAGGTTCTGACGGATTTTTAGGTGTTGGCGCAGCAAAAAGTAGAGAAGTTGGTCCAGCAATCAGAAAAGCAATAGATAAAGCAAAACTTTCGGTGGTTCCAGTTTTAAGGGGTTGTGGTAGTAAAGAATGTGGATGTGGTGGAACTCACAGTATCCCGTTTAAAGTTCAAGGAAAATGTGGAAGCATTAGAATTCAACTCATTCCCTCTCCAGCAGGCGTAGGATTAGCATGTGCAGATAAGGTTAAACAAGTATTAAAGTTGTGCGGTATCGAAGATATCTGGAGTAAAACTTTTGGAGATACCCGAACCAGCGAAAATCTAGTAAAAGCTACGTTTGATGCTCTTAAAAACGCTCATAAATTTAATTTTAATATTTAAATTGAGTGGTTGAAATGGCCATGGTAAAAAAAAAACCAAAACTAAAACAAGGAACAGATTTCACACCAAAACTTTTTTTCGCAATTCGAATAAGAGGTGCTCCAGGTATGAGAACAAAGATCCTTGATACATTAAAAATGCTAAGAATGCATAAAATAAACCATGGCGTCTTGATATGGGCTGAAAAAAGTTATTGGGGTATGTTAAATAAATGTAAGGATTATATCGCTTACGGAGAAATTGAGGAGAAAACTTTAGTAAGGTTATTGAGAGTTAGAGGAAGGATTGAAGGAAATAAACCACTCACAGACGAACATATTAAAAATCTTACCGAATTTAAAACAGTAAAAGATTTTGCTAAAGCCTTATTAAATGGTAAGATACAATATAGAGAAAAAGATGTTTATAAACTCAAACCCGTTTTCAGAATGCATCCACCAAGAAAAGGTCATCGCGGATCAATAAAAAAACATTACCCTGAGGGTGGAACTCTTGGTAATGTTGGAGATTATATCAATATTTTAATCCATAAAATGCTATAATTGAGAATGTGATGCTATATGAGAAAATTTTCTAAAAGAATTCGAAAAATGAGAGGTACTCGCACCTGTGGATATGGGAAAGTAGGACAACATCGAAAAACGGGTCAGCGTGCGGGAAGAGGTAAAACCACTCAATGGAAAAAAAGTAAAAGATCATTATATTTAAAACAAAAAGAACTCGGATTTCCAGACCCAGATTGGATAATGGGAAAAAGAGGCTTTAAAAGACCTCAAGATATGGTCCGCCTTTCTAAAATTAATGCAATTAATGTTAAAGGTTTAGATTACAAAATTGAGAAAATTGCGACAAAATCAGCTGATACTTATACAATAAATTTAGACGATCTCAATATTCAAAAACTACTAGGTCGGGGTCAGACTAACAAAAAAATTAATGTATCCGTCAAAAAAGCCTCTAAAAGAGCAATTGAAAAAATTGAAGCGGCTGGCGGTAGAGTTACTCTTCTCTCTGAAGCAAAATAATTTAGTTCATGTTATTTCCTTTACTTTTTCTCAAAACTAATGTTGGATTTTGAATCTTTAAATCAAATTTTAATGCGTAAGGCATTAATAAATTTTACGAGATATCCAGCATTTTGTATATCAATTGGATTAATCCGGGCAAAATAAATATAAATCCAAGCATGTTTCCAATTAAATGTATCGTAGTGAACGGCAACCCTATAATGTAAGTGGGCCAAAACGATTCGATTGATCCATAAAAAACTAACGCACCAATTAAAGTTGAAATAACATCAAAAGTAAATGTAATCAATGCTCCAATGATAGCAAAAGTTAATAAAATAGAAAATACATATAAATCCTCCTCGGGTTTAAAAAATTCTTTCTTACTTAAGAAATCACACATTACACCTCCTAACAATCCAACTGAAGCATAATGAGCTAATTGATACGCAAATAAGGGTATAGGAGAAATCCCATAAGGATTAAAAAATACAAAAATGAATGAACTCATTATACCAACTATCGCACCATCTCGTTTACCCATTATAAAACCTGATAAAAATATCATTAAAGTGAATAACTCGATATTCGGAATAAACACCAATGCATAACCTAAAACTACTGCTAAAGCAGTAAAAATACCTATCAGTGCAGATCGGAAAGACTTTCTCTCGAGCCATACTGTTTGACTTGATTTTTCCCCTTCTTTTATTAGATTTCTGTCCGATTTTTCTTTTGATTTTAAATCCAAAAATATTACCTTATGCTTGTTTTTAATAGTTCTAAGTTCAAATAGTCAAAACATTTTTAATTGATATAATATTTTTTTCTTTAAGAACTTTTAGGAAACTTATCCTATACTTTCGAAAAACAAGACCTCTAAACTTCTAATCACAACAAAATGAAAAAAAATCTATTATTAATAGGACTATTCATCTTTATAATGGCAATCGGAGCCATAATTTTTTACTCAACACTCCAAAATAATGGATTTGAGGAAGATACTATATCTTCTTCAAATCACATGTCTAAACCTAAATCAGCTTCTATTCCTTCAAATTATAGTCAAGATTTAGGTTTAGATGGTGTTTATATATATAATGTAACTGATTTCGGCGGACCTACGGGTTATTACAATTTTACACCTTGGCCTGCACCCTCATTTGAAGGAAATTGGGAGGCAAAAACAGGCGGGCAAATCAAAATTAATTTTACAGGTTTTTACAATGAGAATCCACTATGGTGGGGAGATATTTATTATGATTCAATTCCTTGGATGGACATTGAGATCATGAAGAATGATTCAGGTGTGCTAGTGAGTAATTTTACTTTAACAAATAGATCGAATACTGAGATATCATATAACCTAATCCTCGGCTATAGTAGTTTTCAGCCAGGTTTTCTTATTCCTATTGATAATTTAACAAATATTAAGAAAATCGCGATTGAAGAAGCTCCTAAAGGTTACTTCTCAGGACAGTCTATTGTTGAAGAGTCTTTTCATTTTCTTCATATTGATTACGAGAACATAGGTGGAACGACAACTAATTTACTTTATGATAAATCGACTGGTTTATTAGTTTGGGCAAAACTATCCTTGGGAGGATATCAAATGGAAATAAAATCACTGAACCTTACTTATAATTTAGATTTAACATATAATTATACTGTAAGCGAGTATGGTGAGCCTTTAAAATGGTTTAATTTATCAGGTGATTTCAGAGGAAATGTAAATACTAATGTGACTGGTATAGTCAGAGTTAATTTTACGGGCAATTACGACAAAGAAGTTAATGATGAAAGTATTTTTGATAACCCTATTCCTTGGATAAATATAGCTTTTATTGAAAATAATACTGGAATTTTGAATACTAATTTTACTCTAAGTAATATATCTAATAGTGAAGCAGCGATTAATCTTCAATTAGGATTTAATAATTTTAGCTCCGGATTTCTTATTCCTACTGATAATATAACATCCTTAATTAATAATGCCACCAATGAATACTTAAGAAATCCATCAAACTGTCTTATTTTTATAGCTGAAGAAACAGGATTAACAGTTAAATTCATTTTCATAGAAACAGGCGGAGTTAATTTCACTTCCATTATTTATGATAAATTCACAGGTCTTTTAATGTCGATGAGAACAGTTTCTGGAGATTTCTTGCTCGATATGGAGATAGTTTTATATTATGAAGAATCTGATACAGTTCCACCTCCCAATCCATATTCTAAAACAGTTTATGACACAGAAGAGGAAAAAGGAGATAGAGAATTTGCTAATTTTATAGTGCCGTTTTTACTATTAGGATTTGGTGCTGGAGCGTCAATTGGGTTGCTAATATGGAAAAAAGACATTAAAACACTAAAATACTTATTCACTGGAATTTTGGGCTCTTTATGCTTTAGTTCTCTTATCTTTTTTAATTATTGGCTTACAACGGGTATTGCTTCCACTGATGAGACTGAAACACCTTCTGAAGTTGTAGAACATATTACCTTAATCGTAGAATTTGCAGATGATAACATAAAAAGATGGGAAGATTTTACACTTTATGGAGGTAAAACCACCGTATTAGATGCTTTAGATAAGTATTGTGATATAGAATATGATGATTATGGATGGGGTGTATTAGTTACTGAGATAGATGGTATAGAGGGTGACTGGTTATACGAAGTTAATGGTGAAAAACCAAGTCATGGAGCCGATAAGCATTATCTCAGGGATGGAGATGAAATTAAATGGGTTTTGCAATAAATAATTTTTGTTTTTCTAAAAGAAGAAGATTAATCTTCCATATTTCAAATTAAAGATATTATTTACGTGCTATTTCCTTTAGAATTGGATCCATTATCTTGAATGCCTTTTTGACCTTATGGACATAATAACCAAGTTTAAAAGTTTTTTTACAGTTGGTAAATAGCATAAAATCGTTATCTTTATCACCTACTAATATGATAGTGTAACCTTGAGTGCCTTTAATTAAGATTTCTTTTAATTCGCCTTGATTTAGTCCTTCACTAATTTTCTCACCTAACGAGATTAAAGTGGCAGGACTTGCACTATAAATATCCGCGACCACATCTGCAGTCTCTGAACTAGCAACTCTTAAACCAGTCTTAGAAACTATTGCAGTACCTTCTAAATCAGTGCTACTTTCAAGTGTTTCTAACGCACGCATTAAATCGTCTAATATCTCTTGATTTATCTCGTATTCTTTCTGTGATCCTTGCATATTTTCCATTTAAACAACCTCACTTATTAATATTATAATTTTTGGTAATTTAAATTTTTTTTATACTAAAACTTCTCAATTCTTTTAACAAAACTGGATCCCCCTTTGATACTTCTATATCTTTACTTTCAATTCCGACAATCACAGCTCCTTTTGTTCCAAATGTTCCAAGAATTTTTGTAAAAGGTGGCTCCAGCTGCCTTCCTACTATTTTTTTTGCTCCAGCAGCACTTTGTGCTAAACCTGTACTAATTATCCCTTGAGAATGATCTGGATTTTTAATATATCCTTTTTTTACCTTGTATTTATAGAATTGCGGAGATACTGAATGAATTTTTGTCAATTCTGCGGACCCTAATATTCTAAGTGTGGTTGGCGGTAAGTCTAATCGACTTAGAAGCATTATTTTTTTTTTTCTAATTAAAACCTTTTCTTTTAGCCATAAAAAAGCTTTAAATCCCTTATCTTTATTAGTTGCAATTTTTTGAATCTTTTTACCATCTAATTCATAATAAGGATAAAGATTTCCTATAACTGTATGCATTCCTATAGTAACATGAACTTGCGTTCCAAAATGAGTTTCAGGTTTGAATAAATTATTATTATTTACTCTAACTTCGAGAATTTCCCCATAATCAAAAGCTTCGGGATTATTGGTAGCATAACACCCTCTATATATTTTCTTAACATCTAAATTTTTTATATTTATTCCTACTCTATCTCCAGCTTTAGCATTTTCTACATTTTCATGAAATATTTGAATTGATTTTACTCTGCCTGAGGTATTTATGGGCAATACAATTAAATTATCATTTATTTTCACTTGACCCTTTAATATAGTACCTGTTATAATAGCTCCCATACCCTTAATTGAAAAATGATGGTCTATAGGGATAATAATAGGCTCATCCAAATCTCTTTTAATTTTTATAGGTTTGATTGTTTCAAGGATACCTTTCTTTAATTCATTAAATCCAGTTTTTTCTTTGGCAGATATAGCAAATATAGGTATATTTGAACCGAAAGAAGTTGAATTAAAAAAATTTCTCGTATTTTTAATTTGTTCCTCAATATTTCCTTTAAATAAATCAGTTTTATTTAAGACAACTAATATTTTTTGGATTCCAAGCGACTCAATCATAATGAGATGTTCGCCAGTTTGAACTTGCGGACCTTTATTTATATCTATTACAACTATCGCAAGATCTATAATTTCGACAGATGAAGCGCTAATCCTAATCAAATCAGCATGTCCAGGTCCATCAACTAAAGTTATTAGATATTTATCCAAGATAAAGCTTGTAAACCCCAAATCGATAGTAATACCTCTTTCCTTACTTTGAGGATGAGCATCAATACCGGCGGTAGATATAATTTCACTTAAAACTGCGGCAATTGCAGTTTTACCAGAATCGATATGACCGAATAATCCAAGATGTACTGGAATTTTTTTTTCAAGATCCATTGCTAAACTTAGTTTAAAAAAAGTAATGAATTGTTATAAATTATAAATTCTTTCTTAAAATTTAAAAAATTTTCACGATATAAGTAAAAGATAAACATCAAAATTTGGACTCGTGTAATTTTATTTATAAAAATTTTAATTAAAAATATAATATAATATAATGTTAAAAATAACCCTATAGAGTTAATAAAATCATGCCAAAATTTTGCGTTTACTGTGGTAAAGAAATTAAAGGGACAGATAAATTTTGCATCCATTGTGGAAAACCATTGCTTACTGATCTTCCTAAAACCGATGAAAAATCAGATTTAACGGTTTCTGAAGATTTAAAAAAAATCACATCTGAGAAAAAGCAAAAAAAGAAAGCAAAAAAAGAAAAAGTTGAAGAAAAGGTAGAAGAAGAGGAAATTGAAGAAGTAATTGAAGAGGAAATTGAAGAAGTAATTGAAGAGGAAATTGAAGAAAAGAAAAAAGAAAAAAAAGAAAAAGAAGTAAAATCCCTTCCAGATGACGTAAAAGAACATATAGAAATCCATCTTCAACTTAATGCTATACGGGAAAAAAAGAAAACATTAGCAGAAAAGTTGATGGAGTTACAAAAAATGGTTAAAAGTCCACAGTACGATACTGATTTTGAATTTGGAGAAAAGATTAATGTTCAATTAAAAGCAGTTAAATCACTCATTGAAGAAGTGAAACAAAAGGAGAACGAATTACAACAAAGGGTTAAAAGTAAATTTATTGTAGAGAAATTAAACATGGATATTGCGATTAAAAGAGACCAACTTAAAAACCTAATGAGAGAGCACAAACTAAAAAAAATTAGAGATAAAGATGTCGTTAAAAAATTAAAAGAGAAATACACACAAGAATTAGAAGAACTAATTAATCAAAAAGAAGAATTAGTTGCAGGAATATTTAAATGGATTGAAGAGATTATTGATGAAAAAAACGAGTTAACAATTGAAAGCAAATTTAATAAGGCACGATTTTCTTCTAAAGAAATTTCGGAAGATGTATTTAAAGAAAAAGACAATGAATTTGAAAAGCAAATAAATAAATTGAGTGGCAAAATCAATACTTTAAAAAAATTAATAAAATAAGTTAAGAGAAAATTTTAATTGTTTTTTATTATTTTTAAATTTGATAAAAAATGAGAAAGAAATTAATAGCTTTTATAATACTACTCATAGCCTTGTCTTTTTTAGTTATAGGGATACTTGAAGCTCAGATAGCACTTATAGATCCATTTTACGAGGAGATGTCAAGTTTTCAAGCGTTTGGATCTTAAATTTTATACTTATTTTTAAAATTTCAATTTTAATCCCATCGTCCTTTTTTTATAGTGGCGGAATCTTCTAAAAAACCTTTTTTTTGGATTAGCTTTTCGTCGGATTTTCTTACTTTATTAGCCATTTTGTAGTGTTTTTTACAGAAAAAAACTTTGTGAAGTCTATTCTCATCTAACTTTAATCCTGCTTTTTCACAAACTTTTGACCATTTTTTTTCTGAGAGAGAACGTATAGCTATCTCACCACATTCTTTTACAGAACACTCTCTTGCTTTACTAGCCGGTCCACTAAGATCTCTTTTCTCTCTAAGTTCTTTCGGAAGTTTCATAGCAATTCAATCGGTAAACATTTTATTAGAATAAATATTAAGTTTTGTAAATAACTAATATCTTAAAATTTTTGCTAAAACTAATGGAAAATTTAGATTTAATTTTCAATGAAAAATTAATTAAGAAAAAATTATTGGCATTTGATTCTCGAGAGAGAATTTCCCTCAAAGATGATTTTTTTACATCATCAGCAGTCTTGTTTTCAATAATGCCATATGAAGAAAAACCATATGATTTGGTTATAATCCATCGCACTGATAGAGGGTCACCACACAGAGGAGAAATGTCATTTCCAGGAGGAAAATTTGATCCAGATATTGATATCTCCTTAAAGGAGACTGCATTAAGAGAAACAAAAGAAGAAATTGGTGTATCAAAAGATAATATTAAAATTTTGGGTTGTCTTGACGATTTTCCCACCATGACCAAATATATTATAACTCCGTTTATTGGCATTATTGATCCCAATCAAAAGCTAATAAAAAATGAACGTGAAGTACAAGAAATCCTTAAAATACCAATTGATTTTTTCGTAAGTAAAAAAAATTTTAGGGAGCAGGCAATTGATATTGAAGGGAAAAAATTTCCTATTTTCTACTTTAATTATAAAAACAAACAAAATGGCAAAACTTATACAATCTGGGGTGCAACAGCATACATGATCTCAACCTTTATTGAACTCATATATGATGTGAACATGTCGGAACTTGGATTACAACGATTTAAACTGAAAAAAATCAAGCATCTGAAGGATTATATTAAATATAGAAATAAAATCCACAGAAAATTTGAAAGAAACAAAATTTAATTTAAGAAAATGTCCGATTCAAAATTCATTTTTAATCCTGATTTTATTCAAAAAAGATTGAAAACATATGATTCTCCTTCTAGGCTCTGTTTGGATGATGATTCATTTATTAAATCTGCAATTGTTTTTTTAATTATTTCATATAAAGATAAACCTTACGATTTAGTTTTAATCCAACGCACTCACCGAGATAGAGATAAGCATGCTGGAGAGATGTCTTTTCCAGGAGGATTATTTGATTCACAATTGGATAAATCATATAAAGATACTGCTCTCAGAGAGACAGAAGAAGAACTTGGAATCGCTAGGGAAAAAATTAAATTGATAGGCTGTTTAGATGATCACATTACTCCTAAAAAATTTATTATCACACCTTTTGTAGGTTATATTGATGAGCATCAAGAAATGATTAAAAACGAAGATGAAGTACAGCAGATTATAAAGATTCCTATAAGTTTTTTCACCAATAAAAAGAATTATAGAGAAAGAACATATAAACTTAAAGACGATACGGTTGCAGTAGGAAAATATAATTATCAAGCACCCAATGATAAGAAAATTGTTATTTTTGGAGCTACAACCCATATAATTGTGACTTTTATCGAATTGGTTTATAATTTTAAACTAATGAATCCGGGAGCAAGACGGTTAACATGCGATGATTTTAAAGCTTGAAAATGAAAATTATTTATCTTAAAAAGATAATTTTTTTTCTTTATAAATAACAAAATTAATATTCTTATTAGATTTAAATTGTAATTTTTTCAAAATCAGTTTGAAAATGGCTGACGATAAATTTTTAAATAATAGACGTGATAAAGCAGGATTTTTTAGATGCCCATCGAGCGACCACATATGTTTAGGGGAAGGAATTCACTTGTATAATGAGAGCGAAAATCGTTATTTAATATCTCCTGTAAAGATCCATGTACAGAAAGATTCTCCAAGAGAAAAATTAATAAATAATATAAGAAATGTTTTTGAAAGGGAATTCCCAGATAGTCAACTTTCTGATTTTGATATATCAAGGATCATTTATAATGACCCTAAATTCATTAAAGATAATTTTCTTCACTCAAGAAAAATAAAGAGAAATTCAAAACCAGATTTACTTGTACTTATGAAAATTATTTATTATATTCAAAGTTTAAGTATCAATGACATTGCAAAATTTAAAAAAATGAAAGATAATACCACTAAAATATTAGATAACATTAAAATAGATATCAGAAAAATAATTCTTGATTTTATCTTTGATAATCCTTATAGTACGAAGTATATTAAACAAGATAATCGAACTAAACACCAAAGAGAAAATAATTATTGGAGACCTGAATTTGAACTCTTTTTAGATTTATGGTATGCTGCTTCGTTAAATAACAAAGAACCAATAACGATTAAAATCTTCCAACAAACGATTGGTAATCCTGCTTTTTCAACACCTACTAAAATTGGGAAATGTAATCCGAAATATTTTTACAATTTGCTTAAAAAAATGCCCTCCTTATTTCCTCAAATATCACTAAAGGATTTTAAGCAGGTTCATCGAAGTGTTAAAAATTATATAAGAATTCGAAATTTAAGGGAAACTTATAGAAATTATTCAATCTATTGGGAGGATGAACTAACAAAGAAAGGCCAAATTACTATTCTTCTTTTAAGAGATTTAGGTGTGGAAGTATTAACTCTTAAAAAGATTCCATCAATAAGTTTTAATAAAAATTTAGATTTACATGATCCAATAAAATATCAACGACATCATATATTTCCTAACGATAAAGATTCAATTAATCCGAACAGATTAGTGCTTGCAGTTTTAACTTCCCACACTAGTTTAGAAGGATTAACAAATTTAATAATTTCTCTTATAAAGGATAGAATAAAATCATGCGATAATATTCCACAATATTATAAAAACAATATTAAAAATGCTCAACAATTATGGAATGAATTTCTAAAAAGACGAGATATTATAAAAAATATGGGTATAGAATACTTTTTCAGGACCTATTATCCTGATGTAGTGAATAGGTTTTATAAAAATGTTCCAAGAGGTCATCTTAAACTAGCAATTAAACAAGTGATTAAAAATTGGCTTAAAGATGGAAATCCAGAACCCGTACTTCCAAAATATTTATGGCTTCAACTTATTTGAAGAAATATAAAAAATGAGGATAAAAAAGAGAGGATTTCTAAATAGGTTTCAAATATTGAAAAAACCAAAAATTTCTTTTAAATTTATTAATTTTATTAATTTAAATGGCCCTCGACGGTCGGATTTTGGAATCGTCTCGTTTTCAAACGATAAGTGGTCTTCGACGCTGGGCTTCAAACCCAGTTATCCTGCGGAGGGATAGGAGTTCGATAATTGCAAGGATTTTCCTTACTTTTGGAAGTCTCCTCGAGGGCCGCCATTTTAAGATTTTAATGTGATGTATGTTGGTTGATTTCAACAAAATAAGCGAATTTTTTAAAAACTCACCTATACCTCAAAACATGTTAAATAGAGGGCAGATAGTCTTAGATAATTTTTTAAAACCCATAAAGATTTTATTTGAACAGAAAAATGTACCCAAAGAACCTTGGAGTGACGAACAAATCGAGGTATTACTTCAAGCTCTTTCAAATATGGATACTGACAAGGATACTAATGCCGCTAAAGTAGGCGAAAGGGAGGCAAGAATTGCTTCCAAACTCCATTTAAAAACTTCAGCCGGATTCTGTCATGGAGTTGGTAGAAGCGGTTTTTTAACAGCTCCGCAACCAAAGGCTCCAGGTGGATCAATAATGTACGAAATCTCTAATTTTTTAGCGAGAAATTTTCTTAAAAATTTTGGCCTACCCAATATTAAGGATGCGATTGTTGTTCCTTTAGCAACAGGAATGTCGTTATCTTTATGTTTAGGTGCTTTAAGACTTGATATAGAGAGTAATAAAAACACAATATTAGTGCCACGAATAGATCACAAATCTATATTAAAAGCATTTGATTTAGGAGGTTTTAAACCTAAAATTATTAATGGTAAAATATTTGGTGATGCTGTAAGAGTGCCTATTGATGATATTAAAGCAAAATTAGATAATAATTGCTTTGCGATTATATCTTTTACGAGTTTTTTTCCACCCAGAGAGTATGATGATATAAAAGAAATTAGTAAATTTGCTCAAGAAAATAACCTTGTTCATCTTGTAGTTAATGCATATGGTGTTCAAAGTCCCGAATGGATGAAATTAATTAGTTCTGCTATTGATGCAGGAAGAATAGATGTCATTATTCAATCTACAGATAAGAATTTTCTTACACCAGTAGGCGGAGCTGTAATTGCCTCCCCTCGAAAAGAAATAATATCTACAATCAGTCAAGCGTATGCTGGTCGAGCTTCAGCAACACCAGTTGTAAACTTTCTTATTTCTATGCTTTCTTTAGGTATTAGTGGGTATCAGAATCTATTGGAAGAACAAAAAAAAAATCGTGTATTACTTGAAGAAAAGTTAAAAGAAACTGCGGATAAAATAAATGAAAGACTTTTAGATATATTTAATCCTGTAGCCGTCGCACTATCTCTTGAAAATTTAAAAAAAGAACAAATAACTGCTTTAGGGGGTGCTTTATATAATTTAAGAGTCACTGGACCTAGAGTCTATAATCCTAAAGATGATAATTTTGGAACATGTTGTGATAATTATCCTATCCCCTATATTGTAATGAATGCAGCTATAGGAGCTAAACCTACGGATATTAATTCTGCAATTGAAAGATTTGAAAAAGCTTATGACCAAATTACCTAATCATATTAAAAAAAAAAATTCTTCTAAGGTTATCGAAATAGATATATATAAATTTGAAATTAAAAATTATAAGAATATATCAAATTCCAAAAAGTGACATAGAGTATAATAGATTATGGTCGAAAACCGTCTGCTTGATCAATTTAACTCTGTAATCACTTCCGAGTGGTTATCCACTAATATTACGGAAGATTATGCCCCTTTAAATCATAAAGAATTGTTTGAATTGGCCTATCATACATCTAATAATGTAGGTAATAGAAATATTTTTATAACATTATCCCAAGATGAACATAAAGCTGGTTCAAAAGCAATTCTTTATTCAAACACCAAAAAATTTATCTCAATTGAAGCTCTTGACGATAAATTGTCAATTACAAAGTACTACAGCGAAGGTAGTAGTGGTGATAAATTAATTAATGAAACAGCCCCCAAACTCAGAAAGAGGAAGGAAATATTTGTTAAAAAGGAAAAAAATGTGAGAGAACAAATTCTTAAATCTATCTTAGTTGAAAGAAAGCTAGACGAGTGTGCCAATCTGGTAATGGTTAAAGATATTAATCGAAAGATTTATTTCGCCATTGGTGATGCGAGAGAATCTGCTGCGGTTGTGCCATTATTTATGGAGGCTGAAGGAGCAAGTTTGGTGCAATTAGCGCTTAACAAATGGATGAGTACAACCCAACAATTAGATGAAGAGGGAGCATTCCCAGAAACTCATGTCTCTGGATTACTTAAAAACTTAATGCAGATTAAGAAATGGTTGCTAAATTTAATTTCTCTTAATTTAGATAAATAACCTAATTTTAACATCTGATAATTTTTTCAAAAAGAATTATAATTTGAGAATCAAATGCTCCCGGGGGGATTTGAACCCCCGATTTCTTGGTTTTTTACAAATCGTAAAAATCTCTCAGGTTTTTACTAAACACAGACAGAAATTTTAAAATTGTATGTCTATGTGTCAATTATAAGACCTGCGCTTGTTGATCAAGCTCATAAAACCTGTGCTTGTTAACCAGGCTAAGCAACGGGAGCTTTTTAAAATCAACAACTATAGAATTATACAAAGTGAAAAAGAACTAAAAACATAAAAATTTAACTATAATCCCTAATGTTATAATTATATTCAAAAAAATATTAAAAAAAGTGTTATCAGAGCTTAAAAAGGTGATAATTATTGGCTGAAATGATGCAAGACCTTTTAAATTCGATTTATAACCGTATCGCACAATTGGGGCAAGCTATTCAAAGTTTAAAGACTACTTTAGACGAGTTAAACCAAAATATTGAGCAAAAAATATCTAATTTAAACGAAAGAATGTTAGAATTCTCAAAAGAAATTAATACAACTCAAACAATACATATTGACGCTTTAAAAGAGATAGGATTTGAGGTTAAAAGTGAAATAGAAAGAATTCGACAAGGGTTGGCACTCGATTCATTCCAGAACATGATTTCATCTCTCGAAAATTTCGAAAAATTAGCTTCTGAAGTGCTTAATCAAGACACAGTGAATTTATTATTATCCGAAGCGATCGAATCTGTGAAGAAACTGAAAGAGAATCTACGAGAGGAAGAGGTGAGCGGTTAAGAATGGCTGAACAGCTATTAGATCAAATGATACAAAAAATTAACGCAATTACGCAATCTTTAGAAGGAACAATTTCTCAAATTCAGAATATGAGCGATACAATCAATAATATAAATCAAAAATTTAGTGAGGAGACTGTAAGCTTAACAGAAAATATCAGATTAATTGTAGAAGTATTAAAACAATTTCGCGTACAGTCATCTAAAAGTTTAAAAGAATTGTCAGATGAATTAAACGACAAAATACAAGATTTATGGGATAAAAATTCTTTAGAATCTATTCTAAAAGAAGAGAAGGACTCACTTGACATAATAAGACAAGGAGAAATAGCGGTTTCCAATAATTTGTATTACGCTCAATTGCTCTCTATAATTCGCTCTATTAGAGAAGAAACAAATAGGGTATTAAGTGGAAGAAAAACTTAATTCTATCTTTTTAAATCTTAAAATTATTAAGTTATAGCTAACTTTAAGGTGGTCCTTTATTTTATGCTAAAAAATAAAGATGAAAATTAACGCAAACTAATAAAGAAGAATATTCCTAAAATCTAAAGCGTTGCTGGATTTTTATCAGGTTTTTAAAAGAATTCAGAAAAATAATAATAGTTATGACAGATTCTAAAAAAAACATAATCGCACTTTTAACTGATTTTGGTCCTCTCGGAGGTCATTACGTAGCCAGTATGAAGGGTGTTATTTTAAAAATTAATCCTAATGTTAAGATCATTGATATCTCTCATAACATATCATCCTTTTCGATAATTGAAGCCTCATATGTAATTAAAACTACATATAAATATTTTCCAGAAAATACTGTTTTTATAATAGTTGTAGACCCAGGAGTAGGAAGTTCGAGAAAAATATTAGCCATTAAAACAAAAGCAAATTATTTTTTTGTTGGTCCTGATAATGGGATTTTTTTAAATGCAATTTCTACGGACGAAATCTCAGAATGTGTTATAGTAAATAATGATAATTATTTTATAAAGCCAGTCTCAAAAACCTTTCATGGGAGAGATATAATGGCTCCTGTTGGAGCTCACATCTTAAATGGAATCCACTTAAACGATTTTGGCCCTCCTTTTGAACCAATAAATTTTGCTAAATATCCAATCGAATATGAAGTCCTCCCGGAAAAGAAAGTCATCAAGTGCACTATTATGTATGTGGATAATTTTGGAAATGGAATTACTAATATAGCAATAGAGAAAAATTTTATTAAAGGAACATCTTTATTGTTAAAAGAAAATATGGTTATTGCTTTAGAATTCAAATCCCGAAAATATGAAGGCAAATTCATATCTCATTTTGCGTCCGCATCCCTAAATTCTCTTGTCTTCTTGAAAGGATCAACTAATTATCTGGAAATTTCAATAAATCAAGGAAATGCAAGTAAAGACATAGGTTTTAAATCGGGCGATATTATTACAATTAATTTATAAGCGAATATGAAAAATTTATGGAAAAAGAAATTCTAGCTTGCATAGATAACAATAATTTAAAATATCTACAATCAGGGCAGATCTCTAAATATATCTTTCCAGTTTCTCGGAAAGAAGCACATCAAAAAAATATTACTCATTTAATAGTCCGCTTTTTTATAATGGCCATTACTCCTGAAAATGAATTTCTTTATTTAGTGCAAAAACGAGGAAAAACTAAGGAAAGTTACCCTAAATATTATACAGATTCTGCTTCTGGTCATGTAGAGTATGAAAAAAATTTAAATCTCAACAAAATTAAAAAAAATGCAACACGAGAACTTGAAGAAGAATTTGGAATTCCAAGAAAGGGAATTCAGAAAATAATATTTTACGATCTAGATGAAGAAAAAGATAATTTTACTTCTGAAATCGCTTTCATTTTTTTAGGTTTGGTTAATTATAATATAAAATTAGACCCTAATCCTAAAGAATTAGAATCCGATGGAAGTAAATTCTATACAAAATTACAATTAGAAAAATTGTTAGAAACTCAAAAATCAGTTGATTATTCTAAAGAAATTTGGAAAGAATTAATAAAAACTGATATTAAAGACCTTTTTGAAACAGAGAAAGATTCACAATCAAATAAGAAAGAAAAGGTTGCGTTGTTTATTGGAAGATTTCAGCCACTACATCATGGGCATATTTATGTCATAAGAAATATTTTAAAATCGTTTCATACTTTAAAAATTGGAATTGGAAGCTCACAATTATCGAATGTCAAAAACGATCCTTTCACGAACGATGAAAGAAAACAATTTATAAATGCCGCATTGAAAAAAAGAGAAATACCAACTAAAAAATATAAAATATACAATATTCCAGACATATATAACGCAAAAAAATGGTGTGATCATGTAATTTCTATAGTAGGAGAATTTGATGTCGTCTTTTCTAATAGTTCTTTCATTAGACAACTATTTCAAAATAAAGGGATTAAAGGTGGAAGAAGACTTGTTATATTTAAAAATAAATTCAATGCAACAAACATCAGAAATTTAATAGCTAAAGATGATAAAAATTGGCTAAAGCTTGTGCCAAAAGAGGTATATAATTTAATACAAAAATTTAATGGAGTAGAAAGAATTAAATCTTTAAATAAATAATAATAAAAGAAGAAATAGCATTTGTGTTATTTTAAATAATCGACTTTAGTGCTAGCGGCGGGTTTTTCGTAAAAAATTAATTTATTCTTATCTAATTTTGCATAAAATCCCTTGTCCCTAATTGTTTCAAAGATTTTGAATTTTATTTCGTTATCGTTAAATTCTGAACTTAATTCAGGGGATTTATATTTGATGTAATCAATAACATCTTTCAATAAAGTAGAAGCTGAAATGGAGGAAAATAATACTAAGGCCTCCTCTATCTTTTTTAATAACTCAGGATTCATATCAAATTTAATTTTAGCTTTCATTATTTTTTTGCGAAGTCTAATGACATCATTAGATTCGGATTGAGGATTAATCTCTAAATATCGATTACAAGCATCAATAGCTCTTTTATAAGCTCTTGCTATGTAAAATCCATTAGCCAAATTTTTCCACATTATCGAATCTTTACTATCTTCTTCGATCATCTTTTTATATATTTTAATGAGGTTGGAGAAAGGCAAATCGTAAAGCCAATCTATTTCTAAAGACTTTGTATAGGCCTCAATAGCTTTGTCATATTCTTCCTTACAATACCAAACCCAACCTAAATTGTTCCAAGCTATTTTGCTGTTACCTTCCAATTTTAAAGCTTTTAAGTAAGCCTCAGTAGCCATATCGTATTTCTCTAAAAAGCGATAAGCTCGCCCTAAATCAATCCAATTAGCAGTATTTAAGGGATCGATTTTTAATGCTTCTTTAAATACTGTTATCGCTTTATAATATTCCTTGCGGTCGAAATATATATTAGTTAGATTTACCAGAGGAATATCATAATTAGGATCAATTTCTAATGATTTTTTATACATTTCAATAGCATCTTCTATTTTGCCCTTACATTCTAATGTATAGCCGATGTTATTTATCGCAGTTTTATTATTTGGCTCGATATCTAAAACTCTATCGTAATAATCAATCGCTCTTTCGTATTCTTCTAAATGTCTATAAGATAAACCGATTTTTATAAGGGCATCAACATTATCTGGTTCTAAATCTAAAGCCTTTTTATATACGTTAATAGCCTCATTATACTTACCTTTATCAAAATAATTACTTCCTTTGTCCATAAATTCTTTAGCCGTAACCATTGTTCTAACTCCTTATATCTATATGTATTATAAAGGTTGTAATATTTTAAATAATTATTTTATGAGGCATTAAAATCAACAAAAAAAGAGAAAGAGAACTATTTTTGAGCGATAAGAAATTTTTGGAAATTAATGGCTCATTTGGAGAAGGGGGAGGTGCCATCCTTCGTTTAACCGCAGCTTTTTCCATATTATTTAATCGCCCTATTAAAATTAAAAGTATACGTGCTAATCGCCCTAAGCCAGGATTAAGAACTCAACATTTACTAGGGCTTAAGGCACTTGTTGAGTTAACTGATAGTTCTTTAAGCGATTGTAAAGTTGGATCTAGAGAATTAACTTTAATACCAAAAAGAAGGATTAAAAGTAATATTCACGTAAATATTGATACTGCAGCATCTATAGGCTTATTACTTCAACCTATTCAAATTGCATCTTTAGGATTTAAGAGATCGGAGAAAATCGAAATTCTTCTTAGTGGCGGAGGAACCTTTGGTAAATGGGCTCCAAGTCTTAATTATTTACAACGAGTTACTTATCCGATTTTCAGTAAATCTGGTTTAAGAATTGATATTGAAATAAAAAAACACGGATGGTATCCAAAGGGGGGAGCACACTCAATATGTTCCATATTCCCTCCAAAAAATAAGTTAAAACCGATAAATTTAACAGAATTAGGAAATATTGATTTAATTGAAGGTGAAATTATTATAACCAATCAATTGAGGAGACAAAGAGACAACATAGCTGAAAGAATTCGAAAATCTATTAAACAACAAATTAAAAGAAAATTAAAGATAGAAACAGATGTAAAGTATACTTGGGTGGATTCGAAAAGTCCTGGCGTGGGCCTCTCTTTATGGGCTCACTCTGATACAAATGCAATAATATCCACTGGTACGATTTTAGGAGAAAAAAGTATATCTTCTGAAAAACTTGGATTTATTGCAGCAAATCAGCTGATGAAGTATATAAAAAAGGAAATTCCCGTTGATAATTATTTAAGCGATCAATTAATACCGTTAATGGCATACGCTAAGGAACCTTCAAAAATAAGAGTTCTTGAAATTACAAATCATACAAAAACCAATTTAAAGTTAATTAAAAACTTTATAAACAGAGATTACAAAATTACCAAAAACCAACATAATTTTTTAATAGAATATCAATAAATTCGGGCATTAATCACTTCTTTTTTCATAATATAATCTACAATCATAAAAATTCATAAGAAATTTTTATAAGATCTTGTTATTATATTTTGTTTTAAAACAAGTGTTAACCTAAATAAATAACTCTTAGTTAAAATTTTATTTTTTTGTTATTTATCCTGGATTAAATCATATATCTGTTCTAAGATATAAGATAGAAATAAAAAAAAAAGAAAAAGGATTTAATTAAATTTACACACTTGATTATTCTTTTTTTGGAAGATTAATTATGCCTTTCTTGATTAATACAACAACAGCTACACCACCACCTAGGCTAGCAAGAATAACTACAACTATAATTACCATTACTATGCCTATATCCTCCTCGTCGTCGTCATCATCGTCATCTCCGGCAGCAGGACTAGGACCAGGACTAGGACCAGGAGATACATCTTGACCATCATCATAAATAGGTTTAGTATCTTCACTTCCTCCACCACCAGGAATAGGATGTAGAGTATTCCCTATGCCATCACCATCTGGATCGCTGCCCGTATAATTGTCCCAATAATTACCAATGATACCATTGTCCCATCTATTATCGGTACCATCGTCAATGGCATGGACTGTATTATTTCTAAAATAATTCAAATAAAAAGTGTTATAATTGCTACCTCCATTGAGAAAAATTCCTCTTCCTTCATTGAAACAAATCTCATTTCCTGTAATATTATTGTTAGTGGATACATCAAAATTTATCCCGTAGCGTGTGTTATTGTTGATTATGTTTTCAGTAATGTTGTTCCATTCGGCTGAACTTAAATATATACCATCATAACCAGTACCAGAATCTCCATTATTAGTTATGTTGTTTTCTGAAATGCAATTATCATCGCTGTTTAATATACATATTCCATGCTCCTCATTATATTTTATTTCATTTTTAGAAACTGTGTTATTATGACTATCATCTTGTAAATATATCCCGTACTGTGTGTTTTTGTTTGCAGTGTTTCCCGAGATAGTGTTGTCAGTGCAATTATTATATAAATATATCCCTGCATTTTGGTTTGATGTCATGTTGTTGCATGCGGTATTGCCTGAGATGGTGTTATCGTCGCAATATGAATATAAATAAATTCCGTATAGGGTGTTGTCGTTTGCGGTGTTTCCCGAGATGGTGTTATCGTCGCACTCACCTTCTAAATATATCCCGTACTCTTTGTTGTTGTTTGCGGTGTTTCCCGAGATAGTGTTATCAGTGCAATTATTATATAAATATATTCCGTACTGTGTGTTGTTGGTTGCGGTGTTTCCCGAGATTGTGTTATTGTCACAATAATCTTCTAAATATATCCCGACAAATTGGTTTGATGTCATGTTGTTGCATATGGTGTTTCCCGAGATCATGTTGTTATCGCATTCATCCCATAAATATATCCCATAATCTTCGTTGTCGTTTGCGGTGTTTCCCAAGATGGTGTTATCGTCGCACTCACCTTCTAAATATATCCCGACATTTTGGTTTGATGTCATGTTGTTGCATACGGTATTTCCCAAGACAGTGTTGTCGTCGCAATCATCCCATAAATATATCCCATAATCTTCGTTGTCGTTTGCGATGTTTCCCGAGATTGTGTTATCGTCGCACTCACCTTCTAAATATATCCCGTACTGTGTGTTGTTGTTTGCGGTGTTTCCCGAGATTGTGTTATCGTCGCACTCACCTTCTAAATATATCCCGTACTGTGTGTTGTTGTTTGCGGTGTTTCCAGAAATTGTATTATTCTTGCAACGGTATCCTAAATATATCCCTCTTAATTGGTTTGATGTCATGTTGTTGCATACGGTGTTTCCCGAGATTGTGTTGTCATCGCTATATTCATATAAATATATCCCGTACTGTGTGTTGTCGTTTGCGGTGTTTCCAGAAATTGTATTATTATTGCAACGGTATCCTAAATATATCCCTCTTAATTGGTTTGATGTCATGTTGTTGCATGCGATGTTTCCCGAGATTGTGTTGTCATCGCAATCATGCCATAAATATATCCCATAATCTTCGTTGTCGTTTGCGATGTTTCCCGAGATTGTGTTATCGTCGCACTCACCTTCTAAATATATCCCGTACTGTGTGTTGTTGTTTGCGGTGTTTCCCGAGATGGTGTTGTCGTCGCACTCATTTTCTAAATGTATCCCTCTTAATTGATTTGATGTCATGTTGTTGCATGCGATATTGCCTGAAATGGTGTTATCGTCGCAATATGAATATAAATATATCCCGCTTTCACTATTATCGTTTGCGGTGTTTCCCGAGATGGTGTTATTATCACTATACCATAAATATATCCCGCTTTCACTATTATCGTTTGCGGTGTTTCCCGAGATGGTGTTATTATTACTATTATATAAATATATCCCGCTTTCACTATTATCGTTTGCGGTGTTTCCCGTTATGGTATTATTGTCACATTCATCCCATAAATATATACCGAAATCGTTGACGTTTGCGGTGTTTCCCGATATAGTATTATTGCTGGAATAATGCATATAAATGCCATAATTCTTATTATATGACATGTTACACATTGAGATAGTATTATTATTGCTGTATAATAATGAAATTCCAATTGATCCATGAGAAACATTTAAGTTTGAAATTATAGAATATCTACAGTTGGCAAGGAATACTTCTCCAGCATTCGTGAAGTCTGCTAGTTCCAATCCGATCTTATTGACATAGTAATAAATTGGTTTTCCATTTATAGTATTTGTAGTATCAATATGGTGTGATGAACATTGTTCAAGATTACCAATAATGAATAAACCTGACTCAATCATAATATTTCCCGAGACAGTGTTATTATTACTCTCCTCTAGATATATTCCATACCTAGTGTTGTCGTTTGCGGTGTTTCCCGAAATTGTATTATTATCACAATTATATAAATATATCCCGCTATCCCTGCTGAAATTTGCGGTGTTTCCCGTTATGGTATTATTTTCGCAATAATATAAAGATATCCCTCTATATTGGTTTGATGTCATGTTGTTGCATGCGATGTTTCCCGAGATTGTGTTGCTATTGCAATCAAAATATAAAAGTATCCCATTATCGTCGTTGTCGTTTGCGGTGTTTCCCGAAATTGTATTGTTATCACAATTATATAAATATATCCCGCTATCCCCGTTGAAATTTGCGGTGTTTCCCGAGATTGTGTTGTTATCGCAATTTATTCTTAGATATATCCCGCACCAGTTGTTATTGTTTGCGGTGTTTCCCGTTATGGTATTATTGTCGCATTCATCTTCTAAAAATATCCCATAAATCCCGTTTTTGTTTGCTGTGTTCCCCGAGATTGTGTTGTTATTGCAATTTATTCTTAAATATATCCCTCTATCTTGGTTTGATAATGAATTTTTATTGCATGCGGTGTTTCCCGAGATTGTGTTGTTATCGCAATTATCATATAAATATATCCCGTCCCCTCTGTTATCGTTTGCGATGTTTCCCGAGATTGTGTTGTTATCGCAATTTATTCTTAAATATATCCCATAAAAATCGTTGAAATTTACGGTGTTTCCCGAGATTGTGTTGTTGGTGCATTCATCCCATAAATAAATCCCGCTACCCCCGTTTAAATTTGCGGTGTTTCCCGAGATTGTGTTGTTATCACAATTATCCAATAAAAATATCCCTCTATCTTGATTTGATGTCATGGTGTTACTTGCTTTATTTCCCGAGATTGTGTTGTCGTCGCAATCACCTACTAAATATATCCCGTACTCGGTGTTATCGTTTGCGGTGTTTCCCGATATCGTGTTATTATCACAATCATATAAAAATATCCCGTTTTTATCGTTGTTTGAACAATTGTTAATCAATAAGGCTCCGTTATTTGTGTTTTCCAATTTGATTCCCGCATTCCCCCAATTTGCTCCCGAATTGTAAATAGTACAATTTTCAATCCTAAAATAATCGTTTTTGGAATTATTTATAAAAATACCGCTTCCCGTAGGGGAACTGCTTGCGTCGATAGTAACGTTTTCAATAACATAGGGCTTGCTCCACGATCCATCGCCACTAAACCAACCCTTACCAGTCGCATCCGACCAATTGCCGTCAATATATATGAAAGATTCAGTATAGGCTCCCGATTTTTTCGGATTTTTTAAATTAGTTACGTCTAGAATTTCCCCGCTTCCTTCATTATTTAATTGCTGATCGCTGAAATTTACGTTTCTAATGATTATTATAGCGAAAACCATTCCTATCGCTATTAAGATTAATATTTTTGATTTATTCGATTTCATTTTTTTTAAATTTTTTTTTAAGATTTTAGATGATCAAATGTTTGTATTTCAAATTTAATGATCATCAATAGTTCAACAATCTTAAATTTTATATTTAAAAGGATCTGGTAAATTTTTGAAGCATTAAATTTTCCAAATTTAATTTTAATTAAATAAATTAAAGATATTAACCCATTTTAAAGACTAGAGCAAAGATTTAAGCACGAAACGGTAAATTCTAATAAATTCCAATAGAATTATTTGATACAAAATGATACAAAAAATATTTTTGTGGTATCATAATAATAACAAATCAATCGCTTTTTGTTTTTGTGGGCACATATAAATTAAAAATTGAATATAGTACATTAACATTTTATATAAGGATTATATAATAAATGTCAATATTAAGGCTAAAACATTGATTTTGAACAAAAACATCTTATCGTTTTTTTTAAAAGACCTTAATAATCAAATTGAAAATCAAGAAATCACATATTTGTTCTAAGATATAAGATTCACTAAGCTTAACCTTTCAAAATAGCAAAAAAAAATTATCAGTAATGATTATAAAGTCTTGTTATTATATGAATATTATAAATTATCTTTAAATTTTCAATTAAGATGTCAATCGCACTCCAAAGATGTCCCAGATGCGGAAACGAAAATCCCGCAGATAGTTTTGTTTGCTCCTTCTGCGGTAAAAGATTAAAAATGGAATCTATTGAAAATTTTTTTCTTTTTCGTCGAATTGAAGAGGAATGGGTAACACCACTTCCATGGTATATGAAAATTTATTATCTTTTTAGAGATCCCTCTCGTGCGTTCCACGATATCAATCACAAGAGAAGTGCAGCTCCTGGTTATATTATTCTATTATTAAATTCATTATTATGGGGTTTTATGGGTTTAGCTTTTATCTCACATTTTAGATTTAGCCCCATTTCGACGGCATTTATTTATGCAATATCGTTTTTTATAATTTTTTTTATATTTGGACTACTTTTCAATTTTATATTTTATACAATTCTTACTTGGTTGTTTAGTAAAGGTGCTAATTACGCCGTTGGATTTTCAGAAAGATTAGATATTCGTTTTGGAGGTGAAAAAGAAAAAATAGAGCTTCATAAAAAATCAGAGATGAGCCCTTTTTCTATTTATAAAGGAGGCACGCTATTACAAAAACAAGCGGCTTATAAATATAAAATGCTTTTTTGCGCTTTTACTCCTTTTTTATTGGTTAATGCTATTAAAGTTATAATCATTCTTATTGCATTCCCTACTATTAGGGTTGATACTGAAAGCGAACTGCCCCTAGATATTTTTAACAGAATATTTAGATCTCCAGTTTGGACTGTACTCGATGTTATTGACGCTTTAACTATGGCAATTTGGGTACCTATTTTAATGGCTTTAGCCATAAGAGACTTATCCAATTCATCTACACTCCGCGTTTTAATTTCATCACTGATAATAGGTGCATCTGTTGCAGTGCTGTTCTACTTTCTTAGACCTACTCTTTTTGGAAGTTAAAGCTAAATTTATTAACTGATAATCCCATCATTATTTAATTAAATTGAATTTCTCAAAGTATTATTTAAATGAAAGAAGATAAAGCAAATTTCGCTAAAATCGAATCTGAATTATTCGCACTAATTAACTCTATAATAAATCTTTATATTAAATATCAAAAAGGCTCAATTAACGAAAACTTCTTTCAAAAAGCCGTTAAAGACGCAATGAATGGTTTATTGAGTATAAATCTTTATTTAAAAAAAAGAAATATTTCACTTACCAAATTTTTAAATGGTATGAATCTTCTCGACGATTATGATAAAGTTATGAAAATTGTTAATAATATTTCTGATTTAGATTCTTACGATGAATTTAATACAGTTCGAAATGGAAATAAATTTTATTCTGAGAAAAGACTAAGGAGTTCTATATTAGAACTGCCTGGAATTGCTTCAGAGATAACCTCTTCATTTATCACGCTTATCGATGCGTTAAAATTAGAAGGGCAAAGCCAATATCTTATGATTAGACTGCTGAATGAGTTAAAGGCTAATTTTAAAAAATTTAAATTTCCAGGATTAAAAGATATTCGACTTAAAATAAAAAAAATTTATAGAGACGCTTTAAAGAATACTGCTAATCTCGTCAGTGATAATCAATTTAGAGAAGAAATAGCAGATCGGTTGTATTCAGTTTTGAAAGAATTTCAGCAAAAAATCAGTGTAAAAACTTAATTAGAATAATAAAATTAATATTTTTTCTATAATTTGAGAAAGTATTAGTATAAAATTAAATTCTAAAGCTATAATCATTATTCATAGTGACGATTTAATTTGCCGCGACCTGGATTGAGATCACACGCACAAGCACGAAAAAAATTAAGAACACCTGGAAATCGGAATATTACTCACTATTGGAGAAGAAAACCAAAATCAAGTCATTGTGCTATATGTAAAAATCCGCTTCCTTCAATCCCAAAACTGAGACCTTCAAAAATGAAAAAGACTGATAAAATCAGAAGACGACCCAATAGATTGGAAAGTGGAAGATACTGTGCTAAATGCCTTCAAATTTTAATAAAACAAGCCGTTTGGAATCAGTAAGAATTTTCTATTATTATCGAAAACATATTTTCTATTTTTATAGCGTTTTTAAGGATATTAAAATTAAAATTATAAAGTATTAAATAAAACATACGGAAAATTAATTATCAAAACATGATTTTAACAATTTCTGGTCTACATGGAACAGGTAAATCGGTAGTGGGTAAGAAAATTGCTTTAGCTCTGGGGATTAAATATTATTCAACCGGGGAGGCGTTTAGAGATCTTGCTAAGGAAAAGAACATGACTTTAGAAGACTTTACCAAATATGTAGAAAAACATATTGAAATCGACAAAGAATTGGACAAAAAAATTATAGAAATAGCTAAAAAAGATGAGATCATAATTGACAGTCAATTAAGTGGATATCTCTTAAAGGACATCGCAGATTTTAAAATTTTGCTAAAATGTTCATTAGAAATTCGCGTTAAAAGAATGGCTGAAAGAGATAATACAACATACGAGGAGAAATTAAAAGAGACTGAACTTCGAGAAAAATCAGAATCAGAACGATTTATTTTACTTTATAATATTAAAATAAATGACATGGAAAAAGCGAAAGAGATTTTTGACATAATTTTAGATACTGAAAAATTGTCAGTAGAAGAAGCTGTAAATAAAATCCTTGAAGAGATTAAAAAAATAATTATTTAACTCATTTTTCTAAAATCGTAAAAAATTTATTATTAAACATATTTCATATCTTACAAAGGATTGTTTGTCTTTACTGGAATTAAACCAGTATTGATAAATTTACCAAAAATAGTTTGGTGACAAATTATGAGTATTTACGATATTGGAAGAATAGTAGTAAAAACAAGAGGAAGGGAAGCGGGCAAATACGCAGTAATCGTTGATATAATAGACAAAAATTATTTACTCGTTGATGGATTAAAAGTCCGAAGACGACGTGTTAATTATAATCACATAGAACCTACTCCTGATTTAATAAATATTGAAAAAGGAGCTAACCACATAGAAATTGAGGCAGCTATTAAAAAAGCTAAAAAGACTAAAATAATGAATCAAACTATTTCCATACCTATAAAATAATTTAAATCCATAATTTTTTATAATTTTACCAATAAATATATTATTTTCTTTTATTCTTACGCAACGGTTGCCTAGCCTGGTACGGCGCTGGCTTGGAGTGGTCAAAAGCCCAATTAGCCAGTGTGTGAATGCACTCGGGGGTTCAATGTGAATTTTGTATTTCGCAAAAAGCGAACAAATCCCTCCCGTTGCGCCATTTGTTAAAGTTGAATAAAAAATGAGAATCTTTTAAACTATGATGATTTTTTTTAAAAAATTTGATTAAACATCAGGAAACTGCATTGCAGTAGCTTTCTGTCCACCAAACATTTGTTCCATTCCTCCCGAAGCTTGTGTCTGCAATTTAAAAATTCTCTGAAGTAGGGTATTAATACCTAACGAACAAATGAAATACCAAGCAGTAAAATTGATCCACGCGTAGGTGCCAATCCAAGAACTTTCGTCGGCAAATGCCATATTAAAGAAAAAATTTAAAAAAGGCAATGAATATAAGGTTTTTCCCATTGGTGTTGACGCAACCGAATCATTAGCGAAGAACATCCTTAAAATAATAAAAGTAATAAGCATCGGAAGAAAAGTAATACATGTAGGTTTTAATCTCTGCATTGCCATACCTTGTTGCGTTTTCTTGAGCATCTCCTCTCGACGCTCCCATTTTTTACGCTGTTTGTGATATCTCTCAACGTCAATTTCAGCTAATTCTATAATCCTCTTCTTCTCTTCTTGGTGAGCTTTTATTTGCTTCTGTTTCCGTTGAATTTCTTCAGTGTCTACTAACCACTTTGTCAAACCGACGCTTACAAAGGCAATGATAATAGATAATAATAATATAAAAAACATTGAATCAGGAGGACTTAATAACGACATGGTAATGGCATTTTGAGTTTTGATTATCTTAATTTGTTATACTTAATAATATTAACACTATTTTAATATTTTTTTTAGAGATCTTTTTTAAAGCTTTGAATTAGATTTTAATCTAATCCTAAGAAACCCCTCATTGATGGATATTGCTGGGCAGCCACCTCTTTGGAAATCGTCTCGGCATATTGATGTATAATACCTATAGCTATTAGAAGTCCCGTACCTGAAGTCAATGCACCTAGACCATCTGCCATAAAACTTAACAACGCTATGAGTATCCCGTTTAATATGATTAATGTAGGAATATATCTTTGAAGTATTCCTTCTATGATTTTCGCCGAACTTCGAAAGCCAGGAACCATCATCCCTGAATCTATGATCTGCTGGGCTATATCTCGGGGTGCTAGACCTGATACTTCGACCCAAATTTTCCCAAGTTTGATACATAAAAAGATAAATATAAATAAATAAATGACCGCCCGTAAAGGATCGTCCATTAATGCCTCTATCCCAAGCGGAGGCGAAAGATAATATATCAGACCTGAAGTTGGAACAAGATAGCCTCCCGTGCCGGTCCCTGTTTCTTGTCTCTCGAAAGTCCCGAATAAATCAAGCCAGAAATCGTAACCTTGACCACGTAGCCCGGACTGTGGTCCCGCTAATAATTGACCAAAAAACAATAAATTCGCATATAAAGCATTAACTAAAATAACTGGTATATTAGAGACATAGAGCAATTTCATTGGATATTTGCCTTTAAAACCTCGATAGCCTCGATAAGCTAACGGAATTTCAACTCGGGTGCCTTCAAACCACACAACAATTACAAATATAACTAATGTGGTAATTATTCCTAATAGAGACGGTAATTGCCCTCGTATCCAAATATCATCTAAATTGGTCTCAGGATCGTCATCAAATAAAACGTAAAAGAATGCAATAATTATGCCTCTCGGTATACGGCCTTCTCCTGGAGCTTCGATAAAACTGAAAGCGTTCCAAAATATTTGACCAGCGACTCCAGCGGCAATAAACAAAGATACACCGCTGCCAAGACCCCAACCTTTTTGAAGTAGTTCATCGAGCAATATAATTACGATTCCAGCAAATAATAATTGCATAAAAATTAACACTATGTTTTGTACTCCAAGTTCAGTTGGCGGACCAAAAGCACCTCCTATTATATATGCAACTGTATTAAACATGGTTAAAAATATCGACATGACTTTTTGTGTCCCACTAAACATTGCCCGATCGTATGGATCGCTCATATCGACAGTGATGATTTTAGAACCAAGTAGGAGCTGCATTATAAGTCCCGCTGTAACTATAGGACCAATTCCAAGTTCCGTTAACGTCCCTCTTTGGCTTGCAAGTATAACTCTTAACCAATAAAAATAATCTGTTGAATCCTCTAGTTCTACACCATATAATGGAATATTTGACATAATTAAGTAAATGATAAGTACCAAAGCTGTCCAGACGAACTTCTCTTTAAAAGATACCTCTCTCTGAGGATTTCTAATTTCTGGCATTACTTTTACAAAAGGCGTAAAAAACCGAATGAACTTTCCCGCCATTATTCCTTAGTTAAAAGTATTTTTGTATAATATTGTAATCAGTAAAATATAACTAAAAGAAAAAGGAATTTTAAAAAAAGTTTTTGATTTAAGAAGAATAACAAAACAACCTATTTTAATTATTAAAATAGAAAATAAATACAAAAAAACATCTATTTTTAGCCAAAGGCCGCTGTCGTTTAAAACAATGAACCTATACCAGTGGGTTCTTCTTCCTTAACCTCTTCTTCTTTCGTTTTTTTAGGTGCTGCTTCTTTTGTTGGTTTTCCTGTAACTGTTGGTGTTGTCATAACTGGAGCTGATGATACGTTTGCAATAATGGTATCTATATCTGTCTCATTTAATCCAGCAATTAATTTTGCAATTTGTGATTTATCAGGCGTTACGCCTGCAGCTGTTAATACTTTTTCAATAGCAGCTTCGGTGATTTTTTTCGAAGCTTTATGTAGTAAGAGCGCAGCATATATACTTTCCATATTATTTTACCTCTTTTTTTTATTTTTTATTAATTAATGTGAAAAATTTAGAATTTTTAATGATTAAATTAAGTTTTTACATAAAATTATCCAAATAAACCTCCTATTCCAACGGATTCAGATTCTTCTTCTTCCTCTTCTCGTTTTTCTTCTTCTGCTTTTACATCCTCTTTTTCTACAGTAGGGATAATTCCACCTTCAAACACTACAACATTGACTATATTCGCATTACTTACCGCTTTTTTAATATATTCATCTATCATATCTTCGAAAAAAATAGGCACTTCAAAAAGAATTCGTAATGCAGCGGAATAACATGATCTTAAATCTTGTTGGAATTTTTCTATATCCATATATAGGATTTCTTCGGAAATTATTTCTCCGTCAGCCCAAGCAAAATGGATTTTAATCAATGATTCTATGGGTTTAATTCCTAATTTTTTTAAGACAGCTGCTTGTTTGATGTCTACCAAATCTCCAGCTTTATGAGTACGTGTATCTTCTTTAATCCAGATAGTATCATTTTGAATTCGAGTAGGTAGACGTAATGTCATGTTTAATTCAGAAATTACTTGGCCCGTCGGTAATCCTGTATCTCCTGCTGGAACCCATATATCTACTGGAGTGATTTCATCGGGCTTAGCTGGTACCATCCATTCTGTTTCGTTAAAAATCTTTTTTAATTCAAACATATTAGTGTTTGTAAAAACGAGACTTGATTGTCCTGGAATATTTCTTGCAAACTCGTCTAGATTAGGCTTTTTCGATTCCTTTTGATATTTCTCAATGGCTCGGATTTGTAAGTTTTTCTTTGACATTCGAATTTCCGCTTTTCCTCTTAAAATATTGCGCGTGTCTTGAATTTGCCTATCGTTAATGTGAGCCATTTCTATGACTGCCACATTTTTATATTTCTTAAATAAATCTACTAAATAATCAATCTCGTCTAATTTCCATTGCGGAATTTGTTTTTTCGAAATCATTTTTTCACACACCTACATTTTTTAAGTATACCTCATCAATTTTAATGGGTTTACCCATAGTAGTTTTTATAAACATCGATCTGAAATTATTATATTTGTGAGGCATTTGGTCTGCGACATAATCAACAACAGCTTTCATGTTTTCTAAAATTTTATCCATTTCCATTGACTTTTTTCCTATCTTTACCTGTAAAACTGGATGCTTTTTAACAATAATTCTTATAATTTTTTTATATCTCTCAATGGCTATTTTAAGATCACTTACTGATGAGATGATTCCATAACCACTCGGGAATGGTTTAGGCATTTTCCCTGTGGGTCCCAAGAATCTGGCAAGAAAACGTGCGACATCTCGCATATTTTTGTCTTCAACAATGAAGAAATCATATTTTTTTACAAATTTCTTTTTGTACTTTTTTTCTTCTCGATCTAAAGCCGCTAATCCATCTGCATTAAGTGTATCTAGTCCTAAATTTTTAGCTTCTAATAATATATCATCAGAAGCAATAACACAGACTTTTGGGTTATCATCAGTTATTACATCGTTAGGCAATATCAACTCTTTGTCAATTCTTTGTTTCGGATCATTTAAATTAATATCTTTTATATTTATAATCAAATCAATTGTTTCGTCGAAGTTTCGCACTTTATCTTTGAATCCTTCTCGCTTTATAACCGAAAAATCAATCGCAGCGTTTAAAGACCTTTTTAATAATTTATCGTCAACTTTCATTTTTTACAAATCCTCCTTTATTTTATCATCGTATTCTCCATTATTAATTCTCTCTTGAATGATCCTAGGGTCCTCTCCTTCAACAGTTAGGCCTACAGATAAGGCGGTTCCTAATACTGTTTTAACACCAGTTTTAAATGTTTTATCTAAAAAGATGTCTTTTTTAGCATTTGCGACCGAAATTATTTGGTCAAGAGTTAAATTACCAATTTTATCCTCTCCTGGATTTGAAGAACCCTTCTCAACTCCAACTTCTTTCAATAATAATGAAGCTGTAGAAGGAGTTTCTACAAAAATTTCAAATTGTTTTGTCTCAGGATCACACTCAATTCTCACTGGAACAGTTAATCCTTTAAACACCATTGTTTTTTCGTTTACAGCATCAATGACATCCTTAATATTGATACCCGTTGGACCTTAAGCCAATAATTCGAAATGAATTATTTACAGCCGGTCCAATTGGAGGTCCTCCTGAAGCATTAGGGGTAATTTTCGAAGTGAAAGTTTATTATACACTCCCTCCAGTCACAAGGGCCTTTACTACAACCTTTCCTTTTTTACTCATCGCTATCAAATTATTATCTTAAATTTGTTTCAAAATATATCATTAAAGGTTTAGGAACGCATCGTTTTTTCAATAGAATTTATTTCAATATCTCAATTATATTGAAACCGCTATAATTTGCGTCCTAAGTCTATAAGAAAATATTTTGAACTTAGTGTGTTGGAAAGTGAATTAGAATTAAAAAAGTTTATTAAAAGATATCGTTTAAAATCTGCAACATAATCTTCGACCATAGTCGAGATTGCTCTTCAAATATTCATTCTCCAGTATTTTCATAACTTTATCATACTCGAGATTTAACTTTTTTACAATATCTTCTATCTCAATACCAGGTGTAGATATCAATCTAAAAATCTCTTTTTTTACATCTTCATTAACTTCTTCAGTCATTGTTTTTTAGATAATAATTTCTATATTTTAATATTTAGCTTAATTTTTAAAAATAAAATTTTATTTCGAACTTTTTCTTTTACCTTCAATTATAGCCTTCCCTAATTCTAGTACTCTGTCGAAGGGTTCCTCACCATCTTTCCTTAGTTGTAGAATTATTGCTTCTTCTGGACAAACGTTAGCACATAATCCACACCCGAGGCATAGATCTGTATTAACTATTGCGAAATCTTCCAATTGTATTGCTTCAACTGGGCATCGTTCTACGCAATTACCACATCCAACACATGTTTCTCGATCTATTATGGATTCGAACATTGCGTTTAGAAATCTATGTTTATCTAGTCCTTTTTGCGTTATTCCTTTCATAGATGCACAACAACAAGGACAGCAATTACATATATTTGACAAGTGTTTGGAATTAACTCCTGCATGAATCAGGCCTGCATTGTCTGCTTCTTCAATAATATTTATAGCCTCCTCAGCAGAAATTTCCCTACCGACCCCATTTTCAATGTAATATTCAGCTGCAACCCCGAAGGATAAACAGTTTTCTATTGGACCATCGCAACCTTCACCGTTTAATTTTGCTTCTTTACGGCAAATACATTCGTATACTGCTATTTTTCTGGCATTTTTAATACTCTCTTTGAGTTTATGGTAAGGGTACAGAACAGTATGAGCTTCTATTGTTTCTTCAACAGGAAGCACCTTGAATCCCGGTACATTACTTGCCCCCATTTCATTCATATATGCTAAATCATAATATTTTTTAAACATTTTTGCGAGCTCTTCATCTAGTTTTCCAACGGAGTACTCATATAATCCAACCATAAACGGTGCTGAATTGTAAAGTGTCTTCCCATCTCGTCTAACACGGAAAATGAGTCCCTTTCTTGACATTGAATCTAATTTTTCTTCTACTTCTTTTATTTCCGATCCTACTCGTCTAGCAATTCGAGATGCTTTTTCGGGAATAGGAGTTAGGAATATTGCTATTTTTGCTTCTTCTTCCGTAAAAAGTCTTTTCAAGATCTTGATTTCAATCCCGTTTGATGTTTTAGGATAGCCTAATGGGAACCGATCTAAAAATTCTCTTAACTTTAAGTAAGCCTTTTCAGACATATACTTTAACCTCAGTGCTTATTTTGAAATATTGAAAAATAAATAAGAATTTTATTTTTATCATCAATAGGACTCTTATTAATTATGAAAAAACCATAGGTTAATTAAATTTATATTACTTATAGATTTGATGAATAACGAAAAGGACTTATCCATCGTAGATTCTGATGAGAAAATCAATATCATTAATCAAATTCAAGAGATTCTAAATTATATTAAAGTAAAAAAATTTGTTAAATTAATACCAGAAGTTCGCACAAATATCGCAGGTGCTTTAAATAATGCAATGAAATTGGAGGATGTTGCCGGAGTTGATGGCAGAATTACAATTATCGATGGTATGCCAAAAGCTGCAGGTGATATTAAATTTGGAACCGCCGAACATACTGCTAGGTTGATTTTAACAACAAAAAAATTCGATAGTTCAATTAATTTTGTGATTAATCTGAGATATAGTCCTGAATTAATAGAAGCTATTCAAAAAAAAACTAATTTAGAAATGTTTGAGATAATTCGGGAAAATGAACGCGAAGAAAATCAAAAAAAGGAATTAACCACCATGCAGTGGCTAATTAAGGAAAGTTTTATTGAAAAAGGAAAGATTCCAGATATCATTTGGGATAAAGGTGCAATCGGCAAAGAACCAATGATTAGATTGTTTGCAAGAAATTCAAATGATATGATAAAAAAACTAAGTAAAATTCTTGACCTAATTAATAGTGATTAATATTTTAAATATAAAAATTTCATATAAATTTAAAAAATATTAAAATAGGTTTATTAATTAATTAAAAAAAACCATCTGAATTATGTAGAAACCATGAATGAAGAAATTTCGGAAAGATTAGATGTTAAAGCTAAAGAAAAAACACTTTTACAGACTAATCTGACAAAAAGAGTAGCAACGGCTGGAATATTTATTGCGGTTGGGTTAATTTTAAGTTACTTAAATCCCTTTGCCTACTTTACAATTTTTGGGACTAAAATCAATCCATTCGCTCACTTCATTAATGCAATGACAGGAGTTTTAATTGGACTATCATTTGCTTGTGTAGTTGCATTAGGTATCGCAATTTTACGTTTTGTTCTTGGAATAGGTACAATCCACGCTTTCCATGGGGGGATCTCTGGAGCTGTTGTTGTTGGCCTATCGGCTTATATTTTACGAAAAAAATCTCCTAAACATGTAGAATTAGCAGCGTTTACTGAACCAATAGGTACAGTATTTATTGGAGGTACAATTGCTCAATTAATCGCACCTCTCGGAGGCATTGAGGGTTTATTTATTTATTGGGGATTATTTGCTATGAGCTGTATACCTGGCTGCGTTTTAGGTTATTTAATGTTAAGAGTCCTAAAAAGAGCAGATATCACATGGGAAGATTACTTTTAATAATTATTCCACTTTTTTTTTAATGTTTATGAAATTCCGCGAGAATTTAGATTTCAACGAGTTTATTGGTCATCAAACTCTATTATATGGTGAAACAGATACAAAAAAGACCTATTATACAGCAAGATTTGTTCAATTTCTTCTAAAAGTTAAAAAAACTAACCCTAAAGATATAACCATCTTAGATTTTGCCCCTAAATTGTTTAAATACTATGGTATAAGGATTGGAGGGAAAATCGAGGATTATTTTCCACAGAGCTTAAAATGTAATAATCTTGTTTTTAAAGGAGAAATAATACCACCCCGGCTAAGGGCAAGTAATAAAAGTGAGCTATATAATAATACCTGTAAAAACTACAAAAAAACTCACGAAATTTTAAAATTTTATAACGAGAATCCAACTCAAGTTTTAATAATTAACGATATTTCTATATATCTTCATCTTGGAAGTAAAAAATTTTTATTAGAAACAATTAAAAAAGCAGATACGTTTTTTGGAAATACTTATTACGGTTCTTTTATAGAGCGTAATTTTGCTAGTCTTTTTAGCTTGAAGGAAAAGCGTGTCGTTGAATCTCTCATTAAAAAAATTGAAAAGTCTTATTCTACGGATTAAACACCTTCTAATAGTAAATTAAGGAGGAATAAAGCTTTTTGTCGTTTAGCCAATTTCCATCCCTTTATATTTTTGTTCTTGAACACTCATTATCCATTTTCTTATATTTTTTACCATTTTAAACACATCTGGTAGAGGACGAATTGATTTATTGACAAATTCAACACCTTTCATAGAAATAGCATAATACTTCTTTCCATCTTTTTTAAGTGATTTTTCTAAATACCCTTTCTTAATTAACCTATTTATTTCTGTATAAACTGAAGATTTTCTATTCAAACCTTCTCTAATTTGCCTTTCCGACAATGGTGCTGAATAAAACAACACATATATAATCTTCTCTTCTGTTGTCCCAAGCAAATTTGTTCATCTCAAAAAAAAAATCACTCATTCTTTTTCAATTTCTTCTTTAATTAATTCTTTATTTTATAGCAATTTATACTTATATATTTAAAAAATAAATTTAAAACTATAATAATCAAGATGATGATTATATGAATCGGACTGAAACTGACTCTGAGCCCCCTTTAGAATTTACATTAGATAGAAAAAAAATAATAGCAAATTTAATGGAATTAATACCAAAAATGAAAGAACTTAATAAGAAATCTAAAGAGATCTTACCAACAATTCAAAAACCAAAATTGCAAGTTATAGCACCTGATTCAAATACGATAAAAAATGATTTAGAAAAGATTTGTAGCGTCCCCCACAGGAGGATTGGAACAGAAGAAGCTCATGAGATTGAAAATTTTATTGAAAAAACATGTAGAAAATTAGGGCTTATTAATGTCAAAAAAGAAACATTTGAGATTATAAATTGGGTTGCGACTAATTGGAAGATATTAATTAAAGCAAATAATGAGATTATTGAAATTCCATGTTTCTATGTTTTAAATACTGAATTTACAGATAAAAATGGGATTACTGCGCCTCTAATATATGTAGGAGCTGGTTCAAAAAAGGATTTTAAAAAAAAAGATGTTAATGGAAAGATTGTAGTAGCAGATATAGAATTCCCTACTCTACCATTAGGCAAATTACTAAAAATAGCAGAACCATATTATATCGCTGATCCCACAAATACAATTGCTGATACAACAGAAATTATTCTAACTTTTGCTCTTACAAACTTTCCACCACAATCTTTAGGTGGAAAACCAAGAGAAGATTCAGTATATTGGCGAGCAGTACGTAGAGGTGCTTTAGGATTAATTCTGATCTTACGTGATGCTCCTACTAATATTAATTCTCATTGGGGGCCTTATGATGGTTCATTCAAACCTGTTCCTGCTTTATATGTTGGGAAATATGATGGAATGAAGGTTAAAGAATTGGTTCAAACAGAAGCCTCTCAAGGTACTATAATCCTTAATGGATATAAAGAAATCAGTAAAGCAAACAATATATGGGGGATCTTACCTGGTCAATCAGAAGAAATGATAATGGTCTCATCTCATACTGATTCTGCATTCAAAGGAGCTTCTGAAGATGGTACAGGAGTAGCTATGATTCTTGCTCAATTAAGAGCATGGTCAAAAATTCCTAAAGAGGAAAGACCTAAATCTTTATTATTTGTTTTGACAGCAGGTCATCTTTACGGAGGTATTGGTGCAGAAACATTTGCGAAGAAATACAGAGATAGTTTATTAAGAAATGTTTTAGTTGATATAAATCTTGAGCATATGTGTGCTAAAGAGGTTGAAGAAGACCCAGAAACTCATAATTATCGATTTACAAACAACCTTGCATTAGGAGCAGTGTTTTTAACTCATAATGAAACCTTAGTTGCTCATACGATAAAAGCATTCAAAGAGCATAAAATAGAGCGTATGATTTTAATTCCAGAAAACTTCTTCGCTACTCCTGCAATTGGAGAAGCAGGACATTTTACCAGTTATAGCGATTTAAAAATTATTCATTGGATACGATCGCCGTATTATCTTCTAACAGCAGAGGATACTTTAGATAAAATTGCCATAGATAAATTACACCCAACTGCTCAATGTGTGACTGATTTAATTAATTCATTAATGCAGCTATCAACAAAACCTTAATCGCGCTCTTTTTTAATAATAATTTGAAGATTTAATAAATTTTAGAATTATTATTGAAATATCGTTTTTAAATAATGTTTTAAAACTGAATCTATTTAGTCTTACTCACTTTATTTTTTTTTTAAAAATTTTATTGTCAAACATTAACTTTTTAATAAGATATTTTAACAGATAACTTATCTTTTATTATGAACTTTTTTTTATAGTTTCCTTTTTATAATTTTTTTAATGTTAGATGAAATTGACTATATGAAACCATTGGAAAATTATAATTTAAAAATTAGATATATAAATGGACAAAAATTATTAAAGGATATTCTGCATAAATTTAATCAAGAAAGTGTAATGAAGGATTTCTTAGAGGAGATTGAGGGCTTTATAAAAGGTATTCATGAAGTTTTTCCTAGATATTCAAAAGAAATAAAAATGCAATGTGAAAAAATACATCATTTTTTAAACTCAGAATCAGTCTAATGCTTTTTAAATTTTTTTTTTCTGATTTCTAAATAATAGTTTTTAATCTTTTCTTTCTACTATAAAATTGGTAGTTTTACTGTAAATGTACTACCCATTTTTCTTCCTCCAGATTCAGCCCAAATATGACCTCCATGTAAATCAATGATTTCCTTACAGATATATAAACCAAGGCCTGAACCCTTTCTATCAACATATTCTAATCCTTCTCCAAATCTCTCTATTTTTCCAAATCTGGTGAATAATAGATTCATTTCTTTTTTAGTTAATCCTATACCCGTATCACTTACTGAAAAAATAACCCAATCCTCTTGTCTCCATAAACTTATATCAATTTTTCCATTAGGTGGCGTATTATTTATAGCATTTGACAAGAGATTTGTAATTACTTCTCCAATTCTCTTTTTATCTATATTCAAATATAATGCTTCGGGGAGATTCAAATTTAGTGAAAGTTTTCTATTAATAAGTAAATACTTCATATCTTGAGAACTTTCTCTAATTAATTCACTTAAATTAAGTTTTTCTTTCTTGACCTCCATCTTATTATCTTCAATTCGAGATACATTTAGTAATTTTGCTACTAGTTCCTTTAATCTGGAGCCACCTTTATTAATCATTTGAATTATTTCTAATGCTTCTTTTCCAATTTGATCTTTATAAACTGTTGTAAGAAGTTCTGACCCGCTTATAACTGGTATTAAAGGAGTTTTTAATTCATGTGAAACCCTCGAGATTAAATCTTTCCGAATTTGTTCGAGTTCTTTTAATTTTTCGAATTCTTCTTGAATTAAAAGTTCTGCTCTCTTTCGCTCAGTAATATCTTGTGCTATAAACTGTACTAATGTTTTATTTCCAATTTTTATTAAAGAGCCACGGAGATTTACCCAAATAAAACCTCCAGCTGACCTATATAAAGGAAATTCAATCGATTCGTTTTTATCACCTTCAAGTATTTTTTTAAAATAGTATGCAAGTGAAGTTATATGTGCTTTATTTTTCTCATTTAACGAAAATATTTCCTTAAAGTTTTTTCCGAGATAATCATCTATTTTATGGATACTAAGAAAATGACTAGTGGCACTATTACAGGCAATTAAATTTCCATTTAAATCTAAAAGTCCTATGGAATAAGGAGAACTTTCGAATAAATGTCTAAATTTTATCTCAGATTCTTTTAACTTTTGTTCAGCTTTTTTCTCATCAGTAATATCTTGTCCTATAAATTGTATTAAGGTTTGGTCTTCTATATTTATTAAAGAACTATTGAGACTTATCCATTGAATACTTTTATTAGATCTAACTAAAGGAAATTCAAAAGATTCCGTAGTTTCTCCATTAACGTTTCTTTTTATTTGATCTAATATTATTGGGATTATTGGTATTTCCTCTTCTTGTATAGAGAAGATTTCTCTAATATTTTTACCGATTAAATCATCTCTCGTACGCGAAGTAAGAAAATCATTGACGGCAATGTTTATATCTAAAATATTACCCTCTAAATCTAGTATTCCTATAAGAAATGGTGAGCTTTCAAATAAGTGTCTATATTTTTCTTCACTTGCTTTGAGTTGCTTTTCTGCTTTCTTTCTCTCTGAAATGTCTCTAGCGATACCCAAAACAGCATATATTTCATTATTTTCTTTCAAAGGGATGCCAATAGTTTCCACATAAATAGTATTACCAGTTTTACTTTTTAATTCATATTCAGTAAGTGTGGATTGTCCTCCTGTCGTTAAAGTTTCATTTAACTGGGTAAAAGCCTTTTTCAGTTGAATTGTATCTATTAAGTCACCGAAGGAAAGGTTATTAATATCTTCTATAGTATAACCTAAACTTCTTAATGCGGCATCATTCGCATCAAGGAAATTCCCTTTAAGATCAAAAACATAAATTAAATCTAATGTTTGTTCAAATAAATCTTTGTATTTCTCTCTTATTTCATCTTTTTTATATGTCATCTTAATCTATTTTTCTTGACTCCTAAAAAGTTAATGATAAAAGTAAAATTTATGCTTTTCCTTTTTTAAGGTATTTATAGATTTTAGTTGCTCTAAGTTATTCGTCGTCATTTTTCGACTTTCTCCTATGACATATCTGTAAAAAACTTTATATATAATGGAAAAAAAAAAAAAATTAGCTAATAATGGTTAAGGGTGATTATTTATCACATTTGTACAAGAGAAAGGATTATATCAAAAACTATATCAAAATTTGAAAGAAATATCTAAACTTCGAACAGATTTAATTAAATTCTTAGAATTAGTTCTGGATTTATTTTCGTATAAAAATTCTACTACTCAAGAAAAGGATATTTCTAATAAGATTTTATTCTATATTAAATCTTTCAACGAGAGCCATCCTATAAATATGTTTAGTGAATTAAATCAAGAATTATTAAAAGAAACCGTTTAATATTCTAAGAAACTTTGAAAATAGAAGTAGAAGATAGTTAATAAATAATTAGGGATAGAATTAAAATGAATAAATTATTTGATGAAATTAAAGAAGGATTGAGAAAAGCATTAAATGAGCAAGAATCCCGCACTAATTTCGATGGTATAGTTTGCCAAAATTGTGGTTGTTATAACCATAGAGCAAGAAAGGGACAACCATGTGGTAATTGTTTAGCAAAATTGAATTTTTTTTAATCATTGTGCTAATAATTTCTATCTCATTTATTATAGAACAATTGAAGCTCTAGATTAAATTTTTATACTTCTTTTTCTTTTGAGATATCGTTTAGTTAAGTTAACTATTTAAACTTATTCAACCAATATTTAAAAAACATATCTAATTATATATTCAAAAATAATTTGGTAATAGTTATGGATAATAAAGATGTTGAAATATTACACTCAAAGAAGAGTATGGCTTCATACGGTTTCGGAAAATTCGTAAATGAATTTTTAAACATGGCCTTTGGAGCATTTGTCTTTTTCTACTACGAGGCCGAGATTGGTCTGAGTGTTTGGCTCACTGCTTTTGGATACATCATATTTGCAATATGGAATGCAGTCAATGATCCTTTTATTGGTTATTTAGTTGATCGCCCCTTCAATTTCACAAAAAAATGGGGTAGAAGATTTCCTTGGGTTTTCATAGGAGGAGTTCCGTGGATAATTTGCTATTTACTTCTCTTTACACCTCCCGCCGTAGATCCAAAAGGAGAAGGAGCATGGTTAATCTTTTTATGGTTATTAATTATGACTTGCTTATATGACACATTTTATTCTATTTTTAATGTAAATTTTTATGGACTTTTTCCAGATAAATTTCGTTCAGAAAATGAACGCAGGGATGCCGCAGGAATTAGCACAATGGTGGGAACTTTTGGAGTAGCTCTAGGGGCAATTATACCACCATTATTTATAGTTTTTGGGAATAAACAGTCATATATAATTCAGGCAGGAGTAGCTATAATTGTATGCATAATAGCCTTAGCATTAACTATTCCGGGGTGTCGCGAAGATCAAGAGCGAATTGACTGCTATCTCGAAAAGTGTGAAGAAGGATTAGAACGAGGATCCTTTTTTAGAACTTTTAGAACTAGTTTAAAGCATAAGAATTTTATTGCATATACGCTTGCTTTCTTGTTTTACTATTCTTTAGTACTTTGTATGATAGGATCAATTCCATACATGGCAAGGTATAGATTAGAAAGAAAAGCGGGAGATATCATATTAATAATGGCCGGACTTCTTATTGGATCTTTTTGTTCAATACCCTTATGGACAATTATTGCCCGTAAAATTAAGGATGACCGTAAAACGATAATCATTGCCGCAATCGCTATGATAATCTTTACAGGTCTTCTTATCTTTATAAACGATTATTATATACTTTTCATCGGAATGCTAATATGGGGTACTAGCCTTGGAGGTTTTTGGGTTATGCTTTCTCCTAATTTTGCTAATGTTATTGACGAATCCGTAATATTGACGAGTAAAAGAGAAGAGGGTTTATATAATGGCATCAATACTTTTGTTGCTCGTGCGTCCCTTATTATTCAAGCTGTAAGTTTTGCGGTTGTACACACCCTAACTGGATTCTCCGAAGGAGCGGCAACACAATCAGCCGAAGCAAAATGGGGAATTCAAATTCATTTTGCCTTACTCCCAATGATTTTTATTATCATTACAGCTGTGATATTTATTAAATTCTTTGACCTTACACCGGAAAAAGTAAAATCTAATAAAGAAAAACTAGTTGATATAGGAATTTAGATTTCTAAATCTATTCAGAGAATTCTTTAGATAAAAAATCAATTTCGGTTAGATTTTACTTTCTTTTTTTTATTTTAATAGAGTTAAATGGTAGCTTTACACCACAATAATGACAAATATTTTCCTCATTTTCTTTAAATTCAGAGATTAGGGAACCACAATAAAAACAAAATCTTAACTTTTTTTTGTTTGCTTTAATATATATCACCTATACGTAAATTATAATATCTTTAATTAGATAAAAGGGATTTGAATATTAAAATAAACTGTAGTCCAATTATTGTCTTAAATCAATGAATATAAAAGATATACTTAATTAATATAAGCATTTTCACTCAATTATTTTTAAAATATAACATTTTTAAGTAAAGACTTATTAAGTTTTTAATAATGGCCAAAACCTAAGAAATCTTATATCTTGAACTAAATATAATCTATTTAAAAATTATTATTATTGAATATACTTCTGTTTTCTCAATTTCACCAAATTATTGCATATATATGTAGATAATAAGTCCTTTTTTATATCCGCATTATTAAAAGAAAACCAAAATCTTACATTTTGGTAAAGGAATGAAATATAATAGTATCATTAAAAATACTTTTATTTATTTATTTTTGACAGCTGCATTTTTACTAATACATGAAATAGCACATTGTATAACAGCTATTATATTTGGTGGAGAATTTAGAGGAATTTGGTTAACTTCCTTTGTTGGTTTTGGAAAAAAATCAAATCAAGTTAGTACATTTAGCGTTTATGCTTATACTAATTATAATGATAGCATTGTATGTTATAGATGTGTGAAAGTAGCTGGTAGTTTAACTACGATATTATCTGCTTCAGTGGTTAATTATATCTCAAAAAAAAAGAAAAATTTTATTGTGTTTTTAACGACTTCTAATGTGATTTTTTATGAAGTATTTTATTGGGCTGTTTCTCCATTATTAAAATTTGGTGATGCTTATCAATTATTACAATCTTTAAAAATAACTAATTTAACTGCAATTTTATTGTTTTCATTAATATTTTTTCTTGTAATGACTTGGTTATCAATATCATTAACAAGTACGCTTTTAAAATTGTTAGATTCCTCTTCTGGTAAATTTAATGCCTATGATCCTAAGCAGACCAAGAAATTACGAGAAGAGGGAGCTTTTAGAGCAATTTAATGAATATGGAAATGTCCAAGAGAAAATATAAAAGATAGTGCTTATCTTTTATGAACTTTTTTCCTCATAATTAAGATTGTAATTATAGCAATTAGTGAGCCTGATAGTATTGATAAGTTATATCCGTTAATAGACTCGAAATCAAAATCATTATCATCGTCATCATCATTAATTTTTAGAGGAGGTGTATACGGGACTGTAGCATTCACAAGGACATAATTCATTGCCGCAGCGCAAGCTTTAGTTGCATTGTTTAAATTAGCTTCTATGCGATTATAATACTCTTGATGTTCTAGCGTGTCTGTTGATCGGTCGGCGAAAGTATTATTCCAATTACTAAAGAAGTTTTCGTAAAGCCAAAATGCGTTGTGAGCGTAATTGTGGGTACTATCGTTATAAGTATCCCACGCTAAGTCTACAGCTGCATCATATGGTTTTTTTGAACCGATGGTAAAAGGAAAAATTTTAAAAAATTCTTCCATATCGTCAGCTTCATCTGTTCTTGTTTTTATATAACCTTCTAATTGCGTATGATTGTCGTCAAAATTTACAGTATCATAAGGTGGCTCATAATTTTCGGCTACATGGCAGAAAACAGCCATATCAGAGATATAATGCGTCATCGCTCCAAGGTAGAAGGCAGCTAGATCGTATTTTTCCTCATCCAAATTAACACATGCAAGATCTCCCATAGATTTCGCTCTAAGAGCTGCATCATCTTCATAAACAGAACCATCTTGGTGTATATATATATGGTGCCAGCTAAAATCACCGAATCCTATAATTGATTTTCCGTCTAACGTCATTGAAACTCCAGAGTTATCGGGAGCTTCGGTTCCCACAAAATATATCAATTTTCTATCATTTAACCATTGCCACCTAGTCGCGTTGTCGTTCAGCAGAGCCGTTAGTGAAACATTAGCAACCCAGTCATGACCAGCAAAATCATTGTTATAATCATAACTACTTGAGTCGTCGGCATAACTTCCATTAGGTAAAGCTACGCTTTCGTGAGTTAGTGCTGTAAAAATAATTATTACTAACAAAAAGCTAACTGGTAATAAAATAAAATTTCTCTTATTTCTCATAGTAATACGATTCTTTCTTATTTATTAAATCCCTTTAATAATTAAATTATATAATTATTGATTAATTGATAACTAGCGCTTTAATAACAAATTAACATTTTTTTAAAATCTGGGGTATGTTGCGAAAATAAGATATGCAACACACAAATATACTTCTTAAAAAAATAGTTTGAAATTTGGCTTTTTTGAATAGGTAAACTTAGAGAATCTTATATCTTAGAACAGATATGAGCTATATTTTAATTGTAATAATAAAAGAGCTTATTTGTTCAATTCGTATTTTACTCTTTTTTTAACAATTCATTTTTTGACTATTAGAGGAGTAATTAAAAGGATTTGGAAACATAAACTAGAAAAGCTTGGGAGCATAAGAAGACTTCTAGAATACCTTAAAAACTCATAATTTTTTTGAACTTCTCTTTTTTTTATATTATACAGAAAATTTTTATTTTTAAAATTATAAAAACCATTAATTAAATTAGATTATAGAGTGAAATAGCTTGAAAAAATTAGTTCTTTTTGGACCACCGGGAAGCGGGAAAGGGACGTTAGCTTCATTAATACTTAAAGTTTTACCTAATATTGTTCATGTAAGCACCGGTGATATTTTTCGTGAAAATTTAAAAAACAAAACACCATTAGGCTTGAAAGCTAAAGAGTATATGGAAAAAGGCGAACTTGTTCCCGATGAAATTGTCATTAAAATGGTAGAGAGCCGTCTAAATCAAGAAGATGTTAAACAGTATGGATTTATGTTGGACGGTTTTCCACGAAATACACGGCAAACGAGGGCTCTTGATGGAATAACTCAAATTGATACTTTTCTCCTATTAGAAGTCGAAAGAAATATAATTAAGAAGAGAATTCTCGGAAGATTTGGCTGCGGTGAATGTGGTGAGATTTACAATAAATATACGCTGCCACCTAAAATACAAAAAGGAACAAATCAATGGATTTGCGATAAGTGCGGAGCTGAAATAGAGTTTAAGCAAAGAAGCGATGATACTGAAGAAACACTCGAGAAACGCCTAAATGTGTACGAGGAAAATGCCAAACCAATAATCAATTACTATCAGGAAAAAGGATTACTGAAAAAGGTTGACGCTGAAAATACTTTAGAAATGTCCGCTGATGATATTAAGAAAATAATCGAACTGTAATATTTAATTAAATTCTATCTTTCTTATTGATATAAAATGAAACCCAATATATGTGTAGCACTTCCAATTAAATCTGGGAATGTAAAGGAAAATTATGCGATAATCAAAAGGGTTTTAGAAAGTAAACCCGACCTAATTGAATTTAGGTTTGACTACATCGAAGAGATTTCACAGTTAACTCCCGATTTTGTAAAGGTCTCATTAAATCTCATTAAACCGGATGTGCTATCCATTTTTACGTTTAGAGATCCATCTGAAGGGGGTCAATGTGCAATTAGCCAAGCAGATCGCTTAAAAATAATAAATTTGCTGATTGAATCCCATCCTGATTATCTAGATATTGAAATGAACACAAAAACAGAACATTTAAGCGAGATTATAAATCTCGCTGATAAAAATAAGGTAAAGCTCATATTTTCTTATCATGATTTCGAGAAAACTCCATCTTTCGAAGCAGCATCAGATATTTTTGAAGGCTTTAAAGATAAACTATTAAGCAATCGTTTAATCGATGCCCTAACGCTTAAAGAGGTTACCTACAAAATAATATTTACTGCTCAAAGCTTTGAAGATAATTTCATTCCAATAAAATTATGTAAAGTTGTATCAGAAAAAGAAAAAGATCAAGGTATCATTAGTTTTTGTATGGGTGAATTAGGCATTTTCTCAAGAATAATGTGCGTAAAGTTCGGTTCTTTTCTAACTTATGGCTCTTTAGAGGATAAAACTGCACCTGGACAAATAAATATTAAAAAAATTAGAGAATTACACCAATTACTATTTAGTAATTGATATTTAAAAATGACAGAATTAAACGAAAGTTCATCTTCAGAAATTTACATTATACCAGAACCTGTAAAAATAGTCCAGGAAGATGGAGAATTTATTATAAATAATAAAACAACCATTCTAACAGATTCAAAATCAATACAAAATGCTGAATTTCTAAAACAAATATTGACTCCTGCAACTGATTTAAAACTAACTATAAAAAATCTTACCCAAAAAGAGGAAGATTCTAATGTTATAATACTTAAAGTTGTTGATAATGAAAAAACTTTAACTTCGGAAGGATATTCTCTTCAAGTCTCTCCTACAGAAGTTAATCTCTCAGCTCCCACTCCTGCTGGAATTTTTTATGGCATCCAAACACTAAGACAACTTCTTCCACCTGAAATAGAAAGTTCCAACGTAAAAAATATGGAATGGGCTATTCCATGTGTAAGTATTAAAGATTATCCACGTTTTTCATGGCGAGGATTTATGCTGGACGAATCAAGACACTTTTTTGGCAAAAATGTAGTAAAAAAATTACTTGATCAAATGGCGCGTTTAAAATTAAATAAATTTCATTGGCATCTTACGGATGATCAAGGTTGGCGGATTGAAATAAAAAAATATCCTCTTCTTACAGAAATAGGATCAAAGAGGAAAGGAACAATTACTCCACGAAAAAAATTAGATGGAATTCCCGTTTCAGGTTTTTATACACAAAACGACTTAAAGGAAATCATTGCTTATGCAGCTGAAAGATTTATTGTAATTATTCCTGAAATAGACGTACCAGGTCATACGACAGCACTTCTCGCTTCATATCCAGAATTAAGCTGTACGGGGGGACCTTTCGAGGTTAGCACTCATTTTGGAATCCATAAAGAGGTTTGTTGTATAGGGAAAGAAAGAACATTTGAAGTTGTCCAAGGTATTTTGAATGAAATCATAGAGATCTTTCCTTCTGAAATAATTCATACTGGTGGAGATGAAACTCCCACAAGAAGATGGAAAAGATGTCCTATTTGTCAAGCGCGATTAGAAAAAGAGGAACTTGAGAAAGAAGGAGATCTACAAATTTATTTCACAAATAGAATTGCGGATTATCTGTCTTCTAAAGGACGCAGATTGATGGGATGGAATGAGATCCTAAATGAAAAATTATCTAATAAAGCGATCTGCCAATATTGGACCTTTAATTTTGATATGGTTTTAGATCACATAAGAAAGGGAAGGGATTTAATTATGTCAGAAATGAGTGCTGTCTACCTAAATTATCCTTATAAATTAATTCCATTAAGTAAAACTTACCTATATGATCCTATTCCAAAAGAATTAGAAAAAAAATACCATAGTTATATCCTCGGACTCGAAGCTTGTTTATGGGCTGAATTTATTCCAAATATTAAGCGCCTGGAGTGGCAAGCATTTCCGCGCCTAATAGCTGTAGCAGAAACAGGTTGGACACCTAAAAAGAAAAAAAAATTTCGATCATTTCTAACGCGTTTAGATTCTTATCTCAAAAGACTAAGCTATTATGAGATAAATTTTGCTAAAAAAGAAGAATTTGAAGAAAAAGAAGGAAATATTCAAAACAAGTAAGAACTTAAATTTATTCTTTATCAAAGAAATTTCCACATTCACCACATTTTATCAACCTTTTATAAACAGGAGTACCCTGCATCGAATAATATAATACTTGATTCTTATCAGGTTCTTCATGTAGCTTACGTGGATTTTCATTTCCACAACTTGGGCATTTAATTCGCTTATAGTCAGACATTTAAAAATCTCTTATAGTATTTTTTATTATAAATAGACTGGATTTGATAAATTTAAATTTTCCTTTTATTAAAGATCTTAATAATTTCTTATTGAATAGTTACAATCCCCGTTTTTTCAATAATTTCTCCAATTATATCATCAAGTTTTTTCCCTGTTGTTTCAATAACAATATCTGCTGCGGCCTCGTAAAAAGGTTTTCTAAAATTTAGAACTTTTTCAATTTCTGCCATAGGATCTTGTTTATCAATTACAGGTCTAGTTTCCTTGCCGTCTTTCATGGCTCTTTCATAAATTTCTTCCGAAGTTGCATCCAATAATACAATATGACTATTTTGTTTTAAATAGTCAATATTAATTTTGTTTAGAACGATCCCACCTCCACACGAAATAATAACATTTTGATACTTGGAAGCTTTTTTACATGCAGTAATTTCATATTCTCTAAATCTAATTTCTCCATCCTCAGCAAATATATCGGGAATTGATTTACCGGCGTCTTCAATAATAATTTGGTCTGTTTCTATAAATTTGTAATTGTTTCCAAGACGATTTGCTAAGGCTTTGCCTACTACAGTCTTCCCAGTGGCCATAAACCCAATAAGAGCGATACAATTTTTAGTCATATTTTATCCTAATTTTGATTAATTGTTAATTATTAATTATTATAACTCAAAAACTATTATTATATCTTGAATTCTAAATTTAACAATGTAATTAAAAATAGATATTTTAAAAATACTATGTCAAAACAATCATCGTTTTCGGGAAAAACTAAAACTTTTTGTCTTATAGGACACCCAGCGGAACATAGCATGTCTCCAACAATGTGGAATCCTGCTCTTCAAGAGTTGGGACTTAATTATGTTTATGTAGTCTTTGATGTTCATCCAGACAATTTAAAAAAGGCTGTTGATGGATTTCGAGTATTCGGTATTGAAGGAATTAACGTAACTATCCCCCATAAAGAGACAATTATACAATATCTCGATGAAATTGATCCGATTGCTGAGAAAATGGGTGCCATAAACACAATTAAAAACGAAAATGGATTTTTAAAAGGCAGAAATACTGATGCTGGAGGAGCTAAGAAATCTCTTTTAGATGCAGGATGCTCTATAAAAGGAAAAAAAATATTAATGTTAGGATCTGGAGGAGTAGCAAGAGCAATATGCTATATTTTATCTGAGGAAGCTGAAAGAATAGTCTTAACTGATATTATTAAGGAGAGAGCCATAAATCTTGCTAATGAAGTAAAAGATAAGATGAATGCTGATATTATTGGTAAAATTAGCAACGAAACCACAATTAAAGAAGAAATTAAAGACACAGATATATTAATTAATGCAACACCTTTAGGTATGTACCCCAAGGTCGATGCATCCCCCATATCAAAAGACCTTCTACATAGCGAATTATTTGTGTTTGATGTAGTATATAATCCATTAGAAACAAAATTAATGAAAGAAGCTGCAGAAGTTGGAAGTAAAATCCTTGGAGGCTTAGATATGCTCGTTAATCAAGGAGTTTTAGCCTTTGAATGGTGGACAGGGAAAACACCTAATAGTGAACTAATGAAAAATAAAATAATCGATTTTCTCAAAATTAAATAATGTCAAAAATCAACAAACCAGTTGTTTCATTGGCCCGTAATGAGAATATTGATTTAGCGGTTAAATTATGTCTTGATCAACTTAAAATCCCGAATATGACGGGAAAAACAGTTTTATTAAAACCCAATGTTGGAAGAGAGGAGGATCCCAAATTAGCGATTAATACTAATCCAGAAGTAGTTAGTGCGGTTTTTAATTACTTAAGAGAACAATATAAAGCACATTTTTTAATTGGCGATTCTCCTATTATAAATACTGATACTAAGAGAGCTTTTGAGCAATCCGGCTATTCTGAATTATTAAAACATAAGGATTTACAATTTATTGATTTAGATGATCGACCACCAGTAGAGTTAGAAATTCTTGAAGGTAAAATTCTAAAAAAAATCAAAGTGACTGGTTATTGGCAGGATATTGATGTAATTATAACCATTCCTTGCGTGAAAATGCATATGCACTGTGGAGCATCTTTAGGCTTTAAAAATCTCAAGGGCTTAATATATAAAAAAAAAAAAATTGAACTTCATCATTTCCGAGCACCAGAATTAATTAAGAAATTAAAAAAATCTATTGAAAAAGTTAAAGAATTAGATGTTGCTATTGCAGACCTTGCGCATGTAATCCGTGCTGACTTGGCTGTAATTGATGCTTCTTATGCTCAAGAAGGAATGGGACCTTCATCGGGAGATCCTGTAAAATTAGACACAATTATAGCATCTACAGATTACCTTGCAGCAGACATTATAGCACTTGCAATAACTCAGCCAGAATGGACATTAGAAAATGTTCCTCATTTAAAACTCATATCAGAAATAATACCAAATGCACCAAAAAGCCGTAAAGACATTATTACAAATCCAGAAAATATTCAAGAATTTGTTAGACCTTTAAAACCCCCTCCAACTTCAATAAACATTAAATATAAAAATGTGAATTTAATAGACATCGATTCATGTTCTGCTTGTTTATCCACAATATTTAATTTATTGAAAAATAACAAAGATTTTATTGACAAACATTTTACCCCCGAAAATCCATTAAATTTAGCAGTAGGAAAAGGAATAAAACAATCTGATATTTATGATGAGACTTTCTTAATTGGAAACTGCACATATGACCAACGAGAAAATGGTATTTTTATTAAAGGGTGTACCCCTGTTGAGTCAACAATTTTTGAAACTATAAAATATAACGTAAAAGAAAAAAAAAAAAAAAATTTTAAGTAAGTTTATTTATTATCGAAGTAGCGAAATTCTTAGCGTTCTCAAAATCTTGAACATCAGGATGTCCTTTAACCAAATTTAACCATCTCTCTTCAGCTATCTTTTGTTCTTCTGGAGTGAAGGTACTCCAAGCAGCACGCCTCTGTTCTTCTGCTTTTTCCACTAAATTTTCTCCGCAACAATCGAACGTTCCTAATACTTCACAATTACTTTTTTCTATGATTTTATCGATTGAATTAAAACAATCTGGATAACATCCCCGTTCATAGTTTTCATGTGTATAAAAATATACAAATTTGGGTGGGAGTTCGGGTGCTTTTTTAACAAAAGCTGTGAGCTTTCTTGAAACATTAAATGCAAAGAGACCAGACCCTATAAAAGCAACATCGTATGAACCTAACAAACTTGGATCAGCACCTTTAATATCCAGGAGATCAACTTCATGTCCAGTTATTCCTTCTTTTATAGCTTTAGCTACTTTTTCAGTATTTCCAGTTGTAGAAAAATAAGCAACTAATATTTTCAAACTAATCACTAAAGTTATCTAGTTTGGAATTAATTACATAGAAAGTATTAATATTTAAAAAAAAGATTATGATTTTTTATAAACAGTGTTAAAAAAGATTAAAATGGTTTATATTTTACTTCCACAAGTAGGACAAAAGTTTTGGTATTGACTATCTAATTTACCTCCGCACAATGGACAATATTTAACTATGTCAGATTCAATTGTTTTAACTTGGCTATATTGAGCTTGCTGCTGATACGGCAACTGGCTAATGACTTGTGAATCTTGGCTTAGTAACGCTGAAACTTCTGTACCACAATGAACGCATCTGTTTTCGGGTTTAGAATAATATATAATCAAATAAATGAAAAAACCAATTCCAAACGTACAACAGAATAAAACAATAGCTAATAATGCATCAATCGGTTCTCTATGGAGTAAAACGTTTTGCTGACAATGCGAACAAAACCCCATTGGAGGAATACGTGTCATAATATAATACTCATTAATTCTTTACTTTTTCAAAATGAATTGAATTCTAAGATATTCAAAAACAATACTCTCTTATAATTTTTATACTTTTAAATATTTAATTTAAATGAAAATAATGAACCTAACTCAAAAAGCATTTTTCGTAGTTATTGATGGCGTAGATGGGTGTGGAAGTACCACTCATAGTCGTCTTCTTGCTGGATTTTTGGAGAGTAAAACACTCAAAGTCTACTTAACTCAAGAACCTTCCAAAAGCGAAATAGGATTGTTATTAAGAAAATTCTTGAAAAATAATAATATTCCACCAACAACTGACGCTCTTTTGTTTGCAGCAGATAGAGATCTCCATTATAATAACGAAATCAAGAAAAAACTTGACGAGGAATATATTGTAATATCAGATCGTTATATTGAATCTTCCATTATATACCAATCATTACAATCTGATGAGATCTCTGTAAAATGGGTAAAAGAGATTAATAAATTCGTAGATAAACCAGATTTAACTATTATTTTAGATATCGATCCTAGAGTCTCTTTAGCAAGAAAAACCGAAGAGAAATTAGAAAAATTTGAAGACACACCTTTTTTAAACAAAGTTAGGGATCTTTATCTAAGCAGAGCTAAAAAGTTAGGTTATTATATTGTTAACTCTGACGATATTATTGAACTTGTACAAGAAAAAATTCAAAAAATCGTTATTGATAAATTAAAAGAATAAGAAATAAATTTTTATTTTTATTTTAAATTTGCAGCGAAAATTACATCGTATTAATTGAAATTAGACCTAAAGTGAAAGAGGACAACTCATTTAAAAATCAATTGTTTAGAAAAGATAGAGTTTTCAATTATGTTCAAAAATTTAGCTTTCCTCGACTCACTGGAACTGATGGAGAAAAAGAAGCTGTTGAACTGACTGTACAGACCTTTAAAGAAATAGGATTTAAGGATAATGAAATTCAAAGAGAACCGTTTGAATTATCAGATTTTTACTCTACGACCTTAGTTAAATTAATTGCGATAATTAGTTTAAATTCTTTATTAATTTTTGTATTGGCAATATACCTTTACCCAATCTTTACATTTTTTATAATTGGGTTAATGTCTTTAATTGTTTTTCTAATTGTTAAAGGTTTAAAATATCCGGAAAAGAAAAGATTTTGGAGCGAATATTTTGGAAATACAGTTCAGGCCACTAATGTTTTTTTAACAATTCCAGCGAAATTATTGCCAATAGAGGAAGCTGGAAATATTATAATTTCTGCTCATTTGGATTCAAAATCTCAAACATTTAAAACTGTGTGGAGGATATTATCGTATAGAATTTGGTTATTTTGCGGTATTATTCTTGGTGGTTTTTACATTGCATTTCTTCTTTATACTTACAATATCGTAGAACTTAATTATCAAATTGTACAAATTGGCATTTGGACATTAACGGTTTTAATTTCTTTCTCGAATTTAATATTAATATTTCTAAACACTCATAACAAATCGCCAGGTGCTTTAGACAATGCTTCTGGCATGTCTATTGTATTTGAGTTGAGTAGATATTTTAAAGATCATAAATTAGATAATTTCAATATATGGTTTTGTCAATTTTCTGGAGAAGAATTAGGAACTATGGGCTCAAGAATTTTTGTAAATAATCGCGAAGACCAATTCGTTAAAGGTAAGGTTTTTCAATTAAATTTTGATATGGTTTCTTCAGCTAAACGTAAAAAAAGAAATAGGGTTGAATATTTAAAATCGTATGGATTAATACCCCGTAAAAAAGTCGCCCCAATCCTTAGCAAGTATCTGGATAAAGCAGCATCGGAGGAAAATGTAAAAATTTGTGGTTTTCATATAACAACAGGAGCACATTTAGATTCTGTTGCATTTCATTTAAGAGGGTATAGTGCTCTTGATATTACGACTAGAGATGCTGCGTTTTATACCCATAATAAGGGGGATACTCCAGATAAAGTTGATCCTCGTGTTTTGGTAGAAGCATGCATAATTGCTCGAAGAGTAATTTTAATGCTTGACAAAGATTATAAGATATTATGTGAAAATCGCGAAAGAGCATGCTAAAAAGAATGAAAAAGACAATAGCAGAAAAGATTTTGTTGGAACATTCGGATTTAAAAGAAATATCGCCCGGACAGTATATAGAGTGTGATATTGATTTAATAATGGTCCACGAGCAATTAGGTGGAAGAATTCATAAAGAATATGAAAAACTTGGAATTGATTATGTTTGGGATCCAAATAAAATCTTCTTTATACTGGATCATTGGGTTCCGGCCCCTACGATATCCGCAGCTCAAATGCATCAAGATTGTAGAACCTTTGCCGAAAAGTATAATTTTATACATAATATGGGAATGGACAAGGGAATATGCCACCAAGTATTACCAGAGATGGGATTTTCACGACCAGGAATGCTAATTGTTGGTTCTGATAGCCATACAACTACTTATGGGGCGTTTAATTGTTTATCTACAGGTATCGGAGCTACTGATGTTTCAGTTGTTTTTGCTACTGGTAATCTATGGTTTAAAGTCCCAGAATCATTTAAGATCAAATTATCTGGGGAATTACAAAGAGGAGTAATGTCGAAGGATTTTATCCTAACTTTAATTGGAGACATTTCTACTAAAGGTGCTATTTATAAATCACTGGAATTTCATGGAGAAGGGATGAAATCATTATCAATTGATGGAAGAATGACAATTTCTAACATGATAGTAGAAGCTGGGGCAAAATTCGGTGTTTTTTTACCAGACAAAAAACTAGAAAAATGGCTAAAAAACAGAACTAATGAACCATATAAATTTGTAACTCCTGATGATGGTGCAGTTTATGAAAAAACTATCGAGTATAACTTGTCAGAAATAACTCCTGCTGTGGCAAAACCGTCTAGTCCCGGTAATTTAGCTAAAATTGAAGAAGTAGAAGGAATCGAAATCGATCAGGCGTTCATTGGAAGCTGTACAAACGGTCGAATGGAAGATTTAAGAATTGCGGCAAAAATCCTAAAAGGTAAAAAAATTCATCCAAGAACAAGGTTAATCATAATTCCTGCCTCTAAGGAAATTTTTAAAAAAGCATTAAAAGAAGAATTAATTGAAATTTTTATTGAAGCTGGTGCTGTAGTTGGAAATTCAACATGTGGTCCTTGCATAGGAGGACAGCTTGGCGTATTAGGAGCAGATGAAATTTGTATTAGTTCTACTAATAGAAATTTTATGGGAAGGATGGGAGATCCAAGCTCTGAAGTTTATCTCGCTTCTCCTGCGACAATTGCGGCTTCAGCTTTAAGAGGAAAAATTACCGATCCAAGGGAGGAGAGCTTTTAATTGATGGAAAAAATCGAAGGTTTTGCTTATCTTTTAGGAGATGATATTAATACTGACGATATTGTACCTAGTCATACTTTAACTATGAGGAACCCTAATGAAATGGCAAGATGTACCCTTGAATTTATCGATCCTAGTTTTACTAAAAATGTTGATAAGGAAAATATTATAATTGCTGGTGAAAATTTCGGTACAGGAAGTTCACGTGAAGAAGCCGTTAATGTATTTAAAATTCTCGGAATTAAAGCAATTATAGCAAAATCTTTTGCGAGAATTTATTTTAGGAATTTAATAAATGTAGGTATACCCGGAATAACTTTAAATTGGGATGAAAATTTATTTTCTAAAGGTGATAATTTGGAAATTTCTCTCGAAAAAGGTATTATTTTCAATATAACTAAAAACATTAAAATTAAATTCACAAAACTGCCTGAATTTTTAACATTAATTTTAAATGAAGGTGGTATAATCAACCAGTTAAAGAAAATTCTCTCAAAATAAGATCTTTAAAATAAATCTTGTATTTCTTTCTGAATTTTTTCAATTCTTTTTTTAGATTTCAATAAAATTTTACTCTTGCCGTATTTTGTAAACCAGGTCTGAAATCTCTCTTCAATTGTAACTTCTCTTCTTCCCGCCATGTGTTTATCTGCTAAACATACGATTTTTTCTTCTAACGTCTCTGGCAAATAACTAGAATCTTTGATTTTTAGGTTTAATTCAATAATATCTTCTTTATCTAAACCTCCTAAAATATGGGTTTCACATATCCTTGCAATTTTCTCTGGAAAACCTTTATCTCGCAATATTTTACCCCCTATTAAGGCATGATTAAAACCATGTGTTTTAGATCTTCCAATGTCGTGTAAAAGGGCACCAATTTCTACCAACTCTTTATCAACCTTATATTTTCTTATTTTACTAACAATTTCTAAAGCTTTTTCAGCAACGTTCATTGAATGACGCCGAACTGAATATGGAACTTTTAATCTTTTCAATAATTCTAATACAAAATCCCGATTGGGTAAAACGGAAGCTTGCTCTTCTTTTACCATTATAATTTATATATTAATACTTAAGTTTAAGTTTTAGTTTTTTAAAGAGATGATTAAAAATTTAAATAAACAAGCCTGCTATTGACGAGATTTTAACCTAAGCAAAAAATTTTTAATTTATTCACGTTTTTTAAAACTAAATAAGTAGAAAAAGAACAAGCTCAATAAAAAAATAAAAAATAAGGCGGCTTACTTGGCTAAAAAGAAAAAAGAACCGCAAGAAGAGAAAGAAGGAAATGATGATACACTCGATTTAGACTTTGAGGAAGATTTTGAAGAGGATCTCGACCTTGAAGAAGAACTAGATTTACTTGACACCGAGAATTTAGAAGCAGAGTTAGAAAAAGAGGAAAAATTAATTGACAAAGATGAGGCTCAGAAACAACTATATTTATCTTGTGGAATACACATCGGTACTAAGTTATTATCTGGCGATGCCCGAAGATTTATCTACAGGCAGACTAATTATGGATTATACGTCATCGATTTAACTCAAACTGACGAACGTTTAAACATTGCAGCAAAATTTTTAAGCAAATATGTTGAGGAAGGAAGCGATAGAGTTATTGTCAGTTCCGTTCGACGATATGGTAAGGAACCCGTTCAGAAATTTTGCGAGGTGCTTGGATGCAGAGCTATTATTAATCGTTTTATTCCTGGAAGCTTGACAAATCCAATTATCGAAACTTACATTAAGGATGCCTCAGTAGTCGTCATTGTTGACCCGCATGCCGATAAAGTGGTTTTACGAGAAGCTCAATTAGCTAGAATACCGGTGATTTCTATATTTGACACTGATGATACTCTTACTGGCATTGATCTTGCTATTCCAGCTAATAATCGAGGTAAAAAAGCACTTGGTTTAACATTTTGGCTGCTAGCTAGACAAATCATGCTTGAATTAGGAAAAATCTCGAGTGAGGACGAATTTCCTTATACTCTAGAAGAATTTACGAGCAAGATAACACCAGTTTATCGTCCACAACAAACATAAATTATTAATTATTGAATTCTCTATAAAAATAGATTTTAGTTCCTTACCATAATTCATATATATCTTTTAAAATATGGATATTTTAATTCAATTTGCATTAATTATACAAATTTGATGTGATATAACGATAAAAAAAATTATTGCTTTTTCTGGTAAAGGAGGCGTTGGGAAAACTACTGCTTTAGTTTTGTTTTTAAAATATATTCTCGAGACCAAAAATAAACCAGATGTTTTAGTTATAGATTCCGATCCAGATGCTAATATTGCTGATGTGATTGGTGAAGAAGTAAGATTTTGCGACACTATTGGCGGAAAGATGAAGGTCTTAAAGGATAAAATTCAAAAACAAAAGTTACCCCCCGATATGCCAAAAAATCAAGTAATAGAATCAGATGTTTTTGAGTGTCTTATTGAAATGGATGCGTTCGATCTTTTAGAGATGGGTAGACAAGAAGGAGAGGGCTGTTATTGTTTCATTAATTCTGTCCTAAAGAATGTTATAGACACTTTATCTAAAAATTACGACTTTACCCTCTTAGATTCACCAGCTGGTTTGGAGCATTTTGCTCGAAAAACGGGTAGAAACGTTACCGATCTCGTCATAGTAACAGACCCGAGTAAGATGGGTATTCACACGATGAAACGCATACTTGAAATAACTAATGAATTAGATTTGAAATTTGAAAATGTCTGGGTTCTTGGGAATCGTTTCCCCGAAAATCTTAGAGATGTTTTAGAAAATGAAGTAGAAAAGTTAAAAGACGGTAACATTCATTTGTTAGGATTCATTTCAAATGATGACGAGATTAGTAGAATTAACCTAACAGGAGGAAATTTATTAGAAATTCCTAAAGAAAATCCCTCTTATAAACAAGCTAAAGAAATATTCGGAAAAATTGTCTAAATTGTTATCTATTTTTATTAAAATTAAAACTATTTTAGACTAGTAGGATTATAGTTATTTATTCATTATCAGTATTTAAAATATAAAAAAATTATAGATCTAAAATGGTTAAATACACTGGAAGTGAAATTATTTCCAAATATTTAATTAAGGAAGGAGTAAAATACGTTATTGGCATCCCTGGGCATGGATGTCTTGCTCTAGTAGATGCTTTCTATAAAGATAGGGATAACCTTACTCTTATTCAACCTAAGCAAGAAATGGCGGGTATACATCTCGCAGTTGGATATTATAGAATAACAGGTAAACCCTTAGTAGTTTTCACATCCATAGGACCAGGTGCTATCAATACCGCCATAGGTTTGGCCGATGCATATGTGGATTCGATGCCCGTTTTGTGTATTACTGGGGATACTCACGTACATATGCGAGGTAAAGGTGTTTTACAAGAAATTGAACGATCAAGAGATTCGGATTTGCCAAGAATTTTAGAACCTATAGTCAAACGAAGCTGGCAGGTGAGTGATGTAAAGCAGCTACCAACTATAATGCAACGATCATTTAATCAAATGCTACAAGGCCGTCGAGGACCTGTGCATATTGACCTACCAATGGACGTTCAGGCAGAGGCAATTGATATAAAAATCCCTGAACCTTTAGAAAGAAGAGCTGCAGGCAGGATCTTAGGAGATCCTAAACAAATTAAAGAAGCAGTAAAATTATTAAAAGATGCAAAAAGACCGGTATTATTTTTAGGTGGAGGCGTGGTAGCATCTGAAGCATTTTCAGAAATTAAAGAATTAGCAGTAAAGATCGGGGCTGCTGTTGTGGTTACAATGATGGCAAAAGATGCTTTCCCAAATGATCATCCCTTATTTTGTTGGTCTGCTGGTAGCAAAGGAACTACAATTGGATTAAAAATGACATCAACTGCTGATGTAATTTTGGCAGTTGGGTGTCGTTTTGCTGATGAAACCGCAAGTTCATATAAAGATGGTGTGAGCTTTTCAATCCCTCCCACGAAACTTATACAAATTGATATTGATCCTCATGAAATCGGTAAAAATTACCCAGTTGCAGTAGGAATAATAGGTGACGCTAAAGCGTGTTTGAAACAAATAAATGAAACTTTAAACGCCGAATATTTTTTAAAAAATTATGAGAGTACAGATTTTTTTAAGGAAATGCAAGAAGAAAACAAAAAATGGTTTGAATTTATTGATAAACATCGGGACGATTCGAAAGTTCCTGTCATGATTTCCACTGTGCTTAAAGAAGTGAGAAAGTTTTTCGATAGGGAAGCTGTAATCGTCACAAGTTCTGGAAACGTTCAAGCTCAAATGCTTCAAGAATTAGAATTTTACGAACCTAAAACTTGTATAACTGCTGGTGGTTTCTCTACTATGGGCTATAGTGTACCTGCTGCAATAGGGGCCAAATTGGGTTCAATTGATATTGGTAAACTTAATCGCCAAGTAGTTGCTCTTGTTGGTGATGGCGATTTCATGATGACTCTTTCTGAGCTCTCAGTTGCGGTTCAATTAGGTTTGGATAATATTTTCTTTATTGTAATAAATAACCATGGTTGGATTGCGATTAAAGACCTTCAGCAAGCCGCTTTTGGAGAAATTCGAGGTTATGGAACGGCTTTTAAAGATAAAGATGGAAATACTTATTCACCTGATTTTGCAAAAATAGGGGAAGCCTTTGGTTGTTATGCCGAGAAAATTTCAAAAAAAGAAGAGATTATACCTGCCTTGGAAAGAGCAGCTAAATCCCGTCAACCTGCTGTTATAGAAATCTTAGTGAATCGTGAGTTTCCCTATACTGGAAGCCCAGCCATGGGTTGGTGGGATGTTCCAATTCCAGAATATTTAACGGAACGCCGAAAAAAATACGAAGAAGAAATAAAGGGAGAAAAATTATAATATATTAATCCTCTTCCAAAAATGATATTATTATGATTTTGAAAATCCTCCATGATGAAATTCGATACTAAAATTTAGGTGGTTGTCCTCGCAATATTTCTTGATTTCTTCTTCTATCAAATCCCATCCTATACGATCTCTTCTTAACTCTTGATATGTAGATAAAAGTTTAGGGTAATTTTTTTTAATTATTTGGAAAATACGGGGAATATTATGAGGTCGAAAATTTAAATTTTCAAACATATAATAATCTGTAAAATTTATCGATTCTTGAATTATTTTGCGAAAATCTGTTATTTCTGGAAAAAACGGAGATAAGAAAACATAAGTCTTGATTTTATTATCATGTAGTTTTTTAATCACATTTAATCTTTCGATTGGTCTTGATGCCCCCCGTTCAATGACTTTTGAAAATTCCTCATCTAATGTACTAATTGAAATTCCAACTTCGATATTTTCAAATTTTTTAAATAAATCAATATCTCTTGCTACAAATTTTGATTTAGTGAGAACTGTAACTCTTGCTTTAGTTCCAATAAGTTTTTCTAAGATTTTTCGAGTATTCTGATACTTTAATTCTAAAGGAATATAGGGATCTGTTACTGAACTAAGTAAGATTGTCTTTTCATTATATTTCTCGGGCTTTATTTTGTTTAAATCAAAAATTTTAATATCTAAAAATTGTCCCCACTTATCACCTTTATGATTTGTAAATCTAATCATGAATTCAGCATAACAATAAACACAACCATGCTGACACCCAATATAAGGATTAATGACAAAATCTACTCCAGGTATATTGCTTTTAGTTATAATTCCTTTAGCTTCTCGAAAGTTGATTTTCATATAATAACTAGAGCATATAATTAAAAATAAATCAGATGGCGTAAATTGAGAATTTTGTATCTAATTTTCTTCTTAGGATCCTAGGAAAATTGAAATTTTTAGAATAATAATTAAATATAAGAATATCAATTCTTTTCTGTTCATTAATATAATTGTAATCTAAATCTCTTTTCTTTTCTTCAATTATTTTTTTGACAAGTTGCTCTACCAGCTCTTTAGTGTTATTATCAGGTTCTATAAATGGTAGAGCATGAATACCTGTTATTTGAATACTGCTAGTATTATTTATGATTCCTTTAGCAAGGTAATTATATAAAGAGCTGTTTAATAGGCCTAACGCGTACTCTACTGAAATAGAATTGTTCTTAACAATAAATCCAATAGCTTTGTTCGAATCCCAATAACATCCACTTGGCATATAACGAGCTGCAAGTCTAGAGCTAACACCACTTATAACAATTCCTTCTTCTTCAAAGGGAACATTTTTAGGAATATCGTAAATTGGAAGTGAATTTTTATCCCATTCTAATGCTTCCATAATAGGTCTATAGTATTGATCTGCTCCACCTCTCTTCAAATATGGTTTCCATCTATCAGTTTCAAATTCATCCTTCGTTATGATTTTATATTTCTTATTAGGATCTATTGTTTTCTCATTTCGCTTTTTAAAGATATTTGCTAATTTAGTCCCCTCAACGGCAGCAATATATTTTAAATTATTATGCGTATGCATACCGATATGCCCTTTAATGTGAGCTTCCAATCTTGACGAATTTTCAAATAAATTGATAATTTCTTCTTCTACATCGGTAAAAAACAAATTATATGGTAATAGATGATATTTCTTCTGTTTAAATTTATTTATAATTTTAGGTTTTTGATATTCATCTTCATTTTTAACTCTCGGGATGATTCTCATTATATTTTCTTTTCTCTGAATTCGATTCTCTTTACCAACACATTTCTCAAGGATTATTATAACAGGATTAGTACTCACATCTTGACTCTCAAAAAGATCTTTTGGTGCTAATAATATTTCGCTGATTTTACAATTTTCTAAAATGAATTTCCTAAATTTTGTGTGCGTATTGAGAGTTAGAAAGGAATCACTGATTATAAAACCTAATTTTCCTCCATTTTTTAGCCGCCAAATGCTATTAATAATAAACATTGCGTAAGTTTCATGAGAATTTATTTTTCCGTATATTTTTCTTAATTTTTCTTTATGATTACGGATATACACACTAGCTTTATTAAGATATGGAGGATTTCCAACAATAAAATCATATTCATTGTAAGAATCTGGATACATTGCTATTAATGTATCTTGGGCTTTAAATGAAACATTTAATCTCTCAATATTTTTTTTATAATCTGGATTAATATCAAAAGAAGAAATTTGCTCTGATTTTATTCCAATTTCCAATAATTTTTTAATAAAAATACCTGGACCTACACAAGGATCTAAAATTTTCTGGTTATATTCAATTGGACCTAATCTTGAAATAATATATTGGGCAGTTTTTGAAGGAGTTAAAACAGCTCCAAACTTTTTATTTCTAAACTTGATTACTATTCAACATAATTTATTCTTTAACTATAATTTATTATAATTTGCTAACCTTTTATTTTTAAATATGTCCTACTTAATATTTATGAGGTAGGACTTAATACCAAATAATTTCAATAAAAATTATTTAATTTAACTAGCAATGACAAATCAAAATAAAATCAGTATTGATGTAGGTTCTCCTAAAAAGCCTATTGATCCTATGATATATAGTAATTTTATCGAACATTTAGGGGAATGCATTCATAATGGTTTATGGGCGTATGATCCTGTCAATGTCCCATTAGTTAAGGAAAATCCGTTCTTAATAGGGATGAGACAAGACATTTTACAAGCGTTAAAAGATTTGAAACCTTCGGTCTTGAGAGCGTTCGGAGGTTGTTATTCTGATGTTTATCATTGGAAGGACGCAATTGGTCCAAGAGATTCACGAAAATTTGTTAAAAATTTGTTTTGGGGTGTTCAAAAAGGAGCACCAGAAGAAATTGGACCTGATATCGAAAATCAATTTGGCACCGACGAGTTTTTAACGTTATGTGAAGAAATTGGTGCCAAAGCTTACCTTAACGTGAATTATGGTACAGGAACACCTGAAGAGGCAGCAGATTGGGTAGAATATTGTAATTGCTCTGTTGATACCGAATATGGTGCTTTAAGAGCGAGAAATGGAAGAAAAAAACCTTATAATGTCGAAATTTGGGGTATTGCGAACGAAATTTATGCTTTTTGGGAAGTGGGATACGAAAAATTTCCCGAGAATTACGCAAGGAAATATCTTAAATTCGCAAAGAAAATGAGAGAAAAAGACCCAACAATTAAATTGGTCGCTTGTGGATGGGAAAATTCGAAATGGAATTGTACCCTTTTAAAAAATATAGGTGAAGAGTGGGTTGATTATTTAAGTGTTCATCGATACTTTCCTTATTATGCTGGTAAGAGAAAAGGAAATAGCCATCCAGATAATCAAAAATGTTATCACGCATTAATGGCATCAAGTCCTTTAATTGAAAACTTTATAAACGATACATGGAACGATATTGTTGCTGCATTGGGGAAAGATACTCACGTACGTATTAATTTTGACGAATGGGGCGTATGGTATTTAGCGAAAGATGTAATAAGAACTAATTATAATTTACAAGATGGAATCTGGACGGCAATAATTCTAATGACTTTTCAAAAAATGTCAGATAAATGCCCTATGGCTAATTGGGCTCAGTTAATTAATTGTATTGGGACAATCCAAACAGATCCAGATGGATTAATCTTGACTCCAGTTTATTTAGCGTTCAAACTCTTTGTTGATCATACTTATAATAATTTAATTGAAGATGTGAACGTTAAATGTGAAGTATTCGATTCAATGAAATTTGGACGTATCCCGAAAGCAACTAATGTTTCGTATATTGATTGTAATGCCACTATTAACGATGAAGGAGATAAATTATCGATATTGATTATTAATAAATATTTAACAGAAAAATTAAACGCCCTTCTTGAAATAAATGGATTCGTCCCTAAAGAACAAGGAGTCCTTGTAGAACTTAAGAGTCAATCTCCATTTGATTATAACACAATAGAAAATCGTAATAAAATTAAATTAGAACAAAAAAACATCGAAGGGATCAAACCTAAAATGATGCTTGAACTACCAGCACATTCAGTTACGGTTCTAAAATTAAATAAAAAATAAAGCTCCATCTTTCGCCGAAGAAACGTGAGTTCTGTAAAAATTTAAATATCCTCTTTTTATTTTAGGTTCTGGTTTTTTCCATTTTTTTAATCTATTGTTTATTTCTTCATCAGAAATCAATAAATTTAATTCACGCTTTTTAATATTAATTTCTATGAAATCTCCATCTTGAACTATTGCTATAGGTCCACCTTCTATTGCTTCCGGACATACATGTCCAATACAGGGTCCTCTAGTTGATCCCGAATATCTACCATCTGTAATCATCGCAATGGAATCGCCTAATCCCATACCAATTAAGATTGCTGCCGGAATGGATAATTCCCTCATCCCAGGTGAACCTTTAGGTCCCTCATAACGTATAACTAATACATCGCCTTCCTTTATCTTGTTAGACATCAAAGCATCATTTAAGTCCTCCTCGCATTCGAAAACTTTAGCCGGACCTTTATGATGGAGCATTTTAAGATTCACTGCACTTTGCTTAATAATTGCTCCTTCTGGGGCTAAATTTCCTTTTAAAACAGCAATTCCTCCTTCTTTTTCTAATGGATTGTCAGGATTTCGAATGATTTCACTTTCTTTTATTTCAATATCTTCAATGTAATCACTTAATCTCATTCCTAAAACATTAATTGTAGATAAATCTAAAAAATTTGATAATTTTTTCATTAAGGCACCAACGCCTCCTGCCTTATGAAAGTCGGTGAGGTTGAAATTTGAAGCTGGTTTAAATTTAGCGAGTAATGGAACAGATTTACTTAAGCGCTCAAAATCAAAGTGGTTTAATTCCTCACCAATTTCATGTGATAATGCGCACATATGAAGTATCATGTTAGTTGATCCCCCAAATGATAACGCAACCTTACAAGCATTCTCGATAGATGTATGAGTTATTAGATCTAATGCTTTGGTTCCTTTATCGACTAACTCGACTATAATATTTCCTGTTTTTTTGCTTATCAGCTCTCGTTCTCTTCCAATTGCGCTTAATGTAGCACATCCCGGTAAAGAAAGGCCCATTGCTTCAACGATACATGCCATAGTATTAGCAGTTCCCATCATATTGCAAGCTCCTGGAGAAAAACAAGTTTCGGACTCAATAATTTGGAACTCTTCTTTAGTAATTTTTCCAGCTTTATACAGACCTATTGCTTCTTTAACATCACATGTTACAAAAGTTTTTCCTTTTAGAGGTCCATCTTTAAAAATCTTAGGCTCCATAATACCCCCGGTCATGAAAATAGTAGGAATGTTACACCTCGTTGCTGCTAATAACATCCCTGGTATTATCTTATCACAGGAACAGAGCATAACCATTCCATCAAAGCTATAAGCTTTAATTGTGCATTCAATTGAAGCTGCTATAATTTCCCGCGACGGTAAAACGTATTTGGAGAAATTTCCAGAATTAGCGATTCCATCGCAAATCGCAATGGTGTTAAACTCCATCGGAGTCCCTCCTGCTTCTTTCACTCCACTTTTAACAAATTTACTCAATTTTCGTAGATGAGAATGGCCAGGATTAATCTCATTCCAAGAATTAACAATTGCTATTCGAGGCTTTTTTAAATCTTCATATGAATATCCACAACCCCGATACAACGCTATTTCATACGCCTTTCTATAATCTAAATCATTATTTTCTGATGTCATTGTTAAAGATATTTATTTTCCAGTAATTTTACTATATTCTAATTTACATACAAAATATTTAAATTTGATAAATATAAACTTAATTAACAATCAAGCTTTCTTTATTTCTATGTTAAAAGTTGGAATAATCGGGACTGGAAGGATTTTCGACTTAAATGTGCTTGGTTATTTGAATAACAATGATGTAGAAATAATTTGTTTATGTAATCGAACCGTCGAAAAAGCCTTAAAAAAAATCAAACAATTTAACCTAAATAAATCTACTCCAGTTTATTCCAACTATAAGAAAATGTTAAATCAAGAAGAATTAGACATTGTAGAAATTCTTTTACCTCATAATCTTCACGCTGAAGCAACAATCTTTGCTGCTAATGAAGGGATAAAAGGAATCTCTGTTCAAAAACCTATGGCACTTTCGTTAGAGGAAGCTAATCAAATGATTGAGGCATGCAACGAATCGGGGGCAATCCTTTCAATTTACGAGAATTTTCTATTCTTACCTCATATTCTAAAAGCAAAGGAACTTATTGACCAAGATTATATTGGAGATTTGTCATATATAAGAATTAAAGTAGCTATGGGTGCCACTGGTGGTTGGAATATTCCAGAAAGTGCGGATTTATGGAGAAAAGATCCAAAAAAAATAGGTGGTCATCCGAATCGAGGTTCTCCCATATTACTGGATAATGGGTGGCACGCTTTTACCTTAGGTTGGTGGTTTTTCGGAGAAGAAATTGAAAAAGTGTTTGCATGGGCAGATAACTACCAAGGCATTGATGCTCCAGCTTATGTAATGTGGAAATGTAAAGAAAATAAAGAACAAGAGCACGTTGTTCCTCAATATGGCAATATGGAATTTTCATTGATGCCAGAAATGGTGATTCCCTCGAATTATTATAATACTGATGAGTTTATTGAAATTATTGGAAGTCGTGGTATAATGAAAATTAATCAAGGAACGGCAATGGGCAATATAATGTCAGATTCAGAAATTTTTGCTCCAATTGTAATTGTCAGGGACGGTGAAGTAGAAACTTACTCTGATTTTGAGAAAGATTGGAAGTATAGTTTTATTAATGCTACTAAACATTTTATTGAAGTTGTTAAAGGCAATAAAAAACCAATTTTATCTGGTAAACAAGCAAGATATATTTTAAAATTAAATTTAGCTGCAATTCAATCAGTAGAATTAGGCAAAGACGTATATCTTGTTGATATGAATTAGTTTTTAATTTTTGTTTTAAATCTACTTTTCATATAAATATTTTGAAAAATACAAAAAATCAACGAATTCTTCTTCTTTTTTCATTAGACCATTAAACAGGCATCCAAATTCGTTAAAGTCATATTTTTTCAACAAATTAATACTAGCTATGTTATCTGCAGCAACTTCAGCAACCATTATTTTAATTGTACTCTTCTCTTTTGCTTCAATAATTAAGTTCTCCATAAGCCTGGATGCTACTCCTTTTTTTCTAAAGTTAGAGTGAACTATATATCCAATATTAACGATATGGCTCAAACGGCCTTCAGAACGTGGGATAGAAGATATGTGTCCAATTAATTTTTGCTTATATAAAGCAATTAAATATATTGTATTGGGGTGCTCAAAGTATGTATCAATAAATTGCCTGCTCTCTTCGTTTGAAATCTCGTTTTTTTGAGCCAAAAAATGGGATTCTCTGATAACTGAATTTAGGAGATCTAAATTTTCATCGTAGTATTTTGTAGTTAATGGCTGAATTTCTAAATCTTCTATATTAAACATGTAAAATTATTGCTCAAATTTATAAATAAATTTCTTATGCTTTAAACCTTTTTTTATCCCTTTTCTTAAATCTTTCATTTTTCTTAGATAAAAATTAGTTAATCCACTCTGATCTGCTTTAATTGGTTCCTCAACTACACATGACCGATTTTCTTCATTCTCTGGGGTAATTTCTTCCCATAATACGGATCTATTTTGTTGTTGCGAAATATAAGGCATTTTGGCAAAAATACATAAATTTTTTCCTTGTTCCCCATTATAAATAGGTTCACCCCCATGTTTCGTCACTTTAATAAAATGTTCTGTAGAATTTATGAAAGAGTATCTCCAATCTCTAGGTAAATCTTCTCCATAAGTTTTTACTTCTCCATTGACATAGACGACAATAGGTGGAAACTGAGGGCTTTTTGAAAGGAAATTACCACCAGCAGTACATTGATTTATCCACATCATTCCCTTTGTTCCAGATATCTCAATAAATTCGTCGCATTCGTAATAATTGCTTGGATAATATAAGTTTGCTGAGAAATTGAATTGCATTGAGCCATATTTAGGTGGATCTTCGGGATTTTTACTTGGATATTTCCAAAAAATAGTATTAGGTGCTTCCATAACAGCTGTAAAATAATCAATCCAACTATACACTTTTTCTACTCTTTCCTCCCCCATTAACCAAAGTGCCATAGAAAATTTATGAATGCCGTCATCGTAAATCAATGGACCACCCCCGCACATATCTACTTTAATCCGCCATGTGAGAGATTTGAGGTCTCTTGGCATACCGGGACCTCCCGTTAAAACAGTAATAATTCGAAAATTTAAAAGATCGCCAATTATCTTTTGATCTAGTAAATCTTTTGCTCTCAGATAAATTGGATAAAACCTGAAATTCTCATATAATTTTAATTTCGCATTTTGTTCTTCGCAAACCTCAATCATTTTTACGCAATCCGTAATCGTGTGTGCCATTGGTTTTTGAACTGATATACCGGGGACACCAGCATTAGCACAGTATTTTGTCATAGGGTAGTGAAGGTGATGAGGAGTTAAAATTTCGATTATATCTAAGTCTTCTCTATCAACCATTTTTTTGTAATCTGTGTAGGATTTTGTGGTTCTCAATCCCCAGCGCTCTAATTTTTCGGCAATTTTTTGCTGATTAACGTCGCACACAGCAACTAGCTCCGTATCTGGAGAATGCAAATAACCAAGCACATTCAAGTTTGCTATATCCCCAGTTCCAATAATTCCAACTCTAAGCATAATTCAATTTAAAATAAATAGTTAATACTATTAATTATATTTCTTTTTTAACATATGCTCCAATTTTTAATTCGGCACATTTATTGGATAAGTGCCATAATCCCTCCTAATATTCTGCATTGCTTCAAATCGGTCCACTGTAACGGCAGGATTAATACTGTGTCCCGAACTAAAAATGTACCCTCCTCCTGGTGCTAACTCACGAATTAACCTTTTTGCATAAGTTTCAATTTCTGAAATCTCTCCCAATGCTAACATGACGGGGCTTAGATTCCCGGCAAACGTTAATTTATCACCATATTTTTGGTATAATTTGAAAATATCATATTCGGGATTTGCAGTTGTGGGTTCAATAGGATTCAATACATCGACACCGCATTTTATAATATCCTCGAAAATTTCTAATAAATCCCCATCAGAATGCAGCATAATTTTACAATCTTGCTTATGAGCAGCATCACATATTCGTTTTATCCACGGAAATATATATTTTCTATAATTTCTTGGAGCCATAAAGAGCCCATTCTTAAAACCATAATCATCCCATAAAAGGACCATTTTTGCGTCGTTTTCAGCCAGAATTTTTACCATCTCTAGCGTAAATTTGCCTCGATCATCAAATACTTTTTTCACTTGTTTAGGTCGAGCTAATAATCTTGAAAAATTTTCTAAACCGAATCCCTCCCACGTACATTCCATTAAGGATCCAGTTGCAGGAATTGAGAATACTTCATTTTTCATTTCTTTTTGGACTTTCTTTCCTATTAAAAAGTTATCCATGCGTGCTTTTAAATTGGGATCTGGCCGCTTGAAACTCTCGTAATCTTCAAATGTTTTAAACGATCCCCCATGATATGCCATTATTTGCGTTCCGTCTTTATATGGTTCCATTTTCATTATCCGCCCATACTCGTCTATAAATCCTTTTCCCCCTTTAAGAAATGTTCTAGGATATAAACTAACAAAACTTAGAACCAAATCTATTCCAACTCTACGAGAAAATTCGTAATAACCTTTATAAACTCCGGCACGGCGGGGATCACATCCATAATGCTCAATAATTGTATTATTTACAAAAGCGCTCTCGAAGGCTGGAACTTTATCGGGTTCTTCATGATTTACTGATGTCAATACTCTTTCTTGGGCATCCATTTATAATCTTATCGTTAATCTCTTAAGAATTCATTTATTAATCAGTACCTTTATCTTGTCCGTACCAATGCTTCATTTGACTAATGAGTTTTTCAATCTCCTCTGATGATCTATCTTCTAAAAGAAGATCCCCTCTTGCATCTTTTTTAATTTTTTCAAATAATTCTGTAGTAATATCAGAGTTATCATCAGCGATATTTTCATTCCACTCGGGATCTTTCGATAAATCGAATAGTTTTCTATGTGATTTATCATTATAAGTGATCAGAGCGTAGCGATCGTCTTTATACAAAGTACAAGTACCAAATCCACATGTAATATAATCGCGATTCTCTATTAATTGATCCCCATCATCAAGCAATATTGAAAGATCTATGCCATCGAACACTTCTGGCTTCTTTTTTTTCAAAAATCCGAATATAGTCGGCAAAATGTCATGGTCATAGACATACGATTCTTTAATTCTTTTTGGACCATTTAGATTACCCGGTGGCTTAATCATAAAAGGAATATCTACAAGTTCTGGATACATATACATTGGAATTTTACCAGTAGCATTATGCTCTCCAATACTATGTCCGTGATCGCTTATTAAAATAATTAAAGAATCATCGTATTCCCCTATATTTTTTAATTCTTTAATAAAATAACCAAACCAATTATCGCACATTGAAACTTCTCCAGCATAAGAGGCTCTCATATATTTTAATTCTCCTTCGGTAAGATACTCTATTGTTTCACTATAAGCGGGTTGAACAACCTTTTTTCCAGTATAATTCTTATCGACGTATAAATCGAGATATTTCTGAGGGGGGTCCCAGACCTCGTGAGGATCGAATTCATCAATAACCGCCATTGTATTTTTAATCCTTTTAGTATCTTTAACAAATTCAATTGCTTTTTTAAAAGTTTGCGCAGGAAAATAATCCTCCTCAGTCTCTCTATCTTGCATATTACTAAAATAGGTTTTTAACATATAAGTTTGATAAGCTTTTGCTAAAGGATTTTTACTGGCTACATATTCTTTAATGATCTTATTAAGTTTCGCTCCTCCTTCTCTATATCCTACTCTTAATTTATCCTTTTCATGGCCTCTAATTAAATTCCATTGGTCAAATCCAAGATGGAAATTCATTCCCGGTTTGAACTGATGGTAAGTACTAGTTATAAAAGAAGTAATGAACGTGAAATTTCTCATATATTCTGCCAGATGAGTCTGATGTGGAGGTATTGGGTGCCATCCAGGGATTTTTACTATGTCATCAGATCTAAGTTTTGGCCTTTTATGATTAAAAGGAAAAGTACGAATTCCTGTATGTACGGCCCGACGCTGTGGAATAGTAGGCAAGGATTCACTATAAGCTTTATCAAAGACGATAGAATCTTTTGCAAATTCGTCAAAATTTGGAGTTTTTATCCAAGAATTACCATAGATTTTGCCTGTATGGTCTTTTCTCAAGGTATCAAAAATTATTAGGAAAATCTTCATAATTAGTTATATTTCCGTTCTTTTTTTGTTGATTTAAATTCACAAATAGATAATCAAATAAATTAGTAAAAAAATATTAAATCTTTGTTAATACAAAACTGTAAGTATCCGTTTATATGTTATGAATATTAATAAGCTTTACAAATCCCATATCGATAAAGAAATTAATTTTTCTTAATAAAACTTGGAATGGTTTTTATACCTTTTAATACTATTCTTGATCGGATTTTCTTTATTTATTAAAAATTTTTCAAAAAATTAATAAAAAATTTATTAAAAATATTTGGTTTAAAAAATGGAATTTTCTATTGAATCTCTATTAATTGACTTGTTACTCGTATTGTTGACATATGGCTACATCTTTCTGACTATTATAATTCCTGTGCAATTAAAAAAGAGAGACAAAATTTCAAAATTCACAGCTCGTAAAATGGTTCATTTTCTTGCAGGCCTAAGCGTTTTGATTACTCCCTTTTTTAATTTTCCATATTTCGCAATTTTAATTGCAGGTTCTTTAACTGTTTTAACATATTTTAGTTCGAAAGAATCTAAAATTAAACAATTGAAAGATTTATACGATTCTATTGGCGAAGAGGCTGAAGAAAAGTCTGGTCGGCTTATGGGGCCATTCAACTACTGCCTTTCAATCACAATTCTAATGACAATATTCGTCATATTTGCACCTCATCAATTATATTTCCCAATTGCAGGAATTCTAATAATGATTGTTGCCGATACTCTTGCCTCTGTAGTAGGAAAACATTGGGGAAAAATACCGATACACCTCCCATGGACAAGTACCAGAACTGTTTTAGGTTCAATAACGATGTTCGGTGCAGCTTTCTTGTTATGTGTAGGTTCGTTTTGGTATTTTGGTATTTTTAATCCACTAACACAGACTCCATTAACCTGGGATATTATTATTCTTTATTCGATAATAACTGCATTATTAGCGACTTTTATTGAAATCGCCTCGCCAAGCACATGGGATGATTTAACGGTTCCAATCGGTTCAACTATAATAATTTACCTTTTGACTTTTATATATTTGTAAATTCTTAATTTTTTTTTATTTTTTATTTCTGAACAAAAAAATGGAAAGTCTACAAAAATCTTTTGATGTTATTGTTGTTGGAGCCGGTACTGGTGGAACGACGGCTGCTAGATTTGCATCTCAAAAAGGCTTAGATGTTTGTCTTATTGACAGTAAAGAAAGAAGCCAAATAGGGAATAAAATATGTGGTGATGCTGTTGGCTCAGAAATATTCGAAATTTTGAACATTAATCCACCTAAAGACGAAGAACTTTCTTGTCATATAAAGGGGGCAAAATTATATTCTCCTAATTTAAATAAATGTTTAACATTAACTGACCCAAAACAGGCTGGTTTTATTGTTAATAGACTAGAATTTGGGCAAAGATTACTAAATGAAGCACTCGATGCTGGTATTGAACAATTTTTAGATAATGCTTCAGCTTTAGATTTACTTTACAAAGGCAACTCCATCTCGGGTTTAAAAGTTCGATTAAAAAACGGTGAAATAATAGATCTTAACACGAATTTAATAATAGATGCGAGCGGATTTTATTCTCCTTTACGAAAAACAATAAAAAGTGATTTGATCGAAAAGGAAATTTTACATGAAGATTGTATCTTATGTTATCGGGAAATCGTAAAATATTCGACCACAGATCAACAAGTTGAAGACCCCGAATACATTAAAATAATACTTGATCAAGAAAAAGCGCCAGGTGGTTACATTTGGTATTTTCCTAAAAACGAAACTTCCGTTAATATTGGATTAGGAATGTTTATGGATTACAAAGGCGAAGTAAAAGATTACTATCGAAAAAATGTTTTTAATGAGTTTATAAAGACTAATAATTGTGAGGTATTATCCAGTGGAGGTGGTGTCATCCCCGTAAGAAGACCACTTTGGTCGTGTGCTGAAAATGGAATCATGTTTGTTGGAGATGCTGCCTGTCACGTCAATCCGCTTCATGGTGGAGGGATAGATCCTTCAATGAGAGCGGGTTATTACGCTGCTATAACTGCCTTAGATGCCATTCAAAACAACGATTATTCTTTGAAGAAATTATGGGAATACAATTGTAAAATTATGACTAATTTTGGCGCCGAGTTTGCTTCTCTTGAGTTATTAAGGATTGCATTACAAAAACTCTCAAATGAATCGTTAAATTTTGGTTTGGAAAAAGAATTATTATCTGGTGATGAGATATTAGAAATTTCTTCGACTGGGGGTATAAAATTATCGATAATTGATATGGTTGGTAAGGCCATTAAAGGTATAACTAATCCCAAATTATTATTAGATTTAAACTATCTTCGCATTAATATGAACAAAATTTTAGAACATTATAAAGACTTTCCAGAAGATCTAGAAGATATTAATGAATTTGAAGTTTGGAAAGAAGAAACAAATAAAATTTATAATAAAATAAAAAATACATCATTTGGGTAAAGAGTATATAAATGAAATAAAAATTTTTAAAGAAGTGTTATTTATGGTTAATATCTTGATTGATGAACCTTCAACAAGCACGTACGAATATATTATAGATAAACTTAATAATGAGGGCGCTCTTCATTTTTCTTTAATCGATCCAGACCCAATTCGACAAAGCCCACGAAAATCTGGCGAAATGGCGAAATTAGCCGTAGAGGCTGGAACAGATGCTATATTAGTTGGAGGGAGTACTGTATTTGACCAAGCGTTTGTAGATAAGACAATTGAGATAATTAAAAATAATATACATGTGCCAATTATTATTTTTCCTGGTGGTATTTCTAACATATCAGCTAGAGCCGATGCCATCTTTTTTATGTCTTTATTAAATTCAACAGATCCCTATTTTATAATAGGTCAACAAGCTATTGGTTCGTATACTGTTAAAATGGCGAATCTTGAGTATATCTCGACTGGTTATCTAATAATAGAACCAGGTGCTACAGCTGGATGGATTGGAAATGCGAAATTATTGCCTAGAAAAAAACCAAAATTAACTGCTGCTTACGCGTTAGCTGCGGAAATGTTTGGCTTTAAATTGATTTATTTAGAAGCTGGTTCTGGTAGTGAAAGTCTACCCCCTGAAATTTTAAAAATTTGTAAAAAAATAATAAAAATTCCCATAATTGCTGGAGGGGGGATTCAAACCAAAGAAGAAGCAAGGGAACTCGTTGAATCGGGAGCTGACATAATTGTTATGGGGTCATTTTTAGAAGATAATATTTTAAACGATAAAGGAGCTTCTCTGAAAGCGATAATTGACGAAATTAAGGACACGGGCAAAAATTCTTGTTCTAAAAAAAATTTCAAAAAATAGAAGATATCAGAAGAATTTACTAAATATTTATTAAATCTATTGACGAAATTATATTATTTTATTCGAAATTAAATTTTAAAAAGAATTAACATGACTGAAAAAAAAATGGAAATCAAATCACCTTCAAAAAAAAAAATGGCAGCATATGGATGTGGCCAAATATCAGATCAAGGAGCATACCAAGCCTTTACATTATTAGTATTTACGTTTTATTTTACCATTGTTGAAATTAATGTTTTATATATCGCTATTGGCTTTATTATATGGTCTATTTGGAATAGCTTAAACGATCCAATACTAGGATACTTTTCGGACAGAACACATACAAAATGGGGTCGTAGGAGGCCCTATATTATGGTAGCTCTAATACCATTAGGGGTAATTATGATTTTGCTGTTCACACCCCCCTTAGTTATAGGCATAAAGGATGAAATTGCAAACTTTATATATTTTATCATTATAATTATCATTTTTGAATTATTTTATACTATGTTTAGTTTAAATTTGACTTCATTGTTTCCAGAGGTATTTATTACTGAGGAAGAAAGGACGGCAGCAAACAATATAAGACAGGGTCTTCTTATCATTGGATTACTTTTTGCTTTTGTTTTGCCTGGATTAATAATCCCAGATTATACAAAATCAGAATATTTACCACAGTATTTTTTATTTGGCATAATAATAGGAATAATTATCATTATCGGAGGCATTATAGTGCTAAGACTTGGTCCAAAAGAAAAAGCAGAATTTCGAGATGAGTATAAAAATGCACCCGGCTTAAAAGACTCAATAAAATTATGCGTTAAGAGTAAATCGTTTATGTGGTATATTCCGGCAGAAATCGCTAATTGGTTTGTATATGGCATGTTAGCTGTAATTGTGATTCTTTACGCTAAATTCGTGTTAGGCATTCAGGACACATTAATTCAAGCATTATTACTAGGAATTGCGTTTTTATCATCAGTTATTTTCATTACCTTATTATGGAAACCTGTTGTTAGAAGAATAGGCCCTAGAAAATCTTGGTTGCTTTCAATGTCAATATGGATTATAACGCTTATACCACTCTTGTTTATTCAAGATCCTATATCAGGAATGATTGTATTTTTCTTAGTTGGAATAGGTTTAGCAGGTTCTTTATATATCATCGATTTAATTATTTCGGACATTGTTGATGAGGACGAGTTGAATACAGGAGTCCGCAGGGAAGCTGCATATTATGGTGTAAACGCTTTCTTTTTGCGACTTTCAACGGTATTTGTATTTATAGCCATAGGTTTGGTATTTACTACAACTGGCTGGGGAGAGTACACCCCAAATCCTGGAACTGATGTAATTTTAGGATTAAGGATTTTAATGGCAGTTTTTCCATCAATAGCGTTATTAATTGCTATTTTAGTTATATATAAATATCCTTTGGATGGTGAAAGGCTCAGAAAGGTAAAAGAGGACTTACAAAAACTTCACGAAGAGAAAAAATCTAAAATCTAATCTCTTTCTATTTTTTTTCTAAAATAAAAAAAAAGAATTTGAATATAATTATTTTTTTACTTCTATTTTGATGTTTTACCTTTTATAGATTACTCACGCTCCATTACTCCAGGTATTGCTTTTATAAACATCTGATTTAATTTCGTAGAATCTGCTTCATTTAATACCGGATAAGTCTCCATTGAAAATACACCCTGAAAATACATTGTAATTAGAGATGTCTCAACGAAGTCTTTTTCATCTATTTCATAAATAACAATACTTAAATTATTGTATGGGCAAAAATTTTGTGAAATTATTTTTATTTTTGCCGCTGCAGCTAGTATTTCTTTCGGTGCTGTTCTATTCGGTAAAGATTGCGTTATTTGAAATGCTTCTCTTGCATTTTCAGGTTTCCACCTAAAAATAGTTACATATCTAGCCATAAAATTTCAACCTCATTTTAATTTATTTTATTTTTTAATATTTTGATAGGAATCGCCTTTTCGTTCCTATAGCTTTTTTTTTGGATTTCATTTAAATTTCATCCATAAATTTGGATTAAATAAAAAATTGACGAATAAGTATTTAAATGTTTTACATTTTTGTAATAGGCGATTTAGAAAGAAACTCAAGAAATTATCTATTTAGTTCAAGATATAAGACTCTATTTCTTATGATTTCTCTCTTAAGAACATCATTCCATTTAAAAGAAACTTACTCAGAAATTTGTCGGAGTATTTTAGTTATATATAAATATCCCTTGGATGGTGAAAGGCTCAGAAAAGTAAAAGAGGACTTACATAAACTTCACGAAGAGAAGAAATCTAAAATCTAATCTCTTTCTATTTTTTTTCTAAAATAAAAAAAAAAGAATTTTAAATTTTAAATTACTAAGGCTTTTCTAGTTTTTATTGCCTCTTTATTCTGGCATCTTCATTCCAATCATTTCCAAGGCCTCTCCTACCTTGAACCTTACCTCTACAGTATAACTATATCCCTTAATATCATGGAATTTTGTCATATATTTTTGTTCAGCGAGTAATAATTCTTTTAAATTACCTTCCTTTACATCATGAACACCAGTAACTTCTATATAATCTTTTCTTGCTTTTACAGCATTTGGAATAATTTCTTTGGATAAACCTCTTATCGAGGATCTATATTCTTTAATAGTTTCAACGTATATCTTTGCAACTTCAGTACCCTGATTATACGGGAGAAAGCCAGTTGTAAACACATAGGGCATACTTTTTACCTCAATTTTTATTTTTTAATTGGATTCAATCCATAAATTTATGGATTAAATAAAAAATTGACAAAAAAGTATTTAAATGTTTTATATTTTTGTAATAGGTGATTCAGAAACAAAATCAAGAAATTATCTATTTTGTTCAAGATATAAGATAGAAATAAAAAAAAAAATTATTAGGATTTTTATTATAATCTTAGCTAAACTTGCGCCTTTTTAATTAACTTTAACGATCCAGTCAAACTCATCCTTAATATCTAACCGCTGTATCCCCGTTAGTTTATTATAAAGTTTTAATGTGATTTTTCCGGGTTTTCGATTGTTAAAAGTTTTTGTTTTATCCTTCATGGTAATGGATCCTATAGGCGTAATGACTGCTGCTGTACCGGTACAAAATGCTTCAGTGCACGATTCGTTAAACAATTCTTTATAAGAAATATCCCTTTCTATAGTTTCGATGCCTATTTTCTTTTCAGAAATTTCCAATATAGATTTAAGAGTTATTCCTTCGAGTATCGTTCCATCCATTTTTGGTGTAATCAATTTATTCTCTATTATACAGCAAAAGTTTGCAGCACCAACTTCGTTTATATATTCCATGTGAACCGAGTCCAAATAAAGAATCTGAGAAAATCCCTTTTCTTTTGCTAATTTTGCTGGTTTCATAGTACCAGCATAATTACTACAGGTCTTTGAAAAACCTGTACCCCCTGGACTTGAACGCGTATATATATTTGAAATTTCCAAATCAATTGCTTTAAAGCCATCTGGAAAATAAGGACCTACTGGTGAACTGTAAATTATGAATTTATATTCTTGTGCGGGTGCAATGCCAAGCATAGGACCACTACCAATCATCAAAGGCCGTATATATAAAGAACCACCACTGTCATATGGGGGTATAAAATCTACGTTTGCTTTGACGATTTGTTTAACTCTTTCAACAAATTCAATCTCATCATATCTCGGCATTAAAAGCCTATCAGCGCTTTTATTAAATCTTTTTGCATTCTCGTATGGACGAAATAAAGTTATTTCACCCTTTTTGGTTTTTAACGCTTTCATTCCTTCAAAGATTCCTTGACCATAATTTAATATACATGCTGCGGGAGATATTTCAAAAGACCCAAAAGGCAAAAATTTACCATCATCCCACTTACCATCCTTATAATCTGAAATAAACATTGTATCAGTTTCAATGAATTCAAAGCTAAGATTATAAAAATCTATACCTAAATTTTTTGATTGCATTTTGATTTACTCTCTTTTATATTTTGATTTTTGAATAACCCCTAAAAAACAATGCTTAATTCCATGACCTCTTTCTATATAAAATTCCTTTAGAATTTTATTAACCCACAAGATCCCAAATCCGTAGAAAATTATTAAGAAAAAGTTAGGAAAAGCTATCTTGTTTTATAATACTACTGCAGCAGCGGCAGCATCAGCTGCAATATAGTCTAAATTAATTACAAACGCTTTAATAGTAATATTATAATTAGAGGTCATTATAACACAATTATTTTATAGTATATTTAAACTTTATTTGAAAAATGGGCATTTATTCCCGCGGATTATTGTCGGGAATAGATTTTTGATTTCTATCTCTAAAAGCTTCTTTTTATTAGATATTCTATATAAATGTTTTACATTTTTGTAATAGGCGATTTAGAAAGAAAATCAAGAAATTATCTATTTAGTTCAAGATATAAGACTCTATTTCTTATGATCCCTCTCATAAGAACACCATTCCATTTGAAAGAAACTTACTCAGAAATTTGTCGGTGTTATATGATTTTTTAATAATTGCTGGTTTTTTATACCAAAATTGAAAAAAGATAGTAAATCTTAACCGAGTTTTGATTTATATATTATTAACGCACTTTTAGAATAATGAAGAAATTTAAGGAGTATCTTTATGATTTTTTTGAAATGATAATTCTATTTCTTTTATTTAATCTCGAGAAATATAGCAAGAAATTTGGAGATAATAATTTGAATAGAAATGAAAGAAAATAGAATTTAAATATAAAAATCTCTTAATGTATAACTATTTCTTCTTTTTCCTTTTTCATTATTTTAGAGATTTTTTTTATGACCTTTTTATGTGTTAATACATAACCGGTAAGCAAACCAAATGATTTTAAAGCAGCTTCATGAATCTCAGGGGCCCAAGCTGCGCAACAGTCTTCCACAATAACAACTTGAAAACCATAGTCAGCAGCCTCTCGTGCTGTTGCGTATACGCAAAAATTCGTCACTACTCCTGTTACTAAAACTGTCTCAATATCCATATTTCTTAAAAAACTATCAAGTCTTGTAGAAATGAAAGTTCCACTCGTGTTTTTCTGGATAACGAAATCCCTATCTTCGGGCTTTAATTCATCAATTATATCGGAGCTGTGGTGAGAGATATAAGGAAATGCGACTTCTCCTACGAGATTTTTGGTAAAATCATTTAAAAACTTGACAGTTCGACTAATATCACTCCCATCAGGCATAAAACTCGAAAATTTTGTGTATATTACTGGGATTCTAACTTCATTACAATAATCGATCAATTTTCGTAGATTTGGAATAACTTTGTTTTCCACTTCCTCTACAAAATAATCTAATATTCCTGGAGTAATGTTATTCATTACTTTATATACAGCATAATCTTTCTGTACTTGATATTTTTGCATATCAACAACAATCAAGGCTGTCTTTTTCGGTATCATATCATCTATTAGCCTTTGGTGAAATTTATAAAAATTATTAATCCTTTCCTCCATAAAACCACATACTTTTTTTTTCACTAATTTGTAAATTTTGGATATATATGCTAATTTTAATACCTTTCAATTTAAAACTTATGGAAAGATAAAAAAAGGGTATCTTAAGAAAGAATTTAAATTACGCTATGACTTCACTTTTTTCTAAGACCCAATTGTCAATTATAAAACTTTGAGTTAAATCTTTTGTGCTTTCAAATTTTGAGTGGATTTTTGATTTTGGAATCCATAATTCTTCTCCGCTCGCAAAATTAATGAGCAACGCTTTGGGAGTTTCGGCTTTTATTGAGCCTTCAAGACGAATGCACTCTTTGTTATCTATCGTAACTTCTTCTCTAACTAAAGTCTTTTTAATAGTGAAATTACATAAATGTAAAATATTTTAATTAAAATAACTGATTATTAATCATACTTCAAATTTATTATAAGAAATTCAAAATTGATAATAAAGGAAAAATTGCGGTAATTAACGCAGGATTATGCAAACGGAAAAAGAAGAGGACTTATTAGAAAAGGCGAAACTTGAGGAAAAAGCATACAATTGGTTAGAAGCGGCTAAATTATACGAGAATGTAATAAACTCTTTTATGAAAAAAAACCTGCTTGAAATGGTAGCTGAAACTTATAAGAGATTAGGACATGCCAACGCACGAGCTGCTGATAAAGCAGACACAGCAGAAAAATATGTTGAAATTAATAAAAAAGCGATAAAAGGTTATAAAAATGCGGCAAAAATCTTTAAGGAAGTTGCGAATAAAACCGAAGAATTGGAATGCGAGGCGGAAGCAACCCTCGTCAGTGGTTTTATTAAGAGCTCTATTAACGAAGCTAAAAGGGTTTTTGAAATTTCCCGCGAACTTTTCACCCAAGCGAGAGCTCTCTTTTCTAAGAAGAAAAAACAAGATGAAGTTCTAAGGATCTCAATTCGTGAATTAATAGCAATTTATTATCAAACAACCTGTTGTAGCGAAGGAAAGCTAATTGAGCAATTTATTAAAGAAGCGAATGAAATTATACCTTTAGATACGATTATTTCTAATTTTAATATTCAATCTATTGCCAAAATATTGGCTTTTAATGTTTTAATAAATTTGAATCGAAATTATATTATAGATTTTAAATATGATGAGAGTACTAAGAGATATGTTCAGCAGGTTCTTTCTCTTTTTCGCGAACTAAAAAATTTAAAGCTAATTGAAGGATGTAAAGATCCTAAAACCCTTGGATTGATTTATTTTGCAATTGGTCTTTGTTATTGTCTTTTCGGATATCAATATATTGAAGACGAGAGGAAACAGAGAGAATATCTTGACAAGGGTCTAGACTTTCTTAAAAAAAGTGTAGATTTGATAAGAAAAACAGGGGATAAACCTTTAATAATATATATAATATTCTGGTTGGATTGGTTCCTTTTCTTTACTGGTAGATATAAAGATCTTCAAAAGAGAATAATTAAAGATATTGAAGAGGTTTTGATGTTTGGAAAGATACTTTCGGGATTATTTTCAATTGGGGGTATATATGCGAATTTTTTGCCTACAATGTATTATACTGGTATGTCAACGTTAAGAGTTTTCACTGCGCGCCAGACATCGTCATATGCTAATAAGGCAATTAAATATGCGAAGAATTGCTTGAAAATTTCTAAAAATTTACCCTTTTCTGCGATGGTTTATTGGCCGCTAACCTATTCATACTCTTCATTAATCTATCTCGCAAAAGAAAAGAAAAAACAGGATGAATACGCCATTAAAATGCTTCAATCCGCAGAACATGCTAAAAACTTAGCGAAAAATTATGAAGAAGGGAGTGTTGTATCATCAAGCAACACTTCTCTCTATAAGGCTTATAAAACTCTCGCAGATCTGGCTAAAAGCGATGAAGAAAGAATTAAAATGCTATCTATTGCTTTAGATGCAGCTGAGAAATATATTCAGCATCCTTGGGAGTCTCCATCCGGTATAATTGAAGGTCAAATGCGGATAGGGCTTCTTTACGAAAAAATTGGTGTTTTAAGTGGAAAAGACGATAACTTAATAAAGGCAAAAGAGTTATTTTTTAAAATTATTGAGGAAAGTCTTGAAAGAGGGTATAAATCGTACGCCGCCACCGCCGCCGAATACATTGCACGCATAGAGGATCGATTAGGTAATCACACTGCTTCTTCAAAATATTACGAGAAAGCCCAAAATGCTTACGCAGAGTTGTTGAAAAATCTAAGATATAGACTCTTAAAAAAGCGTGTTAATGAAAAAATGGATTACGCGAAGGCTTGGAGCTTAATTGAAAATGCAAAAGTATTTCATAAGAGGGAAAACCATTTAAAAGCTAACGAGAGCTATAAAAAAGCGTTGGAAATTCTTAAACAACTTCAAAACTTCAATTACGAAGCACCATATTACCATGCTTGGGCATCTCAAGAGGAAGCTGAACAACTTAGCAAGCTTGAAAAACACGATAAAGCCATCGAGCAATACGAAATGACCAAAAACAACTTTAATAATGCAATAAAATCAATGGAAGATATTTCTAAAAAATTTAAAGATAAATTTGCTCTAGAAAGGATCGATAAACTTAAAAAAGTAGCCAATTTAAGAATTAAATATTGTTCAGCCAGGTTACACGTTGAAAAAGCAAGAATTTTAGGAAAACAAGGTGAACACTACGCAGCGGCAGAATTATTTGCCTCCGCAGCTTCTGAATTTAGATACGTTTGTAATCTCTTTAAACTAGAGAGAGAACGAGCTGAACTTGAAGCTGTATATTATCTCTGTAGAGCATGGGAAACTATGGAGCTTGCGGAAAAATACGAAGACCCTGAAAGATTCGCTGAAGCGGCAAATCTTTTCGTAAAAGCAAGTAAACTTTTTCTTGACAGTAAATTGAAGTTATTAGCATCGGGCAACTCCATTTTTTGTCAAGCATTAGAACTCGGATGTAAGTTTGACGAGGCTCAAGAATCTGAAATTAAAGCACAATTATATACAAAAATCCGTTCGATGCTAAGAAAGGCTGCTTCTTCTTATGAAAAAGGTGGTTTTGAAAATGGAGGTAATTGGGCTTTAGCAACATCAACATATTTTGATGCAGCGTGGTCGCTAATAAGAGCGGACGAAGAATTGGAGTTTAACCAAAGAAAAGAGCTTCTTGGAGTTGGATCTGAGTATTTGAAATCTGCTGCTGAACTATTTAGCAAAGCAGGCTATAAAGATAAGGAAAAAGAGGTTTTAAAGCGCTTGAACATGGTGGAGAAGGAAGAAAAAATCATATTCTCCGCCTTAAACTCTATCAAAAAACCTACCATATCTAGCAGTACCGTAGGCATAATTGCTCCTTCTTGTTCCTTAGAAACCAGTCAATCTCCTAGATTAAATGAAGTGCGTCAGTTCACAGAAGAAGAAAGACGAATTGCCGAGGAAAAAAGAGCAGAAATATATGAATGCGATACGAATCTTAATATTTTGCACGTATCAGATATTCAAGAAGGACGATTTGGCATAAAGGAAGACATTTTTGAAGTTAATAAGGTTTATCTTAATTTCTTATCGGATTTGAAGGATAAATTAGAAATCCTCCATAGAAAAAATAAAATCGATATCATAGTAATTTCGGGAGATTTAACAAGTATAGGAGCTAAAGAAGAATTCGATCATTTAACAAATGAGTTCCTCCCTATTTTGAATGATGTATTTCTAAAGGGCACAAATATAGTTCCAAAAGATAGATGGATTTTAGTGCCAGGAAATCACGACGTAGAATGGGAGAAGGGAGAGGCACGTTTTAATAATTTCATTCAATTCTGTCAAGAAAATGGATTTCATCAGTATAAATTAAATAACCCTGAGTCAATTTATTCAAAAATCATTTGTAGAGATAAAATCTCAGAAAATACCTTAGGAATAATTGCATTAAATAGTTGTTTAGAAATTTTTGATGAGAATTCACCGAATATATCAAATATTTCAAATTCTTATTTCTCATCATTTTCGAAAGATTGGGATAACCTTTTTAGAGAAATGCCTAAACTTATGGTATGTCATCATACTTTACATTCTATTAAAAAGGACAGGTTTAACCACGCATTAAATAAGCTTAGCGATAATAATGTGCTTTTAGCTTTAGCAGGAGATATTCATAAGTCAGAATCACATGCTGATGAAATAAGTAATATAAGATGTATTCCCGCCGGAACCATTTTAGCAAAAAAAACAGAACGACAAGTAGGGATTGATGAGGTGTCGCGGCAATTTAATTTAGTTAATTTAAATCTACAAAGTGGGTATGTTAAGTGGTATACCTATATTTTTGAAGGTACTTGGAGAGAAATTAAAAATGAATCCTTTTATCTTGAACACACTTCTTTTTCCTTAGATAAAAATGCATCTAAAAAAAATAAATTATAAGATATAATCGCAATACAATTTATCCAAAGCACGAGATAGAAAGGAACCTATTTTGTTGGAAAAAAATGGAGATCTAAATTATATAATCATTTCCTTAGCGCCCAAATGTAGTCCCCTCTTTCCCTTAAGAATTCTGCTTTTTTAAAGGAGGTTGTAGCAATAAACTCCTGAAATTCCTTTTCGTCATAGAATTTCGATTTAAGGCTAACTTCTAGATACTTATGCCATACTTCGAAAAACATAAATCGATCTGTCGGAGTAAACAGTGATGGAATCATGTGTTCGACAACAATCAGAAGCCCCCCCTCTTTTAATATGGTATAAAGATCTTCGAGTATACCTCTTCGATAATTCTCGTCGGGATCCATTTCATGCAGTACTTGATTTAGCATTGCTACATCAAATTTATTTTTATTTGAAGCAGCAAATTCATCTATTGGGATATGGAGTATTTCAATTCTATCACTCCATTTGTTTTTAGCGACTAATTCCTTTGTGTATGCAATCCCGAGTGGATCGATATCAATTCCAACTATTTTTGCTTTTTTATATTTTCTAGCCCAGAATTCGAGATTATACCCATAACCACACCCAGCTTCCAGCAGAAGCCCCCCTTTACGTAAAATCCGTTTATGATCTTTAAAATGTTTGGAAAATAATCCCTCTATCTGTGGTGCGCTAGAAACCGATGCACTCTGAGCCAGTTTATTATCCTCCGAAAATTCATGATATCCTTCAATAAAAGGCTTGAGCTCACCTGTATTAAACGATTTTTCCATTTTTTCTTGGAATTTTAACCCTATATAAAATGTATTAAGGGTGCCGCCCATGTAAAACATGCTTTCTCGGTTAACAAGAATATCATAAACGTGTGGTGCCGTTTTTAAACTTCTATCACATGATTCATCTATTTCGAATATACCACATATAAGAGCCATATGGAGCCAAGCGTCTAAGTGTCTGTGATCTAACTGTAGTTTTTTGGCTAATTCATCAAGAGTAAAGGTTATAGAATCTACTTCTCCAGTGGCGCTTAACGCTTTCCCTTTTTCGTAGAGATAATCAAAAATCCCCAATCGGCTACCCAAAGCATGCACGAGTACCGTTTGAAATCCTAGAGCGCCCTTGAGAATGAATTTTTTTAGTTGATCCCTAACTGTTGGTTGGGAATCTGGTTTAGTTGGGACCATGTTTTTCCCTCGTTTTAAATTTCACCCATAAATTTATGGATTAATTAAAAAATTGACAAATTCGTATTTAAAGATTTAACAGGTTTTATATAGAAATAATTTTTAATTATTTAATTATTGAATATTCTTAAAAAAGAAGAAATTTTTTTATACATTACAAATGGAAAGTAAGTTAAAAAAATCTAAAAAAGATTTAATTATTGGAAGCATTGTTATTATGCGCCCTGTCAATTGTCTTATGGGATCTCTCACAGTTATAATTGGTATTCTTAACACCCGTGCAGGTCTTCCGTTAGATATCCTAATTATAAACATTATTTTAGGAGTCTTGACCTATTACTTTATTGCTGGCTCAGGTATGATTATAAACGATATATATGACTTACAAATTGACAAAATAAATAGACCTGAAAGACCAATCCCGAGTGGCTCAGTAAGCTTAACACAGGCTAAGGTATTATTCTTTTTAACGCTTGGTATAGGCATAATGATATCGATTATTCACAGCCTAATCTTTTCATTAGGCATTTTTAACATAACCTTAGCAATTTTCTTTGGTTTTATTGGGTGGCTTTATTCCGCTTGGGGGAAAAAGCAAGGTTTTATTGGCAATATTATCGTTAGCATTTCATTTTCTATAGGGCTTATTTACGGAGCAATCTTAAATAGTTCAATCATTCCCATTTATATCTATTACTTCTTTTTGACTTCATTTTTCTTATTACTCTCCCGTGAAATTGTTAAAGGTTGCGAAGATATTGAAGGTGATAAGACAAAAGGGGTAAAAACTTTAGCGATTAAACTTGGAACTAAAAAAGCAATTGTTATATCTATAATATTTGAAATTTTGGCAATATTATTTTTTATTTTACCTCTTTTCACAGATATTATTAATCCAATCTTATTTATGATTTTAATGATCTTTGGATTGCTAGTCGTAGGATTCGCGTTAATTTTATCACTGCGCAAAACTTTAGAAAGGAAAGATTTTAAAAAAATAAGCTTAATTTTAAAGGTAGGAGCATTCCTTGGATTAATTGCTTTTATTTTTGCGAGTATTTAATAACTTTTAAATTCACTTTTTTTAATATTTTTAAAATTTCGCTAATTTCTTTTTTGTCGATTAATGATTTTAACTTATTCTTATATTCGGCATCTATACCAACAATTGGAAAAGTTTCAATTAATTTTTTTGCTTGAGTTAGACCTAGATATTTTCTAGTATATTCTGCTTTTGAATATTTATATGTTGTTAAAAATTCACTATCTAATTCCTTCCTAAAATGTTCTAAAATAAAATTGAAATAGTTCTTTAATAATAATTGATCTTCAATTGAAATTTGAGGTTCTAAAAATATTTGAATAGGATGGGTACGGTAAGTATTAGAAGACACATAAATCCCTTTTACGTCAAAATCGTCTGCTATTATACCAAGCCCAACTCGGCCTTCAATTGAACCTTTATCTACAGTTTGAACATACAATATATTTGATTCGATTTTTTTATTTAAAGCATCATTTATTTGGAGATTTAATCGTTTATATTCGTTATTTTTATAATTATTAGCATCAATCACAGAGATTTGATTAATTCCTTTATTTTCTGATACTTCTTCTTTTAATAAATAATATTTTACTTTTAGTGGATTCCGAGTTTGATAATTCTCAAGAAACTCGTCAAATTCAGAACCGGCACGATATTTGAATTTTGGATTTAATATATAATTTTTAGAGCTAATTTCATCTCGATACTTAATTTTTACACCCTTAAATTTTATAGGCTCAGCTCTCGGGACTTCTTTTCTTTTAAAAAAACCAATGCATATATTTGTCCCTGTGAATTCAAATATTTTTGTTTCGAATATAATCATTTTAAGAATTTCATAATATTTTAAAAAATCTTGACGAAATTTATTAGAGACTGACGCTCCAAATAAAAAGTTAGAGGGAATAATATATATTAGGTTTTCAACTTTATTTCTTAAATCGTTAATTATGGCAATTTGATATAAATCTTGATAACCATTATTTTTGCCTTTGAAGTATTTTAGATATTTTTGAGTTTCTTTATGCTTTCTAATATATCCTAGATATAGGTAAGGAGGATTTGTAATATGGAAAATCGGAAATTCTCTGTTTTTCAAAAATTTAGGAAAGTTTTCCAAATTATCTCGGACTTTTATATTTTTTCTTGCGAGTTCAATAGGGATCCCGTATGATATAGCGTTATTAATACATTTTTGTACCATCTCTGGTTGTATATCAAATAGATAAATATGTTTTTTGAAATAATCTACCCTCTCTTCTGGTGATATTTCGTTTAAAATAGGTAAAACTAAATTCCCTTCACCAGCGTAAAGATCTACCCAAGCATATTTTCTTAATTTCTCTTTTATTTCTGGAAAAATATATTTTATAAGAATATCTATTGATGTTAAATGAACACCAAATGTTCTTCTTTCTTTTTTATCTTTAATTAAATTGCTTTTATCAACCATTTAGATAGAATTAGCTATTTCTAATAATACAAGTATTTTAGGCAATTTAAGCAAAACTAAAAATTATCTTTATATTCCCTTACGAATATACTTTAATTTATGATTTTGAGGAATTTCAGCTCGAAATGATTTAATAATCGTTAATGCATCAATTAATTTCTCGTATTCTTCATAAGAGAGGCTATCGAAAAGTAAAATTCCTTCTCCTTCTTTAAAGGGCTCGGTATTAAACCATATATCATAATTTCCATTGGATTCTTCAATCTCAAAAGATTTTAAACCTTTTAAATTTAATATTGCTATTTCCCCTTTTAACTGGAAAATATTTTTAGGGATTTTCGAAAAATCGTAAACTTTATTTAAAATACTATACGAAATAATTTTTTTCTCAGTAATTACGTATCTTATTTCGTAATTTTTAAGCTCGATTTCTTTCTCAGCATCTATATTTTTAAATCTTCCTTTATATTTCTTGTTCTTTGATAATGTCTTAATCCAATCTTTTTTTAATTCTATATTTAAGCTTTTAATCCATAGTATTTTATCCTCTGCGTCTAGAAGATTTTTGATTTCATCTAATTTTGAAATCTTTATAATATCTTCAGGCTCAGCAAATAATTTTTCCTCTTCCAACTTTTCTCGTTCACGATTTCGAAGATATCGCATATCCGATAATCTTTCTGTCATTTCAATTGATTCTAAACCAAAAGCATTTAAAAATTCTTCCTGTTCATCACCCTGATCAACAGGTACTACCTTACAATAAGGTAATCCTTGGTATTTTAATTCAGATTGAACTTTAGTAGCTGTTTTAGAGCCAATAAATCGTTTTCTGACATTTGCTCTAACACCTTTCCATAGATATATTCTTTTTAAGTCTGTTCTTACTATGATAAATGCTTTATCAGGATGAAAATAATCTCCTAAATATTCTTGTTGAAATTCGAGCTTTTTTCGATCTCCTGACTCTTCTATTTCATAAACAATGAATTTATGTAGTTCAGACATACTCTTTTCAAATATATGAGAATTGCATAAATATTCTTCAGATATTATTTTAATGAATATATTTTATGTAAATAAAAATTTTCTTAATTCGCACACTTAAACATTAATTTAGTTTTTATTTTAATTATATAATCTCAAATTTTTTTAACTAGACACTAATAATATTCTTTAGATTTAACATGAATTTGCCAAAAAATCTTGAACTTAAACTATATAATCTTATCTCTTTTCTAAAAAATAAGAAAATAATTGTTGCTTTCTCAGGAGGCGTAGATAGTTCACTTCTGTCTTATCTTTCAAAAAAATACGCAAAAGATACTCTACTTATAACTGAGCGTTCAATTCTATACCCTGAAGAAGAACTTGAATTATCAAAGTTATTTGCTAAAAAGCATAATATCTCTCATATGATTATAGAACAAAATCCCCTAAATGATGAAAAATTTAAATTAAATCCAATTAATCGTTGCTATATTTGTAAAAAAGGACTTTATAATGAAATTATTAAAATTAAAAATAACCAACATTTTGATATAATTTTAGATGGATCAAACTTAGATGACTTAAACGATTATCGTCCGGGCATGCAGGCCTTAGAAGAATTAGGTATTTTTACCCCTTATATCGAATTTAAAATTAATAAACAAGAAATTAGAGAAATAAGTAAATTCTTTGGTTTAGATGTTCAATCCAAACCTTCAATGGCATGCTATTCTTCTCGGATACCGTACAATCAAATCATAAGCGAGAAAAAATTAGATTTAATTAGAGAAAGTGAAAGATTTCTAAAACAAACTTTTAATTTAAAGCAATTGAGAGTAAGACTTCACGATGAAAATTTAGCACGTATAGAATTCTTAAAATCCGATTTACCTAGAATTTTAACCGATGTAAATCTACAAAAAATAAAAAATAAATTCAAAGAACTTGGTTTTTATTACATAACAATTGATATAGAAGGTTTTCGCAGTGGCTCTATGAATGAAGTATTATGTCTTAAACAAGACTAAACTTTAGGGTTTTAAGCCGTTAATTTTTCAATGTAGTCTATAACTTTTTTTCTCTTCTCTAACGCTTTAATTGCCGCCTTTTCAATTCTATTTTCCATCTCATCGATTAATTTTGGAGTTTGTTCACCAATTTCCTGTTTTATTTTAGTATATGCAGATTCTCGAAACCTTGGCAATATATCTTTTTTATCTTCATTTTCAAAAATCATAGAAACTTTATTCGAATCATCAACGTACCCAATTTCCGCACATCTAATACCATTATTACCTAAATCAGAAATTATTTTCTCAGAAACCTTTTCTGAACAATATATAAGAAGTGCGTCTAATGATACTCCCAAATAATCAACACCGACTTTATCTAATAACTTTAAAACTGTCGAATTAACAAGTTTTCTAACTTCTTCTTCATAAATAGTAACACCACAATTTGCCTCATAATTTATCTCATATAAATCACCTCTAAGACCTCCATTGGTCACATCGCACATGGCATGAATTTCATCTAAATTATCTGAATTTAAGATTATTTCACATGCTTCGAGGAATTTAACGTTCAACGTCTCTTTTACTACGTCATGATTACCAGAATAGATTGCTGTTGTAGTAATCGTCCCACCTCCAGCACCTTCAGTCATTAAAATTTTATCTCCAACTTTAATATTTTTTCGAGCCAATAACGTATCGCTTGCAAGACCTACAGCTGCCACACCTCCAACTAAACGATCTCCAATCACCATATCTCCTCCAATTCTTAATGTTGATCCTGCCGTTATTGGAACTTTTGCTATTTCGGAAACTGCTGAAATGCCCGCCATGAAATCGAACAATTTTCCAACATCAGAATCATCTCCTAAATGAATATCAACCATTATCGAAATAGGTTTTGCCCCTTTCACATATAGATCCCGAAGTGCAGCCCTCGATACGCTTATGTAAGCTCGTTACATGAAATTACGTGAAAGCCGCATACAAATGGAAAGTCGCTTAGACGAGAATGAATCCCTTCCATTTTGGAAACAATGATCAAATTATTAGGATCGTAAAGTTCTCCTTTTAATCCCTTTAAATCTCGTAGCCGAACAGCTCCCGCATCATCCAAAGAACTAGGTGCTAAATATGCTTTTTGTTTGGTTTCAGATAATTCAGCAATTAATTTATGTACAAAAAAATCTCCCGCACCTCGACATCCCACTCCCTGTTTTCCGACCGAAACATCAGCATTATAAATATCTAATAATTCTTTAATGAAAGAATCTTTTACTGAACTGATATCACTCTTTTTGGATTCATCTAAAACTGCTTCAGCTAGCTTCTTTGCTAAATTTTGACCGATCTCTTTATAATCAAGATATTCTTGGACTAATCTTCTAATGATTTGTTGGTCAGAATTACCCTTTTTAATTAATCTTCTTGTTAAACCTTCTAAATCACTCATATATATAACACTTAATATTTTAATTCTATCAATCAATAATATAACAACGATTTTATTAAGTTAAATAGCAAAAATTAAAAGAAAAATTCTTTGATTACTTAATATTCTGGAATAATTTATTCCAAAAATTAAATATATTTGAACTTAAATATTTTTAACCAAATCAAGTTAAATTTTAAAAATTATATTAAAGAATTGAAAGATTGTTTTAAATTTTTATTCTATTAATTAATTCTTTTACAAAAATAAAGAAAAAAAGTTGTCTATTAGGCAAACCTACACTTAAATATTAGTCTTAATTATTGATATTATAAATAAATTAATGGTGATAGATTCTTCTATTGCCAACCACTTATATTAGAAAAAAAGATTTTCTTTAAATAATGGAAACTTTTGTATTTGCTCTTATATTAGCCTTATTAGCTGGACTCTCTACAACAGTAGGGTGTATTATTGCATTCTTAGTGAAAAAACCTAGTCCAGAATTTCTTTCTATAATCATGGGATTTTCAGCGGGAGTGATGATTCTTGTATCTTTTGTAGAGTTATTAATAGAAGGAATAAACATTAATGGATTTATTATGGGGATTATCTTCTTTTTTGTTGGATTGTTTATGATGTTATTGGTTGATATGACTGTAACTCATAAATATGAATTTGAAGACACTTTTAAAATTCTTTATGACGAAAATTTAGAAAAAAATGAGAATAGCCTTCCCCCCTCTACTCGAAGACGACGACGTCGATATAGATATGGTCGCGAAAAAACAGAGGTGAACTTAGAAAAAACTTCTTTATTAGTATTTTTAGGTGTATTTATTCATAATATCCCAGAGGGAATAGCTACTTTTATAGGTACAATACAAAGTATAGAACTAGGTATTATATTAGCCGTTGCAATTGCACTTCATAACATTCCTGAAGGAATCGCAGTTGCAACTCCAATATACATTAGTACTGAAAGCAGAAAAAAAGCATTTCTTTGGTCGTTTTTGTCAGGAATCAGCGAATTTATTGGAGCGGTTGTTTTTGGATTGATTCTTTATCCTTTTATTAACAATTATCTATTAGGAGCAATGCTTGCTATTGTAGCCGGACTTATGGTTTATATATCGTTGGATGAATTATTACCAGTTTCTCATTCCCTTGGAAGAGAACATCTATCAATCTTAGGACTTATAATGGGAATGCTTGTAATGTCTTTAAGTTTAGTGTTGTTTTTAAAATAAGAGAAATCCAAAAACAAATTAAATTATATTTAAATCTTTTTAAAAATTCTAATTCTTAGTTTTGAATTTGTAGAAAATCACTCGCAATGAAAGTCAGAATTACTACGCCCTGCAGAATACATTTATCTTTAATAGACGAGAACGGTTATACTGGTAGGGTTGATGGCGGAATCGGTCTTATGCTTGATCAACCGAATGTTGTTTTAGAGGTTTCTAATCACGCAAGTAAATTTACTATTGAATGTGATAAATATTATAGAGAATCGATAAATGTAATAAATCAAAAAGCTTCGAAAATCTTTAAATTATTTCACATAAATAATAAGAACTTTCATTTTGATTTAAAAAAGTATTATCCTAGGCATGTAGGATTAGGTTCAAGAACTCAGCTAAGTCTAGCAATTGGTACTGCGATTGCTACATTAAAAACTATGGATATCCCTGTAGAAGAAATTACTAAGATGGTCGAAAGAGGGGGAACCTCGGGGATAGGTTGGCGAGGTTTTGAAACCGGAGGTTTTATTCTCGATGGTGGTCACGATTTTGGTGTAGGAAAGGAAAAAGAAAACTTATTACCATCTTCAGCAGCAAATTCAGCCAATCCAGCATTAACAATATCACGGTATGATATTCCAGAAAATTGGCGTTTTGTCCTTGTAATTCCTAATGTAAAACCTGGGGCACATGGAGAAGATGAAGTAAAGATTTTCAAGAATTATACTCCTATCCCAAGAGAAGAAGTTAACGAAGTTTCACATCAAATTCTAATGAAGGTCTTACCTGGAATCTTAAAGAATGATTTAGAATGCTTCGGGGAAGGATTGAAGAGAATTCAAAATATTGGATTCAAAAAAATTGAAATAAGCTTACAACACCAAATTGTGAGGGATATCTTAATGTTTTTCGAAAATAATGGTGTAAAGGCTTACGGAATGTCTTCTTTTGGACCAAGTGTTATTGGTATTACAGAAACAGATGCAGAAGCAGAAAAATTAAAAAGATCTGTAGAAGAGTTCACAAAAGATATTGGCGGTCATTATTATATCTGTAAGCCCAATAATACTGGAGCAAAAATAGAATATATTGAATGAGAATCAATGTCAAATAATAACCTTAAAATCTATTTTTCACCTGATTTAAGTGATAGAGAACGAGCTTGTTTTGAAACGGGCATAAAACTAGGTGCTCTTTATCATATTTTAAGTGGCATTCCTATTTCTTCTAATGATAAAATAATTAAATCTATTGAGGAAGGAATAGAAGCAGCAGTTTCTTGCCAACCTTATGTAAAGTCAATTAATATCAATTTAGATAAAGAGAAAATTATAGGAGATAAGAATACTGAATTTGATTACGACGAAATAACTGGAAAAATAATCCGTGCAGAGCTCGTACTCGAATATGAATCAATAGAAATTTTAGCTAAAATCGATTGGGTTGAAGATCTACAATATCCATTAATGTTTATTGAAAAAATTCATACGAAAAAGTAGATATATCAATTTGGATTATGGTAATGACTTATTGTAATTATGGAATTAAATAACTGATATATTTGCTTACAAGATCTATAGTTTTAAGCGCACGTTTATTTTTACCAAACCTTTTGATATTTCCCATATGATCTATTATTTCATCGTGAATTACATTAAATAAAGCGAATTCATTTTTTTCTTTAGCAATTTTTAATCTAGTTGCTAACACGATAATTTCTAGTGCTAAATTTTCAGCCCGGTTGAAGAATTTGAAAGAATCTTTTAACTTTTTGAAAGCTATTATATCTATTGTAAATTCACTAACTTCCGTTTCACCAAAACCATTTTTTTTGGTAGTTTGATCTTCTTTAACAACTTTACCGAATAAGATTAACCAAGCTTTAATAATGTAAGGAATTTTATCGCTAGGGATTTCATGATATTCATAGTATTTAATAGGAAATTCTTTTATTCCTATTTGAGAGTTTGGCTCCTTTAAAGCTGCTAACGCGTACAAATACACATCATCAACAAAGTTTACAACAATCCAGCCGTTTTTTTTTAAATTTCTTAGAGTTATTGTCTCTGGGTAAGGGCTGATCTTAAGAAGATTATCCTCACTAAATCTAATCCCCATGCATGCTGTATTAGGTTTGACGTTATCTTTTTTATCAGGTTTTGAAAAAGTTGTGGCTAAAATTTCATATAGATTACCTTTTTCCAGCCCGAAATCTCTGTAATTAAACATTATATTTATAACTATAATTTATCAAATCAAAAAAGATATTCAAATCAAAATAATTATAAATTAAATTTAAAAAATTTTGGTAAAAATAAGAAAAAATCTTGTTTATTTTTTTCTTTGCCTTTTAAGAGTCTCCTCGATTTCAAGCAATATTCCTAAACTTTCCTCAGTATCAAAATATGCATATGCTTGTCTTCCTATTTGTCCAGACTGAATAACAGGATAATTAAGCTTTTCAAATAGTTCAATATACGATTGCATACCATCTACAAAAATAGCTACATGGTGAAGCCCTTCTCTTCCTTGATCTAAAAATTCTCTATAAATACACTCACCCTCTACCAATTGAATAAGCTCTATTTGTAAATTGAAATTGCGGCTGAACGCTATTTTATAAGTTACATCAGAATCTTTTCCCCTATACTTGATCGTACCGCTGATGCTTGGCATAATTGTAAATTTTGGTATATTAAATAAATTTTCCATAATTCTGGCTTGTTTTTCAACATCTTTATAAACATAACCAAATTGGTCAATTTTAAGATTACTTAAATCGATTTTTAAATTACTTTCCATTTTTTCTCAACAAGAAATTTAATTTTATTAAATTATATTTCAAATTTAAAGTATAAAAAACTATAATTCGAATTTTGTAACTTTCTGTCTCTTATCTATTTTAGGATAGATTTTACCAGTTATAGGAGGAGAACTGTTATAAATTTCCTCGATTTCAATTAATCCAAACTCTATATCTTCAAGTTTTTGAACACCTGTGAAAGTTCCTTTTACTACCTGGCTTGCCATATCGAAATTTGCTGCAAAAACAGCAACTTTAGAGTCGATGGGAATCTGTAATAAATCCTCCTTTAAAGCAGTTAGAGGAAAATAGAGTCTATTGTGATCGACGGCTTGGAGTTGAAGATGTGGGATAATAATCGGATAATCATCCGAAGGATCAATATAAGCAATAGCTCTAACACCAATACCGGCCGTAAGAAGTTTATATCCAATAACATTTAATCGTTTTTCTTCAAGCCCGGTTTTCGCTGATTTTACAATCTGTTTGGCAATTTTTTTAGCAATACCTCCAAATGGCAATTCTCTAATAGGAGTGGTTGCTACAATATAGTTGTAGTAGACTTTATAGATATTAATATATGTGAAATACCTCATAAAGTCTGACTTGTTAAAATATTCTATATCTTCTCCTTCAGTTTTCGTATGACTGAAATCTGCTTTTACTTGGATGAATTTAAAAGGGGCCTCCGCAGTCATGTAAAAAAGCCCTTGTTTTGGATTCTTTTGGACATATTCTTTGCTTAAACCTTTAGCAAATTGCCCCCACACTATTTGATTTTTAGTTATTGCCCTGTTACTTGAAATTAAGGTTAAATGAGGCCAACCACGCGGATCTACAGTTGATATTAATTTTACCATGATTTCTGGTTGTGTAAAGTTAATAATTTCATCTGAAAGTTCGGAAATCCACTGAGGTAATTTATCATCCTTATTCATTTTTTAATCATCCAAAATAAATATATTAGACCTTTATATTATTTAATTCTTTATTCGCAAGATGGTAATTTAATATCTTTCTTTTTTTGACCCTTATCATCGCTACGTTCAACTCTTTTAGTCATTCCGGACCATTTCACATTTTTAACGCCTGTGTTCTTAGCAAGTTCGTAAAAATGTTCCAATTTATCTTTAGTCATTAAAGGTTCTTCCTTTAAAACCCAATCAAGATCTAACCTTTCGTATTTCGCTGTACATAGATTGTTAAAACTTAAAAGATCCCATCTTTCGGGAATATTATTTAAATTATTCACTATGAACTCTCCTATGGCTCTAATATTATCATCAGTAGCAGTAAAGTGAGGTATAATCGGAGTCCTTATCCACATTTTTTTACCATTTCTATCTATGTAATTCGAAATTAAAACTGCATTTTCTAAAATCCGTTCATTTGGAACCCCAGTATATTCTTTATGTTTTTCAGAATTTATTAGTTTTATGTCTAAAAGAATTAAATCTACATATGGGAGTAATTTTTCGTATATACTATAAGAAGCATATCCGCACGTATCTAGCGCAGTAGAAATCCCATTTTCCTTACATTTTTTCAAAAATTGTTCTATGAACTCTGGTTGCTGTGTAGGTTCACCTCCCGAAATTGTTATTCCTCCTTTAGATTTAGTATAATAGACTTTATCTTTTTCAACTTCGCGAAAAAGGTCGTCTATATTCCACCATTTACCTAACATATTTAATGCTGTGCTTGGACATGCTTCTGAACATTCTCCACAGCTATTACATTTTTCTCTATCAATATTTAAACCATCTTCATCAAAAGATAAAGCAATTTGTTGGCATGTTTCAATGCAAGTCTTGCAACCGATACATTTATGTTTTAACCATTCAAGCTGGGATTTTTTAAGGATTGATTCAGGGTTGTGGCACCATATACATCTTAAAGGACATTGCTTCATAAAAACTGTTGTTCGAATGCCTGGACCGTCCTCAGTCGACATTTTTTGAATCTGAAAAATTAGTCCATTTTCAGCTTCTACCATTTTTATCAATATTACTTTAATAACAATATTATAGGTTTATATCTAATTTTCTCACTTAATTCATGTATATAATTATATGCCAGATAAAAAATATTGCGCTAATTTTTTGAAACAGTTGCTTTTTAACTAAAAAAAATAGAAATAGGATTTTTCCAGAAATATGCCCTAGAGATCAAGTTCTCTTAACTTCTTAGCATTTGCTTCTATTTGTTCTGAAGTAATATTATAAAATTTCCAGAAGAGGAAGATTCCAATGAATACAATTAACAAAGGAAATAGTGCTATTTGAATTCTTAATCCCATAAGTTCAGCAGGACTTGTTGATCCTGATTTGTAGCCTGTAAATGTTCTCACTATCCAAAATACTATTGCTGTATAGGCAATTCCTACCCGTGAGAAAAATAGATATGTTCCATTATATAATCCCTCCTGACGTTTTCCAGTAGATACTGCTGCTTCATCAATTACACTAGAAAATAATGGCATTGTCATGCTTATTATAGCTCCATCAACACATCCTGCAATAATAAAGATAATAATTGCCAATGGAAGACCACTCGGTCCAACTGGAACAAATAGGAGGGGGATACCCATACAACTTAACATGACGGCCCCGATTAATGCAACCCGTTTGATTCCAATCCTGAAAGATAGTTTATACCAGAGAGGTGCCGCGGCTATAACCGATATTACATAAAACAATAAAATAATTTCACCTATTTTTGACATTTGTAAAATATCTTCAACAAAAAAAGGCAATGAAGCCATAACAAGTCCCATAGCAGAAGTATAACAGACATATAAAGCCAAATAAGCAATAAAATTTTTATCCTTCAAGGTAATTTTCATCCCTGTGAAGAAAGGCACTGCTTCTTCTTCTCCTAGGCGAGCTCGACGCTCTCTTATTTCTGGTCCTTCACGTACACCAGGTATCATTAATAAAAAGATACCAAAACTAACTCCCGCAACTACAAACGCTTGGATTGCCCATCCAGTTTCTCCACCAAGTATCTCGATAATTAATACAGGTATTAATATACCAAGTAAAATTCCAATCGTTTCAAGAACAGTTGTAATTGTACCAGCTATTCTTCGATCCTTACTATCACGAAATTTATCGGGAAAAAGAGCTACTCTATTGATATCAAAGAGTGAAAACACAGCATCATAAAGACACATGAAAAATAATAGCCAGAAAAACACTCCTAAATGTCCTATTTGGCTGATTGAGGGAGCCATAAAGAGAAAAATAACAACAAAGCACCAAGGTATCCCGCCCATAATAATAAATGGAAATCGTTTACCCCAACGTTTCGTTAAACGCTTTGATTTATCGCAGAGATAACCTAAGAGTGGATCATTAAACATGTTAAATACCATATAGATGATCATAGCAATAACATACAAAGTGATATCCAAACCGACTACGGTTTGATAGTAATAAGGTAATTGTTGAGTATATAATTGAGACATCATTAATCCGATAAAATTTCCAAGCTGAAATGATGTAATTATCTTCTTTGGATATCTATTTATGATGAGCTCATCGTTATCCTTTCGTACTACTTCCGTCATAAATTTCCTCTCTAATTTTGATTGCTCCTAATTTTTTATAATCTTTTTCTTAAAGGCATTCCAGATAATGCTCTTGTAAAAACTCCTTTATTAAGCGCAAGGACACCATTTACAAAAACATACTCAATACCCTCGGAATACAACCTTGGATTTTCGTAAGTAGCCTTATCAATTATCGTATTTTTATCAAAAATGGTGATATCTGCCCAATAACCTTCTTTAAGCAGACCTCGATCTCTTAATCCCAATTTTTGAGCGGGATATGAGGTCATTCTTCTTATTGCATCGTGTAATGTAAGTAATTTCTCTTCTCGAACATATTTCCCTAATACTTGTGTAAAAGTACCATTGGTATATGGATTTGGAAAATACTCAGAATCTTCTGGAAGGATCCTCCCATCTGAAGCGAACATTGTAAGCGGATGGGTAATTGTTATTATATTATCCTCTTCAGTTATCGAAAGATAAGTCCCTCCTACTGCACCTTCTTGTTCGATTAAAACATCAATTACAACCTGCCTTGGATCTATATTTTGTTCTATTGAATTTTGATAGACTGTTTTTCCATTGAATATTTTACTTTTTGGAGCATTTATGTATACTTTTTTCCAATCTTCTCTTTCTTCTATTTTCAGAAAACTCTTCACAATTAAATCAATTTCTCCGTAAATTTTATTTTTTAGATCGCTGTCAGTTTTAGATTTCTTTAATATTTCAATTGCTCTCGGAATATCTACTTTTTCTTTAGAAAGGTAAACCCATGGTGGTGTTAATACAAATAAAAAAGTATGATTAGATGCTTGAGGAAAAACGTCAAATGTGATATCTAAATTTTCTTCACGAGCTTTCTCAACATATTTATAAGCCTTTCTTATATCTCCGCGCCAAAATCCAAATGGTTTAAAATGATTAATTTGAACAGGTATTCCTGATTTAGCGATTTTAATTGCCTCTTTAGTAGCTTTAACTAATCCAATCGCAAATCCTCGAAAATGAGTGGCATAAATTCCATCATATTTATTTACTACCTTGCAAAGTTCAATAATTTCGTCGGTTTTAGCAAAAGAACCTGGTGGATAATCTAACCCTGTAGACATACCGAAAGCACCATTTTTCATCTCTCCCTCAAGGATCTCTTTCATCTCCTCTAATTCTTCGGAAGTTGGTGCTTTATTATTCAAACCTAAAACGTTAGCCCTTATCATTGAATGACCAATTAATGGAATCACATTAATAGGTATTTTTCTTTGTTTTAACGCCTCTAAATATTCATTCAAATTTTGATAAGCAAATTCTTTTTCAAAATCTTCACTCGCACCAAGAATTGCTCCGAACATTTCAATATCATCTTTTTCAATTTTATCAGAATTTATTGGTGGTATCATAGAAAAACCACAGTTCCCTATAACGTGAGTTGTAACCCCCTGTGTTAATACATTTTCACCACGGCTTAATAGAATAGTTTGATCAGAATGAGTATGAATATCAATAAAACCAGGTGAAACTATAAGTCCTGAGGCATCAATCACATCTTCAGCGTCATCTTCTCTTATCTTCGTTTCGATATTTTGAATTTTACCATTATCAACTAACAAATCTGTTTTAAACCACGGATTACCCGTTCCATCAACAACTCTTCCATTCTTGATTAAATAAGATTTTGGCGTAATTTTAATCCCCTTTATTAATTTTTATTTATAACTTCCTTTTTATCCATATATAAATGTTGTATTTTTAGTAAAACTGATGAATTTTTAAAATGAGATATCGAATTAAAAAACAATGAATAAAACTAAAATCAAAAAATACAACTCAATCAGAAATTAAAAAAAGAATTTCTTGCTGATTTAAAATTATTCATATCTTATGAGACTCTCGTGCGATTATCTCGTTTTGCAATTCTCTCCCGATCGCAGTAAAGTAAGCGTTGTACCCTGTAACTCTTACTAGTAGATTTTTGTAATTCTGTGGATGCTTTTGAGCATCTTTTAACATTTCAGCATCTAACATATTTACTTGTAAGCAAGTACCTCCATTCTCAACATAGCTCCTTAGATAGGATTTGAATTTTTCCTTATGTTCGGGATCTACAAGAATACTTGGATTAAATGTTATTGTATGGGAAGCACCATTTGGTAAATAATTAATGTATTCTCCTGTGGCAGTTTTACCACCCAACGCTATTCCAATAGAATTAGCAACAGAAGTGGGACCTTTTGTATCTGCTCCGTTTGTAGGGCAAATCGCGTTTGATAAGAATGTGCCACTATTCCGACCATTTGGAGTTGCCACTGTAAAATGAGCGTCCGCTCCAGCCCAATAATTCCACGATAACATTCCTGGACGATATTGAAAATTAGTTGGTGTTTTATATTTCCAGCATTCGTCTGTCCATGTTTTCATAATCACTCTTGCTAGTTCATCAGCATCATTTTCGTCATTTCCGTATTTCGGAGCTTTATTCTTTAAGATTGTTTGCATAACTTCAAATCCTTTGAAATCATTCATTAATGCTTCTTTAATTTGAGATATTGTATATTTTTTATCTTCATAAACCAGCTTTTTAATTGCTAATAATGAATCAACCGTAGTAGCAAATCCAACTCCCTCAACCGTCACAAAACTTAATTCTGGGCCACCATTTCTAACATCTAATCCCTTTTCTATACAACCTTGAACGAAAGCTGATAAATATGGTGTAGGGAGATATTCTCCGCGAAGTTCTTCACATAAATTGTTCGTATCCACTGTGTATTTTATGATGAATTTTATTTGTTCTTTCCAAGCGTTCCAAAACTCTTCCCATGTTTTAAAATTTTCAGGTTCACCAGTTTCTGGACCAATTTTTTCCCCAGGTTTTGTAGCTCTATCGTTTCCTAACATATTTCTTCCGTTCCAAAGCGTTAATTCTATGCTTTTGGCCAAATTAGGATTACAATTAACCGTTCCTGAACGATCATTTCCTTGCATAGTGTTTTCTAAGCACCCTACACAAGCATAATTCCAAGCTTCTTCTTTGGGTATTCCTTCTTTAACCATACCGGCAATACTCCTCTCGTCAAAATTTATTAGAAAAGGAGCTCCTTGAGACCTTGATATCATTTCAATTATTACATCAAGCAATCTATCTGGAGAATTTCTATGTAACCTTACGTTTGGTTTTGGCTCCAAGATAGGCGACCACTCGTCAATAACCTCTAAAATTATATAAGTTAGGTCATTCGTTAAGTCTTCTCCACTAGAGCCGCATCCAGATAAAGTCATTAGCTGACCAAACGCAGACGTAATGCCCTGCTTGCCGGTTCTTATCATGGCATCATACACAGTATTACAATGGAACCAGAAGCTTCCTAATATATCTTTGGCAAATTCTTTTGTAATGTTTTTCTGGTCTATCACATCTTTTTTATATAAAGACCATAAATGTTGATCTGTTCTACCAAAAGAAAGTCCAGGTCCGGGATAAGACTCTTCCGCCATTACTAGCATATGTGTAAGCCATATCGCTTGAAGTCCTTGCCAAAAGGTTTCAGCAGGTTCCCATGGGACCGTTTCTAAATTTTTTGCCATTTGTTCAAGTTCTTCAACTCTTTCAGGAGTAGAAGCTTCAATTTTTAATCTTCTACATTCCTCTGCATACTTTTTTGCCAGTTTTCTTGGAATTTCAGAAGCTATTATTATTGCTCTAAGTTCCGCTCCTTTTGGACCACTTTTATCTTCTTCACTTAATTTAAAGTATCTTTCCCTTGCTTTTTCATAATAAAATTTAAATCCTTTCTTAACAATAGTCTCGTAATCGGGAATAATATGACCTGCGACAGCACCGAGATTTCCAAAGCCTGATTGATGATATTTAAAAACTTCGTCTCTATTTCTTATATTTTTTTTCCAATACTCTTTTGCTTCTTTTTGATTAAAACATTTCGATAATTGCGTGTTAAAACGTCCCCCCGCAATTAAATCATTTTCAGAAATAATTTCTTGAGGAATATAATTAAGCATAACGTCTTCAAAAAACATTATTCTACGTTCTGGCAAGGATAATTCCCAAAAATCTTCTGGTAATTTAACTGGTAAAGCCATCGATCTAAAAGAAGAAGCAAAAACTCCTTTGTCGTTTTTTCCCAATATTTGAATATAATAAAGCACTTCCGGTGATATATAATAATCTCCTTCGAACCATATTATATCCCAATCAGTGCCAGTCGTGAATGGCATAAATTCGTTATTCCATTCCCGTTCTACACCCTTAAAATAATAATCTCTTAACCATTTTGATCTTGCAGATAAATCGTGAGGTTCAGCAATAGGATATTTTGGTCCTTCTTTTAATTTTTCAGTATCGCTCAATTTTTTATCTCCTTAAACTTTTAGTCTGTTATTTAAGATGAAATTATATGATTGATTATTTATAAATTGTTTTTACAGAATATAAGAATCTATTATATTAGAAAAAAAAAATTAATAAATAAAAAAAAGTAGTGATTATTTTAACCTTTCTTCGGAAAGCTTTAAATGATCTGTCTCTACTTCGACAAATGCTTGAAATATCTCTTTAACACGAGCATTTTCGGCTTCTGCTGCTGCTTGACCGTAAAATTTAATAGCTCTATCTTCACGACTATGAGATTCTTCGAGGTTTGGCTTATATTCTGGTGCACATTTATCGTATTTGGGGAATTCCACTTTATCTAATTTTAGGATTTTTTTCCAAACTGAAGCATGCTCGCCTTCTACTTTAGCAAGAATTTTAAATAATTTCTGACCATCTAATTCTGGGGTTTTCTTACTAGCACATTTATAGAAGATATTATTAGAAATTTCGACTTCTAACGCTTTTTCAGAGTTGGCTTTATCTTTTTCATTTAAGTCAACATCCCATGCTCCTGTATCATCGTATTCCTTTGAGTTTATAAAGTACTTTTCATATGCACCACAGAAAGGGCAACGAGAGGGCGCTTCTTCTCCTATATAGGCTTCACCACATATTTTGCATACAAATATTTGAACAGAAATTTTATTTCACCCTATTTTCTTTTTAAATCTTAATTTTAAAAAATTACATTTGTGTATGATTTTTGATATAAGGTTTTAGATCTTAAAAATTTTGAGAATATATATAGTTTTGACTTAAAAATTAAAAGTACAATCATTCTTAAAAGCAATTATTAAAAACAAATAAAAATAAAAAGAATTATAAGACCTTTAATTGAGTATTAACAATATTAATTTGATATTTCTTGTATAGAGTTATTGGAATTGACCCAGGCAGCTTAACATGGGATTTTTTTGGATTAGAAGATAATAATATAATATTAGATACTTCAATACCCTCCAAAGAAATAATGAAAGATCCCCAAAAAGCTATTACTGTCATAAAATCTGTTGAAAATATTGATTTAATGGTCGCACCGAGCGGATTTGGTCTTCCATTAAAAAATGTAAGTGATTTGACGGAAAAAGATATTTTTTTCACATTGTTAAAATTTGAACAAAAGGATAAAGAAAAACTAGTAGGACTCGGAGAAATTTTACGGCTAATAAAATCAGCAAAAATCCCGGGTATTATTGTTCCAGGAGTTAAACATTTACCAACTGTTCCAAGATATCGAAAAATTAATAAAATTGATATGGGAACCGCCGATAAATTATGCACTTCTGTTGTCGGAATTAGAGATCAAATCGAAAGATTTGAGGTAAAACCTGAAAATGTTAATTTCATTCTGGTCGAAGTAGGTTATGGATTTACCGCTGTACTTGCAATAGAAAATGGTCAAGTAATTGATGGTATTGGAGGTTCAAACATTATGGGATTTAGAGCCTGTGGCAGTTTAGATGGGGAATTAGCATATTTAATTAAAGAGATAAAAAAAAACAATATTTATAAAGGCGGTGTTGCGTCGATTGCTGGCTATTTAGATTTAAGTTTAAAAGAAATAACATTATTAGCTGAAAAAGACATTCAAATAAAAACTGCCCTTAAAGCTTATATTTCAAGCGTTAAAAAAGCTGTCTTTGGAATCTCTTCCTCTTTTTCAAGTAAAGAAAAAATATCGGAAATATTATTAGCTGGACGAGGTGCTGAGTTAAATTATTTAAGAGATCGATTCATTCGAGGATTAAAAGATGTTGCACCCGTAAGAGTAATGAAATCTTATAGTCAAATTGCAAAACGTGCCGCACAAGGCGCTGCTTTTATAGCCAAAGGAATTTTAGGCGAAAACGATCTATTTGAATCAATTATTAATAATTTAAAAATCAAAGAAGCTTCCGGTACTATTTTAGACGATATTTTTATACCATTTAATAAAGAAAAATTGATAAGTGATTTAGATTAATATTCTCATCATTACTGGATTAAGAAGTTATCCAACAATTAAGAAAGTAATAAAGCATATTAAGGAGCATAAAATTACCGTAGAAAAAGCTCCTGTATCTATATCTGCCTTTCTCTCAGAGGAATTAACAGAGACCATCTTAAAAAATAAATCGCTTTCTGAATACATTTTAGTTTTACTTCCAGGATTTGTTCAATGGGATACAACTAACTTGGAAAAAAAATTTTCACTAGATATTAGAAAAGGACCTGAATTTGCTTCAGATCTCCCTATCATTATTAAAAATCTTGATAAAATTAATTTATCTAATAAAATCCCGGCAAACAAATTGTTTGAGATTTCTGGAGAAAAAGAATATGAAAGAATTGTTAAAGAACAGATTGAACGAGCTAAAAATAATATTGGACATCATACTTTTTATATCAACGAACAAAAGTCAGATCTTATAATTGGTCGTAATCTCCCTCCACCTATTATAGCAGAAATCGTAAATTGTACGGAAAAAAGCGATACAAACATTATTAGAAAAGCGAAACATTATGTCGGTTCTGGAGCGGACATTATTGATATTGGTTGCGTGTCAAATAAACCAAACCCAGAAAGAGTAAAGCAAATTCTCAACCTTATAAGAAATAATTTTAATGTCTTAATTAGTATAGATTCGATGGAAACTAATGAAATTATGGCCGCCGTTGATGAGGGAATTGATTTAATTCTGAGCTTAGATTTAGGGAGTTATAAAAATTTTTTGAACCTTCCCAAAGATATTCCTATTGTTATACTCCCTACAAATGTTAATGCTGGCTATTTCCCTAAAGATCCCGAAACTCGAGTAAAAAACTTATTTAAATTAACTGAAGAACTACAAAAAAGCGATTTTAAGAAGTTAATTGCTGATCCTTTGTTGGAAACACCAATTGCTCCGGGAATTTGTAATTCGTTAGAAACTTATTTTCTTTATAGAAAAAAAATTAAGGAGAAAAAGTACCTATCGATGGAATTACCACAATTTTTTGGAATTTCTAATGTTATTGAGTTAATGGATATTGATTCTGTTGGAATAAATGGTTTATTAGCAAGCATAGCGGTTGAATTAGATATGGGAATATTATTTACAGTTGAACATAGCACAAAATTAATGGGGGGTGTTTCTGAATTAAAAGAAAGCGTTAAGCTAAATTATATCTCTAAATATAAGAAAACACCCCCAATCAATCAAGGAATATCTGGAGTTTTTAAGGCAAAGGGCAAGACCGCCCAAGAAACACCAAAAATCTACGAAAAAGATGCGATTATAGTAGATCAATTGAATCCAGAATATATACCAGACGAAAAAGGATACTTTAAAATTTATATTAATCATTACGTAGGCAATATTTATGTATTGCATTTTTCTAATGATCATAAATTACTTCATACTTTAATTGGGACAAATGCGGAAGCATTAAGTAAAAAGGCAATCGAAATGAACATTACTAACAATATTCAGCATTTAAACTATTTAGGTAGAGAACTCAGTAAAGCGGAATTTTCTCTATTCTTGGGTAAACCTTATATTCAAGATGTATAAATATGAAAAAATAAAAAAAAAATTATATTATTTCAAAACAAGTTTTCATATCCAATCCTGGCTCCAAAAGTGGTGTAAATTTTTCCATCGTTTTTCCTAAATTTGCCATATGTAATTTTAAAGCGGTATCGTCAGCGTACTTTTCGTAAAAAATTATTGTTCTCTTCTCTTTTACTCCCTTTACGGTATGTGCAACATATTCTAAGGTTCCTTGCTCAGTTTCTTTTACTTTTGGGATAATTTCTTTCAAAACCTCAATGGCTTCTTCCATTTTTCCTTCTTTTACTTTTACGGAGGCAATTACAGTCACCATTTAATTAATCACCTTTTTTATGATATAAATTATTAATTATTATTATTAATTTAAATAATTTTAATGGGTAAGAAAAAAAAATTAATTTCTGTAATTTTCATAATCCTTTTAATTATAGGGATCGGAGTCCTTCTCAGATATATAACACTTTTCTACGATTCCTTCTGTTTTAAGAATTTTAATTGCGATCCCAACTGGGAAGAACCTGAATATTATAAAGATGGTATAGCTGATAGCTTGGTTGAGGAATGTGCTCGATACGCGGCTGATTATCTCGTTTTTAATCAATATTGTAATGGTAAATTTAGATATCTTTATGATGCAGAAGATGACGAGTACGACGATTCAGAATATAATATTGTGAGACATGCTGGAACGTGTTATGCTCTATTAGATCTATATAAAGAATTAGACGAGGAGCGATATTTGCAAGCTGGAGTTGCTGGTTTGGATTATTTATGTTCATTTACTCATATGATCTCATGGGATAAATGGGCAATTGATTGGGGTGATAAAATAAAAGTTGGAACTACCTCACTTGCTATATTAGGAATGGTCCGTTATTGGGAGGCTACGGGAAATGAAAATTATAATATCTATGTCGAGAATTTCGCGAATTTTATCGTTTCTCAGCAAAGAGATGATGGAGCGTTTGCTGGAATTTACGGAGAGCGCAAAGAAAACAAATACTATTCGGGAGAAGCATTTTTTGCTCTCGCTATGGCCTATGATATGCTTGAGGATAGAAGCTATCGTAGAGCAATGAAAGATGCTCTTAATTATTATTGGTCAGAAGATTATGAATACAACGATGCTGCTTTTATCCCTTGGGCTTCGTCAGGTTGCGCAAAATGGTATGAATTAACTGATTATCCTAAATTTCGAGATTTCTGCTTTAATATGACTGATACTCAAGTTTCTAGACAAAATTTAGTATATGAATTGGATGAGCTTGGAAATGAACTCTATGGTTATATTCTAGGCCCTACAGTAAACACAGGAGTGTATTTAGAAGGTATAGGAGACGCTTTAAGAATTGCAAAATTAGTAGATGATTATAAACGAATTGCGAAATACACCAATAGCCTAAAATCGGGAATAGAATGGGTGTTATCACTTCAATTTCGAAAAAAATCGCAATTAGCTTGTCCGAATAGAGGATTTGGTGGATTTCATAATGGTTTTACTATAAAACATGCCAATCACATTCGTATAGATTATAATCAACACGCAATATCTGCCATATTAAGAGTTTTAAGAGAATTTAGCGACGCAGAAATCGAAGCAATTCAAATTCGAGATGGTATTGTTGATTTTGATCCTGAACGCAGTGATCAACCATTCAATTTGATAGAAATTATACCTCTAATCGTTGTATTGGTAATCATACCACTCTTATTTATATATTGTTATATGAATAAATACTTATTTTAAAAATTATTAAATTAAACTTTTTTAAAGAAAAAAGTGAGTTATTTAATAATATTTTATGATATTATAAACAGTATCTCTTTGAGCAGGACGTTTACCAGCGGATTTAATAATATTTATAATTTCATTAGGAGACAAATATTCTCCATATTTCGCACCGGCGCTTTTCGATATATTTTCTTCCATGATAGTGCCTGAAAAATCGTTAACACCGTAATTTAAAGAAACTTGAGCAAATTTCGGACCTAATTTTACCCATGAAGTTTGGATGTTATCAATATAGTTGTTTAAAAACAATCGGGAAACACAGAACAGCTTTAAATCTGCTATTCCATAACTATGCTTAATCGGATACTCTTGTTTTAGTAATACTGAATTTTCTTTGACAAAAGGTAATGGAACAAATTCGGTAAAACCTTGAGTTTCTCGTTGGATATTCCTCAATATTTCTAAATGTGCAATTCTATCTTTTAAATCTTCGATATGACCGTACATAATAGTTGATGTAGTTGGAATACCTAAATTATGAGCTGTTGTAATAATCTCTTTCCATTGAGATATGGACACTTTATTTGGACAGACAATTTTTCTTATTTTTTCAACTAATATTTCTGCGGCCGTTCCTGGTATTGAATCTAAACCAGCGTTCTGCAATTCCTTTAATGTATTTTCAATCGTATCACCATACAATTGAGCCATATAAAATATTTCTTGAGGCGAAAAAGCGTGGGTATGAATCCTTCTATCAACATTTTTGACGGTTTTCAAAATATCCAAATAGAATTCAAAATCTACTTCAGGGTTTATCCCCCCTTGAATACATACTTCAGTGCAATTATTATTTTTTGCTTCGATGACTTTATCTTTAATTTCATCAATCGTTAATAAAAATCCTAAATTTTTATCGGGAACGCTAAAACAACAAAATTTACAACCTTGAAAACAGATATCTGTAAAATTTATGTTTCGATTTATTACAAAAGTTACTAAGTTTTTCTTTTTCTTAAAACAAAGTGTATCAGCGATATTTTGTAAGGCAATGAATTCCTTTCCAGTAACTTTAAGTAACTCAAAGCCTTCTTCTGCCGTTAAATCTTCTTCTGAATTGAGAGCTTTCTTTAGAATTAATTTAATTTTAGGTTTGATATGCTTAAAAAGCTCAGATTTTAGCATTTAAACTAGACTCTCAATTCTTTTTTTAATACTTAAGGCACAAAATTCGCTCTTTTTTATAAATTTATTGTAGATAGGAAGTCTTTCTTTAAGTATATAATCTAATTTTTTACAAATTTGATTTATATCATCAATTTGCGGCCAAGGCATATTAGGATTAATATAATCTATAGTGAATGGCGATATTCCTCCAAAATCATCAATGCCCATTTCAATAAAATCCTTTTCAAACCCAGAGATTAAATTTGGTGGAACTTGAACAGCAATTTCGTTTTCAAAAATTACTTTTGCTATACCAGTTATTTTCAACAAATCTTCAATCGAAAGTGTATTTTCTGGATGATATTTAATCCCCTTTTTATATACAAAATTTTGAAGTATAACTTCTTGGATATGGCCATAGTTCTCGTGTATTTTTTTAATTAAATATAGATCATTAACTCTATTTTCAAATGTTTCTCCAATTCCTAGTAATAATCCAGTAGTAAACGGAATTTTTAACTTGCCAGCATCTTCAATATGTCTTATTCTATTTTGAGGTAGCTTACCAAGAGAAAATTCGTGAACTCCTCCTTTCTTGAAAAGTTCCATACTCGTACTTTCCAACATTAATCCCATACTAGCGCTACAATTTTTTAAATCTTTTAAATCCTCGTAAGTAAGTAAACCTATATTAACATGTGGTAAAAGATTCAAATTCAATAACTTTTTACATATATCTTTAATAAATTCTATATAATCGCTGCAATTTCTTTTATCTAATTCTTTTTTAACTTCTTCAAAACTATCAGGACGTTCTCCAGACATCAAAAGAGCTTCTTTACAATTATACCTTAAAGCTTTCTGGATTAATTTTGTCAGTTGATCGTTATTCAATAATATTATATTTTCATTACTGTTTATTTTAGGCACTTTGTAGTTATAAAAACAATATCCGCAAAAGTTTTGACAATAATTAGAAAGAGAAATAGTAAAGTTCTTAGAGAAGGTGATTATGTTTTTCTCTTCTTTAGGGAGTTGTTCTTTAATCTCCTTTACTTTTTCTTTTAATTTTTTAATTGATAAACTGTTAAAATCATTTATATCTATTATTTTATTCACTATTCGTATTTTTTATATTTTAAAATAACATAATTATCCCTATTAATAACACCAATTAAATTAAATCGTGGAGCGTGAACCATTTTATCGAAACCATCACCTTCAGCTAAACTGATAGCATTTTTTCCTCCTATAATCCAAGGCGCAATAGTTATTCTCATTTCATCTACTAAATTATTCTTAATAAAACTCCAATTTAAATTCCCTCCTCCTTCTAATAAAATCGATTTTATACCTAAATCATATAAGAGGGGCATAAGGTTTACTATATCAACTTTGTTTCCTTTTCCTGATTGAATTATTTTTACGTTTTTGCCTTCAAATTCTTTAATTTTTTCGGCAGGGGTATTTTCAGTTGTACATATAATTGTTGGATAGATTTCAGGTTGAAAATTAATTACATTTGAATCAATTGGTATAGATAAATTGCTATCTATTACAATCCGATAATATCCGCTATGCTCGTAAAATTTAATATGGAGTTTTGGATTATCCTTCAATATAGTTCCCTTTCCAACCATAATTGCATCTACATTCGCACGAATTTTATGGACTTCTCGCCAATCTTTTTCATCGGATAGTTCAGGATCACCCGTCTTTGAAGCAATTTTACCATCAATCGTCATTGCTGCGCTTAAAATTACATAAGGTTTATTAACTTCTTTCAAATACTAATTCTCCCTTTATATATGTTTTTTTTATATTTTCGGATTTTGTTCTTTGAGTGATTAAGTTAAAGATCTTATCATTATCTAAATTATATGAATAGAGATTAGGGTCATTCAGGTCAATCATAAAAAGATCGGCTGACTTACCTTCTGAGATCGAGCCAAATTTATTTTCAATGTTGAAATTTTTTGCAGCGTTAATAGTTACCATTTTTAATAAATCTTTAGAGGTTAATTGGATATTTTTATCATAGCTACATAAGACTCTCGAAATTCTGTATAAATATCGCAATTCTTCAAATAAATCAGAATTATTAACCATTAAGTTATCTGTTCCTAGTGATATAGGAATTTCCAATCGCAAAATTTCTGTAATAGGAGGAAACCCCGATCCAAAATATCCATTACATCGGGGACATAGAATTAATGACTTTTTTCTCTTTTTTATTTTTTCTAAATCTTCTTTTATGAATTTAGTTCCATGGACTATTACATCAACAAGATCATCGCTAACCATACTTTTTATTAAATTAATATTACGATTGTTTTCAGCACAATGACAAGCAATTATTTTTTTGAATTTGCGTTTAGAATCTATTATCCATTTTTTATTTGTTTCTGTTATTTGGTGATAACTTGCTAATCCAACTCCATCTGCTAGATCAAAAATAGATTCTATTTCACTCTCATCCTCGAATCGTCCTAAGATTAAATAATTTATGGGACTTTGCTTTAAAGCATTTTTCAAAACATTTACACCATCAATCCCTCCTTCTCTAAAATCAATAAAATAAATGATTCCATTTGAGAGCATTTCTAAAGCAGCATTTTGAATACCTTTAATTTTAATATCTTCTGGAGTTTGTCTAAGTAGTTTATGCTTAAGACCAAAAGGAGGTGCTACAATCTCATGTAAATCTTTATTAAATCCCATTTCTTTAGCAAAATTGTCAGCAATATGGATATGAGAATTAATCAAGCCCGGTATCATTAAAAAATTTTTATTTTCAGGTGTAATATCTAATATTTTTCCCGGATTTTCAAAATCTATATTTAAAATTTTTCCTTCTTTATCGAATTCCAAATATACATTCTCTTTTAAGTCTAAATTTTCTCCTATGAGACCAAATTTGCTAAAAATTTGAGAACTAGGCATTTATTACTTGAAGTTTTAAAGAGTGTATTAAAAAATAATATAATTTAATATTAAATTATAATTAATTAGAGCAAAAAAAAAATTAACTTATCTATATCGGTGGCACATTATTCCTGATTTCAAGATGGATTTACAAAGTTCAAAACCTTCATCGATAGATTTACCACTTGATAAAGTTGGTATTGTAGGTCTAGAAAAAAAAGTTGAAATTGTACAAGAAAATAAAAAATATTCATTTTATCCTAGAATTTCTGCTTTAATTTCTCTTCCAGGGCAACAACGTGGAATCCATATGTCTAGAACCTCAGAGACTATCGAAGAAGTTATAAATGAAGTTATTTTTGATCCTACTCCTACTATTGAGTTTGTAGCCTATAGAATTGTAAAGAAATTGTTAGAGTATCATCACTACTCTAAAAAAGCAGAAGTGAAATTAGAAGGAAAAATCATTGTCCAACTCAGGGAAAGCGAAAAAAGAAATATCCAGAAAGCTTACAATATTAGTTCTTATGTAAGAGCAGAAAGAAAAGATTCTGGAGAAATTGACTATAATTATTATATCGGAGCAAGCGCTGTTGGCATAACTGTCTGTCCATGCGCTAAAGAAATGTCTCAAGAATATTCTGCAGAATTTATTAAAACTAGAAAAGATATCAACATTTCTGACGAAGACATTAAAAAATTGATTAACATTTTACCTTTTTCCTCACACAATCAGCGTTCTAGGGGAACCATTACTGTCCAAATTAAAGATTTAGAAAGTCATAAGATTGATGTTTTAGACATTATCGATATTATTGAAGAGAGTATGAGTGGTAAAATACAAAGTGTTTTAAAAAGACCAGAAGAAGCTGAATTAGTTAGAACTGCTCATCTTAAGCCATTGTTTTCTGAAGATGTTGTAAGAGAAATGGCTAAAAATTTTGTAGCGAAAAATTTTCCGAATTTAGAAGACGATTTTGAAATTGTATTCAAAATAGAATCAGAAGAATCAATCCATCCTCATAATGTTTACGCTGAACTAAAAACTACCATAGGAAAGCTAAAAAGAAAAATTAAAAGCATAATTTAGAATTCTCATGGATATTCTTAAAGGGATTGAAGGGGATTATATTGAAACAAAAGATAATTTATTTTTTGATGTAAAAGGTATTCTTCATCCAAAGGATCGAAAAATTTGCTTTATAAGATTTTATCCTCATTCAGATGGAGATAGAGTAAAAAATAAAAAAAGATATAAAAAAATCTATGATTTAAAAGAAAGATATGAGTTTTTAAAAAAAGAATATCCTAAATATCTCTTTTTCTCTCAACAACTTGATTTAGAATTACAAGGAGTGAAAAGTGAAGATATTAAAAAAATCTATGAGCCTAGGGAATATTTTAAGAAAATATCTGGTAAAACCAATTTATCTGTCATAGAAAAATGTTCAAAAGAGTTATGTGAATTATTTATTTCTAAAGGAGAAGTACCTAATAATTCAATAGGAATAACTGGCTCACCCATGATTGGTTTAAGTAAAGATAATTCTGATATTGATTTGATTATTTACGGCACGGATGTAAGCTTGAAATTCCAAGACAGATTGAAAGGTATATTGAATTTACATGGAAATTGCCGGAAATATAATATGCAAGAATTTTATTCTCATTATAAATGGAGAGTTGGAGGTTCTGATATATCGTTTGACAATTTTATACAATATGAACAAAGAAAACTTCATCAAGGAATTTTTAAAGGTTTTGAATTTTTTATCCGATATATAAAAAGCCCTGAACACTGGCAAGGAAGTTTTTATGACTATAAATATAAGAATTGCGGCAGAATTAAACTTAAGGCAAAAATCATAGATGATAGAGATTCGATATTTACTCCATGTTCATATATGATTAAAGTTATTAAAATTCTTGAAACCGATTTCCCATTTAGCGAGTTAAAACCAGATGATATTTGCGAAATTAATTCTTTCAGAGGTAGATTCTGCGAACAAGCAAAAAAAGGAGAACAAGTGTTCGTACAAGGAAAATTAGAGAACGTCAATTTTCAAGATAAAAAGAATTATTTTCGAGTATTATTAAACGATCAAATCCAAGATAAGATGCTTCTTTCAGATATATAATTTTCTTCCCCTTTTAATTGACACTTTTGATAATTTTATTCAATTATACTTATTTTTTATAATTCTTTTATAATTATTAGAGCTACTAATGAAGAAGATTGATCGTTATAAAGAACTAGTTGATATCGATCCCGATGATGTTGATGCGTGGATCAATTTGGGTGATAGTTATTACGATGATGCTAATTATACCAAAGCTTTAGAATGCTATGAAAAAGTAGTAGAACTTAATCCCTATTCAAGCGAGGCATGGAATAATATAGGACTTTCTCATTCTTATAATGGAGATTATAAGAATGCCATTGAATCCTACAAAAAAGCTATAAAGCTTGAACCTGATGATGCGATAGCATATTATAATTTGGGATTCTCTTACGAAGATTTGGAAGAGTTCGATAAAGCAATTAAATATTACAATAAAGCTTTAGAATTAGATCCGAGTTATACCGATGTTTTGAATAATATTGCCTTGATATACTGGAATAGAAATATGCACGATGAGGCAATTCAATGTTATAAGAAGGCGCTAAAAATTGATCCTGACAATGTTCTTATTTTAAAGAATTTAGCACAAATTTATTACGATAAAAATGATTACGATAATGTTATATTCTACTATAATTTAGCTCTTGAGTTAGACACTGATAATGCTGTGATCTGGAATGATCTTGGTAATGTATATTACGAAATAAACGAGTTTAACGAGGCCATTAAATGCTATAAAAAAGCTCTGAAAAGTAATCCATACTATATCGAGGCGTGGAATGGTCTTGGGCTCTCTTATACTTTTAGTGAAAAATACGAAAAATCAATAGAGTGTTATAAAGAAGCCCTTAAACTTGACTCTAACGACGACGTTCTATATGATAACATTGGTTTTAGTTATAACAAACTAAAAATGTACGATAAGGCTATAAAATATTATAAAAAGTCTTTAGGACTAAATCCAGATTCTTCTACGGTTTGGAAAAGTTTAGCAATCGTATATCATAACAGAGATGATTATGATAACGCGATTAGATGTTATAAAAAAGCTTTAGATTATCTACCTCATGATTACGAAATTTGGAACAAACTTGGCTATATATATGATTCTAGAAAAGAATTTAAAAAAGCTGAAGAGGCTTATAATGAAGCTTCGAAATGGAAATCCAAAGTTTCTTAAATTATTAATAAAATTTGAATTAAACTTTTTATTATATCAAGATCTTTTACTAACTAATGGACATTTTCAACGCTGATTTACATATTCACTCACCCAAATCAATTGCTGTGTCTAAGTCGTTAAATTTAGACACTATGTATAAAACCTGCAAAAAGAAAGGATTAAATATTCTAGGTACCGGTGATATATTACAACCACAATGGCTAAAATACATGGAAAATAACCTTGAAAAAGATAAATATGGAGCTTTTCATTATAAAGATATTTATTTTATTTTACAGACTGAAATTGAAGATAAAGAAAGCATTCATGAAGTAGTTTTTTTTCCTGATTTTGATACGGTAAGAGAAATCCAAACAAAATTAAAACCCTATTCAAAAAATATACTAAATAAATGGGGTGGTCGACCAAGAGTAAATTTATCTCCTGCTGAGTTAGTTAATCTAACAATTGATTCAAATTGTTTAATAGGTCCCGCACATGCTTTCACACCTTTCAAAGCCATATTTAGACAAAATAAATTTAAAACTCTCAAGGATTGTTATCAGGATGCCGCTAAAAAGGTATCATTTATAGAATTAGGATTATCTGCAAATACTCCTCTTGCCGACCGATTAGAATGTTTGAAAAATATTTCATTTTTGAGTAATTCTGACGCACATTCGGAAAATCCCCGTTCTTTAGGAAGAGAATTTAATAAATTTGATATTGATAATCCATCACTTGAAGAAATTCGATTAGCACTTCAGAGAAAAAACAATAGAAAAATAACATTAAATGTAGGACTCCATCCTAAACTCGGTAAATATTACAACATGTTCTGTAATAAATGCAGAAGAAGAATATTGTTTAATAAAGCGGATACAATTTTCAATCAATATTCTATTACTGAGAATTTTATCCTCTTTTTCACTAATGATCCTCAAAAAGCTAAAGAGGACTATATTATTCAGGTAGCAAAAGAAAAAATGATGTGTCCTGCTTGTAAAGTAACTTTAAAAAAAAATTCTAAAATTAAATTGGGTGTAAGTGAAAGAATTGACATCATCTCATCTTACCAAAAGCCTCGACATCCTAACCATAGACCTCCTTATATTAATGCTATACCCCTTATCGATATTATTCGTTCAGTAAAAAGCATTAAAAGTACTAATAGCAAAACAGTTTCAGATCTCTATGATAGAATTATAAAAGAACTTGGTACAGAATTTGAAATATTACTTAATGTACCAATAAGTAGGATCGAAAAATTTGACGCAAAGATATCCTCTGTAATAAATGCCCTTAGAATTAAAGAGATTGAATACACTCCAGGGGGGGGAGGAAAATACGGACGTATAAAATTAGATTTATAAAAATTATACCTAAGAAGAAAATATTTTAGTAGTTACACTTAAATTTCAAAATCTAAATTTAAATTTAGTAGTTCGCCACACGAACAAACCATCCAATCAAATATCTTTAGCGAAACAATCATTTGCTCAATGTTTTTTTGATAAAATTGATTTTTAAACGTTTTCTTATAATTACAATTAGGACAACTAAGGGTAGCTTTCACTTTAATTATGTTTTTTTCAAACTTCGATTTATTCTGAGACTCTTTGGTGTTTCCGGCTTGATTATAATCAATTTCCAAAATACCGACCCCTTAGTAGTTAATATAATAGAGAAAACTTTGATTTATAAATCTATCTTCATTAAAGTTATAATTTGTTTAAGACAAAGACTTTGAATATTTAAAAATTTTCAACTTGGAAATAGAAAAAGTTTTCTGATTTTTCCTTCGCTAAATCGATAATATTTGCATATTACATTCAAATATTATTCCAATATGATTTGCGTATTATGAGTATAAAATAATATTAGAGATAACAAAATTGAAAGAAATTGATTTAAAAGATATATCAAACTTGTTCGAATTTTCAAGATCAGAACCAGCAATAAGCTCAAGATTTAAACAACTCCCTTATATAAAAGGGAATGTGATTTCGAATCAAATTTACGATAATGATGATTACTTATCGAATTTATTAAAAATCTTAAAGGTTAAAACGCTAGTTGTTGGCGTTGGTGGAGCAGGTAATAATACCATTTCAAGGTTACAAGAAATGGGCTTAATGGGCACTGAAACTTTAAATATAAATACTGATGCTCACGATTTATATTATTCAAACGCAGAAAAAAAAATATTAATAGGCAAAGAACAATGTAATGGTCTGGGTTCGGGAAACAATCCTATTATTGGTTCGGAAGCTGCAGAAGAGGATGTTGATAGGCTCAATAAAATATTAAACGCAGATATAGTATTTTTAACATGTGGATTAGGCGGCGGTACAGGAACTGGAGCAGCACCTATTATTGCGAGAGAAGCAAAAAAGAATAATGCTTTGGTGGTGACATTTTGTTCAATGCCTTTCATGAGCGAAGGATCTCAAAGAAGACTAAGAGCAAAAATAGGTCTTAAAAAACTTGCTGAATATTCCGATTCTATTATTCCTTTACCCAACGATAATCTTCTTAAATTAATTCCTAATGCTCCTATTTTGACATGCTTCAAAGTAATGGACGAAGTTTTAGTAAGAAGCATAAGAGAGATTGTTAATCTCATTAATACTTGCGGAATAATAAATATAGATTTTGCTGACGTAAGAAAAATATTTGAAAAAAGTAATGACTATCCTTCAGGATTAATTGGAATAACGGAAACTCTAGGAAAAGAAAAAGATATTATTCAAAAGTCAAAATTAGCCATACATAATCCCCTTTTAAAACCAGATACTAACGAGGTCGATCGTTGTTTGATATCAGTTTCAAGCGATCATAAATTATCATTGTCAAATATAGACAAAATAGTATCTACAATAACCAATGAGGTTCCTGAGGAAGCGAAAATAAAGTTTGGCGCAAATATGGATCCTAATTTAGATGCTAAAATTAGAATTATGGTCTTAGGAAAAGGCCCAATCTCTCCCTATGTAAGGGCAGCTGTAAATTTAGAAGAAGATCTTCCATTTCAATGAAGATAAAGTTTTTAAGATAAACTTTTTTTCATTTACGCATTATTAAGAAATATATTTTAATGAAATAATTTAATGGAAGAAAAGAAATGAATAAAAACCTAAAGAAAATGCCCGAAGAAGAGTTAAAAAAGGAAATTCGCGATTTTTTAAATAAAAGAAAAGTGTTAGTATTATGTACTTGTGCTAATAATATACCACGTGCCACACCGATGGATTTTTATGTTGATAAAAAATCTGATGATTTTATTATTTATGTAGGTCCCGCTCCAGGCAGAAAGGTTCAAAATATCGAGGAAAATCCAATTGTGAGTATAGGTATTTATACACCATTGGACACTGGAAAGATACAAGGGATGCAAATTACGGCATCTAGTAAAGATAGATTGATTTTTTTAAGAAAAGGTGATAATGGATTCGATCACGCGCAAAAAATAGTCCGAGGGAAAAGAAAATTGTTATTAAAGATTATTCCAGAGAAAATCGAGTTGCTTGATTATGATTTTATTAAAAACGGATACGCACGACTTCAATCTTTAGAATTATAATATCATAAATAAATAAGAAAAATAAATATGGAACTTTTATAGCAAAAATAATTACGCAAAGGCTCCGTATATCGAATGTAATTTTTCAGCTAGTGTTGTAAATGCTTCGTTTACGCCTGCTCCTGACAAGGCACTAGTTAAATAATAACCAAGAAAATTCCATCCTCTGACCATTTTTTCAATATTGTAGTTTGATTTAGGGTAATCTTTGTTTTGAACTAAATTATCGATATCTTGAATTAAATCGATTTTATTTCCAAATAGAATTATAGGCAGAAAGCCGCAATGTTTCTTGATATCTACTAACCATTTAGATATATTTTGAAAACTTAAATTTCCCTGCTCATTTGCTTCGTGAGAGAAAACTATAATACATGCTCTACTCCCTCTATAGAAACCCGCACGAAGCTGGGCAAAAGATTCTTGACCTGCAATGTCCCAAAAAACTAATTCTATGGGAGTTCCTTGAACTACTGTTTCATGTTTGGTGAACTGCGCACCAAGCGTCATAATGTATTCTTCTTTAAACTCGCCTTTGGTATATTTTCTAATCAGAGATGTTTTTCCTACAGCCCCATCACCTATTACAGTCACTTTAAAAACAAATCCTCTCTTGTCTTCATCATTCATGATAAAATTTCTTATTTTTTTTTTATATTCTTGCCTAAATAGTAATAAAAAAATATTTTAAATCTTTACAAAAAGATAGATACAATGAGTTGTTAAAAATAAAATACGGAGAATGTTTATTTTAATATATATCGTCAAATGATAATTTACTAACTTGATTCAAGTGTTAAGTGATAAGGAACAAAAAAAAATTTTTAAGGAAATTGCTTCAAAAGATCCAGATAATTATTTTCCTACTAAGGAACTTAGAGAATTAGGCTATATACGAAAACATTGTAGTTGTTGTGAAAATTATTTCTGGACGACTCATGAAGACCGTGAAGTTTGTGGAGATCCAGCATGCTCAGGTGGATTTCAGGTTGTAATAGATAATCCCTCTCCAGTTAAATTATCTTTTATCGATGTATGGAATAAAATAGTTGAGATTTTGGAGCCAAGAGGCTATAAACCAATAAATAGGTATCCTTGTGTCTCAAGATGGAATCCCACCTCAGAATTTACAATTGCTTCCATTTCTGCATTTCAACCTTATGTTATAACTGGAGAAGTGGAACCTCCAGCTAAAAAACTTCTAATACCCCAATTCTGTTTGCGGTTTAATGACATAGAGAATGTAGGTTTGACGGGTTCACATTGCTGTGGCTTCGTGATGATAGGTCAGCATACGTTTGTTTCTCAGGAAGAATGGGATCAAGGGCAGCTTTTCATGGATATGCATGATTTTATCCATAAAGGGGTAGGTCTTGCAAAAGAAGAGATCACCATTCACGAAGATAGTTGGGCTGGTGGAGGATCATTTGGTTGTTGTCTCGAGTTTTTTAGTAGAGGTGTCGAGCTCTTTAATCAAGTTTATACTATGTTTGAACAAACACCAGAAGGCCCACGTGAATTACAACTTAAAGTCTTAGATATGGGGCTTGGTCAAGAGCGTGTTGCGTGGTTTTCTCAAGGGACCCCTAATATGTATGAAGCTATTTTTCCCTATGTATTGTCAAAATTAAGAAAAATAACAAGGATCAAATTAGACTTAGACCTTTATAATAGATTTTCACAATATTCAGCTTATCTAAATATTGATGAAGTTGAAGATATGGATGCTGCTTGGCAAAAAGTAGCTAACGAATTAAAGATAGGCGTAGATGAGTTAAAAGAAAAAATTTTACCTATGACGGGATTGTATTCAATCGCAGAACATGCCCGTAGCTTGCTTTTTGCGATTAACGATGGAAAGCTTCCTTCAAATGTGGGGGGAGGATATAATTTAAGGGTTATTTTTAGGCGTGCTATTAGTTTTATTGATAGTTTCAATTGGAATATTGATATGGCAGATGTGTGTGTTTGGCATGCTGAAGAATTAAAAGGACTTTTTCCAGAAGTTTCGGAACATCTAGATGAAATTAGAGAAATTCTCGATGTCGAGAAAGAGAAATTTTATGCAACTAAGAAAAAAGCTAGAAAAATTTTAGAGAAGGTTATGAAAAAAGGTAAAATTTCCACAGAAACTTTAATTGAATTGTATGATTCAAACGGAATTAGTCCCGATATGGTAAAAGAAGCGGCAAAGAAATACAATGTTATAGTAAAAATACCTGATGACTTCTATTCATTAGTTGTTGAAAAACACGAAAAAATTGAACAAATTCATGCTACAGAAAGAAGAATGGAATTAGATTTGAAAGGAATTCCTGAGACTGAATCTCTATATTATTATGATTATACTAAGATTTCCAATGAAGCAAAAATTCTGAAAATAATTGATAGTATGGTAGTATTAGATAAATCAGTTGCGTATCCAACTTCAGGAGGTCAGCTACACGATATTGGAACAATCAACGGCCAAAAATTCAGTGATGTTTTCAAACAAGGCAACTACATTATTCATGTATTAGATGAAACACCTAATTTTAAGGAAGGCGACAAAGTTAAAATTGAAGTAGATAAATCTTGGCGTACTCAACTTTCCCAACACCATACAGCAACTCACATTGTTAATGCTGCTGCTCGAGAGGTGTTAGGCAGCCATATAAATCAAGCAGGTGCTAAAAAAACGCTTAAAAGTTCACATCTGGATATTACCCATTTTGAACAAATTCCGCGTGAAAAGCTCAAAGAAATTGAGAAAAGAGCAAATGATATCGTAAAACAAGAAATTGACTTATACTTAGATTTTTTACCTAGAACAGAGGCAGAACAAAAATATGGAATGACAATTTATCAGGGCGGAGCAGTACCTGGTAAGAGGGTTAGGATTGTAGAGGTCCCTGGTATAGATGTAGAGGCGTGTGGTGGAACCCACCTTAACAATACAGCAGAAACTGGAAATATAAAACTTATAAAATCGCAAAAAATACAAGATGGCGTAGTGCGATTAAAATTTACAGCCGGTAAAGCAACTCACCGAATGCAGAAAAAGGATGAGCAAATTTTGGATGATTTACAGTCCATAATAAATGTTGATTCTAAACTACTTGTTGGAAGGATTAAAGAACTTTTAGAAAAAAGAAATAAACTCGCATATAAAGCACCAAAAGCAACAAAAGATGATTTAGAACTAACATCCGAAGAGGTATTTGAAGGAGATATTTTACATGAACTAACAAATTACCTAAATGTGAAAAAAGACGACTTAATTTCCAAAATTAAAAAAATATTAGATGAATGGGAAAACGCAAAACAAAATTTATCCCAAAAAGCCTATTATTTTAGTAATGAATTTAGGAGCGATTTAAATAAAAATGCATATTATTATCTTGGTGCTAAAGTTGTTACTTCAAGAATTTGGGGTGTTGATCAAAAATCTGTTCAAGATATAAGTTCCAATGTTATGAAATATTCTGATAATACTATCGCAATGTTTTACAATGAAGACAACAAAGGTACTTATGTTACTGGGATGGTTAGTGCTGATCTCGCCAAAAAAGCACATATAAATATGGGCAACATTGTCAAGCAAGTGACCAGTACTTATCATGGGAGGGGTGGTGGGAGTAGAGATTATGGATCTGGTTTTGTACCTAAAACTTATGCAACTACTGATCAACTTATGAAATATACACAGAAGCATTTCTTTAGTGAGGAAATGGAAGATGATGAATGATTATATTTCCAATTTAGCTTTCATAAAAAAATGAATCACAATATTCTAAACGATTTGGAATCCATTGTAAAAGATCGTCAAGTGACTCATTAAAATCATTCTCCCATCTTTCTTTGATTTCTTTAGGATTCCACATCTCAGTATCAGCTTTTATGGCATTTTCGAGTTCATCAAAATCCTCAAGTAACATATTTAAAATAAATTCTTCTGTCCAAAGATTTTCTCTCAAATAGAACCATCGATTCTTACATTCTTTCATAAAGAGATCGTTATTAACTAGACGGTTAAATAATTCATTATTTCTTTCAATAAACTCTATATAATTTTCTTGAGAACTGTGTCTGTTATGCATAACTTGACCGAAACTATCATCGTAATCCCAAGGGATTAAAAAAAATTTGCTTGGATAAGTATTTCTAACAACATAAAAATTATTCCTCCAAAAATCTTTATGTAAAATGAAATAATTATATACAAAAAAATCAATTAGATTCAATTTATCAAAAATAGTATAAATCCCATCTGATTCACTAAAAAAAACCTCATCAGACGTATTATTAATAAAGGAAATTAAATCTGGGATAATTAATTCCTTTATATAACATCCCTCATATTCGTTTGGCCAATCCTGTTCCCATCTATCTAAAGCATTGTATCTTAACTCTGTATTTCCCATTGATTGAAAAATTAGACTTGAACCATTGTTATTCTGAGCATCATCAAGCCCATATAACTTTCTATCTGATCTTTCAGCTAATAAATATAAACCACGAAATTCACCATTTAAATAAAGAATTACATATTTAGAATTTGGTGTGATTGCTGTAGGATTTGTTTCCTTGAGACTTCCCCATAGATCAAAACCTAATTTAATTCTTAATCTAGTATAATCCATATATAAAGCATATAAATCCCAATCATCATCACGTCTCATCCCAAGAAGAGCTTTAGCTTTAGAAAGCTCAATGCGATAATTCTTTTTAGGCCAACGTCTTGATCCTCTTTCTTCTTCAGATCCTTTAATTTTTATCCTACAATCCATTTTTTCAACACATTTACGCTCCTCTTTATCATCTAATTGGAATGTCCCATAAATAAACTCTTCATGATTAATTTCATCATCAAAAGTAATATTTATTACAGTCTCATCTGTTAAATGGAAAGGCTCTTTAATATAATAATAAAATAGAATTATTGACCCTAAAATGATGCTGATTACGACTATGGTATAGAATTCGTGTTTTCTTTTTTTTTTTCTAAATTTATTGGGAGGAACTTTATGAATTGTATTACCTAATTCATTCTTCGAATTGTTATTTTTAGATCGGATTTTGATCATTAGAAAATTTACAATAGATTATTTAATAGTATGATATTTGATATCTAAATTTTAGATAATCAATATCAATCATAAAATTTAGTAATATTTGACTTTAGAAAATATTTTTCATTTAATATTAATCTCTGATTTTTCTTAAAAAAAACCTAAAAGATTTATTCAGGGAACTCTATTAGTAGCTTATGCCTAAGCTTGTTACCCCATTATTAACTGTCGATGCTGTCATTCTTTTTGATAAAGATAAATTAATTCTTATTCGACGAAAAAATCCACCCTTTCAAGGTCAATATGCGTTGCCAGGCGGATTTGTAGATGTGGGAGAAACTATAGAGAATGCTTGCATTAGAGAAACTTTAGAAGAAACGAATGTTAATGTAAAAATTGAAAGGCTCATTGGAATTTATTCTGATCCTAAACGTGACCCAAGAGGGCACGTCGTTACCATAGCTTATTTATGCGAAACGCTTACTGATAATGAAAAACCAAGAGCTCAAGACGATGCATCTGTTTTAGAAATAGTTCCAATATCAAAAATTCCATCCCTCAAGTTAGCTTTTGATCATATGGAGATTATAAAAGATTCAGGAATTTTAAGTAAAACAGATAAAATCTAAAGATTCACTTAAAGTATTTTGAAAAACAAGTACAACAAGGAATTCCTACATTAATTTTATTATAATAAATATCATCAAAATCTTTTGATTCATCAACTAATTCTGACAATCTTTCTCTTAATTTTATTATATCGGGTTCTCGACTGAAATAAAAATTTTTTAAACTCTCAAAATGATTATTTCTTTTACAAATAGGGCAAGTCGAGAATTGTTTAGCAAATTCTTTGAATGATTCGTCCTCTCTCGGAATAAAAATGGAGCATTCATGAACATGGCAAAATGGTTCTATTTTTTCTATTAAACATTTAAAAATTGCACCTCTTTTTTCTTTGCTGTCAATATCATAAATAGAAGTATAAAATACTCCATCTATATCATATTTTTTAATCAATTTATTAATCTCATCATCAGAAACTTCCCGATGATGTAAATCCATTTTTGTTCCTATTAAAATAATAGGTATTTTTACTTCAATACCTTTTTTATTATGTCTGAAAACATTAATCCAGAATGGTATCTCGAAAAGGGAATCTCGATCATTCACATCAAAACAGATAAATGCACCTGCCGCACCCCTACAAAAGATAGGATATAAAAAGTTGAATCTTTCTTTCACCTTTAAATCCCAAACTATAAATTTATAAGAGTCTCCTTCATTTATTACGCATTCTATTGGTTTAAAAGAGACGCCTAAATGATTAAATTCGGGATCTGCTTGAGCCTTCCCAAGCAAAAATGAAGTTTTCCCAGACCTAGACGAACCTCCGACCACGATTTTTAATTTGTACGATCTGGGCATTTTTTTGGAGTGCCTCCTATCCCTAAAAATATAAGATTTATATCAAATTTTGCAAGAAAATACTAGTTAAAAAATTTATCTTATCCTTTTTGTGTCAAATATATAATTGAATCGATTCAATTTAAAAATATTTTATTTACATTTTTTTACATTTATCGCAAAGATATAAATTATTTATACTTTCTATTTGACTTCATATAAGTTTCCAAACGAATCTTTAACAAATAAATAATATCCCTCGCTTTCTTTTCGGGGGACCTTTATCGTTGTATATCCCATTGATGATGATATCTTCACGAATTCATCGCGATTATCGACTGTTAAGCATGAGTGAGTAAAATTATCAATAGATTTACTATTATCGTTTGTTATAATCACCTCTACTCCTATATTATCGTTTTGGTATCTTAAAAAAACAAACTCTTTATTTATACTAAAGAATTTTTCCATTAATTCTGCTGATACTGAGAAAGTTTTAATCTTTTTTAATCCTAATAACTCAGTAAAAAATCTATCGCTATCTTCAATCGAATTTGAAGCGACTGCTATATGTTCAATTTTCATTTTTTCCTAAAACACCTATTAGTTTTCTAAATTAAGTTAATAAATATGATTGAAAATATGAATTTTTTAATTATGATAATAGATCAACGATTTCCAAAAAGAAATTGATTTATTACAATTATAAAAATTTTTAATCTTTCAACAATTTAGAAAAAAAACCCTCCTTATATTGTAAGGTGATTAAATTATTAGTCTAAACAAAGAAATTGAAAAAATGTTAATTGAGCGTGGAGCAATAAGAGTTGGATTTGCAACGCTTGAAACCATGGCTGGAGGACCGCCTGGAGCCGATATTACTTATTTACTTCCAGAAGCTCAATCCGCAATTGGGTTTGCAATTCCCATGGATAAGGATTTAATTCGTCCTCATTTAGGAAAAGAACTTCCAAATGGTCGTGCCGATCACGAGGAGGACAACATCGCTACTAATATTAGAGCATGGCATCTAGCTAAAGATATTAGAGATTTTTTAATTAAAAAGGATTATAAAGCAATAAGTGTTATTCCTAATAACCATTATAGAGAAGATTATCCTGGATGGCAAGCATCATTGCCTCCCGAACTTTCATTAAGATATCTCGCTGTCCGTTCTGGAATTGCTTCTTTTGGTTGGTCGGGTAATGTTGGAATAAAAGGTTATGGTACACCTATAATTTTAGGGGGAATAGTTACTGACGCCAAATTACAGCCAACTGATCCACTTCCTCCCGAAGAATCGTTTTGTAACAAATGTAAACTCTGTACTAAAGTGTGTGGCTTTCAAATGTTTTCTGACAATGAAGAAACCTCCATTACTCTCGGTGGATATACTTTTAAATACGCAAAAAGGATTAATAAACTAAGATGTGTACTTGTATGTGGGGGGTGTACTGGGTTACACAAATCAGGAAAATTTTCGACCTGGAGTCCTGGTCGATATGATTATCCAGAAGATAAGTTTGAAGTATCCCGTCTTATGACTCTTGCCATGACAGCTCAGAAAAAAAGGCCAATAATTAAAGATCATTCGAAGGGATATGTTCCAGCATCTTATGGCGGGAAGGGAGTAGTACAGCTCACCTGCGGAAATTGCCAGCTAATTTGTTGGGGTGATCCTAAGGAAACTGCAAAGAATTATAAGATACTGGTTAACTCTGGATGCGTAATCCAGAAAGAGGATGGAGAGCTCATCGTCCTCCCTCCTGAAAAAGCTAAAATTGAATTTGAAAAAATGGCTCCAAAACGCAAGCGTTTGTATTATAAGGATTACAAGAAAAGTGTAAGGAGAAAAGCAGAAATTGTGCAATTGATGCCTTAAAATAATAAAAAATTTCAAGCATTAGAAAATCGATTTCCTTGTTAGATACTTCGATTTTCTCTAAAAATTTTACTCATTAGTTCTAATGGATTTTCACAAATTAGTGATCGCTCGGTTCTATGTAGTTTTATAGCTTCAGTAGGACATGCTACAGCACAAATACCGCAACCATAGCATTTATTTTGGTCTACAAAAGATTTTTCATTATGAATTTTAATGGCATTAAAAGGACATCTCTTCATACAAAGTCCGCATCCTTTGCATAAATCTTGGTTGACTTGAGATATGTAGTTGGATTTGGCTGTGCAAAATTCGTTTTTTTCCTCAAAGCGAGTCATACCTCTTAATATAGCGCAACAACAATCACAACAACAACAAACAACTACATGATTGGGATTTTTAATATTTTCTGTTGTAAAAACTAAACCTAATTTTGCATATTTGTCTACTAATTTGTGTGCTTCTTCACGCGATATTTCCTTTCCTTCACCTCTCCTGAGAAAATATTTTCCGAATAATCCTAACTGAAAGCAAGATTCATGTATGGGATATTTATCTTTACATTCTCTAATTCCTAAAATTTCCAACCGATTTCTACAAGGGCAATCAGTAATCACAATTGGAAGCATGCAATCTTCAATTATTCCATGAATTTCCTCCACATTTGAAATTTCAGACTGATGATCAACTGATTTATCTATTGGAATTATTCTCGTTAGCGGAGTCCCAGCATCTGAAGATTCATATCGTTTGTAATATTTTTCTTTAATGAAAAATTGTTGATATAATTCTGCTCCTTTTTTTCCAAGTCTCTCTAATGCCTTTGAATATTTAAATCCAATATTAAAAAGATGTGCTACAGCTATAAAATATGAATAACCGCCAATATCTTGAATAGCTCCATTTTCAGTCATATCTTCTAGGATTTTTTTGGTTTCCCTTCTATCTTTGCCAATACGCTTGGCAATTTGACCTACTGACAGAGGTCTAACCTCTAAATGTTGAGCTACTTTTGCTTCTTCTGGAGTGAATAAAAGTTTTATATATTCTCTAAAGGCGTCTGAAATTTTTCCTTCCGTTATCGGAATATCGTTTGGATATTCCCTCATTTTTTCTAATATTACTTCATATGGATCTCTAGCTTCCGTTGAGTTCATCAATTATCATTTTTTAATATTTTTTCATTTTTAATAATTTTTTTATTATAATTTATATTGGTGGTTTATCTTCCTCTTGTTTAATTAGCCCTAATAAGTAAGGAATTGCTAAGAAAGGCATATAAATGAGAGCAATCTCAACTAAAGCATTATAAAAGATTACCATAAACTCTATAATTGGAGGTGCTCTTCGCAAATTAGAATAGGTTCCGTCGGGATTTTTTGTACCAATTTCGACCCATCTTTGACCTGATAACCAATATAGAAGATACCATATGCACCCTAAAACAAACATTACTAAAAACATATATAATCCTCTTTTTCTAGATTCTTTATCTGTTTTCATTATCCAGTATATGGCAGGAGAAACAAGTGGAATTATTAGCAATTCCCAGATAGGAAAAACTTCTCTTCGAGATGGTACATCCCCTCCAACATTAGGAATATAAATTCCATGACTAAACATTACTAAAGTTATCGCAACTACAACAATCGCTAATGTAATTAAGCTATAAATTCTTGTTTCTTTAACTATATACAAATCAGTTATAAACAAGCCGATAATACCAACAGTTACCCCTTCAGATAAACCTTGTAAGGGAATTGAAAGCCACAAAGGAATTTTCATTCCAAAAAGATATCGATTCGGCATATCTCGAATTCCCGTAAGTTGTAGTGCTAATTCAACTGAGCTCCAAAAAATAAAACCTGTTAAAAAAACCCAAAAATAATCTTTCCTCTCTTTCCATTTCCAATCTGTAATACAAATGCATACTGCGGCAATCGCAAATAATAATTTGAAATCCCATTCTTCACCCCAAAAACCGCCCCTTGTGATAAATATACTTTCAAATAGCATTTTTATTATTATTTTATAGTTAATTTATAAAAACATTGGATATTTATATAGTAATTAATAAAAATTTATTGGATGAAGATAATGACGAAGAATCAGAATTTAACAAGGGATGTTAAGGAATTTTTGCTTGAAAAAGGAGCGGATCGTGTGGGAATTGCCTCAATTTCCCGATTTGCTGAATGTCCTGAGGAAACACATCCTCAACACTATATACCTGATGCTACTTGTGTTATCTCCTATGGAATTAAAATTATTGATGAAATATGCGATATTTGGGGGGAACATAATCAATCTCATAAAAGTGCAGCTCCATATCTATATTATGGGTATGGATTAGTAAATTGGGAACTTTCTCGGATAGGACACCTTACAGCAAAACGGATTTTAGAATTTCATGGTTATAAAGCTCTTATGTTTCCTCCAACCTTCGTTTTAGGGCAATATAGATTTCTTCATAGAATTGTGGAAGAAGATCCTATTTTTTTAGCAGATTTTTCCCATCGTCACGCAGCGGTGGCAGCTGGTCTTGGTGAATTTGGATTGAGTGGATTAGTTTTAGTACCAAAGTATGGTTCTCGAATACGTTTTAATTCAATTATAACCAATGCACCATTGGTGGCAGATCCGATGTATAACGGACCAAAATTGTGCCAACCTGAAAAATGCAATCATAAATGTGTATGTGATTGTCCAACGGAAGCGTTGACTCTCGATGAGACCTTCACAGTGAAAATTGGTGAAAATTTATATAAATATTGTAAAGCAGAAAAAATGCGATGTAATATGGCTGTTTTTGGCTTAGTGGGAGGCACAGGTGCTAGAACGAGGAGAAAATTACCCAAACGAGCAAAAAAGAAAATCACGATTGATGATTTCTTTAAAGCACGCCAAAGGCAGAATGCATTTGATAAATTTTTCATAAATGAACGTCCTCTCGTAATGGGGGATTTTTGTGGAAAATGCCTTCATGGCTGTATTTCCCACAAATTATTATGATTAAACTTAATTAAATCTGAAAATTAGAGAAAAATTTCCCAAAAATTATTATTGTATTGAACAATATAGTTCAATTATAATTTTATTTATAAATTATTTAATTAAAGAAATACATGTCAGATTACTATTCCAAATTAGTTGAATTAGAGAAGTACCATCATACTAAGTTATTTCCAAAACGAGATTACGTCATAACAAAAGGAAAAGGTGCCCTTCTTTATGACGAGAAGGGAAACGAATATATTGACTGTATTGGGGGGCATGGTGTATTGAATATAGGTCATAGCCATCCAAAATATATTGAGGCTATGAAACAACAACTTGAAAAGATAGCAATGATACCCCCAGGATTTCCAGTAGAAGAGAGAGCTAAGTTACTCCAAAAATTAGCAGATATCACTCCAAAAAATCTAACGCAAACTTTTCTCTCAAATAGCGGTACTGAATCAGTTGAAGCAGCTATTAAATTAGTATTAGCTAATAATAGAGAAAAAAAAACCCCAGAGGTTATAGCCTTTAAAAGAGGTTTTCATGGTCGAACGTTAGGTTCTTTATCAATGACGCATAATATGAAGTACAGAAAAGCTTTCTTATCTTGGTTATCCCCTTACATTAAATACGCATCATATGGCAATATTGATTCTGTAAAAGAATCAGTTAACGAAAATACTGTGGCAATATTCTGTGAATTAATTCAAGGTGAAGGAGGAGTACATCCCGCTCCAGAAGATTTTCCTAAGGAATTGAGAGAGTTATGTTATGAAAAAGATTTAATTTTAGTTGATGACGAGGTGCAGACTGGATTTGGAAGAACCGGGAAAATGTTTGCTTTTGAACATTATAGTATTATTCCAGATGTTATATGTATGGCTAAAGCTCTTGCGGGGGGATTACCAATTGGAGCAACCATAGCTTCCGAAGACTTATATAATAAATTTGATATCGGAGAACATAATACGACTTTTGGTGGAAATCCTTTAGTATGTGCAGCTGCAAATGCAACATTAAATATAATAAGAGAAGAAAATCTTATAGATAACGCAGCCAAACAAGGAAAGAAAATAATATCTGATATTAGTGAATTTTCAAAAGAGTGTGAGATTATTAGAGATGTAAGGGGCAAAGGATTAATAATTGGAGTTGAGTATAGGAAAAAAGTTAAAGATTTAATTAAAGATGCTGAAAATAAGCGGGTATTGTTTTTGAATGCAGGTCTGACAGTAATTCGACTTCTTCCACCACTTGTTATTACCGATAGCCAAGTAGAAAAAGTAATAGAAGTTATTCATAAAATTTCAGAGTAATCTGTAGGATATATTAATTTTAGAGTTAATACTAAGGTGTTTTAAAAATTACCTCAGTAAGCGAAAAAGAATTTTTAAATAAACTCTTAGAAGTAGTCGCCAAACTCTCAAGTATAGCAAGAGCCCAAGGATCTCGTTTTGAAAAATTATGGGACGATTATTTAAAACCTATTAACGAAAATCCTCACAAAATCCGTAATATACCTCTAGACAAAAAGAAATTTATTGAAGACATCAATTATAGAATTGGTATTCTGAAAATCGTAGAACAGTCTATGGTTGACGGATTTTATTGCATTAAATCTCTATTAGAAACATTATACAATTCATATTTGAATGATTCAGAATTATTTAATAAGGATTTTAAAAAAGAAGATCAATTAATCCTCAAATATATGATAGCTAGAGAAATTTTAGGAAATCTAGTTCAGTATAATAGAATGGAACATGAAACTGTTCCAATAAAATACAATATTATGGCACGAAATTACTTATTATTAAAACTTCAAGGACAAAAAGATACTGAAATTCTTGAAAACATGAAAAAATTAAACATCGATATTGATTTGGCAAATATACAAAATATCATGAATGAGATTGAAGTAGAGGGTCTAATAAGTAAATCACTAGAAGGTGAAAATTATTATTATAGTTTAAGGAAAGAATTAGAATTAAGCGAAGATGGTACAGAGCAATATGATCTTCACTTATATCCTTTAATTGCTTGGCCCACGCAATTTTGGAGAAGTTATTATAATATCAGGGAATTAAACGTTACTATAGACGAAAATATTAAGTATCGTGATTTCCTTCATAAAGTTTTGTCCAAATCAGCTACTCAAGGATTCGGTTCTGCTAATTTTGTGTTTAAAAATTTAGTGAAGTATTACGAAAAGATTAAGGAAGAGGGGACTTAGAACTCCTTTGTCTTTTTTAATGGAATGTCGAATTCTTCTAATAAAGGAATAAGATGCTGTTTATCAGCAGAGTTAGTGCCTTTCCAGTCGATAATAAAGCAATCAATGGATTCTAAATTATTAGATATCATCATCTGAATCATTTCTTTATTTAACTCTTGAATATAATACTTAGGGCAGATAAATGATACTGCTACGTTTTTAAGAGTTATGAGTTTTCTGAATTGAGGGGCATAATGAGTACCGCCAAAACCAATACCAATCTCGGGGAACTTTCTCTTTTGTGCCTCGGTATATTCTAAGCATGTTTGAAGAATCGCATGAGCTACCACTTGACCTGCTTTTTCAATCTCCCATTCTGCCTCATGACTCCCTAACTCCATAAATATTAATGGTTTTTCTAAAGTTGTTGGACCATGATGAGTTACTTCGATATCTAAGGAAAAATCTGTCATTTCTTTAACGTAAATCTGCTCTTGTAAGGATATATAAGAAGCTTTTAGTAAAATAGCACTTGTTTTACATAATTCGTAAGGATTTCCTCCAAAATCTGCATTGGCTCCCCAGTTTCCCGTTGTATGAGTCAAAAAAGCGGGTCTGGCAGCTTCAGACCGATGACGACTGGCAAAAATTAGTAAATCAGGGTTAATTATTGTGTCTTCTAACTTTAAATCATTGAATTGGATTAAAGGATCATCAGTTAAGCCAATAAATATTTGATTTTCAGAGAAAAAAGGATTCCAATCCCTTTTGGAGATAACTATTTCTAATTCCAATAATGGATGTTCATGCCATTTTGTACCGACTTCCTTGAACTTAAAAAGATTATCTCCTATAAAATTTTCTCGAATATTCATAGAGGCCTTGTCTTCAGTAGAAGTTATTATTAAAAATTGTGTCAAATATACGTCACCGAAAACTTGTATTTCTTTAATTAAATAATTTCTCTTCTAATACACAAAAAAGATATATACCTTACAATTATTATCCTCATTTTAAAAATTTTTACAAGTTTAATATAAATTTAAAAAACAATATTTTTATATAATATTAAAAAATAAAGCCCTAATTTTTTTTAAAAGTATTCTATAAAAAGATTCTTTTAAACAGAATTAAATAGATTAAAGGAGAAATAATTGGCCAAAATTATTCAAGACCTCTGGATTTTAACACAAACTGGTACCGTTGTGTTTAAACGAGTTTTTAATGCAAAAGTTGACGCTCAATTATTTGGAGGGCTTATGAGTGCGTTAACAATTTTTGCAAACGAACTTACGAGTGGTGGTCTTAGTAATTTTGAATTAAGTTCTATAAAATTTACTATTTTTAAAAGCAAGGATTTCTTATTTGTCATTAATACGACAAAAAAATATAAAGAAAAACAACTTCAAAAAGAATTGGATAAATTAGCTGAGAAATTTTTTGATAAATATCCTTTAAATTGGTTCAACTCTAGATGGGATGGCGATATTACTATATTCGATGATTTTGAAAAAGATATCGAAGACGTATTGCAACCAATCAAATAAAGAAAAACATTAATAGATCTTTTTCTTAATTCTTAAATTCCGACTTTTTACATTTAGTTATTTTAAAAAAACAAATTTTTAATTTATCTAATATAATCCTTAACATACTTATTTAAAATGTTCAAAAGAAAAAAATAAGAAAAATAAATTGGAGAATTCAAAATGGCTAGGCCCAGTCCACTAGACATATATGCCTTACTCGATAAGAGTAATTGCAAAGATTGCGGTTATGATACTTGTATGGCCTTTGCGACCGATTTATTAGAAAGAAAAATCACTTTAGACGATTGTAGTCATCTCAAAAAAGATCCTAAGCAAGCAAAAAAGCTCGAAAAATTAAGGGAAATAACAACTCCTCCACAAAAGTCTGTTATAATTGGAGTTGGTGAGCGTGCTACTATTGTAGGTGGAGAAGAAGTATTAATGCGTCATCAGCTTACATACTATAACGAAACTGCACTTTTTATTGAAATTGCTGACGACGATCCCGACTTAGAAGAAATTGCTAAATATTTAACTGATTTAAAAATTGAAAGAATTGGCGATGTTCTTAGAATTAATGGTATCGCTCTAAGATGTGTATCAGGGGATATTGATCAATTTAAATTAGCCACGAAAAAAATTGCAGAGGTTTCGGATCTTCCCCTTATGTTATGCTGCTTTAATCCAGAAATATTATTAGCAGCCGCCACAGAAATAAAAAATAAAAGGCCTTTATTATACGCGGCAACTAAAGATTCTTGGGAACAAGTTGGAACTTTTGCCATACAAAACAATTTACCTATTGCCGCGGTATCGAGTGATTTAAATGAATTAGTTTCTTTAAGTGCCACCTTAAAAAAATTAGGCGCAAAGGAGATCATATTAGATCCGGGAACTTTCTTTGGGCCCGGAAAGTTAACATTTACATACGATAATATAATGCAATTAAGAAATGCTGCCATTGATAAAGAGGATCCTAACGCTGGTTGGCCAATAATGGGTGTTCCAGCTGCCTATTGGGCTCAAATAGATACCAGTCAAGGGGATTTATGGACTCATCAATACCAAGAAGTAATTATGGGAGCTATCTTAGAGTCAATTGATATTTCTTTGATAGTACTGCACACTGGTCAAAAGAAAGACGAGATCTGGGCATTATTGGCCTTAATGACCCTACGGCAAAGTGTGTTTTCTGATCCAAGAATCTACCCAGCAGTTGACCCTGGACTGTATCAAATTGGAGAGCCTGGGGATATGGCACCAATATTTGTAACCTCAAATTATAGATTAACAAAGATTCCAGTAGAAATAGACATTAAAGGTGCTAACCTTGATTGTTGGCTCCTAGTTGTAGATAGTGAAGGAATTGGAATTGAATCTGCCGTAGCTGGAGGACAGTTTAATGCAACTGCCATTGCTGAAGCTGTAAAAGAATATAATGCATTTGACAAAGTAAAACACAGAATTTTAATAATTCCTGGTATGGCAGCCAGATTAAGCGGAGCATTAGAAGATGAAGCTGATGCTTTTGTCGTAGTTGGTCCGCGAGACAGCTCTGGCATCAAAAAATTCTACGATACTCAATGGGATCCAGAAGGGTTCATGAAGGAATACGCAGAACGCTGAGTTTAAACATATTTATTACTTTTTTTATATTTTCATTTAAAATAAGGAATATATTTTTTCTGTTGTTATTTCTTTAATACTCTTCAAAATTATAGTTTTAGAAGTCCCTGAATGTTTTAATTGTTCGGCTGTATGATTTCCAGATAATAAACCTATAAAAGGACAACCTAACATTTCAGCAAACTCTTTGTCGTTAGGGTGATCTCCAATAACAACAAATTTATAATCTGGATATTTATTAAAAAGAATTTCCTTCAATCTATAATCAATTTTACTCTTTCGTTCGTTAGTTTCTCCTAAAATAAAATCGAAGTATTTATCAATTTCCAGATATCTTAACAATTTCAATGCCATTTCTTGTTTTTTTGATGTAACCACCCCTAAAATAAATCCTCGTGTTTTAAATTCCTCCAATTTTTTTATTACATCAGGGAATAGATTCACTTGATAAATTCCCTTAGAACCATAATAATCCCTAAACATAGATGTAAGTAATGACGTCTCGAAATCTGTAACTCTAGCAAACATAATATCCAACGGAATTCCAATCAGTTCTTCTATTTTGAGATTATTTAAAGGTGGGATATTATATCTTTCTAGAGCATAGTTAAATGAGTTTACAATGCCTTTCTTATTATCAATAAGAGTAAAATCTAAATCGAAACTTAGAATAATTTTATTTTTAGGTTTCATCAGTTAAATTAATTGAAGGTATTTTTTACAATAAAAATAATCGCTTTAAATTTAAAAATAAATAGAAAAAGAATTTTAAGATTTATTTACTTTTTGTAATAAACGCTTTTCTCTTAATTATTAGAATCAATGAAATTAGGGGAATGATTATAAATATTACATAGTAATTTCCAAATGATATTACTGCTCTCTCATCGTCATCATCGTCATCATCATCACCAGTAGGGATACCTCCAGGTGGACTTGTTACCGTTAATAGGGGATCTCCAAGTATAGTCATTCCGTGCCAAATTCTTTGAGTTAATTTAGTGGGTGTCCATACATCATTATTATTAAACCAACTAACGAATGAATCGCCAATTGATTTACCATTTTTTAAAGGATCATAAAAATATTTATATAAATCCATTCCTCCTGATTTTGAACTACATAATACAGTCAAAGTGTTATTGGAAAAAAGGTATTGTGTACCCAAGCTATCTTTATGTGTATAATTACCATTGTAACATGCATAGAGATTATAGAATAGAGGTTGGGTATTTAGAGCATTTAATGTTACGGTATCAAACGTGCCTTCAACAGGATTTGGTTGTACTCCAGTTATCATACCAAATAGATGATCAGATTCATTAGAATGACATAAGAGATGAACCCATTCATAGTCTAAGGTCAAATTATTCTTATAATTTGTTGGGTTTGTAGTTGCATTGGTACTATGAACAATTCGCTCAGCTCCAGTATAAGTACTGAAGCTACTTGTCCATCCTGGAATCCAACTTGGTCTCGCCCATTCATCATCTATATATAGCATACCTTTATGTGGTCTTGAAAGTTTTCCAGTTCTATACTCATGGTTTCGTTTAAAATATTCTCGAAGTGCCTTAGACTGGTTAATACCACTTAAAGGGAGTGGATTAATACGTGCAACCCATATTTCAGGTTGTACATCACTCCCAGGTAGCGCGGGTGGGTTAGTATTATGATCATCATAGATACCATCTGGTATAGTATCACACCAAAAAGCATCTAAATCCATAAGATATAAGTCACATGGATATATTCCCCACGGATCTGGAAAATTCAAATCATTATACCATACATATGGAAATTCTCCAATAAGTATCGCACCTTTTAGACCTAAAGCATATTCAGCAGTTAGATTAATTTTCAGTAATTGTGCGGTAGGAAACATAGTATTATTGATAATTTTGACGGTATAACTATTATTATTTATTATATCTTGCTTATATTGATCTACTTCGTTAGTAATGTTAGCATAGATTGTAGAATTAACATAAATTATAACACGCCCTTTAGCACTCGTTATTGGCACAAAAGCACTATCATTGCCATCATCTTCTTTACTAAGCCCTTCAGATTGTAAAACATCAGAAAACCATATATTTGAAACCCCCGCTAAAACTAAGGTAAATGCAATTAATATGATTACTGTTATATTCGAGTTTCGCATAATTTAATCATTTTGGTTTTTTTATATTATTGAAAATAGTATTATAGTAAGAATATTAAGGAATAATATGATGTCTTTAATATTTAAAATTATTTCGCAATTATGGAAATTTTTGTCCAAACTTATAATTAAGAAAGCAAATTAGTGGGCGGTTGAAGACCTTTAAACAAGGAAAGGGTATACATAATTTCTTCTGAGCCCTCAATTAACCTCCTTAAGTTATAAGGAAAGTTTTGAAACTCAACCTTTCTGCCCTCGTAGACCCAATCTATGATCATTTTTATCATTTCTTTATATTTTTTGATCGTATTACCTTCTGAATCTATTTCCGATATGATTTTCCACGCTTTTTTTAATTTCCCATTAAGAATAAGGGATAAAGAGGCTAATACGTAAGAATGGACTATATGTGAATAGCCGATTTTTTTCAAATTTGCTGCTCGATAATAATATCTATAAACAGACCTTACAGCTTGCCTTAAAAAATAATCTTGTGCAATATCTAATTGCTCATAAAATTTTATGCTTTCTAGAAGGAGTGTAGCTGCTGTGTAAAATTGCTTATTTTTTATACCTTCTTTGGCGATTTTCTTTAATCCACTGATAATTTGGTTAAATATTCCATATCGGTTAAATTCTAAGTTTCCTTCAACTGCTATATCATAAGCATTTAAATACCATTCGGTAGATTGATAAAAATCCCCAATTTTCCAAAAATTATCTCCTGCTTTGATGCAATGCTTATAAGACATTTCAAAATTGTTTAAATCCTGAAATATATCCGCCGCATCAAGAAAATTTATTGCTGCTTGAGAATAATCTTCATCCTTTTCAATATAATTTCCAGCTAAAATAAAGCAAGAAGCAGATTCAATTAGGTTATCAGTACTTTCTTTATAACACAAACCAGCAGCACGGTAATATCTAGCTATTTTCTGAAAATTTTCTGCATTTTTTTCTAAACTCTCTGCTAAATTAATATATGCCCCTGCCTCCTTTCTTGAATAATTAAGATATTGTTCCTCATCGTCTAAGGTCTTATAGAGATTTTTTAATATTTGACATATTTGAGCTAATTCTAAGTTTTCGTTCTTTTCTTCAAATTCATGAAATAAATTTGAGAAAAAATCTATTCCATCTAAAACAATATTTTTAGATGTATTATAATCGTCTAATTCTTCGAAGCAAAGAGCAATTTGTTGATAAGAAAACGATAAAATATCATAATACTTATAAATTTTTGCGATCTCGATTACATCCTGGTAAGATTTAGTAGCTTTTTTAAAATTAGACGCCTTTACGTATAATTCGGCTATATTTTGATAATTTTGAGTTAGTTTTCTCGTTTCAACGTTACTCCCATTGTTAAAGCCCTTCAAAAGTTTGTTTTCTTGCTCCAAATATTTAATACTTTTTAAAATATTATCTTTTTTTGATTTATCGTCTTGAAATTTTTCACCATAGATCTCAGCGATTTTTAAATAAATTTCAGCAATTTCGTGTAATTTAGCTTGAATAGTAAAATTCTCAATTAATTTTTCCCATAACTTTATGTTATGCTTATATAATTCAAGGGCATATGAAAAATCAAGATCCTCTAAAATTTCAGCTGCAGAATAAATAAATTCTCCTGCTTCCCAAATTTCTCCTGATTCGGCAAGCTCGTTTGAAAACCTAATTGATATTTTAACAATTAGTTGAATTGAATTTTTCTTTTTATTTTTATCGATGATTTTTTGTACATATCCTACAGAATCTCTTAGTCTCTCTAAAAAATCTGTGTAATCACTGTAATCCTCTTCTTCAAGAATCTTACGATCAACTCATTAAAACTAAGTAAAGATCACTTATTGAAATTAATTGAAAAATAAAAAGAAATGGTTTTTCAGAATCAGCTGTAGACTTTTAAAAACAACAATCCATAATTCTAAGAAAATTAATCGATTTTACAATAAAGTAAATACCTCAAACTTATAAATCTAAACAATAACTATAAAATATGAGTAATGTAAATAATTATTTAAATGAAAATTATCTTAATATAATTATAAAATATAAATTAAATTATCAAGGATGGTAAAAAAAGAATGAAACAAGTTTCAGAACTGTTAGAAACCGGGATATATGAGACATTTACTCCAGACAGATCGATGACAGTCAGAGATTTGCTCAAAGAGCTGAATCTCGAAGGAAAATACTTCGGAATCCTTATAAATGGAAAGAAAGCAACCGAAGATATGACTATAAAAGAAACCGACGAAATAGTGATCCTACCACACATAGCTGGTGGATTGTAAAGAATTAAATAACTTTTTTTTATCTCACTTTTTTTAAAGGATTTAATGCAAAGATAATACAATTAATTTTAAAATTTTATACGATTCTTTAAAATTAATAACTTAAATTTTGCTAGAATTTCTAAAAAATTCTTAAGGATTAGCTAATAATGGAAATTTTTAATGAAATGGAAGAGAGATATGTAGAAACTAATGGAATAACACTTCACACTGTTATAATTGGTTCTGGAGAACCTTTAATGTTATTGCATGGTTTTCCAGATTTTTGGTATGGATGGAGAGATATTATTTTAGGTCTAAAGGATACATATCAGTTAATCGTTCCTGATATGCGAGGGTATAACACTTCTGACAAGCCAGAGGGAGTAGAAAATTATACGTTAGAGATTTTGGTTGAAGATATCAGAGGATTAAGCGAAAAATTAAATTTGGGTAGATTTTCACTAGCAGGACATGATTGGGGCGGACCTGTAGCGTGGGGATTTGCGGAGAAATATCCAGAATCATTGAAAAAATTGATACTTTGCAATGGACCTCACCCAATAGTAATGAGAGAATCCCTTGGTAAATCTAAAGCTCAACAGAAAGCAAGTTCCTACATATTAAAATTTATAAAGCCTAATAGTGCGGGTGAATTAATGGCTAATGATTTTCAATTTTTAAAGCTTGTAGTATTTGGAATGCCAAAAAAAAAGAATGCTTTAAGTGAGTTTGATAAGGAAAAATATATAGAAGCTTGGTCCCAACCAGGAGCTATAAATGCAGGATTAAATTATTATCGTGCGGCAGTTAAATCAATGTTCGGAGGAGGAGATTGGACTGGAATAATAAATGTTCCAACTTTGGTTATTCACGGTATGAAAGATATTGCTTTAACACCTAAAATATTAGAAGGTTTATCAGATTACGTAAAAGATTTAAAAATCGTGCGAATTGAGAATGCCTCTCATTGGGTAATGGTAGACGAGCCAGAAGTGGTTATTTCAAGCATAAAAAAGTTTATAAATTAAAAGCTTATATTTCAAATTTTTTTTGTATTTCCATTGAAGGCTTCTGTTATTTTAGAGTTATTCTTAACAAGTCTTTAGCTAAAATAGTGTTTGGAAATATTTTTTTTGCCTCTTCAAGTAATTTTAATGCTTCTTCTTGATATCTCGAAGAAATATGAGTTAGTATCAATTGTTTGGCGTTCATATTTTTAGCGTCATTTGCGGCATCCACGGAAGTTGAATGTTTTCTTTCATCTGCTATATCCTTTAATTTAGAGCTAAAGGTTGCTTCGTGTATTACAATGTCAGAATTTTTTCCTAAATCGATTAATGCTTGGCATGGGCTTGTGTCTGCTGAATATATTATTTTTCGTCCAATTCTTTGAGGTCCTACGACTCTTTCTTTTACGGGATCAATGATTTTATCATTAAAATTAATAGATTCCCCTTTTTGGAGTTTTTTCCACAATCTACTTTCAGGGATTCCTAATTCCCTGGCCCTATCAGGATTAAACTTTCCATAGCGCGGCTTTTCATTAAAAGAATAAGCGAATGTTATTACAGAATGATCAACGAGCGCATATTTTATAAGGTATCTATTAGTTTCGTAAACAACATCTTTAATTATTTGGGTAGAATTAGTAGAATTTTCAGTATCTAATCCATTAAACTCAATTAAAGCATTATTCACGTGATCAATTTCGATAATTTTTATAGAGTAATTTGCTTTAAGTCCGAGAATTTTTCTATGAAGAAATAAGTAAAGAAAAAGATTTTTTGGTCCAATTATCGTGAGTGGAGCAGTTCTATCGATTAAACCAAATCTAAACAATAAACCAGGAAGTCCGATTATGTGATCTCCATGAAAATGGGATATTAAAATAATCAATGGTTTATTGAATTTTAATCCAGCACCGTTAAAATTGCGTTGAATGTCTTCTCCACAATCGAATAAAATAATGTGGTTTCGAAATTTTAAAGCGGTTGCTGGTAAATTTCGATTCTTAACAGGAATAGCGGCAGATGAGCCAAGGATAATAAGTTCCATTGATTTTCATTAAGCTATTTTTTTTCTTAACTGAGAGATCTCTAATCTCTGTTGTTCGTTTTGTTTTTCTAAATCTTCTACTAAATTTTTAAGTTCTCTCACTCTCAAAGCTAAGTTAATGTCATCTTCGGCAACTATTTGAACTTGACTGATACCACTCTCTATTTCTCCTTTCACTTGTGCCTTCTCGGTGTTATATTCTTTAAGCTGTTCTTGAAGATTTTGAATTTGTTTTTTTGCAGTGTTCAATTTACGCTGTAATTCCTCTGATAATGCCTTAAAAGTATCTTCAGAAGATTTAATCTCTTCTCTTGGGGGTATTCTTTCTTTAGTAGCTTCTAAAATAGAAGTAGATTTTTTTAAATCTTGAATTTCGAGATTCTTATTGTTTAATTCTACTCTCAAATCGTCAATCTTTTTCTGTAAGTGGGCGGTCGAACGTTCACCTTTTTTCTTACCTTCCTTGGTTTGGTACTTATCACCTATACTTTTTAACTTTTTTACTTTCTTCTCACTCGTGGAGCTTTTTAATTTTTTTTGAAGTCTTTTTATCTCTTTTGACAAATCTTCGTTTTTAATTCTTGCATTTGACTTAGTATGTTCTAATTCTTTTCTTAAATCAGCGATTTTTGAATTTAACTCATTAATTTCTTCCTTTTTGCTTTCTTCTTTTAGCTTATCTATTAAATTTTGTTGTTTGTTAATTTTTAACGTTAATTCCTTTACTAAAGCCTCTAGTGGTTCTTTTTTCTCCTCAATTCTTATTACTGTACTTTCATTATTTTTTTTCGTATGTTTTTCAAGTTCTTGTTGAAATTGTATCTTTTCTTTTCTTAAAAAACCCATTTTATCCTTTAAATCTCTAATCTGTTTTTCTTTTTCTTCGAGTTCAATAGCTAATTTAGAATCCCCTTTTACTTTTTTCCCTTTCTTTTTTGAGTCTTTTATACCACTATCTGGTATTAAGGCCTCCAATTTCATAATAGTATCTTCTAATTGCTCGATTTTTTGGAGATATCCTATAATTTCTCTGTCTTTGGATTCCAATTGATGTTCTAATTCGCTTAATTTATCTATTAAAGCATCTTCAGTCATCTTTGAATCTCATTTTTTAATTGAATTTTTTTTTTATATTTTGCATTTAAAACATTTTCATAATTAAATATTAAGTCTTTAATTATAAATTATCAGATCCTCCTTCTTAGTAATAGTTTTATTCTATTAATATATATCGAAATCTTTGATGGAAAATTTTTCAATCTTCTTCATAATAGGGATTAAACTTAGATAATTTAAAAGAACCATTGCACTAAAAAGAATAGAAATTCCAACAAAAGGAACATATAACGGGGGTAAGTACGCACGATCAATTAAAAATATTGAGTTTATAATCATTCCTAATCCTAAACTTAGTAAAAGAGACGGGATAATAACAAATAAAGCTTCTAAAAATAAGACTCTCTTCAAAGATTTTTTCTTAGCACCGACAGCCCTCATTATTAAGAAGTCTTTTGCTTTTTCTAATAACCCTGCTTTTTGATAATTATATAGTGTAAGTATGGAAATTACTCCCATAACAATTATTAAAATTATAGGGTATAATGTCAAATTTGAAAGATAAGTTAGATTTTCTTCAAAAATAGGATCCAACAATAGACATGTAAAATCATTTCCTAATTTTCCTTCTATAATTTCTTCAAGTTCTTCTTCTATATCTTCATAGGAACCACTCTCGAGTTTCATTAAAACGATATTAATCTCATTATTAGTAAAATTCAATTCTTCTCGAAATATATCTAAGCCTATATATCCAACATTTCCACTGTAAAAACTATCTATTATGACGCCTGAAATGTGAAATCTATGTCCTAAATCTTTGATTCTCAAACTCTGATCAAGAGCATAATCGAAAAAATTATAGGCTAATCCATCTCCAATGGTCATATTATCATATGAGTCGTCATCATCGAAAAATCTCCCTTCAATTTCAAAATCTTGGATCTTATCGTCTGGATTTACTCCAATAATAGGATAATTTCCTTTTCTTCCTTGACCCACAGTTTGATATCCCCCTCTACCCTCCTCTTCTCCATAATAATAATGATATCCATCTAACTCTTCGACATCGCAGAATTTTATCAAGCGCGGGTCTACTTCTTCGATTTCGTCTATTGAATTAATTTCTACAATATCGCTAAGGTTAAATAAATATTTTGGTTCCATAAAATCTATATCGTCTTCATCGACAGAAACTGAAGGATCTGAAAACATTTTATACATATCCGCGTAAGAATCAACAGCTTCTTCGTGGCCTATTACGACAATATTGTCCTCTTGAGATTTTTTTATCCACTCTTGTGAAGAAGTATTTAACACAATAGTTCCCAATCCCAATGTAAAAATAATAAGGAAGATAAAGGAAAAGATAAATAGAAATCTAAAAAATTCACCTTTTCTTCTGATTGTATTTATAATCGCAATTTTTAAATTAAAACCTAAATTCGAAAGCCATCTTGGAATCAATATTAATTTTTTTGAAGCGTCATAATTGTAGGGGATCTCTTTTGAAAATGTTTTTGTAATTTTCTGGTTTCCTATTTTTCTTAGGGCAAAACCAGATATAAAAAAAATGCCAAGTAAACATGAAAAAAACAAAATTAATGTATAAAACAAATCAATATAAAACAGAATTTTTAATCCTACCAAGAGCATAACAAGAGCAAATATACCGTACGCAACCAAACCAAGAATTAATCCTAGTACAAATCCCAACAAGTAAATGATATACGCTTCGAGAAGATAAAAACTATATAATCTATTAGGCAGCGTTCCTAATGCTTTCATTATAGCAATATCTCTTTTTTTACTAATAATTAAAGAAGTAGTGATTGCTACGACAACTATGAAAGCAAGAAAAAGAACTAATACTAGAATTAATGTATTAAACTGAGAATAGATTGAATTAATAGCTCCCGAAAAATAAAGATCATTACTATTTAAATCGTCTTCGATTGTAGTAAAACTTTGGATAATCAGGTTTAAGCCTAATGAAGATGAAAAATAAATCATAAATATTGCCAAAGAAATTACCAAAGCTATTGTTAAAACATATGGATATGTTTGAGATTTCTTTCTCATAAAATCCTTTATTGCGAAATCTAAAGACATATCTATTTTACCTCACACAATTTACCTATTAATTGTAGAATTCACTTCTTTTATTATCCTTCCATCATCAAAAGTAATAACCCGATCTGCTAAATCAATTAATTTATCATCATGAGTAGCCAGAATTATTGTTTTTCTGAGATCTTTAAGATCTTTAAATAAATCTCTTATGAATTCGCTCGTTTTTTTATCTAAATTTGCTGTGATTTCATCTCCAAATATTACAGGTGGATCATTAGCTAATGCCCGTGCAATTGCTACACGTTGTTGTTCTCCAGCTGAAAGTTGAAAGGGTAAATGTTCTCTTCGCTCATCTAAACTAACTTTCTTTAATAAATTTACGGCTCGTTTTCTTGCCTCTTTAAATGGTACTCCTGCAGTCCTTAAAATAAAAAGTATGTTTTCTTCTGCCGTCAAAGTCGAGATGAGATTATAATTTTGAAAAATAAATCCTGAATTGATTAATCTAAAAGTTGCTAGTGCTTCTTCTTCCAAATTACTAATTTTGATCCCATGAGCATATATAATTCCTTTGTTTGGAGAATCTAATCCACTAAGTAAATTTAATAGCGTGGTTTTTCCGGCTCCAGAAGGTCCTTTTATTACAACAAATTCTCCTTCCTCAATCTTTAAAGATACACCATCAACAGCTCTAACAATAAAATCTCCTATCTCGTAATCTTTAACCAAGTTTTCAGCAAAAATTATTACATTATCTTTTAATATCTCTATGATTTTATCTGCTTCAATATCTTCTTCTATTGATTCGTCATCTTCAGTCTTCTTCAGCGAATCTTTCTTAGACACAATTTATACAATTTTTTTAAGATTTTATCTCTTATGCATTTTTTAAGAGGTTTTAAATTCGGTTTTTTAAGGTTAGAATTATTGCTTTATGTAATAATTGCTTTATTAAAGAAAGATAAAATTTCAACGTTCGAGAAAATAGATTTAAATATCATCTTGTTTTAATAATTTATTAGAGGGAATTCGTGAGACGAGCAAAATATAATATCCCCTAATTTCCTAATATTTTAAATGGTAACTAAATTTTATCCCAAATCTAAAGCCACAATTGTTAGTTTTAGATTAAGCTTCTCCCGGATCCCTCAATCTCTTTTTTTCAAAAGCTACAAAATAAAAAATATATCAAGTTACACTTAGAGGCACTATATTTTACGTGATTTATAAATTATAAAAGTCTTTTTAAGCTTGTTTTATAGTAATTTTCCAATTAGCGATTATTTTCACTAAATTATAAGAATAACATTTTTCTTTTAGAGAAAAGATTTATATCACAATATTAAATTTAATAAAAGATATCCTTTCTAATTAACGAAATCATTAAGATTTCTTATTAATAGAAAAAGAGGTTGAAAAAATTGAGTGAAAAGGAAAATAACGAATTTGAAATTGATAAGGAATTAGATACAACCGGATTATATTGTCCAGAACCCTTGTTTGAAGTACGAAATCTATCTGAAACTCTTGAAATTGGCCAGTGTTTTAAAATAATTGCTGATGATCCGGCCGCTGAAGAAGATTTATCGAGGTGGGCTAAAAGAACTGGCACAGAAATTCTCGATTTTAGAAAGGAGGATAATATTTTAACATTTATTTTTAAGAAAAACAAATGAAAAAAGGGTGATGTGAAATGGGAAAAAGTATATTATATGTACAAACAAGTGATAATCCTGAACGCCAGTATTCCCCCTTAGTGTTAGCGCAAACAGCGAAAGCTATGGATATTGATGCAACAGTTTATTATTTGGGGGCAGGCTTAAGAATATTAAAACCAGGCGAAGCTGAAAGAATAAAGCTAGGCGATTTTCCATCTGTTAAAGAAATGATTGATAAGACCTTAGAAGCGGGGGTTGAAATTTTAGTTTGTGAAGCTTCAAAAAGAATGTTAGGATGGGAGAAAGTTGAACTAATTCCAGGTGTAAAAATTGTAGGAGCAGCTACTCTAAACGATTTAGTATTGGAGCATGATGCAACCCAATGGTTTTAACAAAATTTTTTTTATTTATTTATATTAAAATAATTGATTTAATGAAAGAAGGATGAAACAATGAGCATCTATTTAGATTATCAGGCTGCGAAACCCATAGATGATAGAGTTTTATCAGAGATGTTACCGTATTTTAAACAAAAATTCGCAAATCCTTCTTCTTTACACAATGATGGTGATATTGCAACCGATATTTTAGATATATCACGTAAAAAGGTTGCTAAATTTATTAATGCACCGAACGCATCTGATATCATTTTTACTGCGAGTGCCACAGAATCAAATAATCTAGCTCTTATCGGTGCTTCAATGAATCGGAAAAACAAAGGAAATCATATCATTATTTCTGAAACTGAGCATATTTCAATATTGAACTTAGCAAAATATTTAGAAAGACAAGGATTTGAAATTAGTAGAGTTCCTGTGGATCAATATGGAATCATAAGACTTGATAAATTAGAACGCTTAATTAAAGATAAAACCATTTTAATATCAATCGCTTCGGCTAGCAACGAAGTAGGTTCTCTTCAACCATTAAAAGAAATAAGTGAAATCGCTTCTGATAAAAAAATTTTATTTCATACTGACGCCGTAGCTAGCGAATCTACTATTCCGATTGATGTTCAGAGGATTCCAATTGATTTAATTACATTATCTTCAAATGACATTTACGGCCCTAGAGGTGTAGGTGCCCTATACTTGAAAAAAGGAGTTCGAGTAAATCCAGTAATAATAGGTGGAGGTCAAGAAAGGGGTATTAGATCAGGTTCTGAAAATATACCAGGAATAGTAGGTTTTGCTAAAGCAGCTGAGATTATGATGGAGGAAATGGAGATTGAGGCAGAACGCCTTAAAAAATTGAGAGACAAAATTATAAAAGAAATATTAGAAACGATTCCAAAATCTTATTTAAATGGACATCCCGAAAAAAGACTTCCAAATAACGTACATTTTAGATTTGATTATATTGAGGGAGAGTCCTTAATACTCGGTTTAAAAGACGAAAATATTGCGGCTGCGACAGGTTCTGCGTGTACTTCAAAAACATTAGAACCTTCTCACACATTAATAGCAATGGGTTTGTTGCATAAAGAAGCTCACGGAAGTTTATTACTTTCATTGGGACGATTCACAAAAAACTCAGATGTCAATAAAGTCATAGAAGTTTTACCTGGAGTTGTCAAAAGATTAAGGATTATATCACCACTAACACCTCCTGATTTATTAGAACAATATAATGAGGTGAAATAATATCAATGAAATCTACAAATTATAGTGAAAAAGTTCTGGATCATTTTAGAAATCCTAGAAATATGGGTGAAATTGAAAATCCAGATGGTTTCGGTCGCGTTGGAAATCCTGTTTGCGGTGATCTAATGTTTATGTATATAAAAGTAGGAAAAAATGAGAATGATGAAGAAATTATTGATGAGATCAAATTTAAAACATTTGGATGTGGTTCAGCAGTGGCAACATCATCAATGATTACTGAGATGGCAAAAGGTAAAACACTTGATGAGGCTTTTAAAATAACAAGACAGGATGTGGCAGATGAACTAGAAGGCCTGCCACCTATCAAAATGCATTGTTCCAATTTAGCTGCTGATGCATTACAGGCTGCCATCCGAAATTATCGTGAAGGGACAGAACCAGAGGTTAGTGTAGCAACATCATGTCAAATAGAGATAGAAGTTATTCTCGGATTTGATAAATTTTTAGGAAAAGGAGTTTATAAACAAAAACCTGATAATTTGGAAGAATTAAGAGATAAAAGAATATTAATCATAGATTCTGGTGATGATTCTTTAGAACTTGCTATGAACTTAAGTAAATATACAGGAAGAGTTATCCTGGTTACTTCTTCTAAAGAGGTTCCTGGAAGAGATCAGTTGGCGAAAGATATAAAAAAGTCCGATGTAAAAATATTGTTTCAATCTGAGCTGATTGAAATTAAAGGAGAGTTAGATGAGGTCGAAAAAGTAGTAATTCATGATTTTGATGAGGATGAGAATTATGAATTATTCGTGGATGTTGTAATCCATTTAGATTATAGAGGTTAGGCGTCCAAATTTTCTTTTTTTATATTTCAATTAGACCTATAACTTTTTTTATTAAAAGTCTATATTTAACCTTTAATTTACAAATAATTAATCACTCTATTTTATATAATTAATAATTATTCATTAGGATGAAATTATGAGTAAAGTACTAATTGTAGGTGGAGTAGCCGGGGGGGCATCTGCTGCAGCCCGCCTTCGAAGAATGAAGGAGGATTTCGAGATAATTGTATTGGATAAGGGACCTTATGTTTCTTTCGCCAATTGTGGTTTACCTTATTATGTTGGAGATGTAATAAAGGAACGGAAATCTTTAGAATTAGTTTCACCTCGTCTTTTTAAATTATGGTTTAAAATTGATGTAAGGGTAAATAATGAAGTATTATCAATCGAACGAGAGAAAAAGAGAGTAAAAGTAAGAGATTTAATAAAGTCAGAGGATTACACATTAGAATATGACTATCTTTTATTAGCTACAGGATCAACTCCAAATATTCCTCCTTTTCAGGGGCTTGATTCTGTTCCATATCATTCAATTTGGACAATCCCCGATGCAGTAAAAATAAGAGATTTTATTGATAAATATAAAATAAATAAAGCAGTGATTGTTGGAGGAGGATTCATAGGATTAGAAATGGCAGAAAATTTAGCTAAGAAAGGGATAAAAGTAAAAATAGTGGAAATGTTTGACCAAGTAATGCCTCCAATTGACAAGGAAATGGCTCAATTTATTCATCAAGAATTAATTTTAAATGGTGTGTGCTTAGTTTTAGAAGATCCAGTTGATTCCTTTGGACGATCGGATAATGATAAACCGTTTGTAAAAACAAAAGGCGGTCGTATAATTGAAACAGATCTGATTATTTTATCTATTGGGATAAGGCCTCAAAGCAAATTGGCTAAATTAGCAGGACTCGAATTGAGTCAGGGAGGATATATTATTGTCAATGATGAGATGCGGACATCTGATCCTAATATTTATGCTGTTGGAGATGTCGTTCAAGTTCTCCATTATCAAACCAAGGAACCAATTTCGATAGCTTTAGCTGGACCTGCAAATAAACAAGGAAGAATTGCAGCAGATAATATTTCAGGAAGAAAAATGCAATATAAGGGGATTTTAGGCGCTTCAGTAGTAAAAGTTTTTGATTTAACTATAGCTTCTGTAGGACTTACAGAGAAACAACTTAAAAACATTGACATTAAGTATGAAAAAGTATATGTCCATCCAAATAATCATGCTGGTTATTATCCGGGAGCCACACCACTCGCTATTAAATTAATTTTCGAGGTGCCATCTGGAAAAGTTCTTGGGGCTCAAATTGTAGGCGGAATGGGAACCGATAAAAGAACTGATGTTATTTCAACGATTATAAAAATGAATGGTAGTGTTTTTGATTTAGAGGAACTCGAACTTACTTATGCTCCTCCTTATAGTTCTGCTAAAGATCCAGTCAATATGGCGGGTTTTGTAGCATCTAATTTTTTAAGAGGAGATATTTCAATTAAACAATGGCATGACATTGATAAGTTTAAAGAAAATGAGGGATTCATTTTAGATGTTAGAACAACTGCTGAATATGAGGCGAGTAGGATTGAAGGCTCAACTAACATCCCCTTGCATGAGTTAAGAACAAGATTAAATGATTTACCAAGTAAAAAACCTATAATAGTATACTGTGAAGTCGGCTATAGAAGCTATTTAGCAACTCGAATACTATTACAGTCTGGTTTTAAAGAAGTTTATGAACTAACTGGAGGTTTTAATTTATATGAGATGGCTAATGCTAAAACAGAGGATATTATTGCTGCATGTGGTGGTTCTGCACCTATTATGGAGGAATATATTAAACAGAAATCTACTGAGAGTGATAAATACATAATAGTTGATTGTAGCGGTTTAGCATGCCCAGGACCTTTAAATGCAATGATAAAATCTCTTGAAACCTTGCCTCAGAATAAGAAGTTAAAGGTCTATGCAACAGATCCAGGATATAAATCAAGTGTCGAGGCCTATGCGAAATTGAATGAAGCAGTTCAATTAATATATTTAGGAAAAGAAGAAGGTAAATTAGTTGCTACACTAGAAAAAGGAACAACACCATTCATTGAAGTTGAAGTACCAACTAAGGTAAGAAAAAAGTCTAGAAAAGAAATACGGGGTCCAAATGCACCTGCTTTATCGGATATCTCACCAGAGGAACTATACGAAAGAGTTGATTCAGATGATCCACCTGCGATCCTTATCGACGTACGCACACCTGAAGAATATTATGGCCCTCATGGACGTATAAAAAGTGCTAAATTAATCCCTTTAGGTGAATTAATGAATAATATAGATCAATTAGGGGATTTTAAAGAAGAAGAAATAGTGACAATTTGTCATAGTGGCGCACGCTCGATGATGGCAGCACAATTTTTAGCGCAAGCAGGATTCAAGGATATTAGAAACCTTACGGGAGGAATGATGATGTGGCATAGAAAAAATTTTCCAGTTGCGAGAGGGAAACATTAATAAATCAGCAACATCGTATTGAAATCGAGATTAAAGAATTTTAAAAGATTGCATCATTTTTATAGCATTCATCAGATATATTTCATATTTAGCTATTTCTGCAGTATATATTCTTATTTATATGGATTGTTTTTTACTAAATATAATGATATCTATTAATTTATTTTTTTAAAAAAAAAAGAAAAGTGATAAATTTATGGAATTGAAAGAAGTATGGCTAATTGACTATGCTCGTACTGCTTTTTCTCGTTCTAGACCAAAACAACCTGAAAGAGATGTTTTTGGTGAAATAAGGGGCGATGAATTACTCGCAGAATTATTAATAAAATTTTTTGATCAGAAATTGGCAGATAAAGGATTAGAAAGAAGTGATATTGATGAAGTTTCTGTAGGTGTTGCTGCGGGTGTGCTTGAAAATTGGACTTATGGAGGTAGAATTCCTATCTTTTTGGCAGGTTTTCCAGTAGACGTTCCAGCTTTCTCAATAGATCGACAATGTGGTTCGGCAGGATCTGGTATGCATGTAGGGATCATGGAGATTATGACAGGTAATAGTAAATGTATATTAGCAACGGGTTTTGAGCATATGACGCGTGTTCGAGGCAGGGGTGCAACTCCCAACTTAAAATTAATGGATAAGAAAAGCAAATATTATCGTCCTGCATTAGATATGCCTACATCATTTAATATGCTTCAAACAGCTCAAAAATTATATGAAGAAGAAGTACCAAAATTTATTAAAGAAGATTTAGATAAGTTTGGTGTGCGAAGTCACAATTTAACAATCAAAAATCATGAGGCAGGATGGTTTAAAGGCGAAATACTTCCTATTGAAGGGCATATGGAAGGAAATATTGAAGTCCCAATGATGGTTGATAGAGACATGAACGCTAGAAAATCAAATTTAGAAACAGTTTCGAAACTTCCCAGATTATCTAAACCGTTCTATCTAAAGAAAAATGGAGGTAAAAAAGGTTATATTGAAAGGGAAGGTACTGCAGAAGGAGTTATAACTGTTGGGAACTCATCCCCTTTAAATGCTGGCGCTACGGCCGCTATTCTTATGGAGGCTGAAGAAGCAAAAAAAAGAGGAATTGAACCGATGGCTAGAATTCTATCAATTGGATGGGCAGGTGTTCATCCAGCTACGATGGGTCGTGGACCTGTTCCCGCAACTCGTAAGGCTTTAGAATACGCAAATTTAATTGCTGAAGATATTGAATTTTGGGAAATTAATGAAGCATTTTGTATCGTTGCATTGAATTGCATGGATAAGTTTGGTATTCCCGAAAAAAAAATTAATGTTATGGGGGGTTCGACTGCGATCGGTCATCCGTTAGGATCAACTATGATTCGGCTTACAGGAACTTTAGCGAGAATTCTCAAGAATAAAAAAGCTAAATATGGTGTTGCTAATGCTTGTGTCGGTGGTGGTCAAGGAGTTGCTACAATAATAGAAAATCTTGATGCATAACTCAATGTTATGAAAAAATAAGCAATTATTTTATAAATTAATCACAAATTTAATGAGTTCATAAAAAATAAAAGATTTCAATTTTTTTCTTAACTAATGGAGAAGATTGAGTTAGAAGAATTCAAAAAATTTGATACGCTTTTTAATCCAAAACATATTGCTTTTATTGGCGCTTCTGAGAGCTCAACTTTTGGTGCTATGCTCTATCTTAGGGCGTTTAAAAGATCAAAATGGTCTGAAACATTTTATCCTATTAATCCAAAACGAGAAGAAATTATGGGATGGAAATGTTATCCTTCAGTTCTGGAGGTTCCATATCCCATTGATACTGCTTATGTTTCTTTAAAGACACAATTCATTCCTCAAGTAATAAAAGAATGTGTAGAAAAGAAAATTCGTTGGGTAATTATATTTGCTTCAGGATTTTCTGAAACAGGAGATCCAGAAGGAAAAAAAATGGAACAAGAGCTCATAGAAATAATCAAAGATTCAGAAACAAGAATTATTGGACCAAACTGTTTAGGTCCTTATTCTCCTGGAAATGGGATGATGTTCTCCTCATCTTTTGCCCGACCTGGGAGTTTAGGCTCCGTTTCTTTTATGTCGCAAAGCGGTGGGCATCTGACTCAACTTTTAGACGTTGGTTTTAAAAGAGATATTAGATTCAGATATGGCGTCTCATTTGGGAACCAGATTGATTTAAGTTGTTTAGATTTTTTAAGACATTTTCACAAAGATTCAAAGACTAAAGTGATTGCGGCTTATTTAGAATCCTTTGGGTCCGCCCACGGCTATGATTTCTTTTTAGAACTTAAAAAAACAACTCGGATTAAACCAGTAATTATTTGGAAAGGTGGTTACACCGATGATGGTACTCGTGCAGCGTTTTCACATACAGGTGCTATGGCTTCAAACTTAAGCTTATGGAAAACAATGGCAAAACAAACTGGAACGATATTAGTTAAAGATAACGAGGAATGGTGGAATACAACGAAAACTTTTGAATTGCTTTTTCCTAAATATTTGCCTAAAGGAAGAAATGTGGCAATTATTACTCCTGGTGGAGGTAATAGTGTTAACGTAACTGATTTATTTGCAGCACATAATTTAAAAATCCCTGATTTAACAATTAACTCTCAAGAAAAGGTCTCTAAAATTTTACCAAATGTAAATGTCAATATCAAAAATCCAATAGATTTAGGTGCCTCTGGATTTGTAATAGATCTTTTTGTCGAATGTATAGAGATCTGCTTGAACGATCCTAATATTGACATTGTGATTGTTCCATTTTGGCCCCATCATTTGTTTAACTGGGTATTTAAAAGAATGCTTAAAATCCAGCAGAGGACTGAGAAACCAATAATCTTTTGTATACCCAGTGTTGCTGATTCTATAGACATAGCGAAAAAATTCAATCGTGTGCAAAAAATTCTCAACAAGAAAAGGGCGCTTTATTTCTTATCGTTTAGAGACGCTGCGAATAGCATCTCATTGTTTTGCGATTATGCCGATTATCTAAGATCTCGTAAAATTGAAATTAAGAGATAATTATAAAAATTTATTTTTAAAGTTGAATTGTAAAATGAAAAAAGAAGGAATTTTGAAAGGTGGAGATCGTAAAGAACATAATTGGAATAAAACAAAATTAGGAGAACCGTTCAAAAAGGCTTTAGACAGATTTCGTGAAGAAGTGCTTGAGCGAGAAGATTTCGATCCAACCTCGCTATTACAATTTGGATTATTTATGGCAAAGGCAGTTATTAATATATTAAAAGAAGCTGAAGCCGAATTTGGAGTAGAAGGCCAGAAAATGGTTAATAACGCTTTGATTAAAACTGGGTACGATATGGGTAAACAAATATTAAAGGATATTGAAATACCACCAGAAATCTCAGACATAGAATTAATTAGTTTTTTAGCAACAATTATTAATACTCAGGCTTGGACATCGATTGAAGACCCTCGGATTGATAACGATGAACAATGCTCGTTCGATATTATTTGGTGTCCGCTTCAAGATGTTTACTCTGCCTTTGACTGTCGAGTTCAACGTTATTTAGTACAAGGAATTATTGATGCTTTTAGAGATTCTAATATTTTAGATTCTGAATTTCAAATAGAATTCAAGAAAACTATCCCTGCTGGAGCAAATACATGCTTATTTGTCCTTAATAAAAAGAAACTAGGAGAACCAGATAAATGGGAAGCATACTCTAGGTTATTAGAAAAGAAAGCTCTGAATAGAATGAAAGAACGAAAAAAGAAATAATTATTTTTTTTTAACTTAAGTTATCATTTCATAAAAATGAAAGAAAAGCTTTATATTAGGAATCAGAAAATATTAAATTAAAACTTCTGAAAAAGGTTATATAATGGTTGAAAATCATATTATTCCGAAATTTTCTACTTCTGATAAGTTTATATGGGGATTAGCTAGTTTTGGCACTTCTCTAATTGCTGGAGTATATGCTGCAATGTTAGTAATGTTCTTTCACGTATATCTCGAGTTGGATCCCGTTCTTATTGCCATTGCCGCAGTTTTATACGCCATATGGAACGCTGTAAACGATCCTCTTTTCGGATTTCTTTCTGATAAAACAAAAGGAAAGAGAGGACGCCGCATTCCTTATATGCAATTTACTGCTCCTTTTTTGGCTTTGTTTTTTACCGTGATTTGGTTCGTTCCACCAAAATGGGACGATTTTGGTATTTTTTGGTGGATGCTAATTACGATGTTATTATACGATACTGCTTATACGATTATAGGTTTAGTCTACTCAGCTTTACTTCCTGAGATTACCGAAGATGATAGTGAACGAGGAGAACTTCAAAAATATAATTCTTTATTCTATTTGTTTGGGGCGATGTTTGGATTTCTTATACCTGATTTACTCCGGCCAAAGGCAGGTGAAACTAATTTATTTCCACTCTACATAGGAATGATTGTAGTAGGTATTGCCTCCGCTATATGTGTTGTAGTTACCTCCTTAAGATTTAAGGAGCGTCCCGAATTTACACAAATAGACGAACCACTTGGTCTTGTCGATTCGGTTAAATATACCTTTAAAAGTAAAGCTTTTTTAATATTAACCGCTGCCAATTTTATGTCGATTCTTTTTCAGCAAATCCTTTTGTCTTACTTGTTTTATTTAGCGGATTACGTCATGCGGGTATCGACAGTTATTTTAATTTTGTCAATATTTCTAGGTTTAATCATTGGTGTGTTTTTTGCAAATGTATTTGCTAATAAATTTGGTGTTGTTAAAGCAAATCAAATTCTTTTAATAATTGGAGCTATACCATTGATAATGCTGCCATTTATCCCTCTAATACTTATATATTTATGTTTATTTCTTGGTGGATTTGGCTTATCTGGACCGTTAGTTTTAACAAACGTACTTTATGCTCAAGTGGCTGATGAGGACGAGACAAAATCAGGTGTTAGGAGGGAAGCATCGTTTTTTGGAACAAACGCAATGATTACCAAACCTGCTCAATCTATTGCTATTGCAATAGGGCCTTTATTATTAGCATTAGCTAGCTTTGAAACAGGAGGAAAAATAATTTTAGATCAACCCGAGTCGGCTTTATTCATGATTAAAGTATTAGTAGGACTTATACCTGGAATCGCAATGGTAATTGGTGCATTAATCCTGTTATTTTATCCGCTTAAAGGCAAATATTTAAAAGAAATTCAAGAAAAAGTTTTAGAAATGCATGTGGATAAACAACAAAAATTAGCAAAAAAACAAATTGGGTAATTAAATATAAAAGTTTATTACTTTTTTTCTTTTTCATTAGCTCAAATTTATTCTCGAATTGATTTCCTAAATAAAAAGAACTTAAAATAATTAATCAGAAAAATTTTAAATTAGATCAGAATTACTAATTTAAATTTAATAATAGTGATATATTATGGCAACCTATAGCTCAAAAAGCGAAAAATATCATTTAGACAAAATTAAAGGGAAGAAATTACCTGAAAAATTCAATTACATGAAGAACAGAGTAGCAGTTGTCAAATTAGACGATTATGAACCAAAAAATATTAGAAATGCGTTAAAATCAGTCATCGAATTGTTAGGGATTAAAGATTTCTTTAATAATAAATCAATTTTATTAAAACCTAACGCTCTCGCACCTATAAAAAATGCAATTACACCAACAGAAATAATTATGGAATTAATAAAATTAATAAAAAGTAAGGCGAACGCTAAAAAAATTATTGTTGGGGACTCAACAATGACAAAAAAATTAACAAATATAACTTTTAAAAGGAGTAAAATTAAAGAAAAATGCGAGGAAGAGGGAGCGACGATCGTTAATTTTTTCGAATCTGAAAGAACTAAAGTTAAATTAGATAACCCCCCTCATGAAGTTGAAGAGAATATATATTTACCTAAAGAGGTAATTAACGCTGATCTTATTATAAATTTACCCAAATTAAAGACACATAAGGGATACGTTTATACTGGAGCAATCAAGAATCTCTTTGGGCTTTTAGGAAATAAAATGAATATGCATATGACTCATAAAAATAAAATCGATTTTCAGAGAATGCTAGCAGATATCTATTTCGCTGTTGAAGAAACTAACAATGAAAATTTACCTAAAGTTTTAACTATTATGGACGCTGTTGTGGCAATGGAAGGTAAAGGTCCAAGGTCTGGCAAACCAAGAAAAATGGGTCTAATTATAGCAGGATTTAATTCTGCTGCGGTGGACATTGTCGGTTACACATTAATGAATGGAAACCCAAGCGATTTAGAGGCTATAACTTCATTAGCTAAAAGGTCTCAGCTCCCATTAGATATATCTCAATTGAACATCGTCGGAGAAATAGATTTCAACAAATATATCGTAAAGAATTTTAAAAAACCAAAAATTGTTACATTAAAAGAGGCTATTGTTCCAGAAAATGGACTATATTCAAAGATTAGTAAAAAATTAATGAGTATTTCTATTAAGATAAAACGTAAAAAATGCATCTTGTGTGAGGAATGCGTAAAACATTGTCCTGCTGAGGCATTAGTTCGCAGAAGCGAAAAAATTGTAGTTGATCAGGACAAATGTATAGAGTGCTTTTGTTGTGGCGAAAGCTGTCCAAACGACGCGATAAATGCTAAATTTTATCTATTTAGAATATTGCCCATTTTAATATTAGTTTTAGCGATAGGAAGCTTTATTATAGTTTGGTTTTTCACTCAATTAATAATCAGTGTTTTTCAATAATCCTTAAACTTTGAAAAATCCTTTTTTCTAAGAGATTTTTATTAAACTCTATCTCATAAATTTAAATTATTTTTTCCCTTATTATAATGATATACTGATGAAAATTGATAAAAAAAAGCTCTCTTTAGGGAAACTCAAACATAAATATTTAGCTAAAATGTTAAAGGATTTTGTATCGGATTTAGACATTCAAGACAAAAGAGTAATTCAGGGATCAAAAATAGGAGAGGATGCCGCAGTTATTGATATGGGCGATAATTATTTAGTTGCAAAAACTGATCCTATAACATTTGCTACAGATGAGATTGGATATTACGCCGTTCATGTCAATGTAAATGACGTAGTTTGTATGGGTGCGATGCCAAAATGGTTTCAATCTACAATATTATTACCAGAAATAGGTACAAGTGAGGACTTAATTGAAAATATCTTTAAAAACATTCATGATACTTGTAAATCTATGGATATAACGGTTATAGGAGGACATACTGAGGTAACTCCTAATCTTGATAGACCAATTGTTATTGGTTCATTATTAGGAGAAGCTGAAAAAGAGAAACTTGTGTTAACTTCGGGAGCAGAACCTGGTGATACCCTCATTTTAACCAAGGGTATTTTTATCGAAGGAACTGCCATAATTGGTCGAGAAAAAGAAAATGATTTAGTAGCTAATGGTTTAAATTCAGAATTTATAGAAAAATGTAAGAATTACCTTTATAATCCAGGTATAGGCGTTTTTCAAGACGCTCTTTTATCAAATAAATATTTTACAATTAAAAGCTTTCATGACCCAACTGAGGGGGGTTTAGCATGTGGTATTGCTGAAATGACAATAGCTTCTAATACAGGGATTTTAATAGAACAAGAAAAGATTAAAGTGTTACCTGAACCATTGGAATTGAGTAAACTTTTTGGATTAAACCCTATGAATACAATATCATCTGGTTCGCTTTTAATCGCAATTGATGATAAAGATGGATGCGCTTCTGAATTAATTGATTTACTTATTAAAAACAACATAATAGCGATAAAAATAGGTGAATTTACAACTAACGATAAAGGATTAATGATTAAAGAAAAGAATGGGAATATAACGAATCTTAATTATAGTGAAACTGACGATATCACTAAGATCTTTTAATTATATCAAAGTTAATTGGATCTATTCTTCTCATGACATTATTTCTTATATCATATTGAAATATAATATTACCCGATTTTGGGGAATCATGGATCAAAATATTTAAAGTTTGTAAAACTTTTATTTAATGTTAAATATCTCTAAAAATCTCCCAAATTCTTTCTTTATATCAATTATTGGTAAATTTATATCGATTTTTTCTTTTTTACGAGCATTTTGAGAACAAATCAGTCCAGAAATCATCCTAACATTTTTTGTTAGTTGAGGTTTTATTTCTTCAAAATTCTTTAAGCATAGTATAGTAGGATAATTTAAATTCCTAAAACCTTCTATAAAAATTAGATCAATCTTGTAAGGACCACTTGTAATCCATTCCAGTAATTCCTTTATACTAATTTCCTTTCTTAAAAAAATTGTAGTTTCATTTTTCACATTTTTAGTTATAGAAAATTGCGCTCCAGCTTTCCCATATTTAAATGAATCCTTATCTTCTTTATCAATTTGATGTTCGTGAATGTTTTTAACTATAGCTACCTCGTAATTCAAATTCTTTTTTAATAATTTTATGGCATTCAAAATAAAATGCGTTTTGCCGCTTCCAGAATATCCAATCAAACAAATTATTTTAATAAATAATCACATTTCCCTTATCTTGATAAATAATTAATAATGAGCGTACATAATTATAAATAATATCTTTTTGAATTAATTTCAATAAACATTAATATAGTTCCTTTTCATATAATTAAATATATTTTTTAAGCAACTAAAGTATTAATGTGAATTTATGGCCGAGAAAAAGGAAAGAATCGTATTCGACGCTAATTTTTTTATATGTATGAATCAAGTTAAAGCACGGAACATTTTAGGGAATTTGGCCAATGCAGGAAAAGATTTAGACTATGAATATTATATCTCTCAAGTAGTTTTTGATGAGATTAAAGCACCTTTAACATTTAAGGAGAGATTCAAGAAGATAATAAATATTAAAGAAGTTAGCGATTCTGAAATTGAGCAGATAAAAGATGACTTAATTGAATTTAAAATCCGTTTCCCGGCCCAAGATCCTGATTTATCTCTCATTGTTTTAAGCAAGAGATTATTAGATGAAGACGAGTCTTTACCAGTCCATTTGGTTACTGACGATTTCAAATTAGCTAAAAACGTAGGATTATTGTATAGAGGTAAAATTAATCTCTTGTCTCTCTCAAGTTTTTTACTAAAAATACAGAGATCTGTTACTACAGTACAAATAAGAAATTATTTTAAGAACATCTGGAAAAAAAGCTTGAACTATACTCTCAGCTATATGATAGAACGCTCAAAAGTCTATCCTGCTGAGCAGAAAATTACATGGTTAATCGAAAAAGCGATAAGCGTGACAGAAGATTCCATTATTACTAAAGATTCAGAATTAATAGAAGAAAAAATCGTAAAATTTGAGGTGGGAGCAACTAAAGAATATTCTGACGAAATAATAATTGCTGAAAAGTATATTGAAAGTCAAAGTCTCCCTGCAAGGGAAGAAGCAAAAGTTCAAGACATAATTAATTTTCTTGAAAATCTGAAAATTTCCCGTGAATATGTTAAGCGAGCAAGAGATGCCATCGTTAAAAACGATTCCGTCAGCGCTGTAAAATTCTTAAAGAGAGGAAATGGTTTTTTAGTATCATTACTTCAACTTGCCTCAGGTCAATTAAAAAAACTTAAAGATTACGAAATCGTGGAAACTTTGATATGTAGTGAGATTAGCAAGATGGAGTTTTTAAGAGCTTTTCTACTGGTTTCTTTAGCCCGTGTAAATACTGCCATAGATTCTTTGGAGAGAGCTGCTTTATTTTCAACAATTATTCATAATTTCCAAACATGCCTTACACTGAATTACTTAAAAGCGTTGATCCAACTATTTCACGGTTTTTATAAATCTGCTATTATGCAATATAATTTTACAGAGGAATTAGCAGATATTTATCAAGATGAGAAATTAAAATTAAAATGTCTTATTGGAAAAGCTATCGCTCTTTATATCAAAGGAGAAGAAGACGATACGTATAATGCTGTTGCAATTATGGAAGAGATATCAAATATGAATCTTGAGGAAAATTTTTTAGACGCAATTATAGTATTTACAGAACTAGGAGATTATTTCTTAGCATTGGGCCATTCTCAAATCGCTACGAATCTTTATAATCAAGCGCTTGAGATCTCGATTGATTATAAATTGAAATTCAAAGCAGATGTATTAATTGAAAAACTTAAACGCGCTTATATTGCCACTGTTATAAGTGGGTTTTCTGCCGAAGATATGGTAGATAAATTGGATGTTTTATTAGATAAAGCTTATTCAGTTAAAGATGTAGAAAAATATAATGAGCAAATCAAAAAAATTTCAAGTTTTAACAAATTATTTTATACACCATTTGAATATATCTCCGGTAAGAAAAAGATAATCACATACAATAAGCTTCCAAAAGAACTTCAAGAAGATTATTTAGAAGTCGTTTATTTTAAAAAATTAAATGAAGAAAAAAATCAAATTCTTTTTATAGTTTCTCATTACGAATTAGGATTATTAGGAATTAAATTAAAAACTGATGAAAACATTACAGGAATAGCTGAAAACTATTCTCTCAAATTAAAACCTACTGCTAAATTTAAAATTTACGAAGCTGACGAAAAGTTAAAAGATACATATCTTATTCGCGCAATAATTGAAGTTTTACCGAAAAATCAATGCGAAATTATTTATGCTTTACCCGCATTCTTCAAACAATTAAATCTCTAAATTTATCGCATTAAGATATTTAAAAATTTAATTCAATAGTTAATAAAATTATTAAGTTTTACGTAATTGTTTATCACGTTGAGCAATTTGATGGCGATGTATTGCACAACTTATACAATAATATTTCTTAGTCGAGCCCCCCATAATTATAGTTCCTGCCTTTTTTAATTCTCCGTACATCCGAGCATCGACTAGATTTGTTCGTCGAGTAACAACTTTCGCTTTACTTCTAGCAACAAATCGTCCGCAATTTACACATTGTACCTTTCCATAATTACCTTTGCTACTACCAGTTTTTCCTCCCGATTTACGTTTTTTCGGAATAAGATTAACCTCCTTTTTTCTATTTTTCTCTCTTCTAGTAATTAAATAATTAAAAATTTAAATAAGTTATTCTTAGCTGTAGATTTTTAAGAAGACTTTTCAAATCAAGTGTATAAGATATTGAATTTAATTATTTTACTTCTCCTTTACTTCTGATTTCCTTAAGTCTTTAAAAGTAAATACAAATCTCTGTATTAATGTAAGGCAGAGTAACCCTGTAAAGATTAATATGAAAGTTAGAAAAAAAAATTCGGCAAGAAATAATAAAACAAGATTCCAAGTGAAAATTCTTGATAAATAATAAATCCAATTTTCTAAACTTAAAATAAACATTATATAAACTAATCTTTCAGCTCTTTCCATAAGTCCAACGCCTTTCATGTTCACACCTTCATTTTCTGCTCTTGAACGCGTATAAGATATCATAATTATAAGAAATAAAATGATAAAACCTAGTAGAAAATCAATTAATTGCCCATAAATCATTCCAAGAATGAGTGCTGCATCAGAAAGGCGGTCCAAGTTCGAATCAAGAAAAGCACCAGTGTGAGATTCTCCTCTCGTCTTTCTTGCAACCTCTCCATCGAATACATCAAATACACCACTCCAAAAAATTAAAAATGGAGCAGGCCAAGCAAACCAAATTGGAAAATGTGTGGCTCCTATTGCTATAAAAAAAGCAGCCAATAATGAGCATAAAAATCCTATAACGGATAATAAGTTTGGACTAATATTATGTCTTATTAAAAATTCCACAGGCCCTTCAATAAATCTTTCTAGAGTTTCTCTTTGGCGATCTCGTTTATTTTTTCCTTCCAATTCGTTCAATTCCTTTTTAAATCCCTAATTTCGAAAAAATAAATTATTATAATTTAAAAGTTAATTAAAATTAAAAATTTATCATAAAAATTTCATTATATACAATTTAATTAATCGGATTACTGACGACGCTAAATAAGATTGAGCCCCTAAGCTAATATTTGTAAAGTCCATAGCCGATAGCTCTTTTGAACTAATAAATTCACCACTTTGGCTTCCTATAACGAAAATCATATTGTCTTTTGAATATAACTCGTTAATACATGTGAAAAAATCTACGCCTTCTTCACTTAAAACAAAAATGTCATAATTTAATTTCTTAAATTGTTTTAATGCATCAAAGATATCCATTTTTGAAATTTGTACTGAACTTAAAGGATTATCGTTTAATTTAATAGTTGAATTATTATTTTGAATTAAACAAACCAAAAAATCAGCAAGCAATAATTCGTTTTTAGGGAAATTATCATATTCCAATTGTTCAGAATCAAAAATAAACGTCCCATATTTTTCTAAAAATATCCAAATTTGAACGTTTCTTTCAAATCTATCTTTATTTAATAAAGCAGCTAATATACACCTCGAAATTACGTCTAATCTACCTGAAGAACTTGGAAGATTTTTAATTGTGTATTTACTAATGTCTACACTAGGAGATTCAACAAAAAAAATTATGCTCATATATATTAAAAATCTTTACTAATCAATTAGTAATAATTTAAAATGTTTTAATATAAAAAAAGTATATAAAATTGGGAAGATAATATATTTTAATTTTTAATATTATAATACTCTCACAGAAAAATTATAACTTTTAATATTATTGGAAAAAAATTATGCCGATAGAGAATTATGTTAGGAAAAACTATTTCAAAATTATACTTGCAGGAGATGGCGCAGTTGGAAAGACCACTCTTAGCAAAAGACTGACTGGAACTTTAAAAAAGAACGAGAGAATTGAAATGACTCCTGGAGTTGACTTTCATATCCTGAAAATTAAAAAAAATGTCATCCATTTACAACTTTGGGATCTCGGAGGACAGGATCAGTTCCGATATTTTCAGAATGATTTTTTCGGGGGCGCTACTATCGTAATATTAATTTATAGCATAGATTCTTGGAAATCCTTTAATGGGCTCAATACTTGGCTAGATTTTGTTCCAGAGGAAATGTATAAAAATGTGTATCTCATAGGAAATAAAATAGATTTAGAAAATCGTTTGGTAAAAATCGAAGATGCCCGAAAATACGCAGAAGATCACGGTTTTCGAGGGTATTACGAAACTTCAGCTTTAAATGGATTAGGCATCGACGAATTCGAATTTGAATTAGTGAAAACAATCGAAGAAATCTTCATTGCTGGTAAAGAATAGATGTTTTAATAACTTCTTTTAATAGTTATTATTTTCATTCTGATTGTTTTTTGTTAAATTTATTGACCAATTTTATCATACTGGAGTATAAATTTTTCATATTATAAGCTATATGCGTATAGTTTAAATAGTGTTCAAAGTATAAATATAATAGCAACTTAAATTATAAAGTATTGATCAAAATGAAAATCACCAAAAAAGAAAAGAAGACAATTGCCGCATGCAAATGCGGTGGTGGTTGTGTTTCCGACAGCTGCAAGTGTGGCGGAGGTTGCATTTGCAAGTGTGGAGACAGCTGTTAATTCAATAAACAATAATTAATTTACTTTTTTTTTATATTTTTTCCTCTTTTAACACAATAAAAAATTTAAGTAAATGTCATCTTTTTTTTAGTAATTAATATTGGAGAGAAAACTAAATGTCTTATATGGATTATAGTAAAATGTTTAGCTGTCCTCGATGTGGAGCTGAGGGGGCCATTTATCTTTTAAAAGTTGCTAAGGATAAAATTATTATAAAACAAAGATGTCCAAAACATGGAGGGAGAGCTTTTAAACTTCCTTTAATGCAAAAGGATCAGTTTATTTCTTATATTCGTGATGGAATTTTTCGGTGTTTCAAATGCGGGCAAGACGTTACTACGGTGGATCATATAAAAGGATCAGGACCTTGGACCCTAATTAGATTAGCTTGTCCAACTCACAGAAATAAACTGCCTTTCCAAAAAATTTGGAATACTGTTTATTCTGAAATTTCTACCATGGCAGCTACAGCTCCACAAGCAGAACAATCACAAGCAGTAGAACCAACGCCAGAACAACCACAGCCTACTTCAAGCGAAAAAAAGAAGTTTTGCCCAAATTGTGGAACACCATTGGAGGGAGTAGAAGTATTTTGTGGCGCCTGTGGTGCTGAAATAGATTAAATTGAATCTTCTAAATTTTTTTTCCCATCTTTTATAATTCTCCATTTCTGAAGAATTTTATACTTTTCACCAACTCTTTCTACTTTATCTAAACGTCTTTTTTATTTTATTATCTTAATATTTTTATTTAAAAAGATTTTACAATAACCAATGAATCTTAATTATTATCCTTACGTTCCAAAACATATTGTTTTAAGGAGATATGACCAAATTAACATTTATGATTTAAAGAATGATGAGTCATATGTAATTGACAACGAAGCTTATTCTGTTTTAAAGAATATTAACGGAACAAATTCAAATAAAGAAATTGTTGAAAAATATCATAAAAATAAACAAAAAGAAGTCATCGAAGCCTTAGATGATTTTCACGAATTAAATATTATCAATTTAAGTCAAAAAGCAATTACGGATACTTCAAAAATTTCGCTTGATCATATCGATATCTCAGATCAAAACCTTTTTGATCCTCCCTTTCTAAAAAACTTAATGATAAATATTACCGAAAAATGTAATTTAAAATGTAAGCACTGTTATATTGCTGATAAAAATCTCGTGGATTTTCCACTTGATAAATTAAAGGAGGTTATTAAAGATTTCTACCAATTTCAAGGAATTAGATTAATATTAACGGGGGGAGAACCTTTTCTTTATTCTAAATTAAAAGACTTGTTGATTTTTCTTAAGGATGTTCCGATACAAAAAGTATTGTTATCAAATGGTTTATTAATTAAGGATAATCAGGAAATTTTAGATTTATTAAAAAACAATTATTTCGAGGTTTACGTTAGTGTTGATGGCTTAGAAGCATCTCATAACGATTTTAGAGACGCTGATTGTTATAAAGACACAATTGATGGAATAATGATCCTTTTAGAAAATAATATAAATACTTCTATAAATACAATGGTTCATAAACAAAATTTAAGCGAATTTGATGACCTTTTCAAGTTGTTAAATTCATTAGGGAAGATAAAAAATTGGTCAATTGATATTCCTACTTTTGATGACTCTACGCCACAATCAATTAAAGATAAATACGAGATATCCTTTGAAGAGGGAGGCCGAATATTAAAACATTATGGTTGGGGCGTGATTTTTGAATCTGAATCAGAATCGAACGATTTTGCTTATGCGTGTGGACCACATCTCATGGCAATCGATGTTGTTGGAGTTATAACAAAATGCGGATTCTTTACAGAAAAGAGCGTTGGTAATATATTCGACTTAGGAATTAAAAAAGGTTGGGAATTAATCCAAAAAAGCCTAAATTGGTGTCTAGAGGATTTAAAATGTAGTGAAGAGAATTGCAAATTTATTGGAGATTGTCGTGGCGGTTGTAGATATAGAGGATTTAAATATACAGGAGATATTTATGGTGTAGATTCATTTAAATGTTATCAATTTGGTAAATTAATCAAATGAGATAAAATAAGAAAAAAATGGGAAAAAAGAGTTATTATAAATGGCAAAAAAACATAAAGTAATAAGAACAGAGGATGACATTAGCCCATTAAATAGGCAATTAATAGATGCTTTATGCCACAAATGTAATTTTTACGCGGAGGGTCAAGAATACTGGGAAAAAGAATATGAATGCGGGGCTTATAAGTTTATTCGCCAATTATTACAAGATAAAAAGATAACTATAGACGAGATCGAAGATTTATTTAAGAAAATTGATTTAAATCCTGAAAGAGAATTAAGATAATTTATATAGAATTATTTCTCTATTTAAGAGTCCAACAAGAGGAAAAAAAAATAAAGTTACCTAGTTTTGAAGGCAATAATTGCTGAACCCTGAGTCGTAATTATTTTATTTTTTAGTTCGCTAGTGACTTCTATCTCAACAAGATTCTCGCCATTTTCTTTGTATTTTTTTATTACTTTTCCTTTCATAAATATAGTACTTCCTTCTGGAGTGATCCCTGAAAATTTAACTTTAAAATTCTTAAGAACACCGCCCTTTGCCCAATCAGTTATATAAGAACCAATAATCGCCATCGAAAGCATTCCATGAACTATACAACCTTCTAGACGAGCCATTTTAGCCATAGATTTGTCATAATGTATGGGGTTGTAATCGCCAGAAGCAGATGCATAATCAACTAATTGTTGTCGCGTAATTGGACCTTTTTTAACTTCTGGCAATTCTATTCCTTCTGAAATATCATCAAAATATAATATATCATTTGCCATAATTATCACCTATCTAGTGAAATACAATCCAAGTATGAATTTGATCAAATACATTCTCGTTAGTTTCATTATTTTTTGCCGTTGTAATTGATGTAACAATATCAAAAGGACCTCTTTTTCCTTTTTTTTCAACAATACTTTCTACTCTTGTTTGATAGATAATTGTGTCCCCTGCACAGCATTGAGAGTAGTATTTAAATTCTCTTCCGCCATCTAATAGTTTTCTAAAATCTATTTTTAATTTCGTGAAAAATCTGGGATCTGAGAGAGCAACAGTAGTAAAAAATGTTGGCGGGACTAATAAATCTCTGTAGCCTTGTTTTTTAGCAAAATCTACATCATAATATAATGGATTAGTATCCCTAATTGCATTGGCAAACTGAGATACTTTCCAACGAGAAATTTTTTTTTCGGCGGATTTAAACTCGCGCCCGATATTTTTTCTATCAATCATAAATTTCAAAAAAATTATAAAAATTTATTAATCTAAATTATGATTGATTCTATTAAAAATATCATTTTTGTTTGAAAATTCAAGGAATTGCTTATCTTCAAATTAATCCAGCTTTTTCCATCATTATCCGAGCAATTGTAACAAAGATATCTTCAACATTCTCACCAGTTTTAGAAGAACATTCCAAATAATCATAAAACTGATATTTTGATGCCAATTCAACAGCATCTTCACGAGGTATAGCTCTTTTTTCGTGTAAATCAATCTTCCCTCCAACCATAATCATTGGAACTACATCTGTTTCTTGAAAACTCTTTTTGAATACTTCTAACCATTCCTCCACACTTTCAAGACTAGTATAACGCGTAATATCGAACATAAAAATTGCCCCATGTGAACCCAAAGCATAATTGGGCAATAAAAATCTAAACCGATCTTCACCTGCGAAGTCCCATATTTGTAATGTGGCTTTTTTTCCTTCTATATCAACCGATTTTATGTGAAAATCCACACCAATAGTCAAAGAACCCTCAGTAAACACACCAGTAAGATAACGATTTACTAATGAGGTTTTTCCTACTCCACCATTTCCAATGATCATTAGTTTAAACTTAGGTCCTATCATGATTATTTACTTTATAGTTTCCCTTTAGAAATATAGTAATAAAACTAATATATAATTTTAACATCAAAACATTAATAAGTTAGATCTTAGCTAGATCTTTAAAAATTTCTATTTAAAGAAATAAATAGATTAAGATCTTCAAGATTTAATTCCTATGATTATTAAGTTGCTAATGATTTCTCTTGTTTTTCTAATTCCATTTCTCTCAATTTTTTTCGATATATTTTACCAATAGTCGTTCGAGGTAATGATTTTATAAATTCTACTTGCCGTGGATATTTATATCCAGCTAATCGCTCTTTAGACCATTCAATGATATCGCGTTCAGTAATTTGTCCCTCTCGATATTCTTTCTTAAGAACTACAAAAGCCTTGATCGTTTCGCCAATGTTAGGATCTGGAACACCTACTACTCCTGCTTCTAAGATTGCGGGATGTTCAAATAGTTTTTCTTCAACTTCTCGAGGCATTACCTTATACCCCTTATATTTAATCATATCTTTAGTGCGACCCTCAATATAAAAATAACCATTATCATCCATTCTACCTAGATCACCACTCCTTAACCACCCATTAACGATATCTCTTTTAGTAGCTTCTGGTCTTTTCCAATATCCTTTCATTATTTGAGGGCCTGTAATTAATATCTCTCCTATTTCACCAGTTTTGAGTTCCTCTAATGTGTCGGGATCTACAATTTTAACATCAGTATTAATTAATGGGATGCCAATACTTTCTGGTTTAATTCCTTGCATCCACTCTCCAGCCATATGTGTGCCTGGTGATGCTTCAGTAAGACCATAACCTTGAAAAACCTTAGTTCCTACGATTTTTTCCCATCTTCTCGCTAATTCCGGAGCTAAAGCTGCTGAAGAAGAGCCTGCACTTTCGATGCTCGAAAGATCTCTTTCTTTAAAGTCAGGATGGTTGATTAACATTTGAAACATGACAGGTACACCAATATACATTTTAATTCGATAATATTCAATAGCTTCTAAAACTTCAGCTGGATCGAAAGAAGCAAACATCACAAGCATCCAGGCAGCATATAGCATAATTATTACTATTATGAATCCAAAAGAATGACATAATGGTAAGATGGATAAATTTACTTCTTTACCTAATGATGCTTCCAGCTCTTCAAAGGTTGAATCTCGAGAACAAATAAGTGCAAGTGCATTAGATACTAAGTTATTATGTGTTAACATTACTCCTTTAGGTAGACCAGTCGTGCCACCTGTAAACATTAGAGCGGCAATATCATTAAGCGGATCTAAATCCACATCTGGGGATTTCGCCACTTTATCATTAATGAATTCTTCAAGGGTAATTGTATCCTCTTTAGCCTCCTCTGCCGCAAGTAAAATCACATTTGGCACTTCAACTAGTTTTCTTGTTTTTTTTATTGTTCTATAGTTGGCTTTATGTACAAATATTGCTTTAATATTGCCAGCTTCTCGAACTATGTGAGTAACATCTGATTGCCTAAGAAGTGGATTAATTGGCACTACCATAGCTCCAGTTTCTAAGATTCCCAAAACACAGAATATAAATTCAGGGCAATTTCCTGACATTATACCAACTCCATCCCCTTTACTAACACCTATTTCATACAGAGCATTTGAAATTTTGGACGCAGTATATATTAACTCTCGATAAGTATATTTTTTATCTGTGGGTTTATGATAAACGCAAATATTATTAAGAAATTTTTTAGCATTTAACTTCATAAATTCATGAACTGGTATGGGCTCGAAATATATTGTTTTTGGCATCTTAGATGTTCGATGTTTTGACCACAGTCTATTTGGATCAACATATGGAGATTCATTTTCATAATCATAAATTAGTTCCCAATCTGAATAATCTTTCAAATTATCGAATTCACCTTAAAAAAATTTGATTAAATAAAATTCGAATTAATTGTATAACTGCATTATTTTCATTTTTAAATATTATGGTCATATATCACAAAAAATAAGAGAATATTTATCCCCAGACAAAATTTATTAGAGGAAATTAGTAAATAAAATTATATTAAATTCTTTTCTAACTATAAAGGTGCTAGTGGTCTCCGTTATTTTCTTACTTCCATTTCTCGTAACTTTCTCCGAAATATTTTACCGACAGCGGTTCGTGGTAGTGATCTTAAAATTTCCACTTGACGCGGGTATTTATATCCTGCTAATCTTTCTTTTGCCCATTCAATAATGTCTCGTTCTGTAATCCCTTTATCTCTATATTCTTTCTTAAGAACTACAAATGCTTTGATTGTTTCACCTATATTTGGATCTGGGACACCTATTACACCTGCTTCTAAGATTGCGGGATGTTCAAACAATTTTTCTTCAACTTCTCGAGGCATTACCTTATACCCCTTATATTTAATCATATCCTTGGTTCTGCCCTCAATGTAAAAATACCCTTCCTCGTCCATTCTTGCTAAATCGCCTGTCCTTAACCAACCATTAACGATATCTTGTTTCGTAGCTTCTGGATTTTTCCAGTACCCTTTCATAATTTGAGGCCCTCTAATTAACAATTCACCGATTTCATTGGTTGGTAATTCCTCTAAAGTATCTGGACCTACGATAATAGCATCGGTATCGACAATAGGAACGCCTATACTCTCTGGTTTAATTTCTGGCATCCATGCCGCAGCCGTATGTGTGATTGGTGATGCTTCAGTGAGGCCAAATCCTTGACCAACATTAATTCCCACAACTTGTTCCCATTTTTTGTTCAATTCTGGAGGTAAAGCTGCCGAGCCAGAAGCCGAGGACTCAATACTTGAAAGATCTCGTTCAGTAAAATCAGGACAATTGATTAACATTTGATACATAACAGGCACACCAACGAATAATTGAATTCGATAATATTCAATAGCTTCCAAAATTTCAGCTGGATCGAAAGATGCAAACATCACGAGCATGGCGGCAGCAAACATTGCTATAATTACAACTGTGAATCCAAAAGTATGGCATAAGGGCAAAATAGATAAAGTTACAGCTGTCCCCCACAGCGCTTCCAACTCTTCACGCGGCTCGTCTGAGTTGAATATTAATGAAAGTGCATCAGATACTAAATTATTATGTGTTAGCATTACACCTTTCGGTAGCCCTGTCGTGCCACCTGTAAACAATAACGCAGCAATATCGTTAATTGGATCGATATCCACATCTGGTTGTTTAGCCGCTTTTCCATTTATGAATTCCTCTAGAGTAATTGCATCTTCTTTAGCCACATCTGAAGCAATTAAAATCACATGTTCTACCCCAACTTTTTTTCTTGTTTTCTTAATTGTTCTATAGTTTGCTTTATGGACGAAAATAGCATTAATATTACCAGCTTCTCGAACTATATGAGTTACATCTGATTCCTTAAGTAAAGGATTTATTGGTACCGTAGCAGCTCCAGTTTCTAGGATCCCTAAAACACAAAACAAAAATTCTGGACAGTTTGTCGACATTATCCCTACGGCGTCCCCTTTCGAAACCCCTAAATCGTTTAGAGCATTTGCTATTCTGTCAGCAAAATTCACTAATTCACGATAAGTATATTTTTTATCAGTTGGTTTATGGTAAACACAGACATTGTTTGGAAATTTGTTGGCTGATAATTTTATAAATTCATGAACTGGTATCGGATCAAATCTTATCGTTTTTGGCACAGTAGGAGGGCGATGTTTTAACCAAGGTCTATTTGGATTCACATATGGTGAATCATTCTCGTAATCTAGAATTGGTTCCCATTCTGAATAATCTTTTATAAAAAACACCTCAAAAAGATCTGAATTATTTATACTAATATTTCGTTAATAGAAATGGATAAAGAATTGAATGATGAGTTACAAAAAAATATACTTAATTAAATTTTTTTTTTTCTTCTCCTTTATATTATTGCCAAATTTAAATTTCACAATTTTGTGGAAAGCTTTATATTAATCATTATCTTACTTTTCATTTGTAAATCTTTCTAAAAAAAAGATATCCAATATATTATATATCATAAATAAGAGATGAGAAATTAAATGACGGAAATCTCAAAGCAGATGAAAATAATAGTTATAATAAATATAATTGTTGGCATTATATATGGATGTTTGTATTTCGCAGTACCAGATGCTATTTCTAAATACTTAGACGCAACTTATTTTGACCCACACTTTATGCGACTAGCTGGTGGAACTATTTTAGTATTAACAGTTAGTATGATACTTGCTCTTATAAGAGGAGAATGGGAGAATGTAAAACCCGTGTTAGAGGTAGTTATATTATGGTTGATAATGACATTTATTGTAATCATAATAGCCTTAATTGCTTTGCCTCTTTCAGCAAGACAAATACCACAATATTGGTTTGATGCCATAATATGTCTCATACTAGCAGCAGCCGACGCCTATTTCTGCTATCGAGAATAAAAGTAAATGAAATGTAGAAAAGAATGTAATTCAAAATAATTTTTTTTTCCACTTTCCTAATTTACAATACTATGTGAAATCGGGAGAAGAATAAAAATAAATAATCAACTTATAATATAAATTAGATATGAACGATTTAAAAGAACTAATTTTAAAGGCATATAAGGCAATTTTCGAGGGAAAAAAAAGTGTATCCATCAATGACGTCGAATATCCACTAAAAAAATTTTCAAGCGGATTGAGATATATAGATTTGCTTGGATATCGATTTATTGAACAGAATCCAAAAAAACAATCTCAATGGGCGAAAAAAGCACGGGAAGGACATAAAATCATATGGGGCTTTAAAGGAAGGCAATATATCGCTCAATTGTTCGACGGCGAATTTAAAGATTTAAGAAAAAAGAAGAGTTAATACTTAAAGAGATTAATTAGTATTTTCATACTAACTTATAATATATTCATACTAGATTTTTAAATGATATTAACTTAATAATTCTAGATTTCCTAAAAAAATTGAAGAAAAAGAGATATAATGCATTTACCAGATGGTTTGTTAGACCCAATAACAACGGTAATGCTATGGGTTATTACGGTAGCGATACTGATATTTTGTTTCTCAAGTATTGTAGATGCTTTTAAAGAAGAGGATTCTGAGAAAATAGTACCCTACATAGGCGTGTTAGCGGCCACGATTTTTGCGTTTCAATTTGTCAATTATCCAATTCCAGGAGGTACATCAGGACATTTAGTCGGTGGAACCGTGGTTGGAGTAATTCTTGGGCCTTGGGCGGCGGTTATTGTTCTATTTATGGTTTTAATAGTTCAGAGTTTATTTGGTGATGGAGGAATTACAGCTATAGGCGCAAATACTTTTAATATGGGAATAATTGGTGGAATTGTCGGATTTTACATTGTTAAAATGATTATTATGATATTAAACAAAACTAATCTTAGAAAGGAGACAAAATTAACAATAGCTACTGGGATTGGTTCTTACATTGCGATTATTTTGGCAGCATTAGCGTGTGCTATTGAAATTGGAATTGGAGGCGCTATACCGATGGAGATAATAATCCCTGCTATGATTTTCTGGCATATTTTTATAGGTATCGGAGAAGGGATAATCTCAGCATTAATTGTGTGGTTTATATACAAAACAAAACCTGACTTAATCACAACAGAAGAAAAGTTGAAGCTCGATGATGAAGAACATGTAGTTTTAACATCAGAAGAAGTTGTGGAGGTTACATAAGAGATGAGTGGTATTGAAAAATATAAATGGCCAGTTCTTACAATTGTAATAATAATTGTTGCTTTAATGTTAATGATAGCAGTCGGATTTACAATTGGTATCTTAACTGAAGATCCAGATGGATTAGAGAGATCAATAATTGACGCTAGAGGTGAGGATTGGCTTGAAAGTTTATCCTCTCCATGGGAGCCAATATTAGGATGGATTGGAAACGATTACATTATAGGAATTGTGGGTATTTTTATTACTGTTTTCTTAATAATTGCTGTGTTTAAATTAGTCGTTAATCTAAAAAAGAAAAAGCAGCAGTAATCTTTAATATCTCAAAAATTAACTAAATCATACTCGAGACAAATTTTAATAACCTAAATCAAAGACATCCAAAGGAGTAATAATAATTTGGAAGCAATTTTACCATTTAGACACGAAAACGAGAAAACATTCTTGAATGAAGTTCATCCTTTAGTTAGAATGATTTTACCCTTTATTTTTATAATTCCATTTCTCCTAATCGATAATGTTTACCAGATATATATATTTATCATAATTACATTTTTCTTCAGTCTGATCGTACATTTACCTCTTTTGAGAATTCTTTCAAGACTCAAAAATATTATTCCTTTTATATTTTTTATTACCATTTTTATACCTTTTTATGTAGGAGAAACTATAATTCTTAAAATTGAAATCGGAATTACTATTAATATTTATAAGGAAGGCTTAACTCGAGCACTTTTATTATTTATGAGAATTTTTGGAGCTACGTATATTTTCATGTCATTTTTCTCTTCTTTAACGTATTCAGAGTTTATTGAAGCTCTAACAATGATGAGACTTCCTTCATTTTTAGTTGGTAGTTTCATTATAATGCTTCATTATATTCCGATTATAGTTAGTTCAAATAAAAAAATACTGGAGGCTCAAGAACTCCGTGGAAAAAAAATTACAAATTATTGGGAAAAGTTAAAAGCTCATGGCTACGTAATGGGAAAGAGTCTTGTATCAAATATGGAACGTAGCGAAAAGCTGTACGAAAGTTTAAAAATGCGAGGATTTACAGGTAAACTAACTCTTGCTCCGAGGAATATTAAAATAATTGATATAATGTTGTTAGTTCTCTTTCTCGTACTTACTATATATTTCATTTATTTTTTCAATTTGGATATGTTTTATAAGGAGGTTTTAGCACAATTTTAGCTGTAGAAGTTGAAGATTTGAATTTTAATTATAAAAATGGTTTTAGTATTCAGAATTTATCGTTAAAAATAGAAAAAAATTCAATTTATGCCTTAACGGGTAATAATGGTTCAGGTAAAACAACTTTATTGAGGTTGTTGGTTGGTTTATTAAAACCAAAATCGGGAACAATCAAGATTTTTGATGAAGTTCTTACGAGAAATAAAATGCAACTATGGAAGATTAGGCAAAAAATTGGATTTTTATTTCAGAATCCAGATGATCAATTATTTGCTCCAACTATAGAAGAAGATGTGGGTTTCGGAGCAAGGAATTTAAAACTAGAGCAAAGCGAAGTAAAAAAACGTGTAGAATGGGCTCTAAAAGCAGTTAATTTATTAGATTTTAAAGAATTTTCACCCTTTAATTTATCTTGGGGACAAAAAAAACGAGCTTCATTAGCCGGCTTATTAGTAATGAGACCAAAACTTTTAATTTTAGATGAGCCATTTGCTAATCTTGATTTTAAATCAATTTACAGCCATCTTGGAATTTTTGAAAAATTAAGGAAAGAAGAGAGGATGACAATTTTATTCACATCTCATAATTTATTTTTTGTGGAGAATTGGGCGGATAAGATGCTCGTATTAAATGGCGGTAAATCAATATTTGAAGGCAATCCGAAAAAAGGACTAGATCATCCCAAAGTTAAGAAAATAATGGGATCATACGACGAGATTAGTGAATTAATTAAAAAGAAATGATTTCTATAATATGAAATCAACCTTTTTTCCATGATTAATAAATATACACCATCATTAAAATAAAAAAAATATTTTAATAATATAAAATGCATCTCGTATTAACTTACTTTCACAACATAAAAGGACCTGATATTTTAATGTCTTATCCAGACATAAAATTAGAACAAGATATAATTGAAAAATTGATGCGATTTTTTGATCTGGACATTAACGAGACTTTTTTTGAGATTATTTTGATAAACAAGCATAAAAGAATTATAAATTTATTTTTTGAACTTCCTTCTGAGTGGGCCCGTGGAAAAATACAACTTGCTATGCTTTCTTTGATAATGAAAGAAAAGTACGATAGTAGAATGATTTATACGTTCTTAATTGATGCTGTTCATAAAATTATCTCCACTGAAAATGTTTTTAAGGCTTTTTATAAACGCGATGACTTTCAAGATAATGATATTGGAATTGATTTAGGTTATGAAGCGATAAAAAAGATTTTATTTAATTGTTTAAGTAGTTTAATAAAGAGATTGAAATCTAAAACTTAAAAATAAAAAAGGAATCTTTAAAATATTTTTTTCTATTATTATATTGGGAAAATAATGACGGAACATCCGCGTTTTCGAGGGCACATATGAATATGGATGATTATGTGTGCAAAGAAATGCGAACATCCAGAATTTGATAATCAGTAATTACCTGCGAATAAAACGGGCTCTTTACTAAGCTATGATAAAGATCAATGCAATGAGGTTGAAGCCAGCACCCAGATCGCAGACATGATTATTTCCCAAAAAGGCATGAAATTAACGCCTAACACGAGAGAACTTTTTTAATTTTACGGTATATCCTATAAAAATGAGAAAAAAGTGTTAGTGTGTTTCGGCTCCTTAGGCTACAATCATGCCTTACCCACTTAATACTGATTTTTTAATTTATTTATTTATATTTAAAAAAATAAATCAGTTGAAATCTAAAAATAAGTTTTAATATTAAAATCCTAAAGAATTAGTGCTAAATAATTCTTTTAATTCTTCTTTTAATTCTTCTTTATCGCTGCTCTCTAAGTATCTACTTAAAATTTTTGCGATTCTTGGGGCCCATTTTTTCAAAAGAGCACGGACAAACCCAACTTGAACATTAAAATCGGTTGCAAGAACCAAAGCACCATTATCAAGTTTAATTGAAAAAATCATGCCCTTTTTATATTCAGTAATTTGAAGATTTATAGTTCCATAACCAAGGATTTCTCCTTGTTCTTCTCCAGCAGTAAAAACAGCACCGCCAATAGCACCAATTTTATCAACCGAAATGTGCTCGTTTTCGGTAAAAGTAAATTTAGATTGAGAGGCTATCGTTATCCCCGTATCATCAATTATTATGGCGTATTTTAATCCCGCCGTACTATTAATAATTGTAGTTAATATCTGCTTTAACATTGTCTCATCATCAGAAGAACTCAAAATGATGCCACCCTTTTATTATGACTTAATTCAAGATATTTATTTAAAGTAAATTCTAAACCTTTTCCCTGATATTTATCTAAATTCCTTGATTATATATAAAAAAATAATAATATTTATCATTTAAAAAATTAAGTCGCTTCTGAACTCATCGATTTTTTGTCATTTTTTTTCCAATACTACTTCTTAAAAAATAACTTGTTTTTTTATAATATTTTTCAATTTTTTAAATCCATGTGTTAATTTTTTAGTTTTGTGTAATAAAAGAAATAATTTAAAGTTCTTTGACTTATCTAAATTCCTTTTAACTTTTATAAACCTCGAATCTTTTATAAAATCTCGTTTATCTTCTATCGCTGATAAAGCAAGTATTGATTCATGAATGTGGAAATTTGGAGGTGTTTTTGCTGCTAAAGGAAATCCATGACGATCGGTAATGATTCCTGCTACAAAATTTGGAAAATTTCTTTCTATCTCTTTAAGAAGAAAATTAACATCTTGTTCATTCAAAATATATTCCAATTTTAAATCAACTAACCTATCAATTATTTTTGTTTGATATGTTAAGTTTGAAAGAAAGATGTCTTTAAATGTTATATTATGGAGGTATTATTAGATAAATATAATACAACTTCTTGGAGATTCTTGAATTAGATTGAAATTGAAAAAGATGAGAAAAATTTCCTCCAAGTCAAGGCACTTAAAGCTGGAGGAAAAAAGTTTTGCGCTTTTCAAAATCGTTTTTAAAATTTTCTTATTAATGAAGATAAAAAAAAAGAAAGATAATAATGTATAAATATTCATACATCATAATTTTAATTAATCTTTAAAAAAAACTTAATCCAAATAAAAAACCAATTAAAAAGCAGAAGTCTTTCCTTAATGATGGTAAGGAATATATAATTACTATAAAAATTATATCAAGTATGGAGGGATAGAATGGCTTTAATATGTGGTTATTGTGGTGCAGAGATCGCTTGGAAAAGAAAAAGGACATGGAAAAGAAAAAGAATTGTACACATTAATATTTGCCAAAAGCCATCTATTATATATTTCTGTAACCGAGATTGCAAATTAAATTGGATTTTTAAGAAATCCCATTTGAGGCCTGAGTTAGACATCAACGGTAATTGGATTAAAGAAGAAGTTAATTCTATTTTTGATATGGCAGTAATTGAAGATAACACAAACGAGTTAGAGAAGTATCTAAAAGATAATAATTTAAGGATACTTAGGAGGCTTGAATAATAGAAATAACTAGAAAATCGCTCAAATAAAGATAATAGTTGATTTCAATTCCATTACTTTTCTAATCGTTATAATTGTAGCGTTGTTCTTTCCATGGATCTGCTTTATTAGAATATCCCGCTCTTTCCCAATAACCTAATCTATCCTCCTTTAGAAAAGTAATTTTTACAACCCATTTTGCTGATTTATAGAAATATAAATCAGGGATAATTGGTCGGACAGGTCCCCCATGTTTATCATTTATGGGCTCTCCCTCATAAGATAGAGCTAAAATGCTATTTCCTTTTTTAATTGCCTCAATCGGAACTGTCGTTGTAAAATTATCATCTCCGCATAGAAATTCAACAAAATGAGCTGTTTCTTTTGGTTTTACAATATTCAAGAGTTTTTTAAAAGAAATCCCCCCCCATTTAGTATCGAATTTGCTCCAAGAAGTAACACAATGGATATCTACAATGACTTCTTTGTCTTGAAGTTTTTCAAGACTTGAAAGCGTAAAAGTCGTTGGATTTTCAACCTCTCCCTCAATATGTAGTTTATAATTCTCTCTGTTTATGCGTACGATTCGGCCTTTTTGGAGGACCGGAAATCTTTCTGTTATATGTTGACCTGGAGGTAATCTTGGTCTTTCTTCATTTTTAAAATTTTCATTCATTAAAAATATAATTCTCTTTTATTGTATCTAAAATTATTAATTATTATACAATTATAAAATTTTTAATTGAAGTGTTTATATTGACAGGAAAAAAAGGAAAGATACAATGCATAAATGATGAAATTCTAGAAAAGATGAGTTTGAAGAATCGTAATAAATTTATAGATAATAATTTGATTAGTGTTTTAAAGCCTGAACATTTTAATTTTCTACGCAAAACTCAGAGATTTTACGAAAGGTTTGAAAGTAAAAATAACATAACCCACGATGAAGATTTTTATGATTGGATTCCAATAATGGGCAAGGAAGGTTTAATTAGTCGTGTTACCAGATTTGAAGATATTGGCTTAAATTACGATCCTTATGGGATAACAATAGAGTTTCTAAGAATTTTGGCTACTGACTTATTTGACCCCCAAATGGCTATATTTGCTTAAAATCGCAATTCGCGAGCAAAAGCTATGGGTATGGGGGCTAGTGTGTTGGCAATAAACCCATTAACGCTCCATCACGAAAATATTGACATTAGATTGAAAGCCCTTAAAGAGTTAGTCACTGGAGAGAAAATTGGTTGTTGCTGTATTACAGAGCCAGAAAGAGGATCTGATGCTGTACATATGTTAACAACCTGCGATGAAAATGAAGATGGTGGTTATACGATTAATGGACAAAAAATTTACCAGACGAATGGTCCTAAGGCAGACTGGGCTATTGTTTATGCATGCACCGAGAAAGATAATGGAAATACTATGGCACAATTTTTAGTAAATTCTTCATGGGAGGGCTGGAATGTTGAAAGAGTAAATATCCCGTGGACTCCAAGGATCTTTATAGGGAAAGAAACCTTTAGAAATTTAAAAGTTCCTAAAGAATACGTATTAGGACCCCCAGGGATGGGTAGAGATCATCTTTTTGAAGGATTAAATTTAGAACGTTTAGGTATTGTTGCATTAAATCTCGCACAGGCATGGAATGCAATATCCCACGCAGTAATTTATGTAAACATGAGAAAACAATTTAATCAAGAAATTTTAAAGTTTCAAGGAGTTGGATTTCCTCTATCAGATCTATGGGCCAAAACTATGAATTTAACTTTAGCTTTTTTATACATTGCTCAAACCGTTGATGAAAAGATCGAAAAAGGTACTCTTACTAAAGAATTTAATTTGGCTCTTGTTGCATCTGCCTCTCAATTAAAATCTCAGAGCGCAAAGCTAAGTGAACGGGTTTGTTACGAATGTGCGAATTTAATGGGCGGCGCGGGAGCTTGTGATAATACATTAATGCACGATTTACTTGGAATCTCTAGAATTCAAGAAATGGGGGGAGGAACCCGTCAGATACAACAATACATAATGAGCCTAAGTTTGAGGCAGTTATTCAAAATGTTATAAAACTTTATTTAAAGTTTTTTTTTTAAAAAAGAAAAATATAATAAATTCAAATTATCTTTTTTTTAACGAAATTCCTAGGTTAAGATTTTCAAATAATTCGCTAAATCTATTTCTAATTGTAACTTCTGTAACCTGTGAAATTTTAGCAATTTTTCTTTGAGTTCTTCTTTCTTTACATAATATTGAAGCCGCATATATGGCAGCTGCGCAAACTCCAGTTGGACCTCTCCCAGAAGTTAAACCACGTAGTTCTGCTATTTTTATTATTTTTTTGGATTTTTTATGGCACTGTTGAGATAAACCTAATTCACTTATAAAGCGTATGAGGAAATCCAAAGGTTTAGTAGGATTCAAATTTAATTTTAATTCTTTTGAAATAAATCTAAAAGACCGACCAATTTCTTTTTTATTGACGCGTGCAACTTCCGCAATTTCATTTAATGTTCTAGGTACATGGAACATTCTACAAGCTGCATATAAGCTTGCTGCAGCGACCCCTTCAATAGATCTTCCACGAATTAAATGTGCTTCTACTGCATCTCTGTATATTTTTGCTGAGCATTCTCGTAAATTCTTTTGAAGATCTAAATTTGAAGCCATACGATCTAATTCACTTAAGGCGAACGTTAAATTTCTTTCAGTTGCATCAGATACTCTAATACGGCTCTGCCATTTTCGGAGCCGATAAATTTGTGCTCTTAATTTAGCGGGTATTTCCTTTCCGAAGATATCACGATTTTTCCAGTCAATCATTGTACTTAGACCTTTATCGTGTATCATGTATGTCATTGGTGCTCCTGTTCTTGTTCTCTTCTTTTTCTGATCAGCATCAAATGCTCGCCATTCTGGCCCGTGATCAATCCATTTCTCGGATTTTATTAACCCACATTGTTCACATACCATGAAACCTCTATTTCCATCATAAGAGATAGTATTGCCACATTCTGAACAATGTTTTGATGATAATCCATCATCATCATGTTTTTCTTCATGTAAAGTCTTAACTTCTTTCCAACTTGAAATATTTTACACCTTTTTTTTAAAACTATTTCTTACTTCGAAAATTTTGAAAGATTGTTATTACACTTTCACATAAAGATTGCTTTTCGGGTTAAATTCTTGACTGGTAATGATTTTAATCGATATAAAAGGTAAAGAGAGAGGCCCAAATATTTCTTTAATATATCCAATTTTCTCGTATTTTTCATTATAAACAGGTTTTCTAAAAATTCTTTCGTCTCGGCCTCTATTCCAACTCGTCGTCCTAAAAATTCGATTTTTTTTAGACTCTCCTAAATAATATAAGTTTAGTTTAACCCAATCTTTCAAATTATTACCATACCAAGTTGCTAAGTAATGAATAGTTGATTGGTAGTTAATATTTAAATTTTTCCTCCAAATTTTTTTAACAATAATGTCGTTGTAGATGATACATCGTTTTACAACCACATTCTTCGTATGGTTTTTCTAAGAAATTTATATTTTGATTTAATACAAAATTTTTAAGAAGCTTAATCATATTTTCATTGCAGTTTCTTTTTAAACAATTATGAATCCCTCGTTTGGTTCCTGCTCCTGAAGGATCAGAAATAATTCTCACGCTTTTAAGGTTATCTTGAGTTATCGATTTTTTTAGACATTTTATGAGGGAATAGAACCAAGGAGGTCTATACCTATTTTGAAACCACAGATATTCTGTAAAGCTTCCTTTTTGAATATTTAAGGGATTAATAGATATTGTATTTAATTTTAAATTAACTAAAGTCTTTATTGATTCTACGCAATCATCTATTGCACTTATTTCATTAAAAAAAGGTGGTTTAAATAATAAGTAAGTTTTGACTCCTATGCTATGTTCTTTACAAAGTTGGAGAGTATTTTTAAATTCGTCATATAAAAGTCCTTTATTAATATAGTTATTTCTGATATAATCATTAACAGTTTCAAGACCAATTCCAACTTCAATATATTTATTTTTTAAAGAATCACACAATTCTTCAAGTTTCTCAGACGAGACATATTCAATCCGAGATTCAATTACAACCTCTTTTATTTTTGTAATTTTTGCTATTTTGTTGTATATATAAGAGCGAACATTTTTGGCAACTTCATTCTCGTCAAGAAAACTTCCTGAATTAAATAATTTTAACACATAATTATACTTATCATTTTCAATCTCATCTAATTTGTTTTGGAGTGCATAATTAAATTGACTTATAATTTGATTAGGTTTGACTTCGTTAATATTAGCGTCTTGTACGTATCCGCACATGGAACACCCTCCTGTTCCACCTAAAGCCCAATTGCAACCACGAGTTCTTAAAATAATTGTGAACTCTTTTCCAATCTCGTTTAGAAGTCTATCTTTTTTTATCCAAAAACTTATTGGTTTTTCTAACTGTTCTTTTGTAAATTCTAGTTTCTTTTTAAGTTTTTCCCTCCTAATACTTTTTATTCTATCAACTAACGATTCATTATATTTAATGTTTCTATTACCTGCTCTCATAAATTCTTGCTATCCTTCCATTTTTTGAATTTTTCAAATAATTGGAGCCAATTATTAATTGACCAAGCCCTATAATATTCTTTTTCTTATTATCTAAAATAATTGTAAAATTAGAGGGCAATAAATCATTACTGTATTCAATTACGCCTGGACGAAACAAAGTATTTCCAATAATCTTATTTTCATTGAAAACAATAACATTTGAATAAGAAAATGGTGCCAATCTCTTAGCTCCTTCTATTGTTAGAAATATTTGTCCTAAAGTACGTTTAAAAACACCTAGCAGCACATCAGTTTTAGAATCTATGAGATTAGTCATATTATTATATTTATTTCTTCTTGTAAATAGTCCGTTTGAAAGTATTTTCATTCCTGATCCTACACCGAATTGGTAATCTAATATTTTAACAAACTTTCTAGTCCATGTTTTTGATAAGTAAGTTCTATTTTGATTCTTATTTTTAGGTGAAAATTTATCTTTATAATTTCTTATTAAATTTTCCAGGGAATTTAGTGAATCAACGGAAGTAATTCGATCGTGAATTTCAGAAAAATAAAAATTCCGATGGAGTTTTTTTTGTGCCGTTTTAGCAATTTCAAGATATCCTCCTTCAAGATGGCAGATAATTGGAATAATACTATCGTATTTTTCTAATATCTTAACAAGCATATCCGCAGCAATGATTACCTCTTCGTTATCCCAATCGCCAGTCACTGAGATATCGTAAGAATTAACAGGATAGATATTTTCTAATTGTCTTGGAATTGCTCCTAGCGGAGAAGTTAAAATAATCTCTTGAAAATTAGGGAAATCAGGAAACTTTCTTATAACCTTATAGAACTGTTGATGAGACTTAGATTCTGAATATGGTTTTTTTGAGGAACAAGGGAGTATTATAATTAATGTAGTTGATGGCTCTGGAATAAAACTTTTAATTGTTCTATCTCTAAATATCTGAAAATCAGGACGATAATAAGAAGAAGGTCCAAGGCAATTTATAATTATATTTTTTTGATTAATTGGGGTCTCGTATTTAATTATCTCAAAATATTCCTTATCTAATATTTTTAACATTGAAATAAGGTTAGTATCATCTAATGTAGATTTCTCGACAAAGGCACGAAAATCCTCGTAATCTAAATATTGCTTTATTTTATTTAAATAATTTCTTGCTGTAATTAAGTTATGTAAGCAAAGAAAGATTTTTTTTTCTGAGGAGTATTTATCTTCTGAGATTTCTTTAAGTCTTCCTCTACATACTCTGCAAGAACATGGTAAATATTTAATTTTATATATAGGAAGTAAAAATTCTATTGAATCATAAAAGTTTTCTGAAGATAAATATAATAAATAAGAACAATCAATTAAATCTATTCCTAAATATATAAGCATAGGATACATTTTAGGTATAATTCTTCCCGATGCAATTAAAACTAGGTTATTGTCAAGCTCTTGTTTAAGTTGAACAATACTCTTGATTGTATTTCGATAATTATGTAATTTATCAAAAATATCAGCTAAATTTAGAACTTTGATGTTTTCATTATTTTTAATTATTGGAAAATATAAATTAATCAAATCAATATAATCGAAGATTTTTATAGTTAAACCGAAACTAAGATCTGGATTATTTTTCAGTAGTTTTTCAGCAATTTTGAGATAAGATTCAATTTCTTTTATGGCAAAATTCCTATTAATAGTTGTAGTCGGAATATTAAACGGAATTATAGATATGATATTATTTTCGATGAGTATTTTCTTTTTTTCTATCAATACTTCTTGAAATTTTTCTATCATTCCCATATGAGTGTAAAAAAACCATGAATTTCGAAAGTTTTCATGAAAAAAGTCTTTTTTTAGAAAATGATCTTTAAAAATCATAAATAAAAGATTTTCCTCAAATTCCTCAATAAAATTTTTCTGGTTCATTAAGATTTTATTTATTGGAATAATAATATTCGGAGTTGAGATGTATTTTGTAGAATCTGTTGATAGACAAATCCTACCTATTCTTGAAAATCCTATTCTCTTTTTTAAGAGCTCAAATAAACTTTTCATTTGTCAATTTCTTTAATTAGAAATTAGTATTTAAATCAATAAGCAGGGAACATTGGTGGTAAATCTTCTTCAAAAATTTTATTTCCAATCCTAATGTCAAGCTCTGCGATTAACCAGCATAAAACATCATAATTTGGTTCTGGCTCAGAACAAAATATCTCAGCTGTTCTTTTAGTTACTAAAATTTCTGGGGCATTTCTATAATTATTTTCAATATATAACTGTCTTCTAGCGAGCATATTACATAGAGTGTCAATTGGAAGATATTTTTGCGAAAGATAATACGCCGCTACATTTATTTGTTCCCTTAAATCATCATCCATTTTACTTCTATTATATCATAAGATTTAAAAGATTATAAAATTTGTATAAGGTTTTAATTCATCAAGTACAAAATTAGTAGATGTATCTTCAATTTCACCTGTATCATAAAGATTTCTTATGAAAAAGGCATAATTCTGAATTTCCTTAACTCTTATTATAGCAAATAAACCGAATTGTTCTCCAATTCTAAATAAATCTGTGATATTATGATTTTTTTCTAGTTTTAATGCAATTTCATCATATTTTGAAGGATCCTTAGGTTTAATCCTAACTAAAAATTTTCCTTTATATCCAATTCCTACGGGACAGAAATTAATTGAATAATTTAATATCACATCTGATTCTTCTAGCTTTTTGATTCTATTATAAATTGTAGCTTGAGACATTTCCAAATTATATTCTGCTTTAAGCAATTTGGACATATTATACGTGGATATTAATTTTGAGGTTTGCCTTTCTTGAAGAATTTCAAGGATTAAATAGTCTTTATCATCAAACTTCAATCTTGGACTAATTTTTTTATCTGACAATTTAATGCCATTGGTTTTAAATACTTTTATAGTCTCAGAGAGTTGATATTTTTTGAAATAAGATTTTGCCATGATATAATCTATTTGAGTCAAAATATGGTTGAATTCTTCTGTGGATTTAAAGATAAATAAAGCTATGAGAGAAAATTCTCCAAATATTCCATCAAGCATCTTTAATTGGCTTATTTTTAATAATTCCTCAACTAAATATGGTTCTTTTGGGTTTGTTTTTATTTCTAAAATAACATAATTTAGCTTAGGGAAAATATTTGGATTTATATTTATTGTGAAATTATTAATTAACTCCTTCTGCTTTAATTTATCAAATTTATTTTGAAATGTTTGCCTAGTTATTCTTAATTTCTTGGAAATTCTTTTAAAATTAGGTTTTGATTTAGAATTTAAGAACTTTATTAAATTATGGATACTTTCCGATTGCCTAATACTTTTCATATTATCAACTAATTAATTAAATGCCTATTTCTAAATAATATTATTTTACTATTTCTTAAAAATATATTTAAATTTTAATTAAAATTACAAATTATAAACTTATAAATTCTAATTATAAGAAAAAGTGAATTATAAAAAATGGTAAATTATAAAATCGCTGACGAAAGTTTAGTTGATAAAGGAGTAGAAGCGATATATGTTGCTGAAAATAAAATGCCTGTAGTTTCAAAAATTCTTCGTGAAAGATTTATAAAACAAAAGCCACTTGAAGGGATAACTTTTGCGGGGTGTTTACATATTACAAAAGAGACCGCAAATTTAGCAAGGACATTAAAGGCAGGTGGTGCTGAAGTATATTTATGTGGAAGTAACCCTCTCTCTACCCAAGATGATGTTGCTGCAGCTTTAGTAAAGGAAGGTATAAATGTTTTTGCTTGGCATGGAAATACTGATGAAGAATTCTATTGGTGTATTCGTGAGTGTTTGAAGGCTAAACCAAATATTCTAATTGATGATGGCGCCGATATGATTGTGACTGCTCATAAAGAATTCCCCGAATTAATTACTGAGGGAGTTATTATTGGTTGCCAGGAAGAAACGACGACTGGCGTTAAGAGATTTAAAGCGATGGAAAAAAAAGGTGCATTAAAGGTACCATTATTCCCTGTGAATGACGCACGATGTAAGAATCAATTTGACAACGAATTAGGCACTGGGCAAGGCATTGTTTCTGCAATTTATGGTATGCATGTTCTTTTTGCTGGCAAGACAGTTATCGTGGCAGGGTACGGTCATTGCAGTAGTGGCATGGCACTCAGAGCAAGAGGATTGGGAGCTAATGTCATTGTTACGGAAGTAGATCCAATAAAAGCTCTCCAAGCAAGATTTGCTGGATATCAGGTGATGCCAATCGCAAAAGCGTTGCCAGAAGCGGACATCATTCTCACTTCTACTGGTTGTAAGCATGTCATTGCACCCACTAAAGAGATGTTCGATAAGTTCAAGGATGGTGTAATTCTAGGCAATTTAGGACATTTCGATATAGAGTTTCCGACCAAACAGCTTTATCAATATGCAAAAGAGATAAAACCTATCCGTAATCATGTTGAGGAATTAATCTTTCCTAATGGTAAAAAGGTTTATCTTTTAGCAAAAGGGCGCTTAGCCAATTTAGTGCTTTCAGAGGGACATCCAAGTGAAGTTATGGATATGTCGTTTGCCCTCCAATCATTAATGTCCGAATATATAGTAAAAAATAAGGATTCGCTCAATCCTGGCATTCTTGAAATTCCTGTTGATATTGACAATAAAGTTGGTTTTCTGAAACTCCAATCGATGGGAATTGAAATTGACACTTTAACGGAAGAACAATATAATTATATCCATGGTTATGAAGAAGGCACATAACTAAAAATATAAAAGAATTGAAATTATTAGGAATAATATAAATAAAAAATAGGAAAAAAATAAAATGACATATAAATTAAAGGAAAAATGCGATAATTCCCGGAAAAGAGAATTTTTTTATGGTAATAAAGAAAATCGCAAGATTAAAGATGTTTATTTAGGATTGTGTTATCTTGAGCCAAATGAATCTGGAAGAAAGGCAGGACCAGGTAAAGGACACGAAGAAATTCTTTATTTATTGAGTGGTAAGATTCAAATTGAATCAAAAGAAAAAAAAATATTATTAACTGAAGGCGAAGAATATTTTATTCCTGATGGTTATTCTATTTCATTAAAAAATCTAACAGAGAATAGGATTTATTTTATTATTGCTGGCGGTCATCCAAAACCACATAAGCATTAATTAAATATGAATTTTTCTGTTTAGGGCTAAAAAATTTTTTAATATTATTTAATTCAAATTATATTAATCCTTTTTTTTAGCCATTGGATATAAAATATCTTCAGGGGTCGCAACTCCGTAAATTTCGTGAGCTAATTTTCTCAATCCTTCAAGTCCAATCGGTTCTTCTTTAAGCTTGTTAGATTGCCAAATTTTCGTTTTTTTAAATTCGTTAATAATTTCTTCTATATAATTAAGTTGGATAGAACGCATATTGTTGCAGAAAACACATTTTTTTGATTTTGGAGTGATCATATTAATATGAACTCCATCAAGTCTAATATATTTTTTAGTCAAATCTCTTGCTCTTTTAATCTCTTCGAACGAAGGTTTCTCTGCAATAGTTACTAGTCTAAGCGATCCTACGTCATGGATTAAATTTGATATACGTTCTCCTCTCTGTTCTAGCTCATTTAACATTTTTACAATTTCATCCCCCAAATTTACTCTATTTCCCTCTGGTTCAAAAGGATGAAGTATTTTTCGAATCATTTGTGAGACACCTTTAAGCGCGTGTTTTATTGAATTATAAAAGTTTAAAGAATACTTCAAAACAACTTTAACTTGATCTTCTGGGATATCGAAAAGAGCTAGCATGTTTGCAGTTGGGGGAAAATCCGCAATAATAACATCAAATCGTAGACCTTGAGAATTTAAATCTTCCGCATCTAAGATTTTTTGGAAAAACATGGCATTTTTAAGAGCTAGTGGAATAGATTCTGCTGTAAAAGTTGTATCTATGAAATTTTTTATTTTCGGTATTAAACCAACAATAGGCATTTTTTTTATTAAACTTCTCAATTTTTTTGCAAAAACTTCCGTGTATTCTCTTGCGTAGACATCTGGATCAGGTTCAATAGCCCAAAGATTATTTGTCAAAGGTGTTAATTTATCACCAATTTCGATCTTAAATAGATCGCTAAGATTATGCGCCATGTCGAAAGAAATAAGAAGAATTTTTTTATCTGGAAGGAGATCAGATAAGAAAACAGCTGTTGCTGCGCTTATGGAACTTTTACCTACTCCGCCTTTACCGCCGAGGACAATGATTCTTTCAATCATGTAAAAAATTCAAGTTTTTTTTAAAAGAAAGGTTATGAATTAAAAACAAGAATACAATAAAAAACTGATTATTTTAAAAATAGCTTTAAATTCATTTAATAAAACTAGAAAAAAATACATTCAATTATGATTTTCATTTAGGGAAAAAAACTAATTTCCCTGAAACTTTTGAATCCTTTTCTTTTTTAAAATAAAAATAAAATCTGCCAATTTCTGTATTTATTTTATATTTAACATGATCTTGTTTCGAATTAGCAAAAAGTTTGTCTAATACGATTTTATTCCAATATCTGCTCATAAGTAAGAATTGATTTATAATTTTAATAAAAGAAAATCTTATGGGGATGTTATTTTACCTTTAAATTAATGGAAAGAATTTTATTAAATGTTAAACTATATATTTCATAATCATTAATAATTTCTATTTACAATTAACATTCAAAATTAATAAGATATCATTAAATAAAATTATCGATTATATAAAAAAATCAGAAATTTTTATCACATAAATAAAATAAAATCATTAAAAACATCAAAAAATCAGAATTATTAATCATATAAACAAATTAAAGTTATCCATTAAATTCAGACACAATAACTGAGCTTATAGTTGCAGCCTATAAGTTGGGACTTTTATTCGAAATAATAAGTTAAGATTTTAGTTCGAAGGTATAAGACGAGAGTTATTCTGATTTTTTTTTAAAATGTAAGAAGTTTAATCAAATCGAAATAAATCTTATAGGAGTGATTACAATTACAAATAATCAAACTGATTTTACAACTAAATATATTATCGAAACAAAATTTACAATCAAAGGAGTAGTTGAAAAATCTGATATTGTAGGCGCGATTTTTGGACAGACAGAAGGCCTCCTTTTGGACCTTGACTTAAGAGATCTTCAAAAATCGGGGCGAATAGGAAGGATTGAAGTTGAAAACGAGTCAAAGGAAGGAATCTCTGAGGGTGTCATTAAAATTCCATCTAGCCTTACTCGTAAAGAAACAGCACTACTTGCGGCAACAGTAGAAACAGTGTCCCGTGTAGGGCCCTGTGAAGCTGAGATAAAATTAATGGAGATAAAGGATGTTCGAGAAACAAAAAGGAAAAAAATCATAGAAAGAGCAACTGAATTATTAAAAGAATGGGATTCAAAATCTTTAGAACCATCGGAAATAGAAGAAAAAATAGATGCAGATATTAAACTTGGAGAAATTGTCTCATGGGGGCCAGATAAACTTCCAGCTGGGCCTGAAATTAAAGATAGTCAAGAGATAATAATAGTAGAAGGACGCGCAGATGTCCTAAATCTGTTAAGAATTGACGTAAAAAATACTATTGCAGTGGAAGGAACTCAAGTTCCAAAATCTTTAATCGATTTAACAAATAAAAAAGGAACTGTTACTGCATTCTTAGATGGTGATAGAGGTGGCACGATTATCTTGAACGAGCTTTTACAAGTGGCTAAAATTGATTTTGTTGTAAGAGCTCCTGAAGGATATGAGGTGGAAGAACTAACAAGAAAACAGATGGTAAAGGCTCTACAAAATAAAAAGCGCGCGAAAGACTTAAAAGAACCGGAAATAAGTGAAGAAAAATACGCAGGAAAAGAAAGCAAGCTTATCAAAATATTAAAAAAACTAAAAATAAAAGATGTATCAGCTATAGTTGACGCGATTAACAATATTGAAGCTGGACATAGCATTGGATTTAATAAAAAAGTACAGAAAGTTTTTGAGATGCCTGTAGGAGAAATTTTTGAAAAAATCCGTGATTTTAAGGATTTAACATACCTTATTATCGATGGCGTGCTTACAAAGCGATTGCTTACAATTTCCGTTGACTTAAAAATAAAGTTTATAGCTTGTAAAAATAAAGAGAATAAATTAAAAATACCAAGTCATATTACTGTATTTTTCTTTTAAATTTAAAATAATTTATTAAAAATATACAGAAAATGATTATTTGCTGATTGGAAGTGCTACGGAAAAAATCAATTGAATAATATAGGATAAAACCCCTAAAACAACAAGACCAATCCCACAAATCTTAAATATCAGCCAATACTCTTTTTTTGAAGGTTTACTCGCGATTTTGAGAATTCTCTTTGCATTACTTATAAATTGGGTTAATCTTTGATACCTTCCTGGCTTCTTTTTTGCTTGATACCTTGCGTACTTTTCGTATTTAGGATAATTTGACATGCTATTACACTTCAATTCATAATCTTTAAAAAATTTAACTAGTAGCAAATATTTTAGGAAAAATTCAATTCATATCGAGTATATTTGAAATAAATAAATCGCGATTAAATGGTTCTAAATCATCATAGGCTTGACCCACCCCGACAAATATAATTGGTTTTTTAGTCTCAAAGGAGATTGACAGGGCTGCGCCTCCTTTCGCATCAGCATCAAGTTTGGTTAAAATATTAGCATCTATGCCAACATGCTTTTTAAACTCTTTAGCTTGATATAGTGCATCATTTCCAGCAAGACTATCACCAACAAAAACTTTCAAATTCGGTTGGGCAACCCTGACGATCTTTTGCATTTCAATCATTAAATTTTTATCTGTTACTTGTCTGCCTGCTGTGTCTACTAAAACCACATTGATATTTTTAGCTTTGGCATGTTCTATTGCATCATAACATACACTTGCAGGATCAGATTTATAATCATGTTTAATGACTCTAACTCCGACATTATCCATATGATATGATAACTGCTCTATAGCTCCTGCTCTAAAAGTGTCAGAAGCTACAGCTACAGATGAGATATTATGTTTTTTAAGATAATAAGCAATTTTAGCTATTGTAGTTGTCTTACCAGTACCGTTAGTCCCGAAAAATACTATGACATAAGTCGAATTTTTTAAATTTTTTTTCTTTATCTCTTTTAGTAAATCAATCTCTTGATCCGGTGTTAATACATCAGTAATAATTTCTTCTAACGCATAATATAATATATTTTTTGTTGATGATAATCGTCCTATTTGCTCTCCTTTGAATGATTCAACAATTCGATCACAAATTTCGTCTGCGGTGTCGATAGCTACATCATTACTTAAAAGAAGTAGCTTTAAATCAGTAATCGAATTAGATAATTTCTTTTCGTTTAAAGTTCGCTTGACAAAAGAAGAAAAGCCTTTTTTTAATTTTTCTAACATTTTTTTCCTATAAAATGAAGCATACTTTAATAAAAAATTAACTTGGACAAAATTAAAATTTATGATTTCTGTTGGAAATCACTTCTCTGAAAAGATCTGGACATATTTTGAAGGTTTACGTCTAGATTTTGAATTTGAGTTCTTAAATATTGTTGTTGTTCGTTATGCTGCCCAATTATTTTATCAATAAATTCTATCGAACTATCTAAATCCTTTTCAATCACGACATCTTGAGAGATATAAAATAGAATCCTACTAGGATTCTTAATGGTTGCTTTTAAATTAATTAGCCCCCCTATTGGGACTAGTATTTCTTCCCCCTCCTTCACATCTTTTAAATTTTCTATTGTAGTTTTAGTATTCATAAGATTATTAAGAGAAATATTAATAATTTCCAATTGATTGGCGAACATATCCCTTTGTTCCTTGAGATTGCGAAATTCATATAGGAGTTTGTTTGCCTCTTGAGAATTTTCCATATTTTTCCACCCAAATTTAATTAGTTCTTATCTATTGAGATAATTCACGGATAAGATGATCTTGACTCTCTTCTGGAGTAATTTCCTTTATTTCTTTAATTTTAATTTGTCGCCTATAAATCCCTATAGATGTTATTTGCGATAATGCTTTTTCAAGAGCATCTTCTTCTTTAAGAGCTCTTATTTCTTTTCTAAAAAGATATTTTTTGTGTTTCTTTTTGTAAGTACCGATTATTTGGAATATTTTTATCTCTGATGACATTTTTAAATTGCATAAATATTTAGAAAATAATAAATTTTAGTTTTTTATTAGATTTAGGAAAAAATAGTGTTCTTTATAATTTTAGAACGGATGTAAGCCTCATTAACTCTGGTCCCGTTGAATCTAAGCCAAAAATCCCACTTTTATCGTTAACAATAGCACCCGCACTAAGATATGGAATTCCTCGATTGATTGTGGAAACATCAGTATCCTCGACTTTTAAAATTGATGTAATCTTCTCAATTTCATCGTCACTTGCAAGAGGATGGACCAAACAGCCATTGTTATTTACTATAGAGATTGATCCTGGAAGAAAAGAGCCTGCGAATTCAAAAACCTCTGTTTCAACGTTTAAAATATCTTCTATTTGTTTCATACAGTCTTTTAAAAACGAGCTAATGATTGCCCCCTTGTCGTTGCAAAGTATTAGGTTTCCAAACGCATTATCTATTGATTTAAGAATTCCAATTTGGGCTCCCCCCACATATGATTTAAGTAAGTTAAGCTCATCTTCCTTTATAATATTCGGAACAATAATTCCATATTTATTTGACGCCGTGTATATCCCTAATAAATTAGAATTATTTAGGGTTAATGGGTATAATGGTTCATCAAAAACAGATTTGAACTTCTTAATTATTGGCTCTAATAAAAGATGAGGATATAAAACATAAGAATTGTTTGCTGTCAAATAGACGCCTATTAAACTTCCGCCAAATATTTGGGATTTTAAAATAGACAAGTACTAAACATTCACCGAATATCTTTTTTTAAAAACCAGAATGATTTCTTTAAAAAATATTATTTTTCAAGCTAAATAGACCACGACCAAACCGTCAATATTTTTTGTTGCTCTTACCTTTAATTTACGAGGTGGCTTCTGAGCACCTCGTTCCCAGATTTTTTCATTTACTTCTTGTGAAATGACTAAAGATTCGGGTTTAAAATGGCGATTCATATATTCCCTTAGATACCTGATCGATTTCTTTGCCCTTTTAATCCTTGGACCTCTTCGAGCTTTTGCGAAGGGAATAATATATATTCGCTCGTCAATAATTTCTTCTTCAGCCTCAACTTCTTCAATTTCTTCCTCCTCCAATTCTTCTTCAAATATTTCTTCAATTTCCTCTTCTTCGGAAACCTCTTCTATTTCAAATTCATCAATTTCTTCAATCTTTTCTGCTTCATCAGCTTCTTCTTCTTTAATCTCTTCTACTTCTTCAACTTCTTCCAATTCTTTCTCTAAATCATCTAAATCGATTTCTTCACTTTTTTTTTTCGCCATTATAATTCTAATTCTTTTGTTTATTAATGATTAACTTAATCTTTCTTGAGCTTAGTATTTCTCCATTCTCTTCTCGTATATGGACTATTTCTAACCCTACCTCCAGTCCTCATAATCACCCAACTTGGGATCGATTTACTTTGCTTTAACTTCTTTGCTCTTCTTAGTTTGGAGGGTAGATCTTTATTTCTGGCCAATAGGTCTCTCATCTCTTTAAATATTTTGATTAAATTTTTTAATTTTAAAATCTTTTTTCTTATCAGCTAATTGTTCCAACAGCCTTTTAAAAGCGGTGTCCGATAATGGACCCCTTAATCTTCCTGCTTGAGCTAATTGTATCAATTGGATCTCAACTTGTTGAGCAAATTCAGGTTTAACCATTCTAATATTTTCTAATCGTTGTCGTCCCTCTTGAGTAAGAATCTTTCTCATGATTTGGTATTTCTTAGTTTCAAATTCCTGTTGCTGTGCCTCAGCATATTGTTGCTGAGCAACTTGTAGCTGCAATTCTTCTAATTTCTTTTTTCTTAATTTTTCTAATTCGTCTTCATCACTCAAAGTAAAACACGAGAGATTATTTTATTAAAAAATCTTAGCTCTTTTTTCTTAAAATTGAATATGCCATTCTTTCCAATAAACTTGTTCCTTCACTAGACACAATTCTTCCTTTTTTTTCTATTTTCGCGATTAGATTTGCCTCCTCTAATTGTTGTAATGCTACTCTTATTATTTTACCAGATCCTTTAGAACTATGGTTCAAACCCGAACCCCTTTTATTTCTTCCTCCATATTTTTTTCTTAAACGGTTTACGCCGATTGGGCCAAATTTTTTAACCTTTCGCAATAAGGACGCGCAACGGACATACCAAAAATTTTCATGGTCTTTAGGTGCCAATTCTTTAAAGAATGCACTTTTCCAGAATTCGCTCCCCTCCGGTGGTTTTACAATTTCGCCATAGGATTCTTTTAACTTCTCCGCAATTATTTGCATTAATGCTTTAGGCTCAACGACATATATCGACATGCCAATATCTTTAATTTATAGTTCTTAATTATTATATAATACGATATAAAAAGAAGTTAGAATTAAAAATTTTTTTATTTTAGAAACTTAAAAGATGGTTTATACCAAAGAATTTAAAAAAATACTATTGTCAGATCCAAATGCTATTTTAGGTAAAAAAGGAATTTCAGACGAATTCATTAATCATATAAATAATCTACTAAATCAATATAAAATCATTAAGATTAAAGCTTTAAAAACAATTGCTAATAAAACAAATATAAAAGAAATAGCTAAAAATGTTGCTGCTTACACAGAATCATATTTACTTGATGTGCGCGGCTTAAAATTCATAATTTCAAGAGAAAAAATGAAAAAAAAACAATAAAACACTTTTTGATATGCCTAATTATAAGTATATTATTAAACAAATTGCAAAATCGAGAATGGAATATTTATTCCAAAGGGCACATAAAATTTTTCCTGAAAAGAAAAAATTAAGTAATAGATATGTATATTTAGCCCAGAAATACGCACAGAGAGCCCGAATTACAATTCCTGCTGAATGGAAAAAACGCATATGCCACAAGTGTAAAAGATTTCTCTATCCAGGAATAAATTGTAGAATAAGAATGCAATCACGTAAAGGAGGGGGTGGATCCCATATCAGTATGACCTGTTTTGAGTGTAAGAAAACAACACGCTATTTTATTAAAACCAAAAAAAGATCCAAATAATGTAAATTTAAAATGCCTCTTATTATTATTTTAGCTGAATGTGGACTTGAATTAATTCCAAGAGAAATTAGAAACCATCCTATAGTTAAAAAACATCTTTCTCGTAAGAATTATTCCTCTCAAATTTTGGATAATGCTCTACATCATTCAGCTATGATTAATTTACCGAATAGAGAAAAAAGAGGCCGCCCTGATATTGCACATATATGTATTTTAAATGCTTTAGGGACTCCTTTAAGTAAAAGCGGAAATTTAAGATTAATTATTCAAACAGTCCAAAACAGAATTTTTGAAATTAATCCTGAGATTAGAATTACTCGAAACTTTAACAGATTCAAAGGTTTAATGGCAAAATTATTAGTTGATGGAGCTATTGCTGTTGACAATACATTCTTAATCTCTGGTTTTGATGGAACTCTAATTGATTTAATACAAACTTTTAAAGATCCTCACATTACAATTCTTTCTAGTAAAGGAAGGCAAATTAAAAATTTTCACGAACTATTTCCTTATAACTCATCGTATAATAAAATTGTAATAATAGGAGGATTTCAAAAAGGTAATTTTACAAAAGATATCTTAGCATTTTCAGATAATATAGTCTCTATCTCAAAATATCAATTAGATGCATGGATTGTAGTGAATAAAATAATTAACTATTATGAAATTACTCAAAATATATCCTAGAATGTATAAACCAGTAAAGTTATAAAATATAATTATTTTTTTAACTTACAAAAAAAGTCAAAATTTACTAATTATTAATGCGCTCGTAGTCTAGGGGTTAGGATAGCGGGCTTCCAACCCGCCGACCCGGGTTCAATTCCCGGCGGGCGCATTCTTATATTCTATCTTAATTTTTCCAAGTTTTTTAAAACCTGAGATTTAAGTTGTAAATTCAATTTGATTAAAACTTAACAATAAAAGACGGAAAATTTTATATGATCTCTTTTCCTTTCTACCTTACGTTTACTAAGTTTTATTCTTACTTTTAGAAGAAGTTAAGAAATTCTTGTATGCCAAGGTGGCGTAGCCCGGGAACGCACCAGAATCTCTCAATGATGGTGAAACTGAAGATCTGGGTATCGTGGGTTCAAAAAAAAAGCCCCATTCGAGCTTTTTGGAATGTCCCACCCTTGGCATATTAAAATTTTAATTTATCAATTATTTTTCTAGCTTGATCATCATAAGTTAATATTATTTCTTTTGAAAGACACTCGTATTAGTATAATTTAACCATAAGATATTCAAATTTAAAAGGCCTCTATTTTGAATTCATTAGAATCTTATAGTTTTTCTACTCGAATAGAACTTATCTTTAAAACAAAAGAATAAATATTAATTTTTTTATATAACTTTTAAGCATCTTTTTGAGGTTGTGGTATGAGAAAATTGGGGTTAGTATTAATATTAAGTATAATTGTTATTTCAACCTTTTTTATATTTTATAGCATAAATTATCCGATAAGCGATGCAAATTCGGAGAAGGATAGAAATCTATCAGAGATTTCTTATGTTCAGAATGACCAGCCTAAAATTAGTGATTCATTTGAGCCGAATAATAATTTTAGTAGTGCGATTGAGATAGCTAAAGGATGGCATTCACTTTTAGATTGTAATGATGACGACTGGTTTAAATTTTGGATTAATATTAATGAAGAATTTACAATTGATATATTTTTTCTGCATAGCATGGGGGATTTAGATATGGAATTACGAGATAATTCTAATGGATGGCTCGACGGATCGTATTCGGTAGATGATAATGAGACAATCACATGGACAGCGGGTTATTCGGGATATTACTATATTCATATTTATAACTTAACTGTCGGCGGTAATTATTATGACTTAGATATTTATATTAATTTGTTGGGTGATGATGGTTTTGAGCCTAATAATTATTTTAGTAATGCTGTTGAAATAGGTAAAGGATGGTACCCTTCATTAATGTGTAAGGATGATGATTGGTTTAAATTTTGGATTGAGAAGGACGAAGAATTTACAGTTGAAATATTTTTCCCGCATAGTATGGGGGATTTAGACATGGAATTATACAATAATTCTAATGGATGGCTCGACGGATCGTATTCGGTAGATGATAATGAGATGATCACTTGGATAGCAAATTATTCTGGATTTTATTATATTCATATTTATAATTACTCTTTCACCATTGGTAATTATTACGACCTAGATATTTATATTGGATGGAAATGGTGGGATGATGAATATGAATATAATAACGATTTTTGGAGTGCTAAGGAGGTCTTTAAGGGTTTACACCGCCATCTAAAATGCCAAGATGAAGATTGGTATATGATTCATTTATTTGCTGGTGAAGATATAACAGTTGACATTTTTTTCTTTAACGACTCCGGAAATTTAGATATGGAATTATACAATAATACTTATGGTTGGCTAAACGGTTCGTATTCTTGGGATGACGATGAGACAATTTCGTTCACAGCAAGTTATACAGGCTATTATTTTATATTTGTAAATAAATACTCTTTTGATGACGATAATGAATATGATATGAAAATTAGTGGTCAGCAGATTACCGTTTTCTACGAAGATTTTGAAGGTCCGATTTCATCTAGTTGGTCTGGAGTGAATGAAGGAAATTATATGCATGTAACCTCCCGTGATTCCTCTCCTGAAAGCCCGTTTAATAGTTTATGGTGTGGAAATGAAATCACAGGGTTTTATGATAAACAAATTAATGGTTCAAGTATTCCATATAAAGAATCCGCTATAATAAATGATCTTGATTTAAGAGATTATTGTTATGTTGAATTAACGTTCGATGTTAAATTATCTGTTGGATTTAATTTTAGCGATTATGCTAGTATCTCTGTTAATTTACTTGGTGATGAATATTATCTTAGTCCAAAATATACTAATTGTGATTTTGAATTAGGTAAAGGTTATGAAAATACAGGAGGATGGGTTAATCAAACCGTTGATTTATCTTTCTTTAGTGGTTATGAACTTGTCGACATTATCTTTAATTTTGGGGCGGATGAGGTTGATAATTACTATGAAGGAGTAATGATTGATAATGTGCGAATAAAAGGTATCCCTGATGATGAACCTATAGGTTATGAACTGGGTATTCATGTAGGAGATGAATTCTATTATTACTTTCCATATATTGATCAATATTCATGGACCGAAATTTTTGACAGTGGAATACACGGATTTTACGACGAATTTATAAAGATTGAAATTATGTCCATCAATGATATGGGGTCATATTGGGAAGTGACTTCACTATTTTGGGATCCATGGGATGATTTTGAAGAATTTGCTGGCACTGATGAAATTAAATATAAAATTTATAAAAATCCTATCAATATGAAAGATGGTGCAGACTTCTTTATTCCAAGAGGTGATATGTGGAGATATTTCGAAAAAGCTGATAATTTTGATCGTGATTGGACAAA
>JBHLJY010000005.1:0-224655 GCA_048887225.1 Candidatus Hodarchaeota archaeon
TATACTTTTATTTTAAAATAGATTAATATTTAATTATTATACAGCATAAATTTATTAAATTAGATTTTTTTATAACTAAAATCAGACTATGAAAATTAGATTATGTCCAAAATGTAGAAAACCAACGCTAAGAAGTGCTACTAATGTTAGCGGATGGCTAGCCCCGGATCTATACGAGTGTAGTGATGAGGATTGTCGTTATATAGGGCGGGTGTATATTGAGGTTGATCCAAAAGATTTTAAGATAGATGAAGAAATCGAATTTGATAAAAAAGAAAAAGAATAAAATCTTCAAATCTAATATTCATTAATTTCTATTATCATAACTAGATAATATTTTTGTGATTAAATATGGACCAATTGTTAAAAGATGCTGAAAGAATTAAATCTTTAGAAATTCAAGGGGCAACCAATGTAGCTCTAAGTGCGATAGATTTTTTAAGTAATTACGCCAGGAGATTAAAATGTCCCGATATTGAGAGCTGTATTGACAAACTTTACAATGCTAAAGAGATTTTAATTGACACAAGACCAACAGAACCTGCTATGAAAAATGGATTAAAATATTTAATGAACAAATTAGAAAATGAAAAGGAAAATTGTTGTTTAGAAGATATTCCAGTAATCATTGAAAATTATAAAAATCAATATTTTGAAATGCTTCAAAATTCGAAGCAAAAAATAGCCGAAATTGGCGCTCGCCGCTTTCCTACTACCGAGAAAAAATTTATTGTAATGACCCATTGCCATTCATCACTAGTCACAGCTATTCTTTTGGAGGCTAAAAGGCAGAGGAAGAATTTTATGGTAATTAATACCGAAACTCAGCCTAGATTACAAGGTAGAGTAACCGCAAAAGAATTATTAGAGGCTGGTATAGAAGTAATTCATGTAGTTGATAGTGCAATGAGATGGGCTGTTAGAAATTTTCAAGTAGATTTAATAATTATTGGAGCAGATTCAATCACTTCAGAAGGCACTGTCTTGAATAAAATAGGGTCAAGATTACTTGCGTTAGTAGCACATGAAGAAAATATTCCATTTTACGTTGCATCACCATTGTTGAAATACAATCCTGAAACAAATTTAGGAGTTTTAGAAAAGATTGAAATGCGAGATCCTAAAGAAATATGGGAGAACGCACCAAAAAAGATTCAAATATTGAATCCTGCTTTCGAGACCGTGAGTAGAAGATATATAGATGGATTAATTACTGAAGCTGGAATTTTTGCTTCGAGTCACGTTCCCAATTATTTCGCAAAACTTTATCCAGAGATGATAGGATAAGCTTTTAATTATACTTGACCCCATTTTTCAATAGCTTTTTTCAATTCTGGATTTGATTTAGCATATTCCTTCAATCCGATTCCATCTATAACAGCAGCAATAGCTTGTCTAATTGCTTTTGCTCCAGCTTCAGTTCCATCTGGATGTCCATGACATCCACCTCCAAATTGAAAGACTACGTCTTTTCCTAGAATTTCTATAAGTTCTGGAGCATGTAAGGGACTTAAACCACCAGAAGCGACTGGTAATGTTGGCTTAATATTTCCCCAATCCTGATCTAACATTGCTATATCATTACCTTTGATCGTTGTTTCAGTAATTACCTTATTAATATCGCGAACTTCTTGTTTTGGACCTTCCATTTTTCCTACGACAGTTCCAGTATGTAATTGATCCATACCAATTAATCTCATTAGTTTTGCTAATGCTAACATTGTCATACCATGTTTTTTATTCCGAGTGAATGCGGCGTGCATTGCTCTGTGAGCATGAATTACAAGATTTTTATCTTCCAAATAATCTCTAATATCTTGTAAGGCAGAAAACCCAATTGTAATAATATCAACCATTACATATTCCCCACCATTTTCAATTACATAATCAGCTCTCTTCTTCATAGTACTCAATTTCGCTGTAATATTTGGCATATACATTTTTCTCTCTCCAGTTTCATTTTCAATTTTATCTCGAACTTTTAAAGTTTCTGAAATACGTTTTTCAAATTTATTGAATGTCATGCTCGTCAGATTTTCATCGTCTTTTACGATATCTAATCCTCCTGACCAAGCTTCTCCACAAACTTTAGCATGCTCATCTTCATTTAATCCGACTTTTGGTTTTACAATCGTTCCTAAAAGCGGTCGTTTTTCAACCTTGATTAATTTTCTAATTCCTTCAATCCCAAATTTAGGACCCTTATATGCCTCCACAATATCTTTAGGAAATGATATATCTAATAATCTCAAATTCTCTAAAACTCTCATACCATAGATATTACCAGCAATAGCACTCAATATTTGAGAAATATTATCTAATTCAAATAATTCTTTAGTGTAAGCAATCTTAATTATCTGATGCTCATTATCAATGTAAAATGTCGAGGGTTTTAATCTATCAGCAATCTCAGCTGACATAGTTGCTATATCAGTCCAAGTTCCTATAGAACTTTCTTTAGCAATTTCCATGGCAGCATGTTCTAAATCTTTACACCGTGGAGCTTTCTCAACATAATACATTGCGACAAGATCGTTCTTATTTGGCTTATAGTCTAAATCTACGTAGTCCACCATAATTATTCAACACTAAATGTTTTTTAATTCATTAAAAAAAAACTATGTTTCCATAAAAATTTTATACCATTATTAATTACCAAAAAGAGTGATTAAGAAGTGAGTGAAGAATCTAAGCAACTTTTTATCAATATTAAAGATTTAAGCTTTAGAAGCGACCATTTTGTTGATGATTTAATCAGATATTTATCAGAAGCGTTACCACAAATTAATATAATTCGAAATGTAAACGAGCTTGAATTAGAGGTTCCAATCGATCTTTCCAAAAGAATCATTAGATTAAGAATAAGGAAATATTTGTATAAAAAAAGATTAGACGGCGATTTTAGACCCATATCGTATATTGATCCTAATAAAGATGGATATATTATAAAAGAGAAGAAAATAGTTGAGTTTACTTATTATTAAATCTTCTTTTCTTCGTAAATATTAATTTATTAAAACATTATATTTTAAACGTGTCTTCAAAAGTAAAACTCGAATTATCGATTAATTCGATCAATGATTTAATGAGATGTGTTAATCTAGCGAGTTTATTAGAATTATCTGGTTGGCCTAAACCAGGGAATATACATCGTAGGCAAAATTTCAAAGATACTCGTTTTGAACATTTCTTAGCTGGAATTGCGGCAATTCAACCTAATTTTAAAGAGTTTTGTGATAATATTTATAAAAATTCTTTGAGTATTGACGATGATTATAATTTTTTAAATTTAGGGCTATTCTTTAAGGAAGCTGCTAAAGAAATGATGAAATGGCAGAAAGGAGGGAATGTTTTATTAGGACACATTTTAATATTTGCTCCTCTTGTAGCTGCAGCTACTATCTGTTTAAAATTTAAGAGACCGAAATTTAAAGATTTTGTAAACAATGTTGAAAAAGTAATTAATGACTCTACAGTAGAAGACACCATTAATTTATACGAAGCTATAAGAATATGTAATCCAGGAGGTCTCGGAAGAATAGACAAATATGATATTTACAACAAAGATTCTATAAAAAATATTAAAAACGATAACATAAATCTAAAGAGAATATTTGAACTATCTAAAGATTACGATTTAATAAGCCTTGAATATTCTACAGGTTTTAGTATAATTTTAAACAAGGGATTCCCCTACTATTTTAATATTTTCAAACAAACCAATGATGTAAATATCGCAACAGTTAATACTTTTTTGAAAATTCTTACTGAACACGCTGATACATTAATAATAAGAAAATCAGGATTAGACGCTGCGTTATTTGTTTCAAATAAAGCATCAGAAATATTAGAAGAAGGAGGGATTTCTACAGATAAAGGTTTAAATTTAATTAAAGAATTAGACGAAATCTTACAAGCAAAAAACGGTAAAATGAATCCAGGAACAACTGCTGATATTTTAGCTGGTATTATTCTATGTGCCTTGATGTTCGGATTAAAATTTTAAAAAAGAAAAAAATTTTAGCTAATAAAAATTATTTTATTACTATAAGACACTTCATAATTAAATATACTAGAAAAGCTGAGCTAAAGTGGAATTTTGCGATGAGTGCGGAAGTATAATGCTTCCATCGACAGTAGAAGGTGAAAAAGTGTTCAAATGTAAATGTGGTGCGATAAAACCACTTTCAGAGGAAAAATCTAAATTATATAAACTCAAAACAAAAATAGAGCATCCTATAAGAAATGAAGTAGTTAATATAGCCGAAGTTATGAAGTGGAAAGATGAAAACTTAAAAAGCGCAATAAAAAATTTTAAATGCCGTCAATGTGGATACAATAAAGCACACTTAGAAACAAGACAAACACGAAGGGCAGACGAGGGAATGACTCATTTTCTCATATGTTTGAATTGTGGAAAGATGATAAAAATTGGAAGTTAATTTTATATTTTTTTTTAATTTTTAAGAATGAAACGGGTTAAAAGATTTAACCCAATTAACTTAACTGATTTTTATTAATCCTATTCAAAATTTAATGTAATTGTCAATATTATCTTTTAAACGGTTATATGAAGGAATTGATAACCTAATCCCTCCCGCCAACTTATGTCCTCCCCCCATCCCTCCTAAATCATCTTTTATTCTATTAATTATCGTATTTACGCCTTTATCATTATTCTGTTTTAAATATTTTCTTGAACAGCGAATACTTAATTTGATAGTATGGTTTTTCATTTCTTCTCCCCCTAAAAATAAAACTTTATAAGGATCGAGAAGTTCATTAACTACGCTAAAACTGGCTGTATCTGACCAATTACTTGCGGGAATTTCTTGTCCAGCATCTATAAAGATTGCTTCATCAGTTTCATATCGAGGCAAATTGACAAGTGTCTTTAAATTTTTAACTAAATTTATAATATATTCGTAATATATCCCTTTTGCATAGAACGTGGTTGATTTATTTTGAACGATAGAAAGAGCGGCGTTAATATTTTTAAAGCACAGTATATTCAATAAGAGAGCATGTTCGAAAGCAAAACTTAAAATTCCTTGTTTCTGAGGTAAAATTGCATAATGCCCATAACTATTGAAGTTCGCTTCTTCCTGAATCTTCTGTATTTCTGAAAAATTTAAATCTACTAGTTTTTTCTTAGGATTAATTTGCAGATTTTTCAAAAAAGATTTAATAATTTGATCTTCTTCACCACCTAATCCATTAATAAAAGGTAATATACTATATTTTAAGCCATTTTTTATAGTCTCATACATACTTCCAAACAAGCATAATCCTTCTGCATCCTGAAAAACCTCTTCTTCCAATAATTCTTCGTAAATTTCTCGGTTAAAAGATTCAAGTTTATCAGTCGGTCTCAATGTATCTCCTGCTATGCCAATAATAGTTAGCCAACCCTGTTTAATTACTGGTTTTAGTTTAATTCTTTTTGCAAACATGTAAGCTAAAGTAGCACCAGCAATATGATCTAATCCATCATAGCCATAAATGGTTGGATTTACGAAATACAAATTCTCTGGAATTTTAATACTATTAACATCAACATCTACTTCGTGATGGTCCAAAATAAAAAAATATTCCTTTCTATCTTGGATGATTGGTATTATTTCCGTCAGATTAGAGCCCACATCAGTAAAGATTATTGCAGTTTTTGGAGTTTTATCGTTTTGGCGTCTTGTTAAAATTCCTTTTAAATAATTTGCCCATGAAACTGATCTATTATATATAAAATAGTCGAAATCAAAGTTCATTCTATATAATAAATTTTGTATAATGTGTAAGCTACATATTCCATCAGCATCGTTATGAGAAATTGAAATATATTTATCAAACGATAGATCAACAAACTGATCCACTGCGTTATTAAGATCTCCTATAAATTTATTTCGATCGGGTTTATTGACCATTTATATCATTTCAATAATTCTAAAAAATTTAATAACTCAAAAAGAATAAAAACAAATTTCAAGAACAATTTTAAAAATATAAATATTCCGTATTATAATAATTTTAATTTACATTACGAGCTTATATCTTAAATAATAAAGATTAAAAATTTTACTAAATAATAAAAATTAATTTTTTCGCTCTAAATAAATAGATTAAGAACCAAAATAATGCTAACAAATCGGAAAAAAAAAAAAAGATTTGCAAAAAGGCTTATATTATTTCTTGTAATTGTAAACTTATTGATTCCCTTCATAATTGTTGGCAAGGATAATGATTCTAATTATAACTATAGTTATAATTCTTACGATAGCACTTTTCCTGAGCCAAAAACGCAAGTCTTCTCAAAAGATTTATATACTCCGATTCTTGAAGAAGAAAAGCACGGTCTTGGAAGTATTAATGTAACTGAAGTAGATTTACAATATATTGGAGAAGGTTTTAATTTAACAAAAAACGCTGACATTAATTATAGAAATGATTTAACTTCAAAAGCATTAAATATGAGCTATAAAGGAACTAAATTCATTAAGACTGAAAAAATTGCTCAAGTTGATAATCTTAACGAAAACATAACTGATTTCGAAAAAATTGTAGTCAAATTAAATGAAACCCTTAGTATTCAATATAATGAATCTACAGAAGGTTTTCTAATTTACGCTTCGAAATTAACTCCTTGCAAATTAATTCAATTATCAGTTGAAAATAATACTAGAAATATAGAAGATATACACGAAAGTAATTATTCTATCAATGAAATTGATGGGATTGATTTTATAAATTTTAATTTTAAAAATTATTTCAAGCTAAATAATCTTAATTTTACAATGCATATGATCTGGCAATATAATTTTACTATTGAAAATTGGCAGATGTCTCAATATTTTAAGCCTGAACTAATCATAACAGAGGAAGACAATATAATTTATCCAAAATTTAATTATTATTTTCAAATAAAAGGATTAAAATATATCAAAACTAATGAGAGCATAATTTATCAAGAGATTCTTGCTGATGACTTATTAATTAATTTAACGATCAATCTTCCTGATAAAAACTTATTGAGCTCTCATTATTTAATTTTAAACCAAGAAGTAATTCCTAAAAACGATTTTTTGGCCCCAGATAAGTCTGTGTTTACAAACTTTATTGGAGCTAATATAAGCACCATAGATCTCGATTTTACTACTTATTTTTCAATAGAGTTTGTAGAACCAGTTGATTACACATGGGGTATTGATAGACTTGTTGAAGATCAAGATATAAGGGAACGAATATATTTTCCAAAAATAACTTCTGGACCAAGTAATATTTACTTAAAATATATTAAGATTCTTGAAGAAACCATATCCTTTGACCAAATCATAAGTAGTAACTCTCTGTTTAAAAGAATTTTATCATATACAGAAATAAACGTTTCTGAATTTGAAGAAGAGCTAATAAATAGCTTAATATTTCACCAATTTGCCACCAAAAGGCAGGGTATTAAAATAACTATGCCTTATATGATCAAGGGAGAAATTTGTCCCTTTACAATAAAATATGAAACTACAAATGATCTTCGAATTATTATTACAGATAATATTGACATGCCTTTATCTAATTTTGAGGTTGTAATTTATTATTATGGTGAAAAATACGGAACTTATATATCTAAGGAAAAAACACAACCTTTAGGGCTAATAATTACAGATGAGAATGGAGAAGTCTTAATTGAAAATGTACCTAACGGAAATTATACAATCAAAATTTATCCGAGAGATAGTGATGATTTAATAAAAAAAGCAGAAGTTAGCTCTTTTTTAGATATTAATTATGTTGTTACGCCAGTAATTCACTTCCCTCTATTGATTTTAATACTTGGTGGAATCTCTGGAATTTTACTGGGAATAGGTTTATATATTTATCGTAAGCGTGAAAAGTAAGGAATTTTGAGGTGAAATTGCCGTAATTGTAATTTTTATTGATAATATAGACGATTTCGTTGAGCTTTTATCCATTAAACCTCGGATTATGAATGAAATCTTTTATGAATTTAAAGAGATTAAAACTAATGTCGATTTATCTAGTAAAATCAATATCGAAATTATTTTACATTTTCTTTCAAAAGCCGAAGAATTTCTTGTATTATATGAAACTAAACTTAATTTGAGCAAATTAAATAGTTCAAACACAGAACAAGATGTAATTAATGAATTACAAAGAATTTTTAAACAATCGGACATGTCTTTATCTTTAATAAAAGGAAAAGTGCGGGATATATATCTTTCTTACTCGTCATAATCTTTTTGTGATTTCGTTTAAATAATATTAATGTCATTTAGCATTCTATGTTTAAATTAAATTATTTAGACTAAAAAATCTGAAAAGAATTATTAAAGGAAATATTTCGTTCTTATTTGTTATGATCAACATTAACACCATAACCAATTAATCGATAACGACGATTAATAATACGGGAAATTGCGTAAATGAAGTTTTCTGCCGGGCAAATTGGCGGATTTAATTTTATTATTACTGTATTCTTTAAAATTTTCGTCACTACCCCTCCCGTTTTTTCTGTGCCAACAACTAATAATAATCTCTCATTATGTTTAAGATCGGTCACCTTTATCATATTTTCAGAACCTATTACTCGATCCAAAAGAGCAACCTTTAATTCTACTTCATCAAGTATTTCTGGTAAATTTCCAGGTTCACCTACTAAATGACCAATTAAAGAATCCCCTTTAGTCAAAGATGGATCTAATTTTGTCCCTAAACCAATAAGGCCACCTGGTTTAGCAACCTCTAATAAATTTCTACCTTGACTAATACTAACGACAGTTGATCTAATTGGCACATATTTATCTTTAATACGAATACCCGGTCGAATTTCTATTATATTACCCTTTTTAATCTTTCCTTTTAATACGGAGCCACCAATTACTCCGCCTTTTAAATTCTCTATTTCGCTCCCTGGTCGATTAATATCAAAAGACCTTGCTATTAAGAATTGAAATTTCTCTTCTTCATTCAATTTAGGAGAAGGAATTACCTCTTCAAAAGATCTAATCACTAAATCAATATTTGAACTAAAAACGGCTGAAGTTGGTATTATAGGAGATTTTTCTGCAACTGTTCCTTTAATAAAATTTTTAATTTGATTGTAATTCTCTATGCTCTGCTCTTTTGAAACGGCATCTACTTTATTCTGTACAATAATAATATTTGTTATCCCCGCAATATTTAAGGCCGCTAAATGCTCTCTTGTCTGAGGTTGTGGACACGGTTCATCTGCCGCAATTAATAAACAAGCTCCATCCATTAAAGAAGCTCCACTAAGCATGGTTGCCATTAATATTTCATGTCCCGGTGCGTCTACAAAAGAGATGTTACGCTTAAAAATTAATTTACCTTTACATTTTGAGCATGTATATCGAGGTTGACCTTTTTTTCTTTCCAGTTCAGCTAAATATGCGGTTAAATATTTATCGCAGGTTGGACAATAAAGAATGGTTGCGTTAGAATACCCTAATTTAATGGATATACCACGCTCTTGTTCTTCAGAGTGTCTATCAGTCCAATCTCCCGTTAGCGCTTTTACAAGCGTCGTTTTACCATGGTCTACATGACCTACGAGACCTATATTACATTCGGCTTGCTGCTTTATTAGCTCCTTGATATTTAATCCTTCCTCTTCTTCAACCTCTTTTACTCTTTCTTCTTTAATCTCTACTTTCTTTTGAATTTTTTTTTCTATTTTTTGTGTTTTTACTACTTTAGTTTCAGTTGTATCTATTTTTTCTGATGGTATTTCTTTAAATAACTTTTTTGCGTTATCAATATATTTTTTACCTGTGGCTGTTCCTATGCCTTTAATTTGCAATTTTAATAAATGTTCGAGTTTTATCGTGGCTAATTTTTGAATTGTATCTATTCCAGCAGCTTTTAATCTTTCAGCAGTTGCTTTTCCAATGCCATCTACATCTTCTAATTCATTTGCCATAATAGGATATTGTATACTGTTCTTGTTTCCCTAATTAAAATAAAGAAAGTATTAATTATTAAATTAATTAAGAGTTAGTACTTATTTTGGGTAACAAAACTATTGTATAGTTTTTATTGTCTTTATCTCGCAACCCTTAATTGATTTTTTTTTTCCGAGCTCTTTATAGGAAATTTGAAGTCGGGAATCTACATAAAATGTTGAAATTTTATCGCAAGATTCTTCTTTATGATGGATATAGACTGGGGCTGGGTAATGACTCGGATCTATGTCTTCCAACTCAATTTCAAATGTAATTTTTTTATTACAATAAGGGCAGAAATTAAATTTAAGAGTCATTAAAATCAGCTTCTTTTATTTTATAACAATTATATTCTTATTTTTAAAATCTTATTCCTTAAAATAAATATATATCTATTAACTTTTTTATAATTTATAATGATATCTAAAAAGACTATCTTTTTAGCAATTATCATCTTAATTCTATTTCCATTTTCAATTTTTAGTTTTGCAATATCAAAGGAGATGGATTTAAACTTATACCCAAATGTAAAAGCAGCTGATGTTACTGATGTGGATTTATCTGAATTACCTCAAATAGATTATTCATGGGGTGCAGAATGGGAAGATCCTAAAATTGAAATGCTTATCATTGTACCTGCTAATAAACCAGCCTGGGTTGAAGCTGTAAAACCTTTAGCAGCATGGAAGAATGAAAAAGGAGTAAAGACTATTATTCTTAATGATACGTCTGGATTTTCAGGTATAGATAAGGCTGAAGAAATTCGAAATATGATAAAATACTATTATGAAAGAGAAAATATTAAATGGGTTTTGCTATGTGGTGACGCTCAAGCTGATTTAATCCCAATCAGAAAAGTTTATAATCCAGATATAAGTGGGGAGGCTTTTCTAGATAAACCAACTGATTATTATTATGCTGATTTAACAGGCAGTTGGGACAGCGATGGGGATGGAGTATTCGGAGAGGCAGCGCGTTTTGCAGGTGGAATTGATGAGATCGAATGGACACCAGACGTTTATGTTGGTAGGTTACCTGCTAATAACCTTTACGAACTTGAATTATTGGTTAATAAAACATTAAAATACGAATCTGATCCTTTTATAGGTCAGTGGATGAATAGGATGCTGTTAGCAGGTGGGATCTCAGAACCTACTCCAACAGAGAGTGGTTATGAAGATGAGGGTCGTTTAACCCAATATATTTGGCAACAATACATACCATCTGCAATGAATTTTACACATTTAGTTGACTATACTGGTAAGTATTACGCTTCACAATTTATACCAGATGATCCTTTCGTTGATCTGACTCAAGCACGGGTAAGCCAAAATATGACCGCAGGATATTCAACAGTTATCATGGCAGGTCATGGAGACAATAATAATTTCTATAGTAAACTTTCTCCAATTCAAACCACAGGATATTCTTCTAATGATGCAAAAAGTATTGGCAATACTAATATGCCTTCTTTAGTATATATCGATGCATGTGAAACGACTTCGTATGACAAGAATGATGGTAATCTTGGTGAAACATTAATAAATGCAACTCATGCAGGCGCAATAGGTGTAATAGGTGCTCTAAGAATTACATTTTATTATACTAATGATGCTAAACTTGAAAAATTAAATCGGGGAAATGCTAAATTATTTTGGTATGAATTTTTTGTTGAGAAGAAATTTCAGCAGGGAAAAGCATTATATGATTCAAAAGTAGCTTATATAAATAGTGATTATTATCAAAATCGAGTAAATCCCACATATGAAGAAGAAGAGCGTAAAAATCTGCTTACTTATTGTCTTTTGGGAGATCCTGAAGTTGATATATATACAGATATCCCATCGAAAGCCTCAAATCCCTTTACAGGAAATATATTTGAAGGGCAATTAATAACAAATACAGTCCGAGACATTAACGGGGAGGTCGTTCCATATGCGAGGATTTATTTAAAATCAGAGGATGGAAAATATAATTATACAACTTATGCTAATAAGTTTGGCAGATTAAATTTCAGAATTTATCCTAAAGAAAATGTTAATTATAATGTGACAATAACAGGTCATAATTTAATCCCCTCTCATTTTAACTTTACAACGCTCCCAGACTTTATTAAACCAGAATTTGACGACGAAGAATGTAGTCCTGAAAATCCTACTGTTTCAGATAATGTTTGCTTCGATATTGAGGCGTATGATTTTCAGTCTGGACTTGAGAGTGTATTTTTATTGCAATCAGAAGATAATGATTTTGATGAGTATGAATATTATGAGATGTTAAATAGATTTCAAGGCGATTCTAATACATTTTCATACGAATTAAAAAAATTAGAACCTGGCGAATATTTCTTTTTGATAATTGGAAGAGACTGGGCGAATAACTATAAAATATTAGAAGATGAAAGTTTTGAAATAGTAATACCTACTCCGCTAATGGATTACTTACTTATTATAATGTCAATAGCGGTTGTGGGCGTTGTTGGAATTTCGATTACTATTGCTTATATTACGTTTAAAAATTATAAACATGCTTTCTGGAAGTTAAAGAGAGAATCTTCCCATTAATCTAGTCGTCTTGACTTTCGGATTTTTCTTTTTTAAGACTAATTAAATATTGAATTGATCTAATTGTCCCAAGTATTCCATGGCATATTAGAGAGATCGCAATTAAAATTACAATTAATAGATCTTTAATGATAAATAAAAAGATTACAATCAATAGTCCTGCTATAGAAAAAGTCAACAAATGAGAAAGCTCACCAAAAATGATTTTCCAAGTCTTTGATTTTTCTACGCGCTTTTTCAATTCTTTTTGGTATGATTCTTCTCCAACCTCTTTTACGTACCAGCTGCCTTCTATATTGTTTGCGAATAAGAATAATGACCAAATAAAAATAAAGAAAGCAAAATAAAAATCTAAAGCTCCTATAATGATTAAAGGTATTTGAATAAGAATCATACCTTTCCAACCAATTTTTTGAGCTAACTTATTAGTTTCAAGCTTCAATTCTTTTGTAACATACCGAGTCGAGAGAATATCGAGCGATCTACCAATGATTACTATAAAGGCGTTTATGAAATACTGGTACCATTCAGCATTTCTGTTTATTAATTGGAATATCATCTTTGATTACACTCATAAAACAATTGCTTCTAAGTTTAATCCTTTCATATTAAAAAAATTTAATTATTAGTCTTTATTAAAATATTCATTCCTTACTATATAAGTTAGCATCTACAAAAAAATTTTAGAATGCTACTATATAGGCATGAGGGATTTTTTAACCACAAAAGGTATGTAATTCGCTACGCGCCGGAAGTTAAACATTTTTGCGTTGTTAATAGTACTGCATTTGCGATATGTGGGAACTGACAAACTGTAGATTCGTCTACGGTCATGGCAAAGGAGGATAATACCCGGTCCCATCCGAACCCGGAAGCGCATAAACTTTTGTGGTTTCCATAATAACAATAAGCCAATTAAATATTTTTTTAAAGATGCCCAAAAAATATGTAATTTTTTTAAAATCAATCGCTCGAAAATGGTTTATATTTGTTATTATAACAATCCTCATAATTGCTTTAGTTGGCTGGATAGGATGGAAGAACTTGACTCCGGCAATTGTTGTAACGATTATTTTTATAGCATTATTAGTTTTATCGTATATCCCGAGAATTTATTCACCTCAGAAATTGAAAAAATTTATGAACAAATATTATAGGATTGAGGACAAGACAATAGCTAGAGAATCAAGACATACTTTAAGTGATGTACAAGAAAAAATGTTTAATATGTCGCAAAAACAAGAAAATAACGATTGGCTAATTATATTTCTAAATAAACATTATATATTTTATCACGAGCTTACAATTGAGAAATTTAAAGAATTTTACAATAAAGGTTTCAGAGATAAAGAAATCCTCGAAAGATTAAAAGAATACGACCTTGAGACTAGAGCAGAAGTAAAAACTATTGAAGATACATTAATCAAATATAATAGACTTAGCAAAAGGGAAATTTCTGTTAAAAAACGTATGGAAAAAGAACGATTCTAAAATTTATCGATTTAATTTAAAAAGAAAGTGATAAATAAAATAAAAAAAGAATCTAATAATTAATCTATTTCCCCAAAATCCAAATCGAAATTAAAATATTTTCGAATTGGCTTTTTAACGTTCCATACACATTTTAAACCTTTTTCAAATTGAATGAGATCGCCTTTTTTGAATTCTATCTTCTCTCCTGTTTCAGAATCAGTTACTTCAACTTCTCCTTCTAATATATAACAAGTTTCAGTATCTCCATAAGACCAATCAAACTCGCTTGTTTCTTTACTCCAGGTTCCCCAAGATTCCACATTTAACTTTTTTAATTCTTCTTCCGTAGGTATTTTCTTCTTCATTCTCATTTATATCTCAACTCGCTTAATAATATATTTAAATTATTTGAGATAGGATAATTTAATATAAGTTATAGATAAATAAATAATTATAGAGTTAAGGACCCTTTAGAACTGTAATAATCGTACTAAAAAATCTTAGTTATTGCGACTGTATTTATTACGAAAATTTTAGAAAAATGAAATTTTTAATAATGATAAGTATTATTACAGAAATAACAAATAAAAAAATTTAAAAATTATATTCAGAATTATGATAAATTGAAATCATAAGAATATAATAAAAATAAACAGTTAAATCACTACATTTAGGTTATTTTATGCCAAAAAAATTCATCCTCAAAATTTTGACAGCTGGCGAAGGTGGAGTGGGGAAAACAACGCTTCTTCATAGATATGTAGAGGGGAGATTTTCAGCAGATACGAAAATGACAATTGGTGTTGAGTTTTTCTTGAAAGAAATTTGGGTTGATGGAAAACAATGTACACTGCAACTATGGGACTTCGGAGGTCAAGAAAGGTTTCGTTTCTTATTAGAAAGTTATGTTTTGGGGGCAAAAGGAGCCTTATTAATGTTTGATTTAACTCGACCTATGACATTAGAGAACCTAGAGGAATGGGTTAATATTGTACGTAAAAGTGATGAGAATCTACCTATTCTCTTTCTAGGAACAAAACGCGACCTTGAAAACGACATAATGGTTGATGATGATTATGCGATGCTATTTAAAGAAAGATTTCATCTCTTTGATTACCTAAAAATCTCCTCTAAATCTGGAGAAAATGTTTTCGAGTCTTTTGAATTATTAACAAGAAGGATTTTAGAGCGACAAATATATTGACTTCCAATAATTTTAAAAGCGTTAATGTAATAATAATTGATTCTAATTTTATACTCCTTCCATACCAATTCAAAATTGATTATTTAAATGATATCTATTTAAATTTAGAGGGCAAAATAAGATTCTATGTATTTAAACAAGTTATAAACGAATTAAAGGCAAAAGAAAGCAGAGAACCAAAATCTAGAAAATTTCGGAGAATGTTTAAATCTGGAATGTCGTATTTAGAAAAAAGTGAGAAAATTTATCCGATTTATTTTGTTGATGAAATTAAAAACAATGACGAAACTACTGATGAGTTTTTATTGAGATGGTGTATTAAGTTAAAGAAAGATTATAAAAATGTGTTTTTAGCAACAAACGATTCAGAATTACGGAAAAAAGCAAAAAACTCAAACATCAATTTGATTTTTTTAAGACAAAAAAAATTTATTTCAATTGTAAGAAGTTAACAAATAACAAGGAAATTATAAAGTCTATTTTCTATTAAAAGCATTTTAGGTAAAATCAATGATTTAAATTCAACAAATAATTTTATTTAGATCCGATAAATATTTACTAATAAGAAATTCGAGAAGAATCTCATTGAGTAAGGATGAATCTCTCAGAAATTAAGTTTGATTTTAATTCACCACAACGAATTATATTCGGAAATGGGCGAATTAGTGAATTAGGTCAAGAAATCTTAAGCACACTAAAACCAAAAGGAATCAAATATCCTAAAGCTTTTTTAGTTATAGGTAAAAGCTCTTTAAAAAGTTCAGGTTACTTGGAAAAAATCCAAAATTACTTAGAGGATTCCAAAATTTATTTAGAAATATACGACAAAGCAGGCATAGAACCTACAACTACAATTTTAAACGAAGGAAAAGAGCTTGCTCTTGAACAAAAAGTTGATATCATCGTTGGGATTGGTGGTGGCAGTGTAATGGATACCGCAAAAGGTATTGCAGGTTTAGTTACTAATGGTGGGATTGTTGAGGATTATCATGCGGGAAAAGAATTTATACAACCCCCACTACCATTTATTCTTATTCCTACAACCTCGGGCACTGGCTCGGAGGTAACTAATAATTCAGTTATTAAAGACGAAAAGTTAAGCGTTAAGAAAAGCATTAGAGGTTTATGGGCAAGTATTGCACTCTTAGATCCCGAACTCACTTTATCTTTACCAAAAAAATATACCGCCTATCCTGGTGCGGACGCCTTAGTTCAAGCAATTGAATCTTTAGTGTCAAAAGGTTCAAATCTTATTTCTGTGCATTATGCTAAGGAAGCAATCAAATTGCTTGGAATAAATTTACCAAAAGTATGCAATGACTTAAAAAATATAGAATTGAGGGAGAAAATGATGCTCGGGAGCTTGTTTGATGGCTTATCATTCGCAAGCGGAAAACTAGGAGCTGTTCATGGATTTGCACATCCTATAGGAATTAAACACGATTTACCACATGGTTTAATATGTGGGCTTCTTTTACCTTACGTGATGGAATATAATATTGCGTTAGATAATGTTGTTGAGAAATATGCGTGGATCGCCGATTTATTTAATAAACAAAAAATCCTAGCAGATTACGGAAACTGCCCAAAAGTAATGCCGACTGATAAAAGAGGTAAAGCGAAATGGGCTATTGAAAAACTAAAGGATATATTCAAATATATTGGAATTCCCCTCCATCTTAGTGAGGTAAAAATTAATGAAAGTGATATTGATGAGATTGTGAAAGATACTACTGGAAGCTCTTTAGCTAACAATCCGCGAGATACGGATAAAAAATCTCTAAAAGAAATTCTATTAAATGCCTTATAAGAGTATACAAGTCTGTATTAGATAAATTTTTAATTAACTCTAATTAAATAATATTAATGTTTAATTTTTAAGATAGATAAATCGATTTTAAACAAAATAAAAAATAAAGGGTGATTTGCTATTAAAAAAGTTAATGAAAACGATTTTGAATATAGAGGGGGAGAAAGTAGTGGAATTAAGTATTTAATGAGAGGGCCTTCGATCGATTGGGGTGTGATTTTACTGAAGCCAGGAGAGATGATGGGAGAAAAAGCACATGGACATAGAGAAATCGACGAAACATTTTATTTTTTAGGTCATGGTACCATGATAATTGACAGTAAAGAATATGATGCACCAGAAGGAAGTGTTTTTTTATGTGAACCAAAAGAAATGCATAACATTCGTAATGATTCTTCAGAACCTATAAAAATCGTATTTATTAAAGGAGAATATAAACCAGACGATAAAATAGAATAATAAAATATTTAAAAAAAAAAAATAATATTAAGTATTTAACTATGGGAAAAAAGAAAAAGAAGCAAGCAAAAAGGGGTAAAGGTTATTACAAAGATGAACCTGAAGAGATCGTTCCCTCAAGGATAAAGATGCCTAATCGCCAAATCGGAGAAATGTTCGCAAGGGTCGTTGATATTTATGGAAATGATCGAATGGAAGTATTTTGCGAAGATGAAAAGCACCGTATTGGGCGGATACGAGGAAAAATTAAAAAAAGAGTTTGGATTCGAAAAGGGGATTTAGTTGTGATAAATCCATGGGAATTTGAAACGGAAACAAAAGATAAATTATCAAGGTGTGAAATAACGTGGAGATATATGAAAAGTGAAATCTCTTGGCTTACGCGGAATAGGAGAATTCCCGAGATTCTAGGCATAAACAAAATTCCATTTTAATAAATGAAAGTTCCTATAGTCTTGTTCTTGTAATTTATTCTATTATCTTTAGTTTAGAATCTCTATTAAAAAGCAAAATTTTAAAATTTATAATTACCTTGTTTAATATAGACTTATTTTCCTAAGAAATTTCTAACTAAACCCAAATTAAATAAGGAAAAAATGAAAATATAATGTCCAACCAAGATGATAAAATAAAAGATATTAGTGAAAAAGATATTGGCGTGGACGATGCTACTAACAAAGTTGAAGAAGAAATAGAAGATTTAACAACTCTTTTTGCAGTTAGAACAACTATAAATCAAGAAAGCAATATATTAAAGCAAATTTTTTATCGTTTCAGAATTCTAGATACAATACCAGACATTAAGGCTATGCTGGTTAGCCCTTTGCTCCCAGGGTATATTTTCATTGAAGCAGCTCAAAAAAGAGATGTCCAAATAGCGATTCAAGGGATTCCACATATAAAAGGAAGAATAGTAGGACAAATAAAATTAGATGAAATAAATCACGTTCTTGTACCTCGCTCTGTAACGGAATTTTTAGAGGAAGGGGATACTGTCGAGATTATCTCGGGAGTTTTTGAAGGATCCCGTGCTTTTGTTATGAGAATGCCCCATGATACTTCAAGTTCCGAAGAAGTTGTTGTTCGTTTATTACAAGAGGAGACACCGATTACAATCAAAATACATGGGGATTATCTTAAACTCGTTGAGAAAAAGAAGAGAGAGGAAGTGCCAATTCCAGAAATAAAAGTTGCTACGCCAGAAGAAATAGTTACTGACTTAGATAAAATGATAAGTTTTGAGGATGAATTTGAAGCTGAGTTGGACGAAGAATATCCAGAGCCCTACGAAAGTGAAGCAATCGAAGAGTATGATGAAGAAGAGGAGGAAGAAGAAGATGAATGGGCAAAATTCGACGGTTTTTAAATTAAAAATTAAAAATTTTACAATTCTATCCCTTTAAAACGCACTAATCTAATTTTGAACAGATTTTTAAGTATAAAATCTTATTTAGATATAATAAAAAAATTATTTAGAATCAAACATAGAGATTTTTTAGCTTTATGATTAAAAATATCTTCATAATGAAGGCAACAACAGGAGAATTAATTTTTTATAAAACTTACGAAGATATTTTTAATATTAAATTAACAAGCCAGTTTTTAAGCGCAATTTTCTCTTTCGTAAAACAAACCTTAAAAACCGAGGAGCTAAGTGAGATAGAAGTTGGTCCGTTTCGCTTCATCTTCGAAATTGAAAAAATAAAAAATCATGAATTACTATTTGCTATTTTCGCAGATCGAACTGATAATTTAATTGAGCTTAGAAATCAATTAAGAGAAGTAAAGAACCAATTCCTCAGTGAGTTCGAATTGGAATCTTTGGATACTAAATTTGATGGCGAAATCTCAAAATTTTTTGATTTTGAAAAAAACATATATGATATTATGGAAAAAAGCAAAAAATTAGTTTCTGAGGAAATCCAGAAAGATTTATTAAAAATTATTAATGAATTACATACTTTTTCTTCTTTCGTCACTTCTTCGGCTCTGTTAACACAGACCGGAAGAGTTATTGTTTCTTATTTAAATCCAAACATATTAAGTGAAATTATTAAACTATTAGAGGCAAGATTTCTCATCGGAAATAATAAGATAAACGAATTAATAACGTTAGAAAGCTTCGGAATCTTAAGTTTGACTGGAATTGACAGCTTTATTTCTGTAGTTTTATTTAAAAATCATTGTCCATTTGAAACAGCACTTACAATATCTAAAAAATTTTCATCAAGATTACGAAAGTTAATTTTCTAATTTCTATTTTTGATATTTTGATGTTTTAATTTCGAAAGTAAAATGTTTAATATAAAAAAAAATTAAAAACGAACTCGTATTTTCCTAAGTAAATATAATATTTATCTATTAAATTTTAAAAAATTATATGTGAAGAAGAAATGGAAGAAGAAAAGAAGACCAGATACATGACTCAGGCTATAAACGATGAGATTTTGGCCAAATTAAGCCTTAAAAATCGTTATTCTTTCTTAAACAATAATTTAATGGCTCTTTTAACTCCTGAACAGTTTAACTTCCTCAAAAGGGTTCAAAAGTTTTGCTTGCGATTCGAAAAGAAAAATAATATCACACATGGCCCAGAGGAGGACATCTATGATTGGATACCTGCTTTTGGTAAAGAAGGCTATATTTCGAGAACGGAACCTTTTGCTATGATTGATATAAATTTTGAATATTATGGAGCTGCCGCTGACTTTATGAGAAACTTAGCATTAGAATTTTTCGATCCACAATTCGCAATGGGCGGTGGAGCAACGGTATTGGCTATTAATCCGATCAAGGAACATCACGAGGGAATTCCTGCCAGATTAGAAGCGCTCAAAGATCTAGTTACAGGTCAAGCACCCGGATGCATCCTCATCACGGAGCCAGAAAGAGGTTCGGACGCGGTCCATCAATTAACTTTATGCGAAGAACAACCAGACGGAAGCTTTTTACTTAACGGAGAAAAAATCTACAACACGAACGCTCCAAAATCGAAATGGGCAGTAGCGTACGCAACTACAGAAGCAAATAATGGTAATACGATGGCTCAATTCTTAATAAACACTTCATGGGACGGCTGGAACTGCGATCGAGTTTATATACCTTGGGTCCCCAAATTATACCTTGGAAGAGAGAATCTTGTCAATCTTAGAGTGCCAAAAGATTATATTTTAGGAGGAGTCGGCAAAGGAAGAGAACATCTATTTGAAGGCTTAGTACCTGAAAGAATTGGTATTGCAATGATGAGTATTTGTGAATGTTGGAATGCTATCACTCATTCAGCTATTTATGCCAACAATAGAAAACAATTTGACAAAATGATTTTGCTGTTTCAGGGAGTTGGGTTTACATTAACAGATTTATGGGCTAAAACTACAAACTTAACTTTAGGGCTATTAAAATTCTGCGAATCTTATGACGAGAAAATTGAAAAATTTGGGGGTACATTGCCTAAGAACGTTTCCCAAGCATTAGTAGCTTCTGCGTCAATGTTTAAATATCATTGCGCTAGTTTATCCAAACAAATATGCTACGAAGGTGCTAATTTAATGGGAGGAGCTGGACTCTGCGATAATACATTAATGCATGATTTACTTAATATTTCAAGAATACAAGAGATAGTCGGAGGTTCTCGGCAGATACAACAATATATTATGTCTATGGCTTTAAGACAACTTTATAAAATGTCTGGAATTTAAAAAACAAGATCCGATAAATCAATCTTTTTTTTTTTATTTTGTTTTAATAAATGGGATTATTTATTTACAATTCTTTTAAATATCTGAAAAGATCTTTCAAATAAGTAAAAAAAAATATAAAAAATCTTCTTGTTATAAAATATAGATTATGTAACGGACATTTTAAATAAGGTCCTCAGTGATAGAGACATAATATACTGTTGTATTTGTCTACTTCCTCCGACTATTTCCTGAATTCTGGAAATATTTAAGTAATCATGCATTAATGTGTTATCTGAAAGTCCGGCTCCGCCCATTAGATTCGCAGTTTCATAACAAACCTTCATAGAAAGTTTTGTAGATTGATATTTAAATTGACTCGCAGACGCCACTAATGCTTGGGCAACGTTCTTAGGTAATTCACCTCCGAATTTTTCCACCTTCTCGTCGTAAGCTTCGCAAAATTTCAGTAGACCAATAGTTAGATTAGTGGTTCTAGCCCAAAGGTCAGTTAAGAGAAAACCAACGCCTTGGAAAAGTAATATTATTTTGTCAAATTGCTTTCTCAAGTTAGCGTAAATTGCGGCATGAGCGATAGCTCCCCAACATTCAGATATACTCATCATAGCGATTGCTATTCTTTCAGGAACCAAGCCTTCAAACAGATGTTCTCTACCTTTTCCTATTCCCCCTAAAACATATTCCTTAGGCACTCTCAGATTGACTAGCGTCTCCTTTCCTAAAAATAATTTGGGGACCCATGGGATATAAACTCGGTTGCAGTTCCAACCGTCCCACGAGGTGTTTATTAAGAACTGTGCCATCAGATTTGGATTATTCGCTTCTGCAGTTGCGTATGATACTGCCCATCCCGCTTTTGGCGCGTTTGTATTGTAGATCTTTTCTCCGTTAAGTAAAAAGCTTCCGTCTTCTTGTTCAGTACAAGTTGTTAATTGATGAACCGCATCCGAACCTCTTTCTGGCTCCGTAATGAGGATGCATCCAGGTGCTTGACCTGTAACTAAATCTTTGAGCGCTTCTAATCTAGCAGGAATTCCCTCGTGATGTTCGTAAATGGGATTTATGCATAATACAGTAGCACCACCGCCCATGCCATATTGAGGGTCAAACATGTCTATTGCAATCGCCCTCATAAAATCAGCTGTTAATCCATAATAATCGTAAGTCACATCGCACATATCAAATGAATGTTGCCTTGTAATATAACCTTCCTTACCGAAAGTTGGAATCCAAGCGTAAATATCTTCATCAGGACTATGAGTAACATTGTTACGTTTTTCAAAACGCAAGCAGAACCGTTCAACTTTCCGTAGGAAATTAAATTCTTCTTGAGATAAAATAGGCGTTAGATTGTTGTTTAAGAAAGCATATCGGTTTTTTAGGGTTAAAGCTTCAAGTATTTCATCGTTTATAGCTTGAGCATATTTAGTTTTTTCCATTTTCTTTTCCCTCTTATTTTTTTAAGTTTTATTAATTGTTATGACATTTCTAATTAACTTTGGATCCTCGATCTATATAAATATATTATGCCAAAGGCATAAAAAAGGTAAAATTGTCGGGGAGAATAATAAATGAAAAAAAGATTAAATAAGCAAATAAAATAGAATTTTATTCTTCCTCCTCTTCAGCAACTAAAAGTTCCTCTATCTCTTCTTCAAGTTTTTCTATTTTTTCATCTAAGTCAGAGATCTTTTTATAAGTCTCACATCGCTCACAACCATCATCTTCTTCACATAGAGGTAAGCTATCACATTCTTCTTCAAGGGCGTCCCTCTCTTCTAATAACATGTCAACTTCTTCTTGAAGTTTATCTATACTAATGTTTCTCACCATTAAAGGATAATTTAATTAATATTTCAAATTTATTTTTTTACCTTAAAAATTTGAATTAATAAAAGCCTAATATATTAATTATAAATAAGAGTTTAAGCTTCCCATACGCCAATATAATCATCTAAAATATTATAGATCTTATTAAATCCCAAACTATGATATAGTTCTTTAAGGCTCTCGTGGCAATATTTCCAACATGATCTCTTTTCAAAAGAGTTAATTCCATCGTTATCAGCAAATAAAAAATCAAGAATTTTTATTAGTCTTTCTGGGAAACACTTACTAATTTTAATAACAGTTTTTGCTAATAGATCGTGACCATTCATATTATCTTGTGGTCTTACTGCTATAGGTTCGCAAATAATAATCTTTTTAGTAAATTTTTTTGCGTTTTCAACTAATTCGATATGATCAGGATAAATATGATGAAGAATATCGCAAAAAACGATGACATCTTGTTTTTCTTCTGGATAATTATCGTAGTTAAAAATATCGTTTTGTTTTAATGTGATTTTTTTTAACTTAATTCTTCCCTTTTGCCAATCCTTTTTTATCTTTTTTAAAAACCGATGATTTAAATCATGTCCTTCGTACTCTATTGAAGGATGCAAATAATGAGTCAAAAAACCCGTCCCGCAAGGTAAATCTAATACTTTTTTTGAATCGTTTCCTATAATTTTGGCAATACTCATAAATTTCTTATGTTGGTCGTAAAGTCGTTTAGTCGTCCAATTATACACGTAACCACTTCGATAAGGAATACTCCTGAATCCCGTAAATACTGTTTTAACAGCCATGCTGAATTTGCTTTTATTTTAAAATAATATCTTAGCTTTTAATATAATACATTTAATTTTTTTCATTTATTAAAAATTTGATGCTTTTTTAATAAAAATTATATTAAACACAATATCTAATTCAATAATTATTGATTTTTTAGAGGTCTAAAAGCTTACCAAGTAGGAATAATGCTCCTTTTTTATCAAGGGGTTCATTGTTCGAGCCACAGCGTGGAGAGAGGCAACACGCTGGACATCCACTAGGTTCATTACAGCTACAAGAATTAATTAACTTAAGGGTAAGAACCAATAATTCAGTCAAATTGTAATATAACGATTCTGAAATGCCAATACCTCCTCGGAATGCATCATAAATGTAAATAATCGGTTGTTGTTTGATGGGGTCAAAATCGATTGAAAGCCCTCCAAGGTCCCATCGAGATATCTGTGCTAACGCAGGCGCCATAGCTATCATTGCGTGTTCAATAGCGTGTATCGTTCCTCCAAGATCATAATCATTCAGCTCCAATTCTTTTTGTAGTTCATAAGGTATTAAGAACCAGACAGAGTGAGTTTCAAATTCTACAATCGGTATATCCTCTAATGGAAATCTATCCCGAATTTCTTGAGTTAAAGTATCAATAACCTTATAGGAATAGTATTCATGTTCAACTTTTACATTTCCAAAATAACTTTTTATTATATTATTTGGTCCTGTGTCGTTTTCAGAGAATACTTCAAGAGGAGTGATTTCAGTATGTTTTAAAGATTGTGTGTAAAAATCTACATCAGCTTTTGAAATATACACTTTTTTATCATCAATATCAAGTTCATCAACAATATAGGTTTCAGCTTCATAAAGATAAACTGCGCCATGATGTAGATCCCTAAATACATAACTTTCGTCTTCAGCTGTTAAAAATTCTTCTCTCCCTTTTGCTCTTAGAATCACTTTATATGTACGATCAGACAAATTATTTAATCCAAACTCTTCATTAGGATAAAAATCACCTTTCCAGTAATATCGATCTCCTCGCTTCATAAGTAGCGATTCACTTAATAATTCTTCCAAGCAATTGAGAAAAAATTCTTGATCGTTTATTCCGAATTTTTGATAATCATCAAGTTTAATTGGAATTTCTTTGGAAGCACAACATAAGTGATTCTTTAAAATGTATTTGTTATCTAAGGTTATCAGAATTTTTTCTTGTATTGGTCCGAATAAAACCTCTGGATTGTGGAGGTAGAAAAAGTCCAAAGGGTTCTCCATTGGGATAAGAGTAGAAATTGAAAGTTCTTCTCCTCTACCTGATCTACCAATCTGTTGCTTAAAGCTAGATAAAGTTCCTGGAAATCCAGAAATAATAGTTGCTTCTAAGGATCCAATATCAATCCCTAGTTCGAGAGCATTAGTAGAACTAATACCTATTAACTGTTTACTTTTGAAATCCTGTTCAATTTCTCTTCTTTTTTTTTTACTTATTCCAGCTCGATAGCTTACAATTTTCTCTTTTAATAATGGAAGTGTTTTTCTTGTCCAAATTGCTTGTAATTCCGCCATTTTTCGAGATAATGTAAAGGTTAATGTCTGGATTCCTTTTTTTAAATGGCTTACATAGAGATTTTTAGTTTCTTGATGTGCCGAACGATACTTATGAGATACTTCATCATAGGGCAAATCCCATAATAAAACTTTTTTAGCACCAGAAGGAGAATCATCTTTATCAATGACAACAAATTCTTCACCTATCATTTTCTCTGCAAAGGCTTTAGCATTATTAATCGTTGCGCTAGATAAGATCCAAATAGGTTTTACGTTATAAGTTTCAAGGATTCTTTTTAGACGCCTTAATAATAAGGAGAAGTTCGAACCAAAAATGCCACGATAAATATGTATTTCATCCAATATAATATATTTGAGATTTTTACAAATTCTGCTCCATTTTTGTTTAAACCATGGCAGATAGAAATGTAGTCCGTAAGGATTTGTAATAATAACATTTGCATTTGCCAAGACTTGTCTTTTTTCATCTGGTTCAACATCACCATCATACACACCAACTCTGTTTGTATTGATATTAGTTTCTGACATTAATTTGGATAAAATGAAATACTGATCCCGTGCTAAAGCTTTAGTTGGAAAGATATAAAGAGCTGTAGTGTTAGGATCTTCATCTAAGATTGTTTGTAACACTGAAAGATTATAACAGAGAGATTTTCCAGACGCGGTAGAAGTAACTACAACGGTATTTTTTCCTTCTCGAATGATATTAATTGCTTCTGCCTGATGTCTCCATAAATTAATATCATGTTCGTTTAACCAACGTTGCAAACGTTGCCGAAGCGGCTTTTTTAATTCACCATAATGGGCTTCTTTTTGAGGAATGTGTTGAATATGTGATATTTGTTTATTATAGTAGTCTTGTTCTTTGATATAATTCAAGAATTCTTCAAATTCAACCATTATTCGTTTCAATAATAACTATGAATTATAGTAATTAAAATTTAAAAGATACAAAATTTTATAATTTTTTTTTATCTTAAATCCCTTATTCTTCAAAGATTCAAATTTAAATAAATAGAATTTATTTATAATATAAAAGAATATTTTGTACCATATAGTAATTCAATAAATATGTGATGGTGTGACTTAAGATGGCACAACAAGAACAAGGACCATGCTTTGTGGTTATGGGGATATTTCTTGGAGTAGTAGGTTTCATTTGGTTTTGGCCGTTAGCATTTTTTGGAGGAGTTTTCTTTCTTATTGGAATTTGTATGATCTGTCAAGAACAAAATAAAGCTAAAGCACAAACTGCAACTCAACCAGCTCAACAACCAACTCAACAGCCAGCACCTCAACCAGCACCTCAACCAGCACCTCAACCAGCACCTCAGCCAGCCCCCGCGCAAATATCTGAAACAGCCAAGTTCTGTCCACACTGCGGTGCACCAACAACAGGGAAATATTGTTCTGAGTGTGGCTCTGAGATTGATTGAAATTATAACCTTCCCACCTTTCTATTTTTTATAAGATTTTAAATCCCATTTTTTTTTTAAAATCTCAAATATAAACCTTTTAATAAACTAAAAGCAAATTGAACACAATCTACTAAGCTGATAGAAAATGAATAATTCTAAATGGAAAAAAATCGATTTTCAGCAATTTATCGATGATTTTGGTGTAGAAGTTATCGTTAAGCATACACCTACGATATTATATTCTAAAAAGGATAAAGAACATGAAGATCTTAACTCATTGATAGCATTTTTTTTGGTAGCAAGTGTATTATTAATTTATATTTCTGTTTCAATATCTCTTATAGAAATTTATTTCAGTATAATTTTATTTGCTACCGTAATTGTAATCGGATTTGCCGTAGAGTTATACTTAATTCTTAATTACATTAAATCAAAAGTATCTATAAAACCTATAGAATGTTGGGTAGAGATTTATAGCTATTTAAATTTCTATTGCTTTTCTTATTATATCGTATATTCGGGTAAATGTCATCCAAATAAAGCAAAAAATATCATCTTTAAGTTATATCAAGATGAGGTGCTAAAAAATACTATAGATATTACACAAATTGAAGTTTATCTTATAATTGATAAAAATGACTATGAAAAAATTGAAAATTTGGGCTATTTTTTCGAATATGGAGAAGGAACTTCCTTTAAAAACGAAAATATCAATCATAACTCATGGCAATTTTTTCCTTACGAAAGGTCTCAAAATGATAATTATATAGCTATTGCTAATTGGGCACATCAATACGTATGGTGGAACGATTTAGAATCTGACTTTAGTAAATTACATGAATACGCACCCTGGGTAATTAAAAGATGGAATGAATTAAATGTAAAACCAATAAAAGAAGAATTTAAAGAGAATATGAATTGGAACTTGAGAAATATTAATTCTATTCCCAAATTAAAGCCGTGGAAAGGGGATTTAAAAAACCAAACTTACGAACATCAGAAGGTAAATTGGGAAAAAGAAATTATTGATGACGCAATAAAGAATGTTATAGGAGAGGGATATAAAGTAGAAACATTAAAAGATATTAAGATCGATTTATTTGAATTAAAGGCATATTTTAGAGATTTAAATGTTTAAATTTTCAAACATTTTTGTATTTCTTTCGTATATCTTCGTGAATTCACGGTAGATTTTTTTATAAATCTTTGTAGAATCTGGATTAGGTGTAAATGATTTTTCAATTTGAATTAATGGTATTGCTTCTGAAAAATCCTTAAGTATTCCTGAACCAACCATAGCTATTACAGCTAAACCTCTATTACTCGCTAAGCCAGGTTCTGATACTTTATTTATATTTTTTTCTAAAATATCTGCTAATATTTGGCACCATACATCTGATTTGGAACCCCCACCAATAGCATTAATCTGATTGCTCCTTCCTACTAATCTTTCCACATAAGTTAAGCCCCATTTGATATTAAATGCAACTCCTTCATATACTGCTCTTAAAAGATCTGCTCTTTTATGGTCAATGCTTAGATTATAAAAACCTCCTCGAACATTTGAATCGTTTATGGGACTTCTTTCTCCATACATCCACGGAGTAAAAATTAAATTTTTTGCGCCAGCTTTAGATTCTTCTACAATATCATCCAAATATTTATATAGTTCTTTTGGATTGTTTTCATATTTCTCTAATTCACCTTTAAACATTTGATTTGCGATCCAATCAAGACAAGCAGCTCCAGTTTCTTGTTTTGAAATACATAAATAAGAATTTTGAGCAGAATACATAGTCCCTGTGTAACATGCAATATTTCTTTTCTCTTCAGAAATATGTGCTGCGATAAAATCAGCCGTTCCCAAACCAACGATAAGCTCCTTTTCGTTTATAGCTCCAGAACCCAGAGCACCAGCAGTAAAATCAAGAGATCCAACAAAAACGGGAGTATCTGGTTTTAAGCCTAGTTCTTCAGCAGCTTTTCTAGTAAGATAACCTGCTACATCAGTTGATTTTTTTATTTCAGGTAGTTTTTGCTTGTCTATTTCAAATTTATTTAATATTTTGTCAGACCAATTTAATTTGTTTGAATCCATCATCCATGAAACGTTACCTAGATCTATAGAAATTATAGTATTATTTGTGCATTTGTAGACTATAAAATCCTTTACATTGAGAAATTTATAGGTTCTTTCGTAAATATCAGTCTTATATTTTTTTATCCATTGAATATGAGAAATAGGATCCTTCCCATTCAATCCAGGAGCGCCACCCGTGATATCGAGAAACATATTAAGTGTTTCGAAATTATATCCCGCTACCAAATCTTCTCCCTCTGAATATCTATGAGTTATTGTCGAAGCCCGAGTGTCAAGCCAACTAATACATTTCATTAGAGGAATCCCTTGTTCATCTATTGGAATTGTACAATTTCCTTGGGAATCAAAGATTAACCCTATAATATCATCGGGATTAATACTATTCCCTTTAACGAGAGTGTGAGTTGCTCTAATTACTGAATTCCAAAAGTCTTCAGGTTCCTGTTCCACCCACCTTTGCTTTGGGTAATAAATCGGATAATCCACTTTTGTTTGATAAAGACTATTTAATTCTAAGTCAAATACAACAGCTTTATTGCCTGACGTTCCAAGGTCATGAGTTAAAATATATTTGCCTGTCATTTCTATTATTGTTAATTTTAACTTGTATATTAATAATATGTGTAATTCGAATAATAAATAATTTTAAAAAAATTTTACAATAAAAATCTTTAAATTTAAGAAATTTATAAATAATTAGAAACGAGATAAAGTAGTCTTAAATTTCGATAAGACGTCTCCCTTGATAAAATAAATTTATTTCTCTAAATATTCCCAAAACTTTTTTTTCAAACCTTTTAGCTTTTTATTTTTTAATTTTATAAAAAATACGTCTCTTTTCGCGATAACAGGATAATCTTGAATTTTTAAAATTTTAATTAGATTAGCAGCCTCTGCTTTTTCTGCAATTATTTTGCTTAAAATAGAGATATTGTCTGAATCGCTGACAGCAGAAATTATTGAATCATTGTCATTCATTTCTAATATGATATTTAATTGTTTATATCCGGCAAAATGTTGTAAAATGACATTTCGAGTTCCAGAACCTTGTTCCCTTGCGATAAATGGATATTTAATAAGGTCCTTAAAATCAACTGAATCTTCTCCACTTTTTAATAATTTATGATTAGGAGCACATATGAATACTAGATTTTCATCTCCAACTTTAACAATGTCGAAATGGTCTTTATCCTCATCCATAAAGCTACCTATCCCCGCAAAATCAGCCATTTGTTTTTTTAATAAATCAATTGATTTTTGTGAATTGTTAATCAATATCTTGAAATTCACATTTGGATGCTCATTTCTAAAATTTGCGATATATTTTGGTAAAATATGAGAGCCTGGCAAAGTAGAGGCTGTTATGATTATATCTTCACTCTGTTTTTTGCTATACTCAGAAAGTTCTTGCCTGCAACTATCATATAAATTGATTATATTTTTTGCGTAATCTAAAAAAACCTCTCCTTGTTGAGTTAATTTAAACTTTCTGGTTGTTCTATCAATTAGAGTAATATCTCCAAATTCCTCTTCCAATTGTGATATTTGATGCGATAAAGTACTCTGAGATATAGATAAATCTTTTGCCAAATCTGAAAAACTCTTGTAATGTGTTAATTTTATGAAGTTTCTTAAAAATTCAATCTTCAAATTTATTACCTGATTTATTTCTCATCGATTACTTAGTATTAAATGTTTTATCAAAAATAACTATGATGGATTTATGATTGATTTTTTTCTTTATCATATCTTGAAAGAAAATGAATAAATGAGAACTTATAAGTTTTAAAATTAAATTTCATTTTCAAAAATAGGTTATAATTCTATATTTTTTATTTGGGATAAATTATGAGTACACATTTTTTACATGATTTTCTACGTCCAAAAAGCATAGCCATTTATGGGGCTAATAACTCTTTCGGAACCACTATGGGTACCATGCAACTAATAAGAATAATAAGTTCTGGATATAAGGGTATAATTTTCCCTATCCATTTACAATTAGATAAAGTTTTAGGTTATAAAGCGTATAGATCAATTGCAGAAGTTCCAGAAATTCCTGATCTCGTTATAATAGTGTTGCCACCTAAAATCGTCCCTCAAATTTTTAGAGAATGTGGAGAGAAAGGAGTCAAAAATATTGTAGTGATTTCTGGAGGTTTTAGAGAAGTTACGGACGATCGTACTAACACGCTTACGGAAGAAATAATTAATATTGCGAATTATTATGGCATTAGATTCATTGGCCCCAATTGTTTTGGATTTTATAATAGTTGGATTTATCCCGAAAACGATGGTATACTCAATATGATGGTATGGGGGGATGGATTAAAAAGAGGGAAATTCTCATTAGCTTCTCAAAGTGGTACAATGTCAAGTCATTGGGGGATGGATCCTGAATATATTGATCTTAACGTTGGCAAGACAATTTCCGTAGGAAATGAAGCAAACATTGACTTAGTAGATTTTTTAGAATATTTTAAAGATGATGATGAAACCGAAGTAATAGGATTGTATATTGAAGAAATTAAACGAGGACAAAAATTTGTACAATTAGCAAAAGAGATAACATTAAAAAAACCGATAGTAGCGATTTATGGAGGAGGATCTGGAGCAGGTAATCGTGCCATAAAGAGTCATACAGGCTCAATGGCAGGAAACATCAAAATTTTTGATGCTATGATTAAGGAGACAGGTATTATTAAAACCGATTATATTGAAGAATTTTTAGATATTACATCTATGTTATCAAATCCAAACTTCATATATCCTAAAGGAAAACGAATTGGAATTATAACTAACTCAGGAGGGCCGGGAGCTTTGATAGCAAACAATGCTGAAAGAAAAGGATTAATCGTTCCTGAATTTTCAGATTCATTGCAATCAAAATTTAAAAAAATATTGCCTCCCACTGCCAGTTGGGTTAACCCTATAGATGTTACATTTGATATGAATATCTTTAATTTTTATATAAATCTTCCTAAAATATTAATGAAATCTGGTGAAATAGATGTTATAATCATGTATGGTGCTATAGGATTTCATGAGTTAATGCCATACCTGCAACAAGATGAAAAAATATCAACTTATATAGAATTCAGGGAAGATTTGGTTGATAAAATAGATGATATGGACAAAATATTTATTATACCAACAATTAAAGCATCTCAAAAGTATTCAATTCCAATTATATATATTAATCCTCAAAATTATGCTAGTCCTTGGTCAAAAAAAATGAGAGAACATGGAGGGATCGTCTTTCAATTCTGGGATCGTCCCGTAAGCGCGCTTTCAAAGATAATTGAATACGCTGAATATAGACGAAAGCAATCAAAGAATTGAACTTCTTTATAGTTTTTGAATTTTTAAATAGTAATTTTTACCATCACTATTGAATTTTAAGACTTCTCCACCGTGTTTTTCAACGTATCGTTTAATATTTTCTCCTGCTTCGCAAAAATCCCCTGAAACTTCAAGAACATCCCCACTATTCATCTTATTCATTTGTTTTTTTGTTTGTGCAACTGGTATTGGACAAACCAAACCCGAACAATCTAATTTATACATCTCTGGCATAAAGTCTTAAATCTCCATAATTTTTAACTAAAAATAACATTATCCGCTGTTTCGCACATTTCCAAAAATCCATTCATAGTAGTAATTTCAATACCATCTATTAATTCTTCGGCAGCTACACCTCGAGCTTTAGTGCATACCCCACAAGCTTTAACATTCGCACCTTCTTCAATAACATCCTTCATCCATTTGCCAACATTATCATAACTAGAGGGATCTTGGTTTTTCTTCCCTACAAAAACGCCATCCTCAACTAAGAATAAATTTATCTCGCAACCTCCTAAAAGAGCTGTATAGGCAAATCTAAGCATCGTAAAAGGTCTTTCCTTCGTATAAGGTGCATCAGCAATAATAATTGTAAAAATTTTCTTCTTTCCTGACATTTTACTTCTGCTTCAGTTTTAAAATATCTAATGTAGGGAAGGTTTTTTGATTTATTAATTTTTCGCATAATTATTATCAATTTTTTGCATAAATTCTAATATATTATCCTAATAAAAAACCAGAATATAAGCATTGATAATCAAATTATTTAAATATTTGACCATTATTTATGCGTATATGATATATACTAAATTTCAAAAATTAATAGGAACGAAGTATCCAATAATTCAAGCCGGAATGGGCCCGTATAGTACAACTGACCTCTGCATTGCGGTAGCTAAAGTAGGAGGATTAGGATTGATCTCAACCATTGGAATGGGCACAGGTCTAAGTTTGGCTACACCTGAAGCTGCAGAAAAGATTTTTGGGAAAGGAAGGCCCAAAGAAATTGTAAAAAAAGTCATACAATATGTTTACGATAAATTAGAGGATTATCCGGACGCCAAATTTGGCGTTAATGTACCTGTTGCGGCAGATTTTGATTATGTCGCAAAACGCTTAGTTCAAGGAATTATTGAAATTTTAAATAATAAACCAGAAATTAAAAAAAAATTAGTAGTTTTAGTAACCTCAGCAGGAGACCCCTTACCTTGGGCAGTTAACGCTAAGAACAAAGGTGCTAAAAAGGAAAGAATCCCCGTTAAAGAAGAAATACAACATATAATTTGGTGCCATGTCTGCCCTAGCGTGCGAACTGCAAAACGTGCCGAAAAAGCTGATGTCGATATCGTCATTGCCTCAGGCAGAGAAGGCGGAGCCCATTGTGCGTGGAGGGATGTTTCATCAATGGTATTATTACCTGAAGTCGTGAAAAATGTTAATAAACCTGTTGTTGGTGCTGGAGGATTTTCAGACGGAGCTTCTTTAGCAGCAGCTTTAGCGTTAGGTGCCATAGGAGTTCAAATGGGAACCCGTTTTATTGCTACGAAGGAAGCTGATTTTCAGCAAATGTGGAAAGAAGCAATCGTTAAAAGAGCTGAAACGGATACGCTTATTGCACGAGGATTCTTTGGTCCTATGAGATTTCTTAGGAATCAAATGTCTTTAAAAGTAGTGGATGAAACAATTTCAGGTGCATCTGACCTGTTTCGCGGAATTCCATGCCCATCAAACGACTCTATAATGAATATTGAACTGGAGGGCCTGAAAAAGCTTTATGATGAAATCGAAGAAGAGTCCATAATACTGGGCGGTTCGGTTACAGGTCGCATTCATTCGATTCCAACGGTGAAAGAATTGCTTGAAAGTATAATAACTGAAGCTGAAAAAATTATCTCAGAATTACCTTCTTACATTAGAAAAGAAAAATTAATAGAGATTTAGAGTTATATAACTTGAAAAAAAGGTAAAAAAAATTAAATCGAAAAAAAATTATCGCTTTAAATTCGCAGAAGCCCAGTCGTAATAACCCTTATCTTCCATGACTTTTGGAATTTCAGCAAAGAATTGAGCTGTTATGTCTTTCAAATGTTTAGCTGCAACTGGATGAAACATCATTGCGAGATCTAATCCTACTAAAGTCAATGTAAGAGCGTTAATTACTTCCCATATCGGTCCTCTATATTGTCTTAGACCCCATTCAGGCGCTTGCTTTTCGCTCATCCACGCTTCACGAGCACCCCAAGCGTTAGTAGTACCACCACTGATCGGATAAGCTAAATCTTTTTCGCCTAAAAGCCCAGCAATACGCATTCTTTGGTAAATGCTAAAAGAATATTCCATCCCATAGCCTAAAGTAGCGCACGTAGGGTCCATCACTATTCTATTGCGTGGTAGACCTAATTCTATTGCGTCTTTATTCATTTTTATTTGATTATTGAGGTCTAAACTTGTCCATAAGAGACAATTATGATCATGTTTCACGGCAAGCGGAATAACATCCTCCCATGTTGCCTTATCTGCGGCTGAGAGCATTAATACTTCGCTTTCTGTAGCCGCTGCGGTGGCTTTAAACATTTCAACGTCTTTTTCCTTGTTTCCCGAACATCCTATTATTACAGGAACGTCAACAGCTTGAAGTATTTCTTCTAAAAATTTTACGGACTGCGAGACTGGTGCATCGCCCATAGCCGGGTCGATTTCTAACGAATGAAATGTAATCGACTCAGCCCCAAACTTATTAACAGCAAATTTTGCCCATTCAGCGGGATCTCCTAAGACATCTCCATATTCTTGTTTGATTGGTTTTGGAAGCATCATTTTTGCACCCATATCAAACACATCATACGTAACGAGGGGTGGATTAGGATTTCTTTTTTCAAGTCCTAAGAAGTTATAAAATGGAGGTACTTTTTCACCACCTATAGTGCAAGTTTTCCCGTTCGACCGGATGAATTGGATAGTTTCAATTTCTCCAGGGAATTCTATATCGAGTGAAAATTTAGTTGGCGTCCATTCGGCTTTTCCAAGTACTGGAATTCCAACGGCCTGAGCTGCTGTAGCTATTACGCTTGGCAGTACTTGGAATTCTAGATATTCAGCCATTAAATCTACATCAACAAGTTCTAATTCATCAATATCTTTCATTAATTCAGCTAATTTTTTACTAATTTCGTCGAAAGAAATTTTACATCACGTTATATTTCGTTTTTTAGTATTTTGATTGATAAAAATATAAAACTAATTATTGAAATTAACAATGATTTAAATACATAGTGAGACGAAATTCGTCATTTATTTTCGAAATATGTTAAAGAATTTAAGAGAAAATTTTATCAATTTGATCACCAATCAAAGAAATCCTTCCAATTTTAATTTTTAGCCTTTTTTTAGAATTTTATTTCTAGCAAAATTTACTAAGCCTTCGGCGGATATTATTTCTTGTATAAAGGAGGGCATTCTTTTAATTTTGAACTCATTATTAGTTGTTATATTTCTTATTATTCCTTTTTCAGAATGAACATCTAATTCATCCCCAGTATTTATTTCATCAATATTAGAAAATTCGATTATAGGCAAACCTATGTTTATCGCATTTCTAAAAAATATTCTTGCATAATATGATGCAATAATGCATTTAATACCTGCGGCCTTTATAGCAATCGGTGCTTGTTCCCTACTTGAACCACATCCAAAATTAGCACCAGCAACTAATATTATAGCGCCTGTTTCTTTTATTTTTTGATTAAATTCGGGATCTAAATCTTCCATACAATGCTCAGCTAAGTAAAGAGAATCTGACTTAATCAAGTATCTTGCTGGAATGATTAAATCTGTGTTGATGTTTTTTTTATCGTACTTTATTACTTTTCCTCTCAAATTTTATCACGATTGATATTATTGTAGATAATCAGGGTGCTGTGATATAACCTTTAATTGCGGAGGCTGCTGCAACAGCTGGACTTGATAGATAGACTTCACTTTCTACATGACCCATTCTTCCAATAAAATTACGGCTAGTAGTGGAAATTGCTCTCTCACCTGCAGCAAGTATACCCATATAACCACCTAAACATGGTCCGCAAGTGGGAGGTGATACGATTGCCCCCGCATCTAGAAAAATTTCTATCAATCCTTCATTTAGAGCATCTAGATAAATATTTTGAGTACCAGGAATAACAATACATCTGATATTTGATTTTATTTTATGATTTTTAAGAATCTTAGCGGCAATTCTTAAATCTTCTAAACGACCATTTGTACAAGAGCCGATTAAGACTTGATCTATTTCGACTTTCATAGCATCGACTATAGAAATTGGCTTAGAATTCTCCGGTAAGTGAGGAAATGCCACTTGAGGTTCAATACTATTGCAATCGAACTCTATTACGTCAAAATATTCAGCGTCTTTATCGCTTTCATATATTTTATAATTTTTATTTCCTATATCTTCTAAGTAGGATACCGTGACTTTATCTGGGGCAATTATTCCGTTTTTTCCACCTGCTTCTATTGCCATATTACAGATTGTAAATCTATTAGACATAGATAAATTTTTAATAGTTTCACCTGTAAATTCCATGGCTTTATACGTAGCACCATCTACTCCGATTTGACCAATTGTGTATAAAATCAAATCTTTTCCCGAAACCCACTCGTTTAATTTGCCAGTATAGATGAATTTAATCGATTCTGGGATTTTAAACCAGCACTCTCCTAAAGCCATTGCTACGCCTAGGTCTGTTGATCCTACACCTGTAGAAAAAGCACCAAGAGCGCCGTAAGTACATGTATGAGAGTCAGCTCCAATAAAAATATCTCCAGGAGAGACTAATCCTTGTTCTGGAATAAGGCAGTGTTCAATTCCAACCCGTCCAATTTCGAAATAGTTGATAATTTTATTTTTATGAGCAAAATCTCTGAGTATTTTACATTGTTCAGCTGAGGCTATGTCCTTATTGGGCGTAAAATGATCAGGAGTCAAAATTACACTTTTTTTATCAAATACACTTCTTTCAGTTCCTTCAACAATTTTCTCAAATACTTGAATAGCAATTGGTGCTGTGATATCATTTGCAAGGCATTTATCAATATTAGCTAAAATAAAATCTCCTGCAGAAACATTATCATCGCAATGGTCTCTTAAAATCTTTTCAGTTATAGTGAATCCCATAACATTGTAGCCTATTTAAAATTTGTCAAGGTATTCAAATATTTAAATTTGAAAATAAATCATATTATAAATTTTTATTCGTTTCTAATAATATCGTCAAAAAAATTAATCGAAGAATTTTTAAAAATTTAAGTAAAAAAAATGCCATCTATAGCACATTTAGTTTTAGGCGGAGTAATAGCATTATGTTTTTATTATATAAGTAATGGAAAATTTACAAAAACTCATGCATTTATCTTTTTTTTATGTAATTATTTAGGACCAGATGTTGGATGGATCTTGGGTATTGGGCGGTTCACTCATTCTTTATTATTTTGGCCTTTATTTGCTGTTATTTTAGCATTTTTATATCATTATTTCACAAGATTTGCGATCAGGATTGATAGCATTAAAAACGTAGAGATCATAGATTTAGAAGGATATAAATTACATTATTTTAACACATATTTATTGGTTTTAGCAGCAGGTATTTTACACCTTTACTTAGACGGAATAATGAATAAAGAGGGTGAATTTCGAATAATTCCTCAACTTCCTTTAAATTACAAAGGATTATATTGGACTTTAAATGACTTTTTTATCTTCGGAGAAGAAGGAGTTCTCCAAATTCATTTTCTTATCTCAATATTTATTGGAGTTACATTAATTTTTGGATTTGTATTCATATTTGTCTGGTTTTTAAAGAAAAATACAAAAAAAAACGCTATAATTGTTTTTATTTATATCGTTGCGTTTGTCATTTTCTTTTATTTAGCCGGCTCCATAATTACAACGTTCCATCCTGATGGAGGTGCCATTATTTATATTAGTATTTTTTGGGCATTACCATTAGTTTTTTGTGTTCTTTCCACAAGAGAGTTTAGATTTATAAAAAGAGATGAAAACGGATTAATAAAATGTAAGAAATATGCTTATAAAAGATTTGGAAAATTGTTTTTTATAATTGCGTGGTTGTTTATAATAGGATTATTACTACTAATAACATCAATATTAGGTTTTATGCATAACGATGCTATATTGAAGCATATTTTTTCTAATTATGGAGATAGAATCTCGCCGTATTTTAGTCAGAGCGAATTCTTAATATTACTTTTAACGATAGAAACGATTCATTTAGTAATGTCATTGATTAATTTTTTTTGTGTTATTGGACTATTATTTAAGAATAAACATGCATGGAAATTTGCTGTTTATTACAACCTTATATTATCATGGACTATAATTGGTCTAACAATTGCTTGTGCCTTAAATGAAAAATCTGTGAAAAAAATATTTAAATTTTAATTTTATTTTATTTTTCGTAATTTTTTTCAGTTATCTCCTATTATTCTTATTATTAATGATCCTTTAGGCTGATTATTTGATGGACAATCTAATATTAGAAAATCTAGAGTTTGAGAAATACCATGGTTTAGGAAATGACTATATTATAATTAACGATATTCAATGGAAAATTCCCGATGGAAAAAAGGCAGGATTAGCAAAAAAAATATGTAAAAGACATTTATCTATAGGAGCAAACGGTTTAATTTTCGTGGTCAATTCAGATAAAGCAGATATTAGAATGCGTATTTTCAATGCCGATGGTTCGGAAGCGGAAATGTGTGGAAATGGGATTAGATGCTTTTCTAAATATGTGTACGAAAAAAATATAATAAATAAAGACGAAATAGAAATCGAAACTCTAAAGGGAATAATAGTTGCGAAACTTAAGGTTGTTGATAATGAAGTTAAAAGCGTTAAAATTGACATGGGAGCACCTATATTAGATTGTGAAAAAATCCCTGTAATTTCAATTAAAAATGAGAGCAGTTGTTTAAGCGAACCACTTGAGATATTAGATAGAAAATTTACTTTTTCAGCCGTTTCAATGGGAAATCCACACGCCGTTATTTTTATTGACGAACAATTAAATAATGACGACTTGGAAAAATATGGCGGTGCCATTGAACCACACGACCGTTTTCCAAATAAAACAAATGTAGAATTTGTTAAAATTTTGTCTGAAACTGAGGGTGTTTTAAGAGTTTACGAGAGGGGAGTAGGTATAACTACCTCTTGCGGTACAGGAACATGTGCGGCGGTAGTGGCTGGAACTAAACTAGGAAAATTTAGAAAAAATACACCCATTATTATACATAATGATGGGGGAGACTTGATAATATCTTATTTAGTCGGTGAAACGGTTCTGATGGAAGGTCCGGTTCAAAGAGTTTTTAAAGGTGTAATTGAGTATTTAGAAGTTTGACAAATTAAATAAGTTATATTAGAAATAATTAAATTGCTGAATTTATTACCTATTATGATGGATTACGAAAAATGGTTAAAATTTAAAGACTTAGAATATCGTGAAGGAATTCTATATATGGCAGATGTCAATACTGTAGATATAGCTAAAACATATGGCACACCAATTTATGTTATTAACGAGGATTTGATTAGAAAAAGATATAAAACATTAAAGAAGGTTCTCAACTCAGTTTATAAAAACAACCAAGTTCATTTTGCGATGAAAGCTAATTCAAGTTTATCTATTCTGAAAATACTTAAATCCGAAGGTGCTTATTTTGATTGTACTTCCACAGGAGAAATTTATACATGTTTTAAAGCAGGAATATCATCTGAAAAAATAATATATACAGGAAACATGTTTACTAACGAGGATTTTAAATTCGCTGTAGAGAATGATATATTGGTCAATTTAGATAGTATCAGCCAAATAAAGAGACTTGCGAAGGTATACGATGATTTAAGAAAAGAAAAAAACTTAATTTCTTTTAGAATAAATCCAGAATTTGGAGCCGGACACCATTCACACGCGATAACGGCAGGAAAAGACATAAAATTTGGTATTTTAGAAGATCAAGTAATGGAGGCTTATTCAAAAGCTAAAGAATATGGATTTAAAAAATTTGGTACACATATTCATGTAGGTTCTGGTATTCTCGATCCTAATGATTTTGATAAAGCAAGTGAAAAATATCTAGCGATTATCACGAAATTAGCAGATACACTTGATATTCAGTTTGATTTTGTGGATTTTGGAGGAGGATTAGGCATTCCATATCGTCCAGAAGAGGATCCTTTGGATTTAGAAGTATACAAGGAGGTTATTATAAAAAAGTTTAAGGAATTAATTGAAAAAGGAGATATGAATCAAGCAAATTTTAAAATTGAACCAGGTCGTTTTCTGACAGCTGAAGCGAGTATAATTTTAACACAAATTAATACCATTAAAGACAACGGATATAAATTATTTGCAGGAGTAAATGCTGGATTTAATACTTTAATGAGACCTATACTTTATAACAGTTATCACCATATAATATTATGTAATGAAAATGAAAGAAAAAAACGAGTAAGATATGATGTTGTTGGACCAATTTGTGAATCCGGTGATGTTTTGGGAAAAGGAAGGCTCTTACCAGAGTTAAGGGAAGGAGATTTTTTAGCTATACTCGATACGGGGGCGTATGGGTATACAATGAGTAGTCCATATAATTCAAGACCTAGACCTGCGGAAGTTTTAATCAATGATGGAAAATCTTATTTAATAAGAAATGCAGAAAATTATGATGACCTTCTAGACCAACAGATTATTCCTAAGCATTTAAAATAATTTTCAAGATTAAATTTCTAATTTTTTAATCAAAATAAATAAATATTTTATTCATCTTTTTTATATTAAGATAAAATTATAAAAACGAGAACGATTAAGGCTTGGATACCCTTTAATCCTTCTTTATGAAGATTAGGCGCAACGAAATCTGCTTAAAACAGATTAATGAGAATACTGATCTGTCCTGATTATTTTTTATAATTTTATCTTATTTTCTTTTTTGAAAAAAAGTAAAATAGTTGTAGATTTATAAATTTAAGACTTCACGTGTATTATATATCTTATTTTCTCTAGCTTTAGATATAAATTTTATAGCGGTTATTGACCCATTGGCAAAACACATTCTACTATGAGCTTGATGTTTTAATTCGATTCGTTCACCAGGACCAGCGTATAAAACAGTATGATCACCAACTATATCACCTGCGCGGATAGAATGAACGCCTATTTCGTTTTTAGCGCCAATTAACCTTTGATTAGGTCCTAAGTTGCGACCAAATTTTGCTATATCGTTAAATTCACTCCCAATTGTATCACCTATAATTTTTCCAATGGTTAATGCCGTCCCAGAAGGTGAATCTCGCTTCCTATGATGATGGGCTTCGATTATTTCTATGTCCCAATCTTCTAAATAATTTGTCAAAATAGACACCATTTTGAAAAAAATATTTACGCCTGTAGCCATATTTGACGAAACAACAGCTGGCGCTTCATTTTCTTTCACTAATTTCTCAAATTCTTTAAAGAATTTTTCAGAAAGTCCAGTAGTTCCAATTACACAACGGATTCCATTCTTAACACAGATCTTACAATTATTCTCTGTTGCTTTTGCGATTGAGAAATCCACAGCAACATCTGGATTTGTATTAACTATAATCTCTTGAAGATTTTCAACATTACTAATTATTAATTTATTAGGATCTTTAGTGCCAGCTATATTGCCTAACATATCACCAATATTACTTACATCACAAGCAGCAACAACTTCAATCTCATTATCTTCTAAAGCTAACTTGCTAATTAATCTACCCATTGAGCCATTTGCGCCTAAAATTATTAATTTAATCAAATAAAACACCACCTTTTAAATTAAATTCAATCTCTTTAATACAGTTTTAATTTTTTCACAATTCGCATCTAATGGTGGTGTAAGAGGTAATCTCATCCTTTTATTCATTATACCCATTATTTCAGCGGCATATTTCACAGGTCCGGGATTAGTCTCAATGAATAACACTTTAAATAGGTCGTATAATTCAAGTTGCATTTTCCTAGCTTTTTCCCAATCGCCGGCATTCATTGTTTTTGTGAATTCAAATATTTTAGCAGGGATTATATTTGATGCTACGCTTATAACTCCTACACCCCCTAAAGCCATAAGGTGATATGTCATACCATCATCTCCACTTAGAACTATGAAATCATCTGGCGTCATTTTAATGATTTTTGTTATCTGATCTATGTTTCCACTTGCGCATTTAATCCCTACAATATTATCTTTTTTCCTTGCTAATGTAGCAACGGTTTCTGGATCTAAATTTCGCACTGTACGACTTGGTACATTATATAAGATAATCGGTAGGCTAATAGAATCAGCAATAGCGGAATAGTGATCAATTAATGAATGCTGAACTGGTTTATTATAATAAGGCACAACAATTAAGCATCCATCCGCTCCTGCTTTTTCTGCATATTGACTTAACGATATTGCCTCATGTGTTGCGTTGCTACCAGTTCCGGCCAAAACAAATGGATTCTTACCAGTTTTTTTTGCCTCATCTACACAAATATTTATTGCTCTATGATGTTCTTCATGAGTAAGAGTCGCACTTTCACCAGTTGTTCCCATTGTTAATGGCTGACAACCATTATCAATTTGAAATCTAATAAATTTTCTATATTTTTCTTCATCAATAGAAAAATCTTCATTAAACGGCGTGATCATGGCCGTTATGACATTTTTTAACTTATCTAATTTTTTAAATTGAGACATAACAATTTTACCTCTTCAAATTAAACTTTTAATTAAAGTATTAATTGGAAGGAATCCTTTATAAGCCTTATCAATAGTTTTATTAATTATTTGTAAGGAAGATATAGAGAGTATTTATTTTTTATTTTCCTTTAATTTCTTTTTTATTAAAAAGCCCATTTTACTTTGCATACCCCATAGGGGAATAAATCCGTAGCTTAATCTTTGATTAAATGTACTTTCAGTATCGTAAGTAGCCAAATTTAAATCGTATAACCCATAAGGAGATTCTCGAGCTACAACTTCGGCACTTCCTTTAAATAATTTAACTTTGACACTACCCGTAACTTTTACATTAACTTCGTTTATGAAAGCTTCTAAAGCGTCTTTTAAAGGATCGACCCACAATCCTTCGTAAGCTAATTCAGTCCATCTTTGATCGACTATGGTTTTAAACGAATTTTCGTGCTTAGTACATACGTATTTTTCGAGATCTTTATGTGCTTTAATTAAAATTAATGCTGCTGGAGTTTCATATGTTTCACGAGATTTTAATCCGATAGCTCGATCTTCCATATGTTCTATTCTTCCTACTCCATGCTTGCATCCTAAATCATGTAATTTCTTGATTAGATTAACATTATTTATTTTTTCACCATTCAAACCAACAGGTATTCCTTCTTCAAAGTTGATGGTAATGTATTCAACCTTATCAGGAGCTTCTTCAGGAGCAGTAGTCCATTCTTTAGAATCTTCTGGCGGTTCAATTTCAGGATGTTCTAATATATCACACTCAGCGCTTCTCCCAAAAAGATTTTCGTCAATACTATATTTCTTAGCCTGATCTGATATTGGGATTCCATATTGTTGAGCGTATCTAATTTCTTCGTCTCTACCCATATTCCATTCTATTAAGGGTTGCAATACCTCAATTTCAGGAGCGTACGCATTTACAGTAATATTAATTCTAATTTGATCATTTCCTTTTCCTGTACACCCATGTGCAACTGTAGAAATCCCTTCATTTTTTGCAATCTTAACAGCTTCAATCGCTATCAATGGTCTTCCTACAGCGGTACTTAATGGATAAACTCCTTGATATAATCCATTTGCCTTAATTGTTGGAAAAATATATTCCTTTACAAATTTCTCTTTTAAATCAACCTTAAAATGTTTAAAAGCGCCTAATTTATACGCTTTTTCTTCAATTTCTTTAAATCTGTTAGGATTGGCAAATTCTTGTCCTAAATCAGCAGTAAATGTATAGATTTTGGCACCGTAAGTTTCCTGAAGCCATTTTATCATGCAAGAAGTATCTAAACCTCCCGAATACATTAACAGGATCTTATCGTACTTGTCCTTTTTGGGTCCTAATTGATTCATATTCCATCATCTCAAAATGATAAACATATAAAGATTCGATAGAATTTATTTTTTCTTGTTGAATTCAATTTAAAATTTATAGAATAAAAAAAAGAAATAATAGAATCTAAAATAAAAACACTAATATCCGAAATAATTAAGGTTTTAAAACTTCCTAATTTCCCAACATAATTCAAGATATTAAAAAAGGTTAAAAGATTTAAAAATATTTAATTTACAAAATTAAACCCTCTCTATCATCTCAAAATAAATTGAATTATTTAGACAAATTCCAAGGCTGTTTATTAGGCGTAGCAATAGGGGATACTTTAGGACATCCTTTTGAAGGAAAATTAAGAGCTGAAATATATTCACATTTTAAAAATTTTGAAGATTTTATATACAATAACAGAAGATTATTTAATACATATACTGATGACACACAGCTCACATTACACACTGCTGAAGCGTTAATTCGAGGAAATGGATTCAACCTTAATAATTTTATCAGTGAATACATTAAATGGTTGGATGATCCTCCAATTGGTCCTGGATATGGTTGTATTTCTTCAATCAGAAGATTAAAATATGGTATAATTAGGGAAGAAGCTGCTTCTAATTCTGGTGGCAATGGAACAGCCATGCGAATTGCGCCAGTTGGACTATTTTATTGTAAAGATTTAATAGGTTTAAAAACAGTAGCAATCAAATCGAGTAAAATTACACACTCTCATCCTGCCGCTTCTGCTGGAGCAGTCGTTATTGCAAGAGCTATTGCTTATTTAATTGAAAAAAATCCAAAAACAAAATTTTCGGTTGACGAATTTTTTGATACTATAATATCTTCTATCTCTGGCTCTCAGCACGAGATTTGGGAAGAATTTATCAAGATCTTACATAAATTAAAATCGAATCTCGATTTATCAATAGAGGCAGCTTTAATAAAATTCTCACAAGCGGGCGTAAAATCACCTTATTTTATAGAACAATTCTTAGGACAAGCTTTTGTACATCCTTACACTTTAAGTACAGTAGCGTGCGCAATTTTTATCTTTTTAAAAAGGTTAGATTCATTTAAAGAATGTATCTTTGAACTTTCTACTGCTGGAGGAGATAGTGACACAACCGGAGCAATTGGAGGCAGTCTAGCCGGAGCGTATTTTGGTCTAAAGAATATTCCAAATAATTTGATAAAATTAGTTAAAAATTATAATAAAATTTTGAAAATTTCCGAAACTCTTTACAATAAATTTGAGGAGCTTTATTAAATAAGTCATTTTGTTTTAAAATAAGGAAGAAATCTCTTATTACAAATTATTTTAATTTGAAAAGACCTTATTCATTTTTTTTGAGCAAGATTGGCAATATTCAGCGGGTTTTTCGTCTGTATCCGCTAAACAATTTGAAAATTGCATTACACAGTTATTATTGCAATGTTCTAAACCAAAAGTATGTCCGAGCTCGTGAACAGCTTCTTTTAAACCTCTTAATTCAAATAAAGCTTCATTTTTAGGTCTTCTGTAAAAGCTTTCTCTAAGGCGTGCAATTGAAATTAATGCTGCTCCAGGACCTTTTAAAAAATATTTTTTAGGAATTATCGCAACACCAAAAACGAAATTCAGAAATCTTGAAAAAATGTCTTTATCAATTATTCCTAACGTACGAAAATATTGTTTTTTATTTATATGCTCAATAAGCTTTCTTAAAAGTAAAGATGCGTTATATTGTCTTCTTGAAGCGTTGTACTCAGAATCAGTTAAAGGGATTGACTCTGACAAGATTTTCACAGAATCTATAAAATCTTTTAGCGCCCATTTTAAATTTTTTTTTAATTTTATTAAAATTCCTGGCTCTAAATCTCCAATCTTTTGAATGTAAATGATTTTTTTCAACGAGAATCCTTTAAATATTTAAAATTCTTATTTTCAATTCTATCTAGTAAAATATCAACTAAGAAATATTGTTTCTTAATTGTCTTTAAAAAAAGAAAAATTGAAAAAATAATATTACCTTTTATAGAAATAAGCTTAACCTTAAATATACTTTTTATTGGACCTATAGTTTTTCTCAAAAACTATGGGAGGGTGGTCTAGCTTGGTATGATACTGTAAAGAACATTAATCTTTACGGCTTGAATCTTGGTTTGGGACCAAGGGGTCGGGGGTTCAAATCCCCCCTCTCCCATTTCAGTTAATCTAATCAATGGATTCTTCGATATTAAAATATAATAAATTTTAGTTTTAAGATTTGATCAAAAGAGTGATAGCAGCCACAATTGCCCAGCCAATACAGATAAACAATAAAATCATCTTCACGAGAGCGAAACTGCTATGTATTAATGCCCATATATCAGGAAAGCCTGTTGGATCTGTAAGCATTAATAAAATGAATATATTTTCTGTCGCGTCACAACATGCAGCAATAACACCTAAGAGGGCAATTATATGACCCGAATTATTCCAAAATGAGCCCACTTCAAATTTTCGAGATATTATCAAAGCTAAACTAAAAGCAAAAGTTCCATAACCAACCATATATGCGTAATCTAGAGTTTCTACTATTCTATAGTATTTTACGTCAGTAATACTATAATATTCTTTCATTTTGGACCCGCTGAAGGATAATTGGCTCTCAGTGAAGCTTACGGGAAATCCTGATAATAAGAAGAAGTATGCCATAATTAGAAAGATTAATATTGAGAGTATAATACCCAGAATTACTAGATACTTAGTAATTTTAGGAGATGGCCAATCATTTAATTTTTCTAAAACCATTTTTTGAAACCTCTTAAAAAAATTAATGAATTAAAATATGAGGTTCTCTAATTTAAATGCTTTCTTAATTCTTTTGAGATTTTGTCAACTTTTTTGTCTTTTATCCAGTATCGAATCTTCTTTGACCTAAGTAAAGTTTGAATTTTTTCATTCAACTCATTCATTTTCCTTCTATCTTTTTCAGATAACTGAGGGACTTTTTCTAAAATCTTTTCCTTGACTTTCTCAACTTCTTTTTCTATAATTGGAATACTAATCTGCTCCTTTCCTTCGATAAGCCTTTTTCTCAAAATCTCTTTAATACTTTTTACCCATCCTTTAACCCATGGATAATGCCCTTTTTTTACAGGATCTTTTATGATAATATTTTTTCTATCAACAATGATTAAATCATCAGGGCATGAATTCTCGCAGGCACCACAATAAAAACATTCTTCCTCGTTACACGCAATTTTTCCGTATTTTATAACTTCTTCTGCACTTTCAGGAATAAAAAAAGATTCTACAGGGCATATATTAACGCACGCTTTACAACCTTGGGGATCACACTTCCATAACATATTTTTTTTGATGATTACCTCTCCTTCTATTGGAGAATCTATATGAAAGCATTGCGTTGGACATTCTTTTTTGATTTTATAATAATCTTTTATATTATTTCGATCTAACACCTTCAAACATAATCGACAAACTTCATTATTAGGATCTTCAATACATTTATTTTCATCAATTTTGTAAAACTTGCCCATCGTTGGAAATTCTTCAAGGTCTATTTGCCCTTCAGGTTCAAGAATTTCGTGAAAAGCGTCGTTTGGGCAAACTATAACGCATAACATACAGTAGCAGCATTTTTCATGGTCAATTAAAAGTTTAGGATTAGAATCGTCTAAAATGTTTTGAGCAATTTCTGGAATTGGACCAAGTTCAATTGCATCAACGGGACATACCAACTTGCATAAACTACACCCAATACATTTATTAATATCGTATGTAAGGTTTTTATTAACATCTTTATATTTCCAATTGAGAATGAACTGTTCTGGACCAATTTCCAGCTTTTTTTCAATTGCTTCTTCCGCTTCAGTTGGATAATTATCATCCTGAGTTATTGGAGAAATTATTAATCGACCACACTATAAATTCGCTTTTTCCTAATTAATCTAAATTGTTCTATATAATTAATTTTAATGCCTTAGAAAAATAAAAAATTAACTCGCACTAATTTTGTGAAATAAAATTTTACTATAATAAAATTAAGAAAAATGCTAGTGGTATTCTCTATGAATAGTAGGAATAGCTTTCTCTATCAAAACCATATATATATTCTATTGAAATTCCATCTGGACGATATTCAGGAGGAGCATAGATAAGATTTAGATTTGGGAAATAAGTTCCTATTCCATTTTTTGCAAGAACTATCGCAGGATGATCTGCATCTTTAAAAATTTCTTCGCTAATTCTAAGGGTTGTCGCTCGACACATTCTTTCATCCCAGATGCCAAGGGAATGAACGTATTCATGTAAAAAAATATGATATGTGTAAGACCAGACAATCTGATAAGGTTGTTCTTCGAGAATTATTTTTAAAGGTGTTTTATTCATAACTATATCCGTACCTGGAGGAAAATGCATTCCACCAATAAATCCCCCTCTATAAATGCCTAATTCTGCTAATCCTAAACTCAAACCAGCCCGATGGCGTCCAAGGATTTTTTTTACATCTTTTTTTACCCGTTCGAAGATATTAGGCATTAAATTCTTAAATTCTTTAAGATTCATAACAATATTTTTTCCTTTTTAATTCTCTTAAAATTTATTTTTTAATTTAAAAATCAAAAAACCAATCATCGTCTTCTTCATGGAAAAAATCCATCAAGTTAGATAAGTCTTTTAGCAAGGGTTTAATGGATATTCGGCTTTGGGCCCGTTCTATTGAATCCATTTCAGAATGGAATAAATCATCTATTAAGCTATCTATATTTATTCTCTTATAGTATTTATCTGGATTAAAAAAGAAAGTATAAAATATTTCTTCAATTAAATTTAAACTTTCTTGTATATTCTTTGCTTTAAATTGCCGCTCTTTAATATTCTTTTCGAGCTCTTTTTTATATTGGCTTTCCATAAGTTTTTTGAGTTCTACAATAAAGCATTGCTTATTTTGTAATAATTCACTTCTATTTCTTTCCAAATTTCTAATATTATCTTCTATTTCTTTAATTCTTTCACCCAAAAATCGAATTTTTTCATTTGGTGATTTTTTTCTCTGAAAATCTGTTAAAAATCCAGTATCTTTTAGTTGAATCGCTTTAAAATCATCATCAACTTTAGTTGTACGAAATTTTATCCCATAATAATCAGGTGATATATCTATTCTAAGAGAAATATCACTTTTTATTCTATACTCAATTCCTCGTTTTTCAGTGCCAATTTCTTCAATTATCTCATTGTCGTTAAGAATTTTCAATTGACTATGTACAGCTTGTCTTGATATTCCTAATTCGTTTGCTAATTCCGAAGTGGAGTGTGGAACTTTAGCTAATTTTGCCAAAATTGCTCTTCTTGTTGGGTTTCCCAATATTTCCAATAAATTGTCTAAACTAATAAAACTAGTTATTTTATCTCGCTCCTCAAGTTCCATTTTCAATCATAATCTCTTTTTAACAATTTTAAAAAAAATTAAATAAATTAATTATCTATACATTTCTTCTGGTTCTTTAGCATATCTGTCTTGAGCTACTTTAGCACGATCTGCTGATTTTAATACTTTTTCCATAGATTCATCGAATTCTTTGTTTGAAATTTTTACCTTCTTCACTGATTCTGAATCTTTTGTATTAATACTAGAATCGGCTAGAGCTTTACGGATTGTTAACAATGTTGCTTCTTCGCAAATTCCTTGAATATCAGCCCCAGTGTATCCTTCTAAACTTTCAACCATTTTGTCAATATCAACATCTTTAGCTAGGGGTTTATTTTTAAGATGAATATCAAATATTTCTTTGCGTGCTTTTTTATCTGGTAGTGGTATTTCAATATGTCTACCGAATCTTCCAGAACGCAACATTGCTGGATCTAGCATATCTGGTCTATTGGTCGCAGCCAATAAAATCACACCTTTTAATCCTTCTAGTCCGTCCATTTCAGTTAGTAATTGTGATATAACTGATTCAGTTACGTGAGATCCAGCATATCTTCCCCGTAATCCTGCTATAGCATCAATTTCATCGAAAAAAATAATACAGGGCGCTGCCGACCTTGCTTTTCGAAAAGTCTCTCTAACTGCTTTTTCACTTTCGCCAACCCATTTGGATAAAAATTCGGGACCTTTTACTGATATAAAATTCACTTCGCTCTCGTGAGCTAATGCTCTTGCTAATAATGTTTTCCCGGTTCCAGGAGGACCAAATAATAAAATTCCATTTGGAGGTTTTGAATTCAAATGACTATATAATTCAGGATACTTTAAAGGCCACTCTATTACTTCTTTTAATTGTAATATTGCATCTTCTAAACCACCAACATCCTCCCAAGTTTCGGTAGGCTGTGTTATTAAAACTTCCCTTAATGCCGAAGGTTCAATACTGTTTAAGGCATGTTCAAAGTTGGTCATTTTAATTTGAAGATTGCTTAACACTTCTGGAGGAATGGGTTTATCTAAATCAATTTTTGGCAGGATTTCCCTTATTGCTAACATTGCCGCTTCTTTTGCTAATGCTTCAACATCTGCTCCAACAAATCCGTGAGTCTTTTCAGCCATAAATCGTAAATCAACGTCTTTATATAATGGCATTCCACGCGTGTGAATTAATAATATTTCATATCGTCCATCAGTGTCGGGAACTCCAATTTCAATTTCACGATCAAAACGTCCAGGTCTTCTAAGTGCCGGATCGATGTCATTAACTCTGTTAGTTGCGCCAATTACAATTGTTTCGCCTCTCCCCTCTAAACCATCTAATAACGATAGAAGTTGAGCAACAACTCTCCTTTCTACTTCTCCTGTTACTTCACCCCTCTTAGGGGCTATTGAATCTAATTCATCGATGAAAATTATTGAAGGCGCATTGTCTTTTGCATCGTCGAAAATTTTACGGAGGTTTTCTTCACTTTGTCCATAGAATTTGCTCATAATTTCAGGTCCACTAATCGTTATAAAATGAGCATCAGTCTCATAAGCTACCGCTCTTGCTAACAATGTTTTCCCAGTGCCAGGAGGTCCATGAAGTAATACACCTTTAGGAGGATCTATTCCAATTCTTTTAAATAATTCTGGATGTCTTATCGGTAATTCAATCATTTCACGGATCTTCTGAATTTCTTCTTCTAAACCGCCGATATCTTCATATGTAACTCTTGCTCTCTCTAATTCTATAAGCTCTCTGTGACTTTTTTCGCTAAAAACAATCTTACTATCTAAATGGATTCTAACAGCATCAGATTTAGGGCTATAATCTATAACCACGAGATCTACTCTGCGGCCGTAAGCGTAAAAGCTTAAGATATCATCTTTTGTAATTACTCGATTCTCTAATTTTCTCGCTAATTGCTGAGAATTTTTTAGTATTATCGCTTCTTTTAAACCAGCAAAGGTTATTTTATCTGCTAAGGCAGCTTCTATTTTACGAATTTCTACTATATCGTCTAAAGAAGCCCCTAAATTTCTTCTTAAAGATTGGTCGATCCGAATTATCCCAGTTTCTTTGTCTTCCGTTCTTCCAGGCCACAGTAATGCCGCAGTTTTTAAATTTGTTGTAGGATGTGCTATTTCTATTACATCACCAGTTTTCAGATTTAATTCTGAAGTTAAATCAGGATCTATTCTTACAATACCCCTGCCGGCATCTTCCTTAAAAGCATCCTTTACTCTTAACTTGTTTCCTTTTCCTTCATATCCACTTGTAAAACCACTCATCTTCTTGCTAAAATCTAAATTTTTTTTTCAATTATTGTAATAATTTTTAATAATTAAGATTTAATTCTGATTTTTTATTGTCTTTGAAATTTTAAGGTTGCAATTCCATTATTTACTTCTAAACTATAATCTTCCATAGAAGTATTGAGAGGTAAATAAATATGTTTGAGATAATGGCGAAATTTATTTCGAGCAGAAAATGTTATTTTTCTCTCATCATTATTAAAGCTTAAAATAACATCATCTTTTTGTATTCCTGGAACCTCCAAAATAATTTCAGTAGAATCGTGAAAACTGTTAATTTCTGTGTGAGGTTCTATAACATGCGTTTTTTCTTTGTTTTTATTTGGTTCCAAAGAGAGCTCCTTTGCATCAATTACTCCCTTAGATTTTAAATCAAATATCTTCTTATATCGAGAATCTGATTCTATATTGTGCTTTTTTAAATATTCAAGAAGCTTTTTTTCATCAATATCTCCTTCAATTTTTATTTCTGGTTCATTCATTCCTGATTCGAAATGATACGAAATTTTAAATCCACTTGTATTTTTTTTATTAAAATCTAAATCTTTATCTAATTCTGGAAAAATGAAGAAGTCCGCATCAAATAAGTTTGAATTAAATTTGAAAAATTTTCTTATCTCATCAAAAACATCATTAAAATCTTCCGACACATTTCTCACCTTTTTTTGTTATTTTGTCAACTTTTTCTTTACAATTAAATAATGACATTTCAAATATTAAAATTTATCGGTAATATAAAGAAAAAAAATGAAACTAATTTCGATAAAATAAAAACAAAAAAGAACTGGCGAATATTTCTTATATTTCTTTTTTAACCTTCTCTATGACTTTATAAGTTCGATTGAGTAACTCATAAGCTATTTGAGGAAGCTGCCATCCTCCTAGCCCACAATCAGGACCTATATATTTCAATCGATCGTCATATATTTCCATTGCAGTTAATAAATTTTTCTTAATTTTTTCTTTAGAATCAATCAAGTTTAATTTGCCAGATAGAGTGTTTATTTCATCCATAGAAATTCCTGAATCTAGTTTCTCAGCAATTATATTATCAATATTGGTTCTTGTGATACCTACTCGTATAAATTTATCGTATTGTTCTAAATCTTTTTTTGGAATTTTGTTGGTCGGATCAGATGCGTATTCACAAGTTAAAACATCAAAGTTTTTCGTTTGCATAGCGAGAGTTGCTTTATTTAAAGTATGGAGGTGAATTTGATTCGTGGCGTTAATTCCCTCTATTGATTTGTCAAAGATTTGGATAATTTCATCGTTGTTGACATTAAATATGTCAATATACCCAAATGATGGCTCATCAATGGAAATTATTGAAGTTTCCATATATTTTTCGTTTACAATTGAATTTTTTATAAATGAATTAACTGATTTAGCGAAATTTAAAGCTAAATCTGAATAAATTGTAAAACCTTGTTGTTTAATATATAACTCAATGGGCCCTGTTACGCAAATCTTAACTTTTAGAGAATTTCCCGTTTTTTCGTAATATTTTTTTGCATAATTATCGATCACATACATCTCAGGAATATACGCTTTTTCTGGATCTATTAAACCAGGCTCTTTTTCGTAATCTGAAAGAGGTATTAAGAATTGATTATACATGTCCATGTGCTGTGGATAATTGACAATTTCAACCCCCGCTTTCAATTTTAATTGAAATGATTGAAGTATTGGGTGAATAAAGTAATTATTTATTCCGCTATGCTCTAAAATATCTTGGTAATTTTTATTTCCAAGTGCCTTATATGTAATCCAATAAAAATGTTTAAACCGATCTAGATCTATATGTTCAGGCAACGGGAAACTACCAATATCGTCAAATATCGGGAATTCTTTCATACAAATTTCATAATGTTTAATGTTAAAAAAATTTTTATGAAAAAACCTTTAATTATATATAAGAACGAGTACTATAAACGAGTCAATTAAACTTTTTTTATAAAAGACTTATTCAAAAATATGATAATTTTTAAAATAATTTTAATCTCTTATAATTATGAAAAAGACTTTAACACCTAAAGAAATCAAGCAATATAAAAGACGCCAAATTGGCAGATTAGCAATTGCTGCGAAACAAGCCAAGGAAAGTGGAGGGAAACCATTTATTTTTCATTTTCTTACAACTCTAAAATGCAATTGTAATTGCGAAAGTTGTTTTTGGAAAGATAATGCTGTTAAAAATGAGTTAACCTTAGACGAAATTAAACGAATTTATTTAGAAGCTAAAGATTCTGGGTTTTTACTCTCTATATTATGGGGCGGAGAGCCTACGCTACGTAAAGATATTACAGAAATTATAAAATTTGCGAAAAGAGAGGCGAATTTCGCGTTTATTGGGATGGTTACAAATGGATATTTACTTCCTAAGAGAATTCACGAGTTTGGAGATGATTTAGATCTGATTTTATTATCTCTTGATTCTCCAAGAAGAGAAGAGCATGACGAAATTAGGGTTTTACCAGGTCTCTACGATAAAATCATGGAAGCTGTAGATATCATTAAGGATGAGTTTCCTTTTATATCGTTACAGTTTAGTTTCTCTATTAGCAAGTATAATATTTATCGAGTAGAAGAAATGATTGCCTTAGGTGATAAGTTGGACGTTCCTATAGCTTTCAACGTAATTAATATTATGCGCCATTATTCTATAGGTGTTGTTGATGAAAAAGAAGTACTTGCTGCAGGTAGCGATGAAATTAGTAATTCATTTTCAAAAATTTTGGAGGCTAAAAGAAATGGTTCAAGGATTTTATGTTCAGAAATGTATTTAAAACACTTCATCGGAGGTAAAAAGCCTTATCGATGCCATGCTAAAAAGGTGTTCATGTTTGTCAACTCTAATGGAGATATTGAAAACTGCCTCCAATTAGACAAACCAATTGCAAACTTAAGAGAAATTTCTGTTAAGGAAGTTCTCGAATTACCACGATTTAAAAAATTCATTAAGGATACTGAAAACTGTTGTACTTGCAATTCTCCCACCATGATTGATACAAGTTATATTTGGGAAGATTTTACTCTGTTGTCTAAAGCGGGAGGAATTTCTTTTGGTTAAGATTTAATAAGTAAGTAAAAAAGAATGAAAAATATAAAAAAAATAAAAGTAAAGTGCCTAAATCGTCGAATTGAAGAATTTATTTCATCAAAATTGATAATTTTTTGAAATAAAAAGATTTTAGAAGGTGAATATCCAATTGAGAATTATAAATATTAATAAATTCTAAACAATTGTTTATCTATATTATTTTAATAGAATTCAATACACAGTATTGTATAACCATAACTTAAAAAATTGAAAAAAATGATGAAAATAGAAAAATTGCCCAAAGAATGCGAAGAATACATGACTCCTAAGGAAAGAATCTTAGGTCTAATAATGCGGAAAAAACTGGATAGGATACCGGTTTTTCCATTTGTTTCTGCCGCTGCAGCACAATTACTTAACCTTAATTATGGAGAATATGCACAAAAGCCGGATTTGTTTTTACGTGCTCAAATTGAAGCTCAAAAATTATTTGGTTATGATGCGATTACTGCGATGCCAGATTTATGCGTTGAAGCACAAGGTTTTGGAGCGAAAATAATTTACCCTACTAACAACGCAGCATATCCAGATCCATATCATCCTGTTATTAAGTCTGCTGAAGAATATAAGAATATTGATAAATTGTTTGATTGGTCTCACGCAGATAGAATGAAAAATCAACTAAAGGTTGTAAGTACTATAAATGAACAATTACCCGATATGATGATAGGTGGAATGTCTATAGGTCCACTAGGACTTATTTCTAGATTAAGAAATATTAATGATTTTGTGCGTGATTTTATTCATCATCCTGATAAAATTCATGAGGCTGCAGAAAAAGTAACTGATATTCAAATTGAATATATAGAGAAACAAATTGAGGCAGGAGCCAAGACAATAATGCTACCAGTTGTTTTAGCTGAGAGAGAACTGATGAGTAAAGAAATGTGGTTAGAATTAGATATGCCTTACCAACAGAGGATTGCTAAATTTATCAAGAGAAAAAGGGCTCTATATTGTATACATACATGTGGTCGTGGTCCTTATTTCGATCTTTTAATTGAACACCTTAAACCTGTTCTTATCCAGAATGCTTTTTTACCAGATGGTGTTAAAACCGAAGAGGAAATGATTGAAAAATACGGTAAAAAGTTAGTATTCTTAGGCTTTCTAAGTGTTGCATTGCTTGCTTGGTCAACTCCGATGGAAGTAATAGCAGAATGTAAAAGAGAACTTGAAGTTTTTGGGAAATCTCCCGCAGGATATTTACTTGGAGCATCGTGTGAATATCCTCCATACGCTCCTTTATACAACGCACTGGCGGTGGTAAAGGCTGCTAGAATGTACGGTGCTAATTTTAAAACTGGAGAAGGACCGAATTACATAGAGGAGGGTGCAACCTAAAAATGTCAAGAGAAGAAATTTTGGAAAAACTAAAGAATAGTGTTATAGATTGCGATGAAGAGATGGCAAAGGAAGCTGCCAAAGAAGCGTTAGAGGCAGGAATAGACCCGATGAATGCTTTAAAAAAGGGGCTTTATATAGGTTTGAAAGAAGTTTGCAAGCAATATGAAGAAACTGTCTATATAACAGAAATGATATTTGCCACAGATACATTTTATGCGGGCGCTAACATATTAAAATCAAGTATAGATCCTGAAAAATTAAAAAAACATAGAAAAGGTATTGCTGTAATTGGTGTTGTTGAAGGAGATATTCACGATCTTGGTAAAAATATGGTAAAGTATCTAATGGAAGCAGAAGGTTTTGAAATTCATGATTTAGGATTTGACGTAAAAGCAGAGAGATTTATAGAAGAGGCAGAAAGATATAATGCAGATCTGATTTTAATCTCATTGATGTTAAGTTCAATGTATCCACAAATAAGTAAAATCGTCGAATTAGCAAAAGAAAAAGGTTTGAAAGCAAAAATAATGGCTGGTGGAGGACCAGTTTCAGAGGGAATCGCTCAAAAATATGGCGCAGACGGATGGGCTCTGACTGGCCCCTTAGCTGTTGAAAAAGCTTTAGACTTACTTAAATAGATTTAACTTTATAGATTTTTTAATATTATTTTTATAATAAAATGCTTATAACACCCACTAAAATTTATGAAGATTTTAGGAATAATATTTTAGATAAACATTCCGCTGTTGATATTTTAATCTCATTAATAGAAAATAGTAAAAATAATATCATAAGAACTGAAAGCATTGGAATTATTGATGAAATTGGATATAGACACGATAAAATCTTTAAACTTTTTGAAAACTTATTAATATCAGATTCGAATAAAGGAGTTAGAATTGCTGCTGCTAATGCAATTTATAAAAATTTTTTAGGTAAAGCATTAAGTCCAATGATGTGGACAATTCTTAATGAAACATCATTAGAATGTTTAAATATAGTTAAAAATTCTTTAACCAATATAATAAAAACATTGTTAGAAAGAGATGATAGCTTCTCTAAAGCAATCCTAATTAAAGAAATAAAGAAGATATCTAATCAAAAATTTAACGATAACTTATACGATCTGATTAATGACGGGCAAATTAAAGAATTTTCAAGCAAAGAATTAGCTCAAGTGTTAATTGATTACATTACAATTTCATTTTTAAAAAAACAATTCCAAAGATTAAATTTTGAGTTAGAAAATGGAATAGTTAAAAAATTAGATTTAAGATTTAGATATTATAACAAATCCTCAGAGTTAATATCACCTTCTTCTCCTTTAATAATTCCGATTATAAAAACCAATGAATTAGATACTCAAGCAGGATCAATTATTCCTCTTTCTTCTTGTAAAGAACTACATTTAAGTTATAATTCTTTAAAAGAATTTCCTAATTGGATAAAATCCCTTTCTTCTCTTGAATCTATATTTTTACATGGAAATAGATTAACTGAACTTCCAGATTGGATTGGTTCTCTCAGTTCACTTAAAAAAATAGGATTATCTGGAAATAATTTATCATCGCTCCCTAAATCTTTATTAGATCTTAGCTCACTTAGATATTTGGGGGTGAGTGATAATCATCTTAAATATGTACCCGAATGGTTAGGATCGCTTACTTCGCTTGAAAGATTATGGTTAGATAATAATCATATTTTATCTCTTCCTGAGTCGCTTAAATCGCTTTCTTCGCTTAAATCTCTCTATTTAGGAAATAATAATTTAAAGATCCTTCCTGAAATTTTTGAGTCATTTAATTCTCTTAAGGCTCTATGGCTGGAAGGGAATAAGATAGAAAAACTCCCTGAATCAATAGGTTCTCTTTCTTCCCTTGAATATCTGTATTTAAATGATAATAAGATAAATGTCCTTCCAAAGTCAATAAGTAAGCTTTCTTCGTTGAAATTTTTACATCTTAATAATAATATGCTGATGAAAATTCCAGAATCGTTAGAACATCTCTCCTCTCTTAAAGAGATATGGTTAAAAGGTAATAATTTAAAGGAAATTCCTGATTCTGTAAAAGAATTGAAAGAAAGGGGGATTTCAGTTTATATATAATTAAAAAAAATAATATTTGTTAAGTAGATAATTGATTTCCTCTATATTTAGTTTAAATAATTGGAAAAATAATTCATCAATAATTTTTTGAATAAAATCTTCATCATTATATTTTAGAGCTACCTTAATATCTGCCATTAAATCTATTTGGTTAAAAATTGAAAAGTATCGTAAATTTTTTAATTTTAAAGAAAAGTTATTTAAATTGTGCTTTTTAGAGGAACAATGAAGTTCAATTAACCAAGAGATAAGGAATCTAATTAAAGATATAATAGCTAAATCTTCCGCAGACTGAAATTTTTCCAAATTTGGTATAGGTAATCCATATTCAAGTTTTGTTTTACTTCTTTTAATTTGAATATTTTTTGCCTTAAATAGAAAATGAACAAGTCTGGAATTTAAATAGGCCAGAATAAATCTATAGTTTATTTTCTCTTCCGAAAATCTTGGCCACAGAAAATATGTATCTGAGGTCGCAAAATAAGGAGAATCTGAATATCCAAATATGTTTTTAGTTGAAATATATTTTAAAAAGATTTTTTTACTATTCTCATATAAAGGTTCGAGATCTATTAATTTATCTTTAAAAGCTTTTTCAAACATTCTAATAGAAGTACCTCTTCTTGGAAAATAAAAGTCATTAGGATTTTCTTTTGCGATTATCAATATTTCTCGCAATTCTTTTTCAAATTGTTTTAAATATGCAGTTAGAACAGGATATTTTTTATCGTATAATTGATTCCGTTTGTTTACTTCGTAGAAAGGGAATTCATTTTTATTGAAATATATCGCATATCCTTCATTATCATTATGAATATATCCATAATGCCTTATAGATTTACTCTTGTATATTTTTTTAAGCCTATCTTTTTCAACCTCAGAAAGTTTTAAAAATTGATTATTTACCTTAACAAAATATTCATTATGTTTAATTTTTAAGTTATCGCCCTCATTTAAAATAAAAATATTGTCTTTAATGAAGATTAATCCATTGCGAATTATAAAATAATCTCTCAAAAAAGAAATATCGCTGTTAATGGAACAGAAATTTTCGATTTTATCGACAATCTCTTTAACTTCTTGAGGATAGATCAGATTCCAGCTGCCTTCTCTTTTCAATTTTCTATTATTTAAAGCAGATTCATATCTCAATATATCATTTGAATCAGCGTTCTTGATTAAATTCTTAAAGATATTTTTATTAAACAATTTATCTGATATATTACAATCCTTTTTCTTACGAACTTGAATAATTTCTATAGGTTTATCAATGCTTTGTACTTTTTCTTGCTCATTTTTCTTTTGTATTACAAATACACAGTTATGCTGTCCTTCAGCTCCCTTAAATAATTTTAAACGCGACAAATCAACATATTGAAGTAGAAAACACTCGTCTAGTATATGAGGTTTAAGTAATTTTATTCCAGTTTTTTCAGATTTCGTAATCCAATAATTTGTTGTAATAAACGAAAGAATCCCTCCAGGATTTAATTTTAATATTCCTAAATGAATAAAAAAATAAAATAAATCCATATTGCCAACGAAAAACTTCTTACAAATTGGAAATTTATGCACATATTCTTGGAAAATCTCAGCGTTATAGTTCTGTCCTAAATATGGTGGATTTCCAATTATTAAATCATACTTATCGTTAATTTTTGAACCTAAGACGTTTTTAAATTTGAATTTTACCCCTGGATAAGCATCTAAGAGATAATCCTTCAAATTTTTATCTATTTCATAAGCAGTAATATCAGAAAAATTATTCTGAATTAAATATTTCAAAAAAATTCCTTTTCCAACGGATGTTTCTAAAACTTTTATATCGCGAGGATTTTTTTTGAGATTTCCTATGAATTTTAATACATTATTAACCATGAATTTTGCGATATATCTTGGAGTAAATATTTGGCCTATTGACTCGCTTCCATTATAATTTCTCTTATTTAAAACCATCTAATTTAAATAATAGGTTGTAAAATCTAAATAATTGTTGGTTTATTCATTTGATATTAAATTTAAAAACTAATAATTAGGGATTAATTAGAGTGATTTTTAATCCCCCAGTACCCATAGAATAAATTTATTTAATATTAAGGACTATGAGGATGTTGTTCCATTTTTATATTTACTGGCCTCAAAGATCCAATTGCCCAGCCCGTTAATTCATTGAGAGACGGATGAATTATCATAGAATGGTAAATCGGCATAAATGATCCCCCTTCTGGACAAGCTCGAGCTATTTTAGGAAGATCTCTTTCCTCAGAATATTCGGGCAAAACGCATGAAAAACCAGCGTTCATTAAATAAACGAAAGGTTGAACTAAAATCGCAGCATGGGGGCCTACAACATGAGCGCCTAAAATTCTATATGATTTATCAACGATTAACTTTACAAAACCATCGTCCTCCTTGTTTTCTTCAAAACCCATTGCGAAACCTTTAGCAACAGAAGAATAATGGTTTATGGCAACAAATATTTCATGCCCTTTATCAATTGCTTCTTCTTGAGTCATGCCAACATGTCCAATTTGTGGATAGGTAAAAATCGCCCAAGGAACGGAGGAATAATCCACTGATTTGCGTTGTTCTTCCGGACCAAATATATTATTAGTGCATATTTCTGCCTCGTAATTTGCCTTATGACGAAATTGATAAAGTCCATTAGCATCGCCTAAACACCAAATATTTTTTTTGTTAGTTTCCAAATAGTTATCAGCTTTAATCCACCCTCGTTTATCAGTTTCAACACCTGTTTTTTCTGGTTTTAACCAATCGGTGTTTGAACGACGTCCTGTTGCCACCAGAATCTCTTCAGCGTTAATCTCTTTTTTTTCACCAGTTTTTGTATTTTCAATCGTTACAACTTTTAAATTTCCTTTCTTACTTGCTTTGATCGCTTTATAATTAACTAGGACCGTCATAAATTTTTTAAAATTATTTTCGAGAAAAGCGCTTATTTCAGGCTCCTCAGTAACAACTAATCTAGGTAGCATTTCTACTATTGTAACTTCAGTTCCAAAGGCAGAAAAAATATGTGCAAATTCGGCAGCAATAACACCTCCACCAATTATTATAAGGCTTTTCCAAGGTTTCTTTGGAAAGTTTTCTCCAAAAAAGCTCTCGTTAGTAATATAGCCAACTTTTTCTAAGCCCTCTATTGGAGGAACAAATGAACGAGCACCAGATGCAATGATAAATATTTTTCCTTTAAACGGTTCAGAATAACCAGATCCGTCGTTTAACTTGATTTTCATTTCATATTCTCCAGTAAATTCTCCAATTCCTCTATACATCGTTAGGTTAGGAACGGTAGATAACTCTTCTTCCATTTTTTTACTTTCGTCAATATGCTCCCACATTCTTTTTGAAATTAAATCCCATTCAATTTTCTTTAAATCAAATTGAATTCCAACATTACTCGCGTGCTGAGCTTCCCTAATCATATCGGCAGGATAAACTAAAATTTTCGAAGGGATACATCCTCGTGTTAAACATGTAGCTCCAATTTTGTAATCTTCTATAAGAGCACATTTCAATCCCTTTCGGAGCCCAGTATTTAAAACGCTTAATCCAGCGCCACTCCCAATAACTACTAAATCGTAACTTTCCATAATTTCAATTTATCTATATCCCTTTTAAAGTTTATATTAATGCTTTAAAAATTTTTTATGAAAAAATTTTTAATGGAAGAAGAAAATAACAAAAAAAGAGAGTAAACATTAACCTTTAATTACTTCAACTAGTTTTGGAAAAATTCTAGTGTAATGTACAGCCATACAATGGACACCAGCTAGTAAATTTTTCGCTTTTAGCTCAGATATGATTGGTTTAAAAAATTCATAATTTAATTGGTCGTACATACGCTTTTGTTCAGCTTTATCAGGCATATCATTCTTAACGCTTTTCCATTTAGCAAGAATTTCTTTTGGCACGTCAACACCAGGAACAAACATATCAAATCCTTTCGCAATACCATAACTTTTCATTGGAAAGATCCCTAAAAACAGAGGAACATTATATTTTTTAATTGCTTCTAAAAATTCTATTGTCATATCAATATCGTAAACAACTTGAGTTTGTATGAATTCTGCTCCCGCTTCAGCTTTTCTTCCTATTTTTAAGATTTCTGCTTCCATTGGATCTGCGTTTGGATTAGCCGCAGCACCAACATGCATGGTAGGCGGATGTTCAATTTCATTAGCGTTAATTTTTCCAGTATCTACCATTTCTCTTACGAGCTTGACCAACGTTGCGGAATCAAGATCAAAAACAGGTTTTGTTTCGGGCATATCCCCCATATTTGGATGGTCGCCCGTAAGAGATAATATATTACGCAAGCCTAAAGCATGAGCGCCCATAATCTGCCCAGCTAAACCTAGTTTATTACAATCTCTAACGGTTAATTGCCATACGCATTCTAGTCCAGTTTCTCTCTGAATTATATGGGACGCTGCCATGGAATTAATTGTAACGATTCCGAGTGGACTGTCAGTCACATTAGCAGCTACTACGTATGGAGCCATTTCTTTCGCTTCTTGAATAGTGTGAGAAAGATCGCAAGTCTTTTCAGGTTCTAATTCTCCAGTTAAAACGAATTCTCCTTTAGCAATCTTCTCTCCCAGTTTTGAATATATCTTTTTCTCCGCCATTTATTAATCTACTCCACCTATCTAAATAATACTTCTCTCTGATGTCCAGAATCGGTCCAGTTCCTGGGAACCCTAAGTTTACTAAATAAGTCTAACCTTCCCAATTCCTTTAATCGATTAAAAATCAAAATCCACCCACAATCCCTTTCATAATTTCCAACTTCACATTTGCCAGCGACCATCCCTCCGCAAGGTCCATTCATTAATGCTTTAGCGCAAGTTGTTATGGGGCATATTCCTCCAGTTTCATTTAAGAGACAATCTCCACAACCTAAACAGCGCATTCGAAACCTACCGATTCTTTCCGTCATTCCCATAAATTGTGTATTATTGGTTACAAAGACTTTTTTATTTGGATGTTTTTTACTAAGTACTTGAACTATTGATTGAACCCCAAGACCGCAACTTAATGTTAGAATCGCATCTGCTTTTTTCACCGATTCGTCAATTTTTCTTAAATCCTTCATCATAACCCTGTTATCACATACATCTTCTGAAACTACACCTTCTATAATCTCAAAACTTTCATTCTCTAATATCTGAGTCCATTCTTTTAAGCCTTCAGTTCCACCCGTCTGACAAAGGGCAGCACATGATCCACAAGAAACAATAACGAGTTTATTAATCCCGTTTTCGTTTAACACGTTAATAACATCCTCAACCGGCTTTTTGGTTGTTATTACTACCATTTTATACTCAATAATTTCATTTAAATATAAAATTTATAAACCTAGAATGAAGAAATTTTCAAATAATTAAAAATTTATGATTAATTTTGAAAATTTTTAGACTAAAAAAAATAATAGATTTATCAGAATTAGAAACTAATTTTTTTGTTTTTAGTAATTTATAAAACTAAAAAAAATAAATGTTATCTCATAAATAAAATAAAAAAAAAGAGAGAAATTAGATTAGTCCCCCGCCCATAAGAGCTCTTGAGATTGGAGTTGCTATACCCCCAAGTATAGATCCAATCGAGGTTAATTTCTTTAACTGACTTTTTAAATCTTTAGAAACTTTTACTGATCGTGTTTTACCTTCAATTATTGTTCCATCTGCAGTTTCTAAGAAGATTTGGATTGTCTGCTCTCCTATTTCTCTAGGTTCTAATGTAAGCCATGTGGTATCTCCATTCTCTAACATTATTGATAATGTTCCAACAATATCATCTCCAGAAGAAAATAAAGGTATTCGCTTTTCTGGTATCCTATAAGTCCCTCTCCCCTCGACTTCAATGTCAAGCACAATTTTTTTTGGATCAAAGCCAGGTGCAATTATTTTAATACGATATTCTTTAGATTCTTCTGCATTATTATAAAGATAGACCATAACATTAAGTTCACTGTTTTTAAACACAACTTCTTGAGATGATGAATCCATGTATATAGGATCTTTTGACACACGTTCGATGTTGTCAGTCAATTCTAATTGTAACCTATCAATTATACTGAAAAAGCCAGCATTAAACCTTTTAATAAAGTTAAACAATTTGTTGATATCTTTTCTTGAGAAATACCACCTGCCTTCTATTAATGCCCCTTTCTCAACATTAAAATTTGCTGAATCCAAATTTATTACTTCTCTTAATTCTCCAAGAAATTGTTCGTATGTTAGGACTTCTTGGTATCTTAAATAATATAAGAAAAGTATTTTTTCAATAGCAAAGGTTATGGGAAGCTCTTCTGCTTCTCTTACTCTTACAATTTCTACGAAATTAGGATTTAAAATTTTGTTAAGAACTGCCAAATACTCGTCCCATTTAAGAAATGTCACTGGATCTAAATGATTAGATAAGACATCTGAGAAAAAATTGTCTAAAAATATTTGATGTGTATTAGGTTTGTAAAAATCTTGTAAGCCATTTACATCATGAATATTAAGCTTTAAACTTCGAATTAATAGAGCTAAGCCGAAGCCAAATAGTGCAAAACCAATTGCGGCATAACCTAATTCAAGAAGACCAAGAATTAACATAGTAACAAATAGACCTAAGGATACTAAGCATAAGAGTGCTATTATAAAAAGTAGGTTTATTACTTTTTTAACATTATTATCAAGTAAATCAAAACCATCTAAACTATCTATTGGTCTCCCTCTTTTTCGCTCAAATTTCAGCCGATTTTTGAGTGCTTTTTGTGTATAGAATGCCCCTAATAATAATAAAAGTGAATTTAAACCGTAAACACCCAAAATTACGTAGAAACTAACATTTAAAGTAAGATCTGAGAATATGTCTAAGATTATGAGAAGGGATAATCCTACTAGCACAATAGGTAAGATAAAAAGAAATAATTTTCCTATTTTGCTTATATAGCCTATTAAAAATGCTTGTTTTCCTTCTAATCTTTTTATTTTTTTTAAAGCCCTTTCAAATCTGTTTTCCATTGGTGTATCATCTTTTTTTTTGTTAGAAAATTTTTTGTAAATATTATATAAATCATATATTTTTAATTTTTATTGTAAAAATCTAATTTTAATTTATGTCAAATTTTCTTTATAATCCTACAAATTTTTTATTTTTCTAGTAAAAGACTATCTAAAGACTAGTTAGAAACGGCATTTTGATCATGATCAGTAATATTTCAAAGACAGATTTTAGAAAATGATCATAAAACAACGAGTTTTTTATTTTTTTTGCGAAGTTTTTTTTGAGTATTTTATGACTAAATAAGTACTTATTTCTATATAATGTAAGGATTCCGTCATAAGAATTAATTTTTTTGTCAAGATCATATTATTTATTTTTTTAAGATTTTTTCAAATCGGAAAAAATAACGCATAAAACTATCGTTTTTCGTCATTGACATTTTTCGTAATAAGAACAGCAGAAAAAATCAAATCTTAAAATATTTTACCGAATCAGTAAAACGCGATAAGGATTTTAACCAGATACCTTTATATATTAAAAAATTCTTACTTAAAATGGGAATAAAACTAAAAAAAATTAAAAAAAAAATAGATGTGATAAAAAAATGGAAATAATAGAAAAAATTAAACAGGAAGGAATATCTGATGAACAACGAAAGCAAATATATTCTTTTTCGAGTCATATAAGTCAGGAAACTCGGGACGAGGTTTGCCCCGCGCTTCTAAAAATTTTATTGAACACCGAAAGAGGAGCATTAAAAAACGAATTAGGTCGAGTTATATTCCATTTGCAGAAAAATAATCGTCTCAACACTATAATAGGGCTTGAAAAATTAATAGACGCATCCTTAATGGTCGCACCCGAGAAATTGTTTAATATTCTCGAGTCTTCTGAAGAAGACGCCAAAGAATTAGCGAAACAAATTAAATCAGTTTTATAAAGAAAAAATTTTTTTTATTAACTTTTTTTATTTATTTTATAGTGTCAAATTCAGATGAAGATTTAGACAAGGCTTGGTGTTATTATAAACGAGTAAAAAACGCGCTTACTGGTTTATTTGAAATTTTGACTATGAAGCTTGATGAAAACGATATTTTTTATCAATGTGCTGTTGATAATTTAATACAATTAAAAAAGACTATTGTAGATCTATTGAAACATGATTATGAAGCCGATGAAATTAAAAGAAAATTAAGATTTTTGGAATTTGATATGAAAAAATGCCTTTTCTTTACGCGCGATGACGAAACATCCAAAGATAAAAAAAATGGAAATGAAGATGGATAACCTATTAAAAATTTTTTATTAAATAAAAAGGGAAAATACAAATTAATTCCTTTTTTTTTATAACTAACTAAAATTATTTGGGTTAAATTTTGCCGAGATTTAAATCGGAATTCAGTCAAATAGAAGGGATTTATCGTTTTAAGATCGATGTGCCTTTCGATGTCAAGTTTGTGTGCATATATTTATTCAGAATCGATGATAAAAACATTCTCTACGATGCCGGATTAAATATGGGTAATTGGGACAAATTATTTTATTCTTCACTTCAAGAGATAAATATACCTATTGAAGATATCGATTATTGCATCGTTTCACATCATCATTTGGACCATATAGGTTTAACTAAGAAATTTAAACGGAAGAATCCAAATATTCAGATTATGATGTCAGAAATGACTCATGAAACGCTTAAATGGGAGACCGACCCAAACAATCTTGAAGAATTAGAAAAGGATGCTAAGGAAATCGCCAAGATGATGCTTAAATTCGGGATTAGTGAAGCTCAAGGAAAACGGCTGGTTCAATGGTTTACTATGTGGTCCAAATTTAGAAGATATCAGAAGCCAGACAAATTGTTACAAGACGGCGATGAAATTTCTTTTGATACGAATAAATTAGAAATTATATGGACTCCCGGGCACTCTATCGGCCATATATGTGTCTACGATCAAAAAAACCAATATTTATATTCTGGAGATCACATTCTTTCGAGAATTACACCACATATTGGAAATTTTCTGGTAATTCCAAAATATAGGAACTACGATTTTGAAAATATACTGGACCATTATTTAAAATCATTAGACAGGATAGATGAATTAAATCCAAAGATAATCTTTCCAGCTCATCAAGAAGTCATTTATAATCCTCATAAGCGTATAATAGAAATTAAAGAACATCATAAGAATAGACTTCATGAAATTTCAAGTTTAATTGAATTCAATCCAATGACTCCTGTAAGAATATCTCAAATGCACTTTGGAGATGATTTAGACGAAATTAACAGTTATTTAGCGCTAAGCGAAGTTTTAGCACATCTGATTTATCTAGAAAATCAAGAGAGAGTTAAAAGAATTGAGAAAAATGGAAAAATCCTATTTGTGTGTTGAAGAACAAGCCCTTTTACAAGAAAATTATAATATGTTCTTTTTTTAGATTTATTAAGGCACACTACCATTTTGTGAGACTGTTTTTATTGGTTTTAAAACTACGCAAACTCTTTCAACACTTTCAATGTCAGTTCTGGCGCGAAACGCTTCTATTAAAGCGTCCAACTCATTAGTGTCAGGTACATTTACTTTTATTAATACACCGCACCTCCCATCGAGCTTATATACTTCTTCACATTGCGGAAGTATTATAGTTTCTCTCAATAATTCCTTTATTTGAGATTCGTTTTTTGGAATAAGAGTAATAAAAGCATAAATACATCTTTCATCTTCACGACAAATTTTAATTGTAAATTTCTCAATTATTCCTCCTTCTTGTAAGCGAACTACCCTCTTTCTCACTGTTGATTCAGATAACCCTATTTCATCGGCAATCTCACGATATGGCCTTCTTGCATCCTCCAGAAGCATTTCAATAATTTTCTTGTCTTTATCGTCTAGGTTTTTCATTCTTTTTTTTCTATTCGGATTTTATTATTTTCATAAATTAAAAAAAAAAATATGTTTTATTACATTAAAAATCTTTTAATAGAGGTCCAAAAAGTCTTTCATAATGGACAGCCATACAATGGATTCCAGCTGCTTTAGTGGTTTTCCTTATTTCGTTTATAAACGGCAGAAAGAAATCTATGTTAATTTGATCAATCTTGGCATTTCGCTCTTTTTTGTTCTCAATTTTTTTTGCGGATTTTAATTTTTCCAAAAGATCCTTTGGAACACTCACACCAGGTATGTATTTATCAAAGTACCAAGCAATACCATAATTTTTCAAAGGAAATAAGCCTAATAACACAGCAACATCATATCTTTCTAGCTCTTTTAAGAATTCTTTTGCTTCATCGATATTAAATGCCGTTTGCGTTTGAATAAAATCGACGCCCGCTTCAACTTTTCTTCCTACTTTAAGGATCTCGGGCTCAAGGTATGGTGGGCGTGCATTTGGATTTGCAGCACATCCAATATTCATTTTAATTTTATCACCTTCGATTTCTTTGCCTTCCAAGTCAGTACCCTCATCGACTATTTTTGACACCAATTCAATGAACTGTGTACTATCCAAATCATAAACGGGTCTAGCGTTTTTATTATCCCCTAACGCCGTATGATCACCAGTTAAAGTGAGGATATTCTTAAGTCCAAGGATTGCACCTCCAACAACATCGCCAAATAAGGCAATTCTATTCCTATCTCTCACAGTCATCTGCCAAATTGCTTCTAACCCTACTTTTTCTTGAACCAAGTAACTTGGTACCATTGAGCAAGTATATGCATCTCCTTGTGGACCGTCAGTTACATTTGCAGCTACAATCTTTCCAGTTTTTTTCATTTCTTCAGCGGAATGTAAAACTGAACTGATATCGTACATCTTTGTGGGTTCTAATTCTCCAGAAAAGACAAATTTTCCAGCTTTTATCTCTTTCATCAAATTGCTATATGCAGGTCTCTTTACCATTATTTTTTCTCCTCATTTTTTTCTTCTTCTTCGTTAGTATACGGTTTATTAATCACATAGTATGCTGGACTCGTAGCAGGTCTATAATTTCTTGGTGGCCGGTATTTATTAAAGAGATCCAATCTATTAAATTTCTTTAATCTCTCATAAATTCCAATCCAAGCACAAGGACGAGTATATCCTCCAACCTCGCACATTCCATCAACAGTACCTCCGCAAGGTCCGTTATTTAAATGCTTAGCGCACCCTGCAATAGGACAAACGCCTCCTGTTTCTCCTAATAGACAACTCCCACATGTTTCACAGTATTGAATGAAATAGTTTTCTCCTGCGTTTTGAACACCACCACACATGCTATTTTGGGCTGGGTATGTTATAATGTTTTCAGCTACTTTATTTAGCATCACAATACCTAATCCACACGCTAACGATACAATTGCGTCGTACTCTTCTATAAATGGTCGTATCGTGGTAGCAGCAATTCTATCGTCGCATTGCCTTAAAATAGTGATTGCTCTCCATTTTAGCTTCTTTCCTTCGGTTTTTGCTTTTAGTTCCAATAATTGTCCAAGTACTTTTGCTTCATTAATCGATCGCGGAGGCTGACAACAGTCATCACAGCCGGTTATTAAGATTTTTGAATATGGTCTTACCATATTGTATATTTCATCAATATCTTTTAATTCTGTAATAATCAACTTTATGCACACTTTTTTCTTTAAATTTTTGAGTTTTATTTTATGTTTTTAAGAAAAGATTATTATTATGTTTTTATATTCAGTTTTTCCAATAGTTTTGTAGGTTTCACACTTCTATTTGATAAACCTAAAATTCCGACATCGATACCAAAAGCTAATGCTATTAATTCAGGTAAGTAAAGTATAGGGATATCAAGCTCTTTATCAATTTTTCTTGAAATCAATTTTTCCTTTCTGTCATACTGACTCACGCATGCTGGACAGACAGCAACCATAACATCTACTTCTTTTTCAAGTTCTTTCAAGTCAGTCATTTTTTCTTCAACTAATTTAAATCCAATATCTTCATTTAATCTAGCACAATATCCACAACATTCTAATTTAGCTGCAAAGGCAACAGTCGTAGCTCCTAAAGTTTCTAAGATCAGATCCATTGTTTCTGGTCGTTCAGGGTGGTCAAATCTCAGAATTTTACTTGGTCTTATTAAATGGCATCCATAATGTGCAGCAACATTAATATCATCTAATGGGTGCATAATAGCCACTTTAATTTTATCAAGCATATCTGGTCTACTAAATAATTCAACAAAATGCGTAACTGTTGATGTTCCTTTATATTCATATCCAATTTTCTTTAAAACAGAATTGACTTTATCAAATGCAGCTTTATCTTCTTTTAGAAGGATATGGGAAGTTTTAAGTGTTTCAAAGCATCCTGAACAAATTGTCAAGACATCCAAACCCATTCTTTCAGCTATTGATAAATTTCTCGCAGCGATGGTTAACCAAGTATCAACGCTTAATGATTGGGTTGCTACAGGGTCAGGGCAACAGCTAGCACCGTGCATCTCTTTTAAGTTAATATCTAAAATACTAGCAATCTCCCTGAATGCTTTTTCAAAATGCGGAAACCGAAGTGGGATTGTACATCCTAAAAATAATGCGAATTCCATTATTTTTCATCCTCCATTTCTTTTTTTATTATATTTTCAAGTCCAGTTTCTTTTATTATGAAAGTGATATCATCAAGATTTGGTGGTTCTACAATAGGTAAGCCAAATTTTTCTCTTCTTCGATCAATGGTTTTCTTTAATCCCCCGTGATATGGGACAACAAATCCATTGTCGTTAATTACTTTAATCGTATCACTGTATTCTGATGGAATATTTCCTTCTTTGACAGCTAAATTCCTTATTAAAGCTAAAATAAAAGAATAATCTACGCCTTTTGGACATCTTTCAGTACATCTATGACAAAGAGAACAAGTCCAGATTGCGTTACTTGATAAAATAACATCCTTTAGACCTAACAAGAGTGAAGCAACGACTCTATGAGGTTGCAAATCTATAAATTCTGATACTGTACATCCAGAGCTACACACACCGCACTGAATACATTTCAATAAAGATTTTGCACCAACTTTATTGCTAATTTCATATCTCAAATCATGGTCTAATTCTTTTGAACTCATAGTTTTTTCTTCATTCATTTTTAAGCTCCCTCCTTAGCTTCTTCTTTTTTTTCAATTTTATCACCCCTTTCGGCAATTGGCCCTAATTCTTTCACCTTGCCAATAAAATCGGTAATAACTTCAGAAAATCGCTTTCCTTCGCTGGCTGAGACCCATTCAAGACGATATCTCTCGGGATTAATTCCAACTTTTTCAAGGATTTCTTGAATTTCATTATATCGTCGTAACATATCGTAGTTACCTTCCAAATAATGGCAATCTCCAATATGACAGCCTCCAACAAATACTCCGTCAGCACCTTCTAGAAATGCTCGCAATATAAAACTTTTTGGAATTCTTCCAGTACACATTACTCTTATAGGCCGAATATTTGTTGGATATTGAAATCGACTTACACCACACGTGTCTGCTCCAGCGTAACTACACCAATTACAAAGGAAAGCAACAATTCGTGGTCTTTCATCAATAAATTCTCCTTTTAATGCTTCAGAAATCATTGGTGTCAATTGATCATCTGCGAAATGACTCATAGTAATCGCCCCTGCTGGACATGCCGCAGAACAGTCACCACATCCTTTACACAATAGTGGGTTTGATTCAGAAACTAATTTTTCGTTATCAAAATTGACGCCTATAGCTCCAAAATTACAAACCTCTTCACATTTTTGACAAGCAATACATAATGAGGGATTAACAACAGAAACTAGCGGTTCATTTTCGACTATACCTGAAATTAATGGTATTAAAGCGTGAGCGGCAGCACCCCTTGCCTGAGATATCGAGTCTGCGATACCTTTTGGGCCATGAGCAGTCCCAGCAAGATAGATCCCATCTGTTGCAAAATCAACTGGTCGTAATTTAACATGAGCTTCCAGAAAGAATCCATTTTGATCACGTGGTACTTTGAGTAACTCTGAGAGTAATTTGTTATCATATGGTTTCAATGGTGTTGATAATACAACTCGATCAGCATCAATATTAAGTGTAACTTGGGTCAAAATATCCTTTACTTTAACATTGATTTTTCCATTAGTAAGTTCTACTTCAGGGTATTCATTAAATCTTATATAATTGATATTTTCTCTAGCTTGCCAATAATAAGGTTCTTCATCAGTCCCAACACGAATATCTCTGTAAAGTACATAAACATTAGATGTTGGATAATTTTCTCTCACATATAACGCGTGTCTAATAGATTCAGAACAACAGATTAGAGAGCAATATGTACATCCATTGACTCCTTCTGGTTGTCTCGAACCGACGCAATGAATAAATACTATTTCCTCCCCACCTTTTAATTCATTATCCTTTAATTTCTCAGATAATTCTAATTGCGTCATTATACGAGGATCTTCACCATAATGATACCAACCTACTGGTTTATATTCATAAGCACCTGTCGCAACGACAATTACACCAACATTTAAATCTGCAATTTTGTTATTAACATTATTTTTAACTTTAATATTGAAATTACCTATTGAACCTTTAACATCTGAAACTTCAGAATTTAAATAAGTTGAGATATTTTTTATTTGATTATACTCATTAAGTTTTACATCTAAATATTCTTTGGAATCTATCCGATCAAAATTAATCATATAGATAAGGTTTAGTTGACCACCTAATTTATCATCTTTTTCAATTAAATGAACCTTATATCCTTTATTCGCAATTTCCATGGCTGCCGTCAATCCAGCAATACCACCGCCAATAACTAATGCTTCAGGGACTACATCTCCTTTTATTTTTAATTCAGGTCTTAAAAATCTTGTACGTGCAACGCCCATTCGAATTAGATCTTTTGCCTTATCGGTTGCTTTTTTGTGTTCATTCATATGTACCCATGAATCTAACTCTCGAATACTTACAAAATTAAAAAGATATTCGTTCAAACCTGCCTCTCGTATAGTTTTTTGAAATAATGGCTCGTGTGTTCTTGGAGTGCACGCAGCAACTACTATTCGATTTAAATCCAACTCTTCAATCTTTTCCTTTATAATATCTTGAGTCAAACTCGAACAACTATATTTATTGTGCATAGCAAACATTACATCAGGAAGAGTTTTTGTATATTCTACTATTTCTGGAACGTCCATATATCCACCAATATTTACACCACATTCGCAAATAAATACACCAATTCTTGGTTTATCACTTTCATTGACTATTTTCAATGGAGGCAATTCAACTCTTTGTTCTTCTTCGCTTAATGGTTCCGCGTGAAGGGCTGCTAATGCAGCAGCTCCACTGGCTTTAGCTACTGAATTAGCTATATCGTCAGGGGATTGACAGCATCCAGTTACGTAAATACCTTCTTGAGTAGATTGTAAATCTTCAAGGGAATTTTTTGTTTTAAAAAATCCTAACTCGTTTGTTTCTATTCCTAAGATTTTTGCTAATTGCTCGCTATCTCTTCGAGGAATTACGGCACTTCCCAACACTACTAAATCAAATCTGCTTGTTTCTACTTCACCAGTGTCTAAATTTGCGTGCTTAACTAATAGATCGCGAGTTTCTGGATCTTCTCGTACATCACCAGGAATCCCGTGATAATATTTTAACTCATACTCATCTTTCGCTCTTTCAATAAATTCTTCTTGATTTTTTCCAATTACTCTAGTATCGTTGAAAAAAATCGTAACGTTCGTATCTGGAGAATGTTCACGTGTTACAACTCCCTCCTTCGCCATATACATACAACAAAACTTTGAACAATATGAACATAGTGATTCATTTCGGGATCCGACGCATCCAATAAATGCAATTTCGTGTGCATGTTTTTGATCCGATGGTCGCAAGAGTTCACCTTCCGTTGGACCAGAAGCGCTCAATAGCCTTTCGTATTGCATTGATGTGATAACATTAGGATATTCATCATAATGGTAACGAGTCAAAACACTAGGATCTAAAATGTCAATTCCTGTAGCGATAATAATAGAGGCAACATTATATTCTACAACCTCATCTTTCATGTCCCATACTATAGCACCAGCCTCGCATTCTTTTTCACAGAGCTGACAGGCATTTTTTGTTAAATATAAGCATTTTTCTGGATCTATAGTAGCTTTACGTGGGACGGCTTGTGGAAATGGTATGTAGATTGCTTTACGGTTACCCATCCCTTCTTCAAATTCCGAAGGAATTTTTTTCATAGGACATTTTTCTACACATGCACCGCAGCCTGTACATTTTTCAATGTCTACATATCTAGATTTCTTTAAGATCTTCACGTTAAAATTACCAGCTTCCCCTGTTACTTCTTGGACTTCCGAATAAGTCAAGAGTTCTATATTAGGATGACGAGCGACCTCAACCATTTTGGGAGCCAAAATGCAAATGCTACAGTCTAAAGTGGGAAATGTCTTATCTAATTGTGCCATTCGCCCACCAACACTTGGAGTTTTCTCAACTAATATAACTCGATATCCTTGTTCACCTAAAGACAGAGCTGCTTCGATACCACTGATACCTCCGCCAATAATTAAAATATTACTATTAGTCATTATTCTTCAATTTTCAATTTTTGAAATAATTCTCTTATAATTTGATTGATATTGATACTATTTTCTCAAATTAATAATCATTTTTGAAAATTCTTATTAAGTTTAAAAACATATAAATTTTTATTATCTAATTATTACCAAATCATTTAAATATTTTACTAAAAATGACTGAAAACGGAAGATTATATGAATTTCAAATCAGAAGAAGTAGATTTTCGATCAAGTATTTTTAAAAGAATTAGTAAAAATAACAAATTATTATCTTTAATTGTTAATATATGAAAATGACAAAAAAATTACTGTTTGGTTCATTTTTTAAGAAAATTCTCTTTTTAAAATTAATTTTTTGTTAAAAAACCGATATTAATAATAAAGAAAGATTATAAACTATTAATTTTAATAATATATTTAACAAGAAAAAACAAAATTTTTATTGAGCTATATATAGATTTTTGGTGATTTGGAATAAAGATTGTAGTAACGGGAGCGTCACAATGCGGAAAATCAAGTTACTTAAATTATTTTGATAAAAACTCTTTGAATGTACAAGTAGGAGGGAAAACTATTGCGATGGACGTAGCTAGCATAAATTTCAATGGATTTCAAATAACATTGTTCGGCACGCCTGGTCTCGCACGATTTAAAGTAATGAGAAAGATTATTTCAAATGGAGCTGATGGAATCGTTTTTATTTTTGATGCTACAAATCCCGACTCCGATAATGATGCTATATCAATATTGAGAGAAATAATAAACCCAAAAGCTCCAAAAGTTTATTTAGCTAATAAGCAAGATTTGATGGGAGCACGCTCACCCGCAGTGTTGCAAGCTCAAAATAAATTACCTAAAGATTGTAAAATTTTCCCCTCAAGTATAAAAACTGGACTTAATATAAAAGAATCTTTAAAATATTTAGTGGGTGAAATATTTAAAAAATACAAAAAACTTATACAAATTCTCTGCAATTATGAAACTAACATTAGAGGACTAGCAGAAAAATTAGGTAAAAACAAAAGTCAGATGCGTGACTTTTTATATTATTTGGAAATTAGACGATTTATTATAATTGACCGAGTTAATAAGGTATATAGAGTTAATAAAGCCTTAAAAAATATAGTTTAATTATATCTTTTATTTAATGGTATTTTATGAAGGATATTCTCATCTAATTCAATTTTTCTAAGAAATATTAGCCCAATCAAGAAAAAGATGCCCATTGAGGACATAGCAATCGTAATAATTATTGGATTTTCCTCATTAGGACCAAAGAGAATAAAACCTATCATAATGGATGCAATAGCGCGAGAAATAAACAACAAAAAAGATTGCAATCCATTGTAAGCTCCTGAAATTTCAGAGATGGCTTTATCTGTTATCTCAACTCCATTTTTAGCTGCAGCTTCATAAATTAATGCAGCAGTTATTGGTCCAACAAATAATCCAAATCCATAAATAGATCCTAAAATTGTACCAACGGTAATTATAAAGATTAGAATCTTAAGCTCAAAAGAAAAGATCTCAATTAAAAAAAAAAGCTCTAAAAATGATGCAATAACTGTTAATGTAATGCATATATAATATGACTTTATAAGAGCATATTTTTTAAGAATTATTCTCCAAATATAGAACCATCCAAACTTGCATGAAAATGAAATAATAACATAAAGCAAAAAGTCAATACCTCTAAACTTGAGCGAATAAGTTAGAAAAGGTATAACTAGAATACCCAACATATGGGTGGATATAGTGGTGAAAAATCCGACAAAGACAAACTTTCTATACTTTTTATCCTTAGCTGGTACAATCATTTGTTGAAAAGTAGCTCGGACTGATTTTTTCTTCATTTCAGATTCAGGAGAGATTTTATGAAAGCTCTCATCTACCGAAAAGAAGGTTAATATTATTGATATAAATCCAAAAATGGCGAATAAACCACCTATTATAGGAATATAAGTAAGTATTACTTTTCCTGATGGTTCCCACCATTTAACATTTTCTGGATCTTTGAGAAGACTTTGAACAAATAAAGGCAACATTAGAGCCAAAATTGATGCAATAATTGATAGAAATGTCCCTACAGCTGCCACTTTCTTTCTGTTTTCGTTAGTTTGAGATTGTTCCGGTCCCATTGAAGCATATGAAGTTAAAATTGACATTGCCGATATAGCATTTAAAATAAATATAATCCATAAATAGATAGCCGTTGGCCAAAACATAGAATTTGTTTTGGGACATTTCCATGGTGGAAGCCATATTAGAATATTTGTTAAAAACCAAATGGGTAACCCATAAATTAAAAACAAACGACGTTTTCCGAGTTTGCTTGGCTTTTTATTGTCTGCTAAAACACCAAAAATGATAGAAAAAATTGCCGAAATAATTAGTTGCATAGCCATTCCTATTGTAACGAGAATTGAATTCAAATTAATTGTATAAACGTAAAATTGAAAAATGAATACACTTCTAAAAATGTCCGTTAAAAGTACTCCAAAAAATCCTATAGTGAATCCAATTATTCGTTTTCCATGTAATTCGCGTGGGACTTTTATTGTCTCACTCATGTTTCGTGAAATACAGAATTAAATATTATCTTTATGATTTTAAACAAGAAAAATATTATAGTATTAAAAAAGAGAGGGATTTAATCTGTTTATGGTTGTATAACTGTTCTCGAAGTCTCTTTACTTTCATTAGTAGTATTAATGTCAGAGATACTTCTTTCTAATTTAATTTTTCCAAGAATTAATATACTAATTAAGAAAAATATGCCCATGGAACACAGACATAGCGTAATAATTATAGGATTCTCTGAATTTGGTCCCATAAGAATAATCCCTACCATAACGGTAGCTGAGGCTTGACCAACAGACATCATAAAAGTCTGTAATCCGAAATAAGCTCCCGAAAGTTCAGAGACTGCTTTATCCTTATCATTATTTTCAACTTTTTCTGCTGCTTCGTAAACTAAGACACCTGCTAATGGCGTTGCAAACAATCGAAATGAATAAATAGCTCCCAATATTGTACCTATAGTTATAACAAATAGAATAATCTTAAACTCAAAAGAAAGCATATTAATTAAAAAGAAAACCTCTAAAAATGAAGCAATAACAGAGCTAGCGACACATAGAGAATACGTCTTGATAAGCGATTGTTTTTCTTTTTCAAGAATTTTTTTCCAAATAAAGAACCATCCAAACTTACAGAAAATTGAAACAACAACATAAATATAAAAGTCGTTTCCCTTAAATTTAAGCACAAAAGCAAGAAAAGGTATAACTAAAATACCTAAAATTCTGCTTCCATAACTATTAAAATATCTTACAGCCAGATACTTTCTATACTTTTTATCCTTGGCAGGAATTACCATTTGTTGAAAAGTAGCCAAAATTGATTTCTTTTTCATTTCAGTGGTTTGAGAGATATTATGAAAGCTCTCATCTACAGAAAAAAAAGTTAAAATTAATGAAATTAATCCAAAAAGAACAAATGCGATTCCTATCAATGGCATAAAAAAAAGGATTACTTTTCCGGAAGGCTCCCACCATTTAACAGATGTTGGATCTTCAAGTATGCTCTGAATCATCAATGGGAGTAATAGAGCCAAAATTGAAGCAATAATGGTGAAAAATGTATTCATTGATGCTACACTTTTTCGGTTATTATGGGTTTGAGACTGTTCAGGCAGCATTGATATGTGTGCCGTCAAGATTGAAGTTCCTGATATTGAATTTAAAATAATTACAATCCAAAAATAAATCGTGGTAGGTAAAAAAATTGAATTATTCTTTGGACAATACCAAGGAGGGATCCATATTAAGATACTAGTTAAAACCCAAATAGGTAATCCATAGATTAAAAAGGGTCGCCGTTTTCCGAAACGCCCCGGCTTTTTATTATCTGTCATCACCCCGAATACAATAGAAAACACAGCCGCAAGAATTAAGCGGATAGCAATTCCGACAGACACAATTAAAGAATTTAAATTAATTGTGTAAACATAGAATTGAAAGGCAAATACGGAAATTAAGAGATTAGTTAAAAATAGTCCAAAAAATCCTACAGAATATCCAAATAATTTTGGTCCATGTAATTCTCGAGGTTTTATTGTCTCACTCATGTTTCAAGAAATACAGAATTAAATATTATCTTTATGGTTCTGAAATAGGAAAAAGTTTGTAATACGTAAAATTGATAGATATAATCTCCATCCTAAAAAATTTAAATAGATTAAGATTGATTAAACATATCATAATAAAAAAGGATTAAAAATTAAAATTAGTTAATTTTTTATAGAAAACCATTTAATTCTTCTCTTAATATATTTCTATATTCAATATCTTCATCTATTAACTCAAATTCGTCCTCATAGCCTGAGTAAATGTCAAACAGCGTGTCTTTTTTAAAGACCGTTAAAAATAATATTATTAAATTAGATATATTAATAAAGCAATCTCGGCAGTTTTCATACTTAAACAAATTATGAACAAGCTCAGAAATTAATTTGAATTCGCATTTCTGAATCTTTTTAATATCGAACTTATATAATTCATGAAATTTAAGAGTCTTTTCCAATCTTTTTAATTATTTGTTCTCATTAAAGATCTTCCATTTCATAAAAAATCACTGTGGCATTTAATGTGATTTTTTATTTTTATGATCCACGAATTTTAGACGATACCTAGTAATTATTTTTGAGAGTTGCCAAATAGATTGAACATTATTTGATGCCACAGCTTTATTTAAATCGTTATAATATTTCGTCAAGCTCTTATTATTATAGTCCGAGAACTTAATTTCTTTTTGAGCTTCATCCTTTATAGTCATAAATTTAAAAGGATAAAAGTAATTTAAAAAAAAGTATAATATCAATATATTATACTGGATTGTTAAAATGCCTCCTTAAAAAGAACTAAAATTAATTAACTTTTTTGGAATATAATTATTTATTAAAAATAGATAATAATTACAGTAAGAATTTGATTATTAAAGGAATAATCTAATATGGCAAAAACTAGGTCAGAAGACACATTAATACTTAATGTTTTTACGCCGGGTATTACTTTTATGAAACTCGTTTATAATGCCGTAGAACATTTTTGCGAGATAAAGAAAAAGATTGACGAAAGTAGCAGGTTTAATATTATTTTATTTCAAGAAGATGGTCCAAATTATCTTGAAAACTTCACATTAAATCCTAAAAATATTCTAATTGCGCTAAAGTCATTAGAACCAGTGATTATAAGAGGAAATATAGGTGGGGGTATATTTGTTGCAATTTCATTTATTATTGATGTTTTTAAAAAAATTTCAGAAAAGACATTTCGTTTAATTATTTTAACTGACTCTGGATCTCCTAGAATATCTAAATTATATATGCCAATATTAGAAAATTTAATTGCTCAAGTTAAAGATATGCCTTTTTTTATAGATATAATCAGACTTAATGTAGATGATTATGAAGAAGATGCAAAATTAATGAATTTAGTGAGAATATGTAATGGAGGCATCCACGAAATAAATAGTATAAATTTATTAGCTGACATATTAGAATTACTGGCATTAAAACGAGAAATAGAAGTGAGTTCCTTAATCGAAGGTAAGGATTATATTATTCCACCTGAGAATCAACCCTTTTATATAAATTTGGCAGAAATTCCTATAGAAATAGAAGAACCAGAAGTTTGTTCAATATGTTTTCAAAAGGATGATAGATCTATTGTGAAGTGCCCCAATTGTGATATTATAGCCCATAAGGCCTGTTGGGCTCTGTGGACCACGAAATCGTCAATTGGAATATCTCACGTATTTAGATGTCATAACTGCTATAACTTGATCAAACTTGACAAAGATTTTGTACAAAGAATGAAATTAGCAAAAAAAGTTGAATTAGCACAGATTTTGCCAGAAAAAAATCTGGAGGATATTCACGATTATCTAATAAGTTTAGAAGCTGGAGAGGTACCAAAAATTGTTTCTGCTGAAACTCCTATGGCAAATCCAAAAACTTTTGAAAGTATTGGAAATTTAGATGATGAATCAGAAGAAGTTCCCATCCCTGAATTTGGTGATGATGAATGGAAATTTATGTTATGCCCCTATTGCCATAAAATGATTACGTCTGGTCATAAAAGATGCCCAAATTGCCATCGTACATTTAAATAGTAGTTAAATTACTTTTTTTCCCTAACCAGAAGTTTATAAGAATTATTATTCAAAAAAAAGTAAAGAAGTTTTTTTATAAGAATTCAAAGGGAGAAATTATTTCTTTTCTGTATTTTTTTTTAAGAACTAAAAGCTTGTCTCGTTCATCATAAAGAATTTTCCAGAAAAAGTCGGGAACATTCTTTTCTTTCTTATACATTGTCTCTATTCGTTCCCACTTTTCTAATAGTTTAGCGACTCTGATTTCAAACTGCTCTTCGTATTCTTTTTTGGAATAATCTTTCTCTAAGTATCTATTGAACAATTCTTTCAAATCCTCATATTTTGGAATATACCCTACTGGTGTCTGAATTGCCTCAAAATCTCCATAAGAACGGCCTTCTGCCCAAATAACCCAACATAATTTATCTAGCATGCCATTTAAATACTTACCCTCCTGATCTTTAAGAAAATAATTCGTCGCAAATACTTTAGGAGGGTGTTCTAAACTATTTCCAAACTTTTTATGGTTCTCCAAATACTTGCCAAGTGGGACTACAACAAAATCCAAGTTAGCCATTGGTTGTTGGGTTCTTACTCCTTCTTGACCAAGTGTTGCGGAGGTTGTTTCAGATTCTATCGAGGCACCAAGAAAAACACCATGCTCCCAATTGAGACTCTCAAGTACTGGAGGCATTGTATCAGAATCCCTTCCGCCGTAAAAGATTCCATGTATTGGTACTCCATCTGGGTTATGTAAATTTTCATCAGCATTTTTTAATTCTTCAATTCGAACAGTGTATCTAGCGTTTGGATGAGCATGGGGAATATCCCTGTTATCTTTATCTTTCTTCTCCTTATACCATTCTCCTGAGAAGTTCGTACCGTTCTCAGGGATTTCTCTTCCATCTCCTATCCAATAAGGAGTTCCTTCTTTAATAAGCACGTTAGAAAAAATCGTTTCTCGGGGAGTCGTAATTGCATCCCAAATGAATGGGTCATCCTCAGGATTTACATCCTTAATAATACCAAAAAGTCCTTGTTCAATATTGACTACATGAGCATAACCATCATTCCATGGCCTAAGGTATACGATATCGTCACCCATAACAGTATGTCCTGGAAGCATTGCCGTACTTGTTTTACCGCATGCACTTGGGTATGCGCCGCAAAAGTATGAAACTCGATCTTTTTCCTTAGGATGTACTCCAAGAATGAAATAATGTTCTGCTAACCAATCCTCTTTATTTGATTGATTTATTGCCAATCTAAGAGCGAGTTTTTTCAGTCCTAGGGAGTTTCCCGCGTATTGATTATTCACGGATAAAACACGATTTTCTTGTAAATCCACATAAATCCTTCTTTTATAAAGATTTTTTGAAACTGGGGGATTTCCTTCGAGTTCTCCGGCAGAATGAATGAAATAATAGAAATCACTAGACCCATTTAATTTTTTGAATTCTTCGTATCCTTTCCTGTAAAGGATATCCTCACTATGACATACATATAGTGAATCAGTTAGTTGTAATGCTAGGATTGAAAACTTCGAATTAATTGGACCTAAACAAAAGAATCGAACTATACATTCATTTCCTTTCATGCACCCATCCATAATTTCCAAAATTTCTTTCAAACCCTCATTTCTATCAATTGTATTAATCCATGGACTTGCATAATCACATTTAGGGACCAATACTTTAGTATTTATTTTATCTCTTGCTTGGTCGTGATAACTCATAGTGGAAAACGCATCGTAATGGATTGTATGGCCCTCTATTGATAATTTAGATTCTTCTCCAATATCGATAGCTTTTTGCCTAACATAATCTATATCTTCTTGTGAATCAGTAATTACTGTCACTTTATTTGGCTTGCATAGCGAGACGAATTTCTTAACGATTTTTAAAACATGCTCGTTATTTAAAGCAAAAAGTTTATCGATGTTTTCTTGGTCAATAACATCAGAACCAAATGCTTTTGAATTTATTGACGAGTCCATATTAATCATATTTTATTGTTAGCTTTGAAAGATCTTATAAACTTTTAAATAAAATATGGAATGAACACATAAAAATTTTTCTAAAGTTTAAAAGAATTATATCTTTTTTAAAAGATCTTATATTTTTGTTCATTATTAAAGCATAAACTTTAATAAAAGAAAAAAAGGCATTAAAAAGTTTTCAACAAACTACTTTAAGATTTAGTTATTTAAATTTTGGTAAGTAATCTCTCTGAAGTTCAATCAATTCGTTATAAATATTTTCGGCCATCTCAAAGCTTCCAACCTTTGGATCAATAGCTAAGCAAGCAATAGCTAAATCTTTTGAACGTGTTAAAATTGCCTCGACACATAAATCTTGAATTGATGCTTCAATTCTTAGTAAAGCAGCGATACTTTTTGGCAAGGTTCCAAGCCTTAGACCATGAATGCCATCTTTATTAACTATAACAGGTCCCTCTAAAATTAAATCTTGAGGTAAATTATCTACAATTCCTTTATTTGGAACATTTACAGAGCTCTCATATGAATTTCTATTGGTTAAAATCGCTTCTATTATTGGTATGGCTCGCTCTCCAGATGGGAATTTTAAAAACATCCCTGCTTTAGGATATTTTCTTTTTTTCAATCGTTTATAAGTATTATAGATTTTATAGTTGATTGCGTTTCCCTGCTGTTCCATAAGATCAATCCAATCAACCAAATCTTGAATTTTCGTATATTCATCACCAAATTGCATGTATTCAACTATATGATTATCTCCTGCATGAGGGAAATATCCAAATCTTTTGTAAACTTCAAAAGTTAAATCTGCAAACTCAAATCTATCCCATTTGTCCTTGAAATATTCTAAACATTTTAAATGAAATTCGGGCATTAGATCTTTTCCAGTCTTAAATTCTTCTAAACCGATTAGGAAACCAAAATGATTTAAACCTATTACTGTCATTTTTAAATCTTGTAATGGCTTATTAAGCATTTTTGGAAAATGCTTGTTGAAGAATTCTATTTGATGACAGAGACCTATGAATTTTAGATTTTCAGTTGTTCTTTTAATTGCTAAACAAACTCTTGCTACTGGATTTGAATAGTTTATAAATAAAGCGTTTGGACAAATTTTCTCAGCATCCTGTATGATTTTAACAACTTCAGGGATGATTCGTGCAGAATGAAAAAATCCACCAGGACCTCCACATTCACCCATCCTTGTTCTTGCACCATGTTTAAGTGGGATTTTATGATCTTGCCAGCGCAACTCAAATCTATTCCCTACTTCAATTGAACTTACTATAAAATCAGCATTTTTAAAAGCAGTAGGTCTATTTGTTGTCCTTTCAATACTAAATCTATTTTCTCTTCTCTCATTTTCAGCAATCATTAATTCATAGATAATTTCTAATTTTTTTTTGTCAATATCGTGTAAAACTATCGTAGCCCCCATCAAAACATTACTTAAAAAAATATCGGACAGCATTGTGGGTCCAAATACTGCACTTCCTGCACCTACTAAAACAATTTTTTTTTCCATATGATAATTCAAAAAATTTTTAAAAAAAATAGAATTTTATGGTTCTACAAGAATTTTGATTTCTCTTGTGTCAGGATCAATAGCGCACTCAAATCCTTCTTCAACAATATCATCCAATGGAATTATTTTTGTTATAATAGGATTTGGATTAATTAGTTTCTGGGCAACTAAATCCACAGCAAATTCAAAATTTTCGCGTAAATAACCCATTATTCCTTGAATACGATTTTGATTCATCACTAGTTTAAGAAGGTTAATTGAGACTGGTTTATCCCAAAGTCCGATTTGTACAATAATACCACCTTTGCGTATTACATCAAGCGCAGCATTTACTAATAAAGGGACACCCGAACATTCAAATACGTAGTCTACTCCTGATACCTTACGCTTATTGGATCTTTTGATCTTCGGTAATGAAAGCTTTGTTAAAGCGATATCTGGATTGAATTTTTTTGCAATTTCAAGCCTATATGGATTTTTTTCGACGACTACAATGGTACGAGCTCCTGTGAGTTTTAAACATTGTAACATAAACTGACCCATTGTTCCTAGGCCTAACACAACCGCAGAATTACCAGCTATAAAGTTTGATTCTCTTAGAGCAAGTAGCGCTGTTCCAATTTGGTCAAAAACGGTACCATGCTTATCTGGAATAGTCTCTGGAAGAGAAACGAGACAATGTTCCGGACAAAGCATATATTCCTCAAAACCTCCGTTATGCCCCAAACCTATCGCATCTCCACCAGTACATAAATTTGTAAGTCCACTCAGACAATAAAAACATTTTCCGCAATTCAAGGTAGGATCGATAGATACTCGATCACCTTCTTTCCATCTCTTAGAAACTTCAGGGCCCTTTTCTGCTATTGTTCCCGTTATCTCATGTCCCAATATCCCCTTATCTGGCCACAATCCAGTTTTATAAAATTCTAAGTCTGATCCACAGATTCCGGCATATTTCACCTTTATTAATAAATCTTGCTTTTGGGGGATAGGTTTTGGGATATCTACAATGCGGATTTTTTGTTTACCCTCATATAATGCGGCTTTCATTATATCTTACCTTTCATTTTCTAACGGCAACTAACTCAACAACTTCTTCTTTTTTCTCCACTTCGCGTTTCCAAGATCCCGGATTATAAGCTTCTTTTGCTAGGTAATCCATTACTGTATTTACTTTAGGATTTACTCGCACATCTATAATCGCAGGAAGGCCAGAATCAAAAGCACGTTTTAAGGCAGGGCGAATTTCGTTTGGATCTGCTACTAATTCTCCATAACAATTGAAAGCTTCGGCATATTTATCATATCTCGTTTCATCGCTTAGAGATGAACCTAGACCAAAAAATTTTTTTCCATGTACCAATTTTTGGCCTCTAGCGACCATTCCCCAAAGTCTATCATTACATATGACAACTACAAATGGAAGATCGTGCCTGCGGGCTGTATCAATTTCCTTTCCATTGAATAAAAATGAACCGTCACCAGTTAATACTAATACCTTCCTATTAGGATGAGCATATTTGGTAGCAATAGCTATAGGGACACCCCCACCAAGATGTTGAATTCCCAAACCTCCAGAAAAATACAAGGACTTAGGAAAATGGGATTTTAAGCCGGTAAGGCCCCAAACTGTAGTATCTCCACCATCTAGAATAATAAACGAATCTTCAGGCAAAAAATCACCAATCTCCTTAACTAAGCGCTGCGGGTGGATGGGAATTTTATCGGTAGAACCATCTCTTTCAATTCGATCGTAGAATTTTTTTACTTCAGCTTGTACAGTTTTAATCCATTTAGTTTCAGATCTAGATGAACTGATTTTTTTTTTTGTTATATTAATCATTTGGGTCAGTACCCCTTTTACATCTCCAACTATTGGTACATCGATGCCTCGATTTCTCCCAATTTCTTCAGCCTTAATATCTACTTGTATGAGTTTCGCATCATCACCGAAACATGGCATATAACCAAACATCATCATTCCAGTAATCCTGGCCCCTAATATGAGTAATACATCAGCTCTTTGAAGCAATGTAGTACCAGGTCCATCTAAAGGGCTTGCCAATCCAAAATATAACGGATGATCAGGAGGAATTGATCCAAGACCCCAACCCCACATTCCTACGGGGATTTGAGCTAATTCTGCAAATTCTATAAGCTCTTTGGAAGCCCCTGAAAAGTTCGTTCCCGTACCTGCCATGATCAAAGGACGCTCAGCATTTAATAATAAATCGACTGCTTTGGATACAATTTTTTCATTTCCGTATGGACCGTGAAAAACACGAAGTTTTTCAACAGACTGGAAAGCTTGTTGTATAATATTTAAATTATCATCACATTCCTTCACTAGCACATCAAACGGAACAAGCAAGAGAACAGGCCCAGGACGTCCAGTTGAAGCTATTCTAAAGGCCATATTTACATATTCAGGTAATCGAGCCGTTTCGTGGCAATATCCTGCCCATTTTGTTACTGGACGAAATGAAGGCACTATATCGATCTCATTTGCAGCCAATTTCTCAAATTCCATCAACGGTGTCGCTGTACATATTGCGACCAAAGGTATTGAAGAATCCCAAGCTATAGGAATTGAAGGAAACAAATCAGTAATTCCAGGACCTGATTGGACTGAACATACTCCAATTTCGCCTGTAGCTAAATAATAGCCAATAGCGGCATGCCCCGTTGCTTGTTCATGACGAAAATCAATAATATCTATCCCCGTTTCTGTACATGATTTGTCTTGGCAGTAATTATAGATTAAATCATTATCTCCACAAAGCGTCCAAATAACTTTTACTCCTTGATTACTTAACGCGCGTACAATTAATTGCGCTCCATTAACCTTAACCATTTAATTTACCTCCAAATCTTTTCGTATTAATTGTTTTTGTTATATTTATAAATAGATTCTTAAATATTTAAAGCTTGAATTTGCCTTCATAAAACTGTTTACTCTTGACTTTAGGATGAAAATTAATAAGAAAAAACAAATTTGAATATCTTTACAAATAAAAAAATTAAAATTTAAAAAAGAGAGAGAAAAAACTTATAAAAAAATTCTAAGGCTGAAATCCTTTTTTTGCTGCGCTGCTTGCTTTAATGATTCTATCAACCCTTAAAACTAAATTTGCCAATTCGCTTCCAGACTTTAATAAATGAGTTATCAATGCAGCTGGTTCAATGATACCTTTATTAAAATTGTTTCCTATGGTATTCGTAATAGTGTCAATTCCAATCCATTTATCAGCGTTGGTTTTATGTGCAGCTCTTAATTCTGTCAATCTTTCAATTTCATCCAAACCAGCATTACTAATTAAGGTTTTAGGAATTTCTTCGAGCGCAAGGGCAAAGGCAGTTACAGCAATTTGTTCTTTGCCACCAATTTTATTAGCGTAATCTTTTATTCTTTTAGCGAGCTCAAGATAAATTGCTCCACCACCAGCGACTACCATTTGAGTGTCAATTATTTTGGCAATTACGGATAAAACATCGTTTAAAGTAATTTCCGCAGAGTTTAATACTTTGTCGAGGCCCCCTTTAAGTAAAATCGACACAGATTTAGGATTTTTACATCCAGTAAACATTGCGTATTCGTCATTGCCAATTTTTTCAAATTTAACTATTTCGGCATAGCCTAAATCGGTTTCGGTTAATGAAGTTAAATCATCAATTTGATTTGCCTCAACGGCTTTTAAAACCGCTTTCATATCGCTTTCGCCTAAATTTTTTATTGCTGCAATTCCTTCTCTGGCTAAATATGCACTAAACTTATCGGAAATGTCTTTATTGTTTACAATCATTTTTACTCCTAATTCCTTGAAGATCTTTAGATAATCTTGAAGAATTTTTTCTTCTTGATCCAAAAATCCTTGCATATCAGCAGGGCTAAAGATTTGGATTTGAGCATCAAACTCTGTTTTTACAACATCTAATTTCTTTCGTAAAACAGCAATCTTCACATTTTTCAACATATCTGACATAGCAGGATTAACTTTTTCTTTTTGAATGTAAACACCGTTAATTAATTCAGAATCCTTAAGAGATTTTCCAGGAGCTTTGATAAATTTTATGTTTCCAACTTTATCAAACGTATTTTTCTCGTCAGCTATCTGCTTTACTGCTTTTAAAGCTAAATCTGCAAAAAAATCTTTTAATGGAGCAATATCTTTCGCGTTCATTGCTGTCATTGCAGCATTCTTAAGAACATCGTCGTCATCTTTTGAAATTTTAGTGGCAATTTTATTTACAATTTCAATTGCTTTATTTGCGGCTATTTTATAACCAGTGGTGATATGCTTAGGATGAAGGTCTTGCTCAATCAATTCTAAAGCGTTTTTTAGTAAAGCTGCCGAAAAAATTACCGCAGAAGTAGTTCCATCACCTATATCAGTGTCGATCGCCTTAGCTATATTTACCATCATGATAGCAGCTACATTTTCAAGGTCTAATGCTTTAAGGATTTCTGCTCCATCATTAGTGATAGTCGTATCACCTAAAGAGTCTACTAGCATCTTAGCCATTCCTTTAGGACCTAATGTTGTCCGTACAGTCTCAGCTATAGCCATCATAGCATTAATATTTTGTTGCCGAGCTTCTTTTTCACTAGTCTCTTCGGTTCCTTCTTTCAAAATAATGATTGGTACGCCAAATGACATGTTTAATCTTCCTATTAATTATTTTTAAATCCGAATTCTTAATCAATTAAAGTCAGAATATTTTTTTAATTTTATGATTTAGGGTTCTTTAAATATTATCAAAAAAGAAGTTAAATTTCTATATAAGAAGAATTTTTATATTCCTTTAGAACCATATTGGAATTCGTCCGTAAAACATATTCTTTTTCATTTAATTCTCTAATGAATCTGTGAACTTCTTCTGATTCTTTAAATCTACATATTAGGGCTGCTGATTGCTCTCCTGTGGTATGAAATACAGAGCAAACCTCTGGCTTTTTTGTTACCTCATCTAATATTTCAGAAGTATGCTTCCCGTCAATTTGTATGCGGATTAAGAATGTTAATTTGTATCCTAGTTTAATATTGTTTAATTTTAAAGTGTAGCCTTCTATAATTTGGTTTTTTTTTAATTTTGATATGCGATTGTGAATTGTACCAATTGAAATCCCCAGCTGATCTTGAATTTCTCTGTACGACTTACGGGCGTCCTCTTGTAATATTCTCAATATATTTCTGTCAATATCGTCAAGTTGTTCTTTTTTCATGAGAAATAACCAGCAAGAAAAAATATGATTTTATTTAAAACCATTATAATTTATTTTCAAAAATATATAAAACTTGTTCAATTTTTTAAAATTCAATTAAACGATCATTTAATTAAAACTAAATTAAGTTAAAAGTTTATAAAAAAAATTCATATGTATATAAACTATTTCTTATAAACCTCATCTGGGTTAAATACTTTTTTTCCTATTATCTTAAATTCCCCATCTTTAAATTCATTATAAAAACACGTGTCATACCCTTTATGACAAGCAGCCCCAATTTGTTTTACTTTAAATAAAATTGAATCCTTATCGCAATCTGTTATAACATTTTGAATTTCTTGGACATGCCCAGATGTTTCCCCTTTTTTCCATAAAGCCTTTCGCGATCTTGAATAGTAGTGTGAGAAACCTGTTTCCAGAGTCTTTCTAATGGCATTCTCATTTGCAAATGCTAACATTAAAACCTCACTTGTTCTATAATCTTGTGTGATTATTGGTATGATTCCGTCTTTAACTTTTGAGAAATCAAGTAATTTAATAAATTTATCAATTTCTTCAGAAGAATATTTTATCATACTTATCAAAATTTTTATTTTGTATATATTTTTTAATATTATCAAACCAAACTAAATAAAAATTATTATGTCTGACGAGTTTAAAATCGATCCGTGGTCGAGCACGAATATCTTGGAAGAAGATTACGTACGATTAATAGAAGAATTTGGTATCGAGGAAATCAGCGATGTTATGCGCTTAAAAATAGATAATCGATTTATCAGACGCAAGATTATATTTGGGCATCGTTCTTTAGAAGATATTGTTAAAGCAGTTGAAAAAAACAAACCTTGGGCAGTTATAAGTGGTATCAAACCGTCAGGACCTTTCCATTTAGGCACATTAACTACGGCATTAGAAATCGTAGAGTTCCAGAAAATGGGAGCAAAAGCATATTATTGTATTGCTGACATTGAAAGTTGGGAGGATAATGGGATTACTTATGAAGAAGCTGAAAAAGACTCAATAGATAATCTTGCTGACATTTTGGCACTTGGGCTAGATCCTTCTCCTGATAAGTGTTATGTTTGGAGACAATCAAAAGAACCTATTGTAATGGATGTGGCATTTAAGGTTGGTCGTTTATTAACACAGAATATGATTAACGCAATCTACGGTGAAAAACCTTTTGGTCTTTATTTAGCCGCACTTATTCAAGTAGGAGATATTGTTTTACCGCAAGTAATGGATGGACCCCAACCAACTGTAGTTCCGGTAGGAATTGACCAAGATCCTCATATTCGCCTTACCAGAGATTTATCACGTAGATATTACAAAAAGAAACAAGTTGATGGAAAGGTTATTCAAGAAGCTTTTTTTTTACCTGGAGCCACTTATCATAAATTATTACCTGGTATAGATGGGTCAGAAAAGATGGCAAAAAGAAACCCCAACAGCTATTTTACATTTAACGAGCCATTACAATCAATTAAAAAGAAAATAAAGGGTGCTTTAACAGGAGGTAGACGCAATAAGAAAGAGCAACAAGAACTTGGAGGAGAACCACAGAAATGCATGATCTATAAAATTTTAATGTATCATTTTGAAGCAGACGATGAAAAACTAACAAAAGATTTTGAAGAATGCATTAAAGGAGAACTAATGTGTGGTGAACACAAGAGAGAATGCATTGAAAAAGTTATTAAATTTGTTGAGGAACATCGGAAGAAAAAGGATAAATTAATTGATAAAAGCAGAGAGTTGTTAAATATCGATTAGATATAATAAAAGGAAAAAAAAGGTATTTAAGCAAATAAAGAATCGAATATATTAAATATTTCATCGACTAAATTTGGAAATTTTTCCAACAATGTTTCTTTCTTATTTTCCTCAATTATAACCGAAATATAGTAATTATATTTTTTATATATTATTCTATGCAAATACGATAAGAAGTTATCTTCTATAGTAAAGAAATTATGCTCAGTTTTTTCCTCTTCTAACATCCTTTTTAATAAGAACAGATGTTCTTTAATATTTTCTAAGAGTATTATATAATGGTCCGAATCTATTAGCTCGCTATAAAATTCACTTATAATTATTCCATTTTGATCAAATAGAATGAGTGAAGAACATTCAAACTCTTCTAAATAATCCTCTAAAAGGATTGACAGCTCAAAAAACGCTTTATCAAAAACAGAGAGTCCGTAAGAAACCAATTGAACAATTGAAATAATGTCATAAATTGAAGTCTGTTGAAATAAAATCTTGAATTTAGGATTTTCTTTTAAGATTTTTTCTCTTAAATCATTAATATTATAAAGTATCTCCTCACTGTCTCTTAATTGTGGATCAAATTTATGAAAGCTTATGATAAGAGGTACATTTTCCATTTCATTATTTTGAAAATATTTTAAGATTGTATTAAGATATTCTAAACTTAAGTCAAATCTAGATTTGTCTTGGATATCAATTATATAAACGAGTAAATCGGTGCCAGCAAAATACATATCTTTATTTTTTTCGTAGAGTTCTCTGTATTGTTTTTGTCCACCCATATCCCAGTAATAAACCCTATTACCTAAAAAATTCGAAGCACTATACTCAACTTTGACAGTCGGTTTCAATTGCATTATTTCTTTTTCAAAATCAAATTTTTTATCTAAAGCTGTTAATATAGAAGTCTTACCAGCGTTGTCTAAACCACTAATAATAATTTTTATAGCATTTTCCAATTAAATCACTAAAAATTTAACTTAACTTAATATAATTATTAATTAAACTTTCTTAATTTAATATTTTCTTAATAAATCATTATCAATTTGATTGGGGGTTTTTATATTATTTCTGTAATATAAACATCATATTCGTATTTTTTACAGAGCTTTTTCAATTAATCTTCATTTTAATAAATCTAATTTGTTGTATTAATTGATTGAGAACGCAGCAAAATTTGAAAAAGAAAATAATTTTTTAGTAAATTTACAGCACCAAATTATTCGAAAATATTATAGGTTTTACAAAAAAATTCCAGAATATCACGATAAATTAGATAATTTAAATTTCAAATTAAAACTAAAAGAATCAATACAGAAGATAAGAAGAAAATTCGAAATGACGCAAAAAAGAAAAAATTATGCTGCTGTAGTAAGTGAATTTGAAGATTTATTACAAAATCATTGATATTTATGGAAAATAATCTTTTTCATTCATTATTAAAATTTTTATGCTATTCTCCAATAATTTGAACATAGATAGTTCTAGAGCGTGGTTTTTCATCACATTCAATAAAAATAATTTGCTGCCAGGTCCCTAATATTAGCCTCGCATTTTGGAAAGGAAATGTTTGAGAAGTTTTAATCAAGAAACTTCTTAAGTGCCCGGCTCCGTTATAATCATGCCATGTTTTATGATGTGCGTAATTTTTTTTATAAGGAAGAATTTTTTCGAGAAAATCTTTTATATCGTGCTTAACTAATCCAGGTTCATATTCTGTAGTTGAGATTGCTCCCGTAGAACCAGCAATATGGACATTTACTAACCCATCTTTGATGCTACTTTTATTTATAGCGTCTTGAACTTGATGAGTTATATCAATGACATCGCAATATGCATTTGTTTTAATTTGAAATGATTTCAATATAACTGTCATAAAACAACACAAAAATTCAAGCGCTATATCTTTATAGTTTAAAGAATTTATAATAAATGATATAATTAATAAATTTATTTATGATTTTAATTTAATTATTTTATATTACACTACTTCATTAAGAATAAAAAATGAAAAATGAACGGTTAAAAGAATTCTTGAAAAAGATTCATAATCCTAAGAACAAAATTCCAGAATACTTAACTATTACAATTCGCCCTGGAAAAAACATAATGGATTTTAAAATTAAAAAGGAAAAATCTAATATGTTGAAAGTAATTGCCCACCAAGAAGATAGAAAGGGCTGGTTCCTTCATTCGTACCATATACCTATAAAGAATTTAGGTCTTCGAAATGACTCTAAAAATAAAGAAATTCTACCTTATCTCAACGATCCTCGCATGATCACGGGCGATAAAGCTACTAGAGACTTAGTAGAGGAAATTTTAAGAAAATATATTGAAGTTCTCTCAGAAAGAAAAAATCATTTTTTTAGAACTGAAAGGTTCAAAAAGAAAAAGGAGTTAAGAGTTGGAACTCAATTGAAAGGATTTTAATTTCATTTTATTACTGACTAATCTGTTAAGGGCATCCCATTAAGATCAACAATTTCTCTTTTTTTGGGCTTTCTAGCTTGATAAGGATTTTCAATATCTTTTATTTTTCGACCAAATGTTAAGTACCCTGAATGTCCTATCATTCTAACTTCTGGCCGAGTTGCGCTTTTTTTAACCTGGATTTTTCTTTTAAGTAATTCATAGCTATTAATCTCAAAAAAATCGTTATTCCTCATAGCAAATGTGGTCTTTTTGACTTGTTCAATTGTAGGTGAAAATGATACTAAAACACCACTTAATTTTAGGTATTCTTTTACTTTTTCAATCGCCTTCCATGGTTGAGCCATATCCAAAACAACAGAATCTACATTTTTATGCTTTAAATCATCTTCTATAATATTACCATGTTGGATGGAAACCACTCCTTCCAAATTAGCTTTTACTACGTTTTTTTTTGCTCTAGCTAGAAATTTTTCATTTACATCGTATGAATAAATATGTCCATTTGGTCTCACAGAATTTCCTAAAATACAAGTTAAAGCTCCAGAACCACAACCGGCCTCAATAACTACGCTACCCGGTCCTATTCCCGAATAAATTAAAATCAAACCAGCATCTTCGGGATAGATTATCTGAGTTTTCCGACCCATATGAAGAATATAATCAGAAGGTAAAGGTTTAAGTACAAAAAATTTGTATCCTTGGCTTTCATATGGTTTTGAAAAAACACATGAACCAAAAGGTTTCTCTATTATATCATCAAATTCAATAATTCCTCGATGTGTATGAAATGATTCACCCTTCTTTACTTTTACTAACCATCTTCTTCTCTCGTCAAGAATTAAAAATACTAAATCATTTTCTTTGATTTTTCCAGCATCCATTTCTCTAGCTTATTTTTCGTTAAATTTTTCAATTATTTCTATTATGCGTAAATATCTTAAATTTTTTAATATAAGTTGTATATTGCAACTTATAAAACCTTGTTTATAAATACTCTTTAATGAACAAATCAATGAGTAAAGATAAAACATTTCAAATTTCTCAACTTTCTTTTAAGGAACTTCAAAATAAAATAGAAGATTTTAAAAAAAAGAGGGATGACTTAAATCAAAAGACAAAAGAATATATTAATCGATTGCAGGAAATAGAATTTGAAATTATTGAGTCACTAAAAACTGCCAGAGATGTATACAAACCGAAGCGAGATCATTGGAATAAAAAAGTCAAACAATTAAAAAATAAAAAAATTGAGTATAAAAAGCTCTTAGATACTCTCATTGATGAAAAAAAAAAACATCAAAAACAAAACGGCAACGGTCAAATCTCTGAACATTTCACTTCTGTTAAACAGCTAGAGCGTAAAATTGATAATTTAGAGAGAGTAATTGAGACTGAAAATTTGGATATTAATAAAGAAAATGAAATTGTAGATAAAATCAGAGATTTAGAAAGAAAAAAGCAAAAACTTGTGGCAGAACAACAAAATAATGGTATTTATAAAATTGGGCGTAAAATTGAAATTGTTAAAATTAATCTAAATAAAATTTACGAACAATTGGCTAAATGGTCTGGTAAATCTCAGAAATTTCACATGAAAATGCTTGAACTATATCAAGAAGCTAATCAATTAAAAGAAAATAAGAAAAAAATTGAAGAAGAATTAATAGAAAACAAAAAGGCCGCGGATCGATATCACGATCAGTATTTAAAAGTCATAAATCAAAAGAAGAAAAGAAACAAAAGCAAGAGATTTTATAGACCAAAGAGAAGACCAATAAAGGGACAAAGGCAAAAACAAGCTGATAAAAACCAAGAAATGCTCGAAAAATTAAAACAAAAAAAATTAGCTGTAGCTCTTGAAAAACGAAAGACAGGAAAAAAATTAAATTTATATGAAGCAAGACTAATTTTAGAACATTCAGAAGATAAATCATAGGATTTAAAAAAATTTTAATTTTAAATTATATTTAGTAATTTATCGTTTTTCCTAAAACTAGATTTGATTAAATTTGAGCAAGAAATTAACTGAGATACGATCTATTTTATTAGAACATCATGAAGAATTAAAAAATGCTATTCCGCTAATAGCTTCTGAAAATATAACAAGTCCGGCTGTTGATGAAGCTTGTAACTCAGATTTCTCACATAGATATGCGGAGGGATGGGTTGGTCAGAGAGTTTATGCTGGATGTAGATATATTGATAAAATTGAAGCTATGTGTATGGATCTTGCGAAAAACTATTTTAATTGCGTTCATGCTGACGTCAGACCCGTATCTGGTGTCATGGCAAACTTAGTTTTATATAATGCGTTCACATCACGTAATCATGGTAAAATGTGCGCTATGCCAATACCAAAGGGGGGTCATATTAGTCATGCCCCTATGTATACGAGTTCAGGAAGAGCTATTTATGGTACGGCTGGAACAGTTAGAGGTTTGGAGATTAAATATCTAGATTTTGACGAGGAAAACATGAATATAGATCCAGACGGTTCTGCAAAAGTTATTAGGCAATTTGAACCAGAAATGATTTTATTCGGAGCTTCTGTATTTCTTTTCCCACATCCAGTTAAAGAATTGAGTGATGTTGCCAAAGAAGTTGGGGCATATATAGGCTATGATGGGGCTCATGTTGCTGGTCTCATTGGATCTGGATATTTTCAGGATCCCTTAAGAGAAGGTGCTGATGCAATGAGTTTATCAACTCATAAAACTTTACCTGGCCCGCAACATGGAACTGTCGTATCAAATCGAGAAGATTTAATCGATATTTTGAAATCTTCTGCATTTCCCGCATTGTTTTCCAATCATCATTTGCATAATGTCGCAGGTTTGGCGGTTACCCTTGTAGAAATGCTTGAATTTGGAAAAAAATATCATAAATGCGTAATTGAAAACGCTAAAGCTTTTGCTGAAGCGTTAAACGAGAGGGGCTTTAAAGTACTCTGCGAACATCTTGGATTTACAGAATCACATCAAGTTATTGTTGATATCGCTGAGTTCGAAAAAAAAATTGGTCTCGGAGGAGATATTGAGCAGTTGTTAGAATCAGCAAATATAATTATCAATCGCAATCTATTACCTTGGGATATAAGGGAAGGACGACATTATATGAATCCGTCTGGATTAAGGTTAGGAACTTCAGAAGTCACCCGATTAGGAATGGGAAAAGGTGAGATGCAAGACATAGCAGAATTTTTTAAGGCTCTATTGGTGGATAAAAAAGACCCTAAAAGAATAAAAAAAGAAATCGCCGAATTTCGTAAGGATTTTCAAGAGATAAAATATTGCTTCCAACATTCAAACGAAGCTTACGAATATCTCAAATTTTTTTGAGAATCAAATCAAATAACAGTAAAATTTATCTTATATTAGATATTTCCAATAATAGCCTACTTATTAATTTTTGAAACATTTATCATGAATCTCGAAGTTCTTGAAAAGACCGATCGTAAACTTGTCTTTGTTTTAGAAGAAATCTCTATTGAAATGGTAAACGCTCTACGCCGTATAATCATGACAGAATTGCCTTGCTTCGCAATTGACGAAGTTATTATATTAAAAAATGATTCACCATTGTATGATGAAATTGTTGCTCATCGGCTTGGTATGATTCCTCTCAAGACTGATCTAGAGCATTATAATCTGCCGCGGGATTGTGAATGTGGAGGATTTGGTTGTCCATTATGCCAAGTATCCTTAACATTGGAAGTTACTAATGAAACTAATAAGCCTTTAGTAGTTTATTCCGGAGATTTGAATTCTAATGACCCCAATATCGTCCCTGTACACGATAAAATCCCAATTTTAAAAATAGATAAAGGTAGCAAAATTATTATTGAAAGTTATGCAATTTTAGGTATAGCTAAGGATAATATTAGATTTTCAGCAGTTTCAAATTGTTTCTATAGATATTATCCAACAATTGATTTCGATGAGAGTAAAATTAAAGATCTCGATGAAAAGACTCTAATCGCATCAACATGTCCAGAAAATCTATATGAGCTTACTAATAATTCATTAAAATTAAAGAACGATTATTGGAAAACTTGTACTTTATGCAAAGCGTGCGAGAAAGGTTCTAATGGTAAAATCAAGGTAAATTCGAAAAAGCAGACATATATATTTTTTATTGAAACAGATGGCGTTCTCCCTTTTGAAGTTCTTATTAAAAAAACTTTTGAAATATTTAATGAGAAAACTGATGAGTTTGTAGAGAAATTAGAGGAAATCGAGATTTAATCAAAAATTTATTAAATTATTAATTATTTAAAAATCTAATTTTTAGAATTTAAATTTACCTGTCTATGTCCCATAAAGCTACCGGTCCAAGTAATTATTATGTTCGGAAGTTGGTAAGAGATTTATGGAAGACAAAGCGGAGGATATGGAAAAAAGTCTCGAAAAAAATATCTGGGCCACGAAGAAATCGTGTTGAGGCTAATCTTTACCGCATTAATAAAAAAACTAAAAATAACGATGTTATTGTTGTTCCTGGTAAAATTTTAGGGATTGGAGATTTAGATCATAAGCTAACAATAGCGTGTTTATCGTCTTCAAAATCGGCTAAAAAAAAAATAGAGGCTTCAGGGAGTAAATTAATTACCATAAATGAATTGCTTGAACAAAATCCTAAAGGAGAAAATGTTAAAGTTTTTTATTAAATAATGGAGTGTCTAAAAAATGCTAGAATATCAAGTATATGATGCGAAAGATAAAATTCTAGGACGTTTCTGCAGCCAAATTGCGAAGAAAGCTCTTTTAGGGGAACGAGTTGTTATTATTAATGCAAAGGATGCAATTATTAGTGGTACAAAGAGAAATATTCACGAAAAGTTTTTAGCAAAGTTAAACATCAGAACTGCTACGAATCCAACGCGAGGTCCCTTTTGGCCAAGACGACCTGATACATTTATGAGAAGAGTAATTAAACAGATGCTTCCCCGAAAGAAACTTCGAGGAAAAGAAGCTCTTCGAAGAATTCATGTATATATTTCAGACATTCCAGAACGCTTTAAAAATAGGTATCAAAAATTAATTCTGGGGGAAATATGGAACGCCGATAAAATGCGCTTATCGTATTATGATAGATGCATTACGTTGGAAAATTTATGCCTTAGGATTGGTTGGAAAAAAAGAGAAATTGAGGCTTAGACTATGTCAGAAAAAGTTAGAATAATTCAGTCCTCGGGAAAAAGGAAATCTGCTATTGCTAGAGCTGTTTTAAGATATCCTGCCAAAGGCCAAATAAAAATAAACAATATACTATTAGACCTATATGAACCAGAACTACAGAGAGAGAGAATAAAAGAAGTCATTGAAGTTGCCAATCATGAAAAAATAGAAAAATGCGATATAAAAATATATGTTAAAGGAGGTGGTAGAATGGGGCAAACGGAGGCAGTCAGGATAGCTTTATCAAGAGCGATTTATAAGTTTCTAAAAACAAAAACAATCGAGCTAAAATTTCGAGAATACGACGAGTCGTTATTAAGCGGCGATTCGAGAAGAACAGAGCCTAAGAAGTTTGGAGGCAAAAAAGCTCGGTCAAGACGTCAAAAGTCGTTCAGATAATAACTCGGTTTTTGATAAAGCGCATTCATATTTATCATCCCTTATCTGAATCAATTAAACTCAGCACCTAATTTTTTTAAGTCTTTAATAAAAGAGGGATAAGAATCTTCAATAATATTTGTATTTTTAATTTCAGAATTATTTTCTGCATACAAAGCGGCAACACAACAAGCCATTGCGATCCTATGATCTTTTTCGTGATTAATTTTTGATCCCTTTAATTTTTCACAATAATATATAGTTAATTTATCATTTTTTTCCGTGGTTTTGACACCCATTTTTGCTAATTCCCTTGCCATGACCGATATTCTATCACTCTCTTTTAATCTTAAATTTGAGGCGTTATAGAGTGTTGTTTTTCCCTTTGCAAAAGCACCTACAATAGATAAAATTGGGAATAAATCTGGAATTTGACTGCAATCGACATCTTTACCTTTTAACGGATATGTATTAATTCCTCCTTTTACGGTAACCTGATTGTTATTTTGATTAACATCTATTTTTGCTCCCATCCTACGTAAAATTTCAATTATTCTTTTATCTCCCTGTGGATTTTGAATATCTACATTTTTTATAATTACATTCGAATCTTCTGGTGATAATACTGCAGCAGCGATAATAAATGCTACAGAGGAAAAATCACCTGGAATCGAATATATTTGTGATCTATATTTTTGACCGCTGGGGATTATATATTTTCCTATTTTTTGGTCATTTAATTTTTCTTGAAAATTGATTCCAAAAGAGTCTAATATATCCAACGTAATTTTAACGTAAGGATATGAAACTAAAGGAGTTGTTATTTCAATTTCTACAAAGTCTTTTTCTTCACATTTCAACATCGGACTAATTATTAACAATGCGGTAATGAATTGCGAACTAATATCGCCTTGAATTTTCACAGTATTACACTGATGCTTTCTTCGCTCAATATGGATGATTTTCCCCTCTAATTTGTATTCGGCGCCTAAGTATTTTAACGCCTCCAATAACGGAATAATTGGACGGTTTCTTTTTAAAAATTCTCCTGTTAAAGATAACCCTCCTTTAACAATAAGACTTAAAGCACAAAAAATTCTTATAGAAGTACCAGAATTTTTACAATCAATGGATTCTTTAATTGATTTAAAGGCGTCTGCGGTTTTTTGAACAACATAAGAATTTTCAGTCTCTTTTAAAATGTTTATACCTAATGATTTTAAACCATTAATCGTAACCTCAACGTCTCCAGATGTTTGAGGATTTTTAATTACTGAGATTCCGTCAGCGAGACTTGCGATAATAAAAGCTCTATGAGAATAGCTTTTAGAAGGGGGTGCACTTATTTCCCCATTTAACTTATTTATTGGACTTATAATTAATTCCATTAAATAATTAATAGAAAGTTATAGATATAATATTAATTAATTTAAGATGAAAGATTATAATATTTAATAATCTAAGAAAACGTGAAGAATTTGGGAGATAATACATTTGGAACAATTTTTAAAATCACTTCCTTCGGAGAAAGTCATGGAGATTTAGTCGGGATTATAGTAGATGGAGTTCCAGCAGGCTTGGGATTTGATTTAGATTTTATTCAAAGTGAGTTAGATAAACGGCGCCCAGGGCAATCTAAAATAACTACTTCGCGCTCAGAATTAGATAAAGTACAAGTTCTATCTGGAATTTTTAAACACAAAACAACTGGGGCGCCACTTTGTATGATAATAAAAAATAAAGATGTAGATTCATCAAAATACGAGGAATTTAAAAAATTTCTAAGGCCTTCCCAGGTCGATTTCTCTGCTTTAAAAAAATATGGAGGTTTTGCAGATTATAGAGGATCTGGCAGATTTTCAGGACGAATTACTGCAGGATTTGTAATGGCTGGAGCTATTGCGAAACAAATTTTAAGAAATTATAATATTACAGTATTTGCTTATACAAAAAGCATTGGAGAAATAGAGGATGACAATTTATATCAAATTGATGATCTCGTAAAATACATCAAATTAAGAGAAAAATCAGATGTAAGGGCTCTTAATGCCGAGAAATCCAAAATGATGGAAAAAGTAATAGAAGAACTCAAAAGTCAAAAAGATTCTATTGGCGGAACCATAAAATGTATTGTAAATAATTTTCCAGAGGGAATTGGCGGTCCAGTTTTTAATAGTCTCGAATCTAACATAAGTAAAGCTATTTTTTCCATACCTTCAATTAAAGGAATAGAATTTGGTGCCGGATTTAGAGCTGCTGAAATGAAAGGAAGTGAACATAATGATCCTTGGATTATAAGAGATGGAAAAATTCAAACGTTGAAAAATGATGCTGGGGGAATAATTGGAGGTATTTCGACTGGAATGCCCATTGAATTTACTGTCGCCGTTAAACCAACTGCTACAATTGGGAAACTTCAGAAAACAGTTAATATTAAAACTATGGAAAATACTGAAATTGAATTTACGGGTCGACACGATCCGTGCATAGTTCCTAGAGTTGTTGTTGTTGTAGAAGCCATGACGGCTATTGTTATATTGGATCATCTACTAATAGAAGGTATTGTTCCCTCTGTTTTTAAAAATTGAACTAAGTTGATAACTCTTTAATTCTTTCTTGAATTCTTTTCAATTCTCTTTTTAATTCTCTTTCTTTCGATTTTAAAGATTTTCTTTTTTTAAGTTTTAATTGAGAATCTGGAAGAGCGAAAGTAGGAGGAGTTTTTTGTTTTTTATCATATCCTAGTCTTCTAAAAATTTCAGATATCTCTTTATTATCAAATTCTGAAATATTGACAATGCGTCCTTCTTTTATTGATTTTTCCGCTGCGAAGGAGACAACACATGCTTCTCTTCCTAATGATAAATTAGCATAAGGTTGCTTTCTTTTCTTGATACATTCAATAAAATCTCTCCGTTCTGCTTGAATTCCAATATGAACTAGCCCTTCATTATCGGAAAAATAATCTACTTCCACCTCTCTCAAATTACCAATTGGTCCACCTGCGATAATCAGCTCTTTGTCATTTTTTGTTAATGCCCATGCCCCATTATCTCCTATAATGCCAATTTCGAGTCCTTCAATTGGTTGGATTTCATACATACATAAACCTAAATTACCCTTTGCCCCATTTTCGTATTCAATTAATACATTGGCATGATCGACGATTGTGGGCTTTTTTAGGATTTTTCCTGGTTGCCAAGAATATGAGCATTGAATTTTATGACCCGCTTTTACAACATGTTGCCCTCCCATCGCAAAAACTCGATATGGAGGTGATTGAAGAAGCCAATTGAATATGTCAAAATGATGAACATTTTTATCTAGAATAGCCCCTCCAGATTTGTTTTCATCAAAAAACCAAGGACTAGGAAAATTTTCTCGATGTTCCTTACAATAAGCAATCATTACATTTCCAAATGTTCCCTTCTCAATTAATTGAGCCATCGTTCGAAAGAGATTAGAATAACGATATTCCAATCCAATCTGGATAATCCTATCTGTTTTTGCGTATTCTTTAATAATTTGATCTGTCGATTCAATTGTGGGAGCAATAGGTTTTTCTAAAAAGATATCTTTATTTGCTCTTAAAGCTTCAATTGTTATTTGAGTGTGAAGGTAGCTTGGAGTGGCAATGACAACAGCATCTATGTCAGTGATTTTTAATAAATCCTTATAATCTGTAAAAAATTTTGGCGTACTCCCTTTTATTGTGGATTTACTCATTTTAAGTTGCTTTTCGCTCGGATCAGCTACAGCTAAAATTTGGCTATCTGATAATCTATCAAAACCAAGGCAATGATCCCACCCATGGATACCTGCTCCAATAATTCCAATATTTATCATAATCTACACTCTTAAAAGAGATTGAATTTATATTTTTAATAAGTAGATAATTTTATTATAATTCAGAACATAAATTATATTATATTTAAAATTTAATTTTAGATGATTAAATAAAATGAGTAAAAAAATCGATACATCGGAACAATTCATAGAATTCTATAAAAAAAAAGCTGAAAACCTTGTATCGTTAGCCGATAATCATTACTTGAATAAAGAATACCGAAAATGTTTAGAATTGTTAAATCAAGCTTATTCAATGTATCAAAAAGGTCATTATAACGAAGAGGCCGATAAAATTAAACTAAGATTTAACGAGGTTAAAGAAATGCATTTTAAAAAGAAGGAGTAATTCGCTCATATTTTTTTGTTCTCTAATTTTTCAATTATATTTTCAATGTGCGTTCCTTTCCAATATATTTTTTTACAATTTGAATTAGAACATTGATAAAAATTATTATGATACTTAAAAGTCTCGGATTCTATTAAGTCTTTAATTAAATTCCTATCTACTTTCGTTAACTCGGAATTACATATTGAACATCTCGCTCTTTTTATATCAAAATTATAATCTAAGTCAAATTTGATTTTAAGTTGTTTAAGGTAGTTATATACTCCCTCTCCTTCTAAGTAAAAACCATTGTTTTTTGCTTTTTTATAAAAAATATAATCTCTTGTAACTATAATTCTATCCTCTTTAAGAGCAAATTCTAATAATTTATCATCTGGTACCGGGTCTAAATTAAAATGATCTATTAAATCGTTAGCATATATAGTATCATAGGAAAATATTCGAAGTAAGCGAGCAAGTTTTCCAAGCATAGAATCTACTAAAAATTTCATCTATAATATATAAAAAATAAGAAGATTTTATAAATTATGTAGAAGATACATTTTATTAAATTTAGAACTGGTGCTTATCAATTTGGAAGTTAGAGATTTAATGAAAAAAGCAGTTAATTTCCATGGACATTCTTGTCCTGGCGTTGCAATCGGCGTTTTAGTATCTAAATACATACTAGAACATGATAATGAATTTAGTACTGATGAAGAGCTAGTTGCAGTCGTAGAAAATGATAATTGTAGCGTTGATGCTATTCAAGCAATATTAGGAACAACCTTTGGGAAGGGCAATTTAATATATCTAGATTATGGTAAAAATAATTATACTTTTTATAACAGAACAAATAAAAAAGCTATAAAAATATCTTTAAAAAGTAGGAATTTTGGAGATCTTCCTTCATCTAAAGAAGAGCGAACAGAAGGAATATTAAGAATCAAACCTGAAGATATATTCAGGATCCAAAAAGTGAAATTTAATCCACCTGAAAAAGCTAAAATATATGAATCAATCATCTGTGATGAATGTGGTGATCCTACAATGATCACTAGAATAAAAGAGTATAAAGGAAAAAACCTATGTATTCCTTGTTATAAAAGGATTAAAAAAAGTAGGATTATTTAAAAAATTGTTTTAAAGAAATTTTTCGTATATTATGAATTAAAAATTTAATTTTTAAATTACCTAAATTAAAATGAATGTAAAATGATTAAAACTATCGAAAAAGGACATACGCTGTTAGTAAAAGGGCCTACGAGGATAACTTTATTAGATGGAAAATTAGAAGTACTTGGAAAAACAATTCTTCCAGACAAAAGAAGTTCAAATTTGGATTTCTCAGAATTTGATGAAGATTACGTCATAATTATTCCTAGTGCTAATCATTACCCGTTATTTACGTTAGAAAAATCAAAACTAGAGATATATACATCTAACGAAAAAGAGAACCTTAAATTAATTAAGGAAAATTCGATATCTAACAGATGGATTGAAATTAAGAATGCCATTTTGGAAGAACTTAAAGAAAAAGAGGGAAAACCATTAAAAATTATGGTTTTGGGAATAAGTAGTGGAAAAACAACAATAATTAAATATTTAGCTAATAGTTTCCTTAAAGAGGGATTTAAAGGAGGTTATCTTGATTCTGATTTAGGACAACAGATAATGTATTTGCCAACTACTCTTAATATTGGAACAATTAAGGATTCGATTATTTCAGGCGAAGATATTGATTCAGAAAGCACAGTATTTATAGGAGCCACATTTCCAAAAGGAAATTATAAATTTATAGTGTCGCATTATTGTAAAAATTTAATTGGTGAGTATATAAGAAATCATATAGATACTAATTTTGTATTAATTGATACGGATGGCTGGATAAAGCAAGAAGCAGGTGTCATATATAAAAATTTTTTTATCGAAATGATAAATCCCGATATTTTAATCGTATTTCACGATGATACTATTAAAGAATTAAAAACTATTGTAAAAATCGCTAGGTTAAGAAAAGATAGAAAAATCTATTTAATTAAGGAAAATAATAAATATTTTTACGAAAAGGATAAAGAAGAAAGAAGATTTTTGAGGCAAAGTCAATTTGCTAAGGTTTTAGAAGATTATAGAAAAATCTCTATTCCTTTGGAGGATATTAAATTTGTAAAGTCTGATTATAATACTGAGACTAACGAAATTCTTGAAAGAGAGATTGATGTTAGCGAATTAATTAAACTCCCTTATCACTATGTAATAATTTCGTTGCTTGACAAGGATTCAAAATTGATAAAAATAGGACTACTCTTTGTTATAAATTTAGAAAAAAACTATATATTAATATTCTCTGATTTATCTTATAAAGAGCAAATCAAAGTCAAAAAAATCTTACTGGGGAGTTTAAGGCTTAGTATAAAGGGAAATCATCAAGGTTATTTATATTTATAAGCTATTTGTTAAAAAGAAATTATCTTGTGATTTTATGGATGATAATAAGCTCTCTAAATTCGTGAAGCTGATGTCTAAAGAAATATCAGACTCAGATTTAGATTTAGTTAATTTAGGAAAAACCTTAGGATTAGATCTAGTACTATTTGCTGATTTAAGAGCGTCTCAAGAGGATAATTTTGCTGATGCTGTTAGGCAAAAAGCTTTGAGGAAGATGAAAAGAGATAAAGATAACTACTTAAGCAACAACGATTTATTCTATGCTGGCAGTGTTGATTTTATGGTGTGTGATGAGCCAGGAGGAAAGAAATTTTTTCTTTTGGAGACTAATGGTGGTTCAAATCGCGGGCTTTCTATCCTCACAAAAAAACAACAAACTATTATATATAATGGATATTTTGAAGCTATTTCTCAAGCTATTAAAAAGAATAAGCGAGGAGATAACAAAGTACTTATTCTTGTTGGAGTTCCGATAGATGATGGTTTAATTCACGAAAAAGTAATATTGATTGATTATTTAAGAAAAGAAATAAGAAAAAGAGAGCTTTCGGTAGACATATTTAATGTTAACAATTTTAAAGAGGAATTTGATGTTGACGTTGCGTTTTTAATTGCTGATTACAAGCAGTTATCCACATCTTTATCCTTTTCAGAAAATTGGTTCAAATTTAAAGATGTTTCTAAAATTAGCGTTCTTATAGGAGATGGTATTGCGCGTCGGTTTCAAAATGATGTGTTTGCTCAATTAATAAGAAAAGATTTTCGAAAAATTCATACAATTATCGTTAATCCTATTTATCGAGTTACGGATGATAAATCGCTAACTTATTTAGCAAGTTATTTTGCTAAGGACATCCTTAAAAAGTATAATTTAAAATATCTTCTATTTACAAAAGCTTATAATGAGAGTGAATTAATAGAAAAATTGGGATATATCATAAAAAAATATAAAAAACCTTTTATAATTAAGCCTGATGGCGGTTCTGGGGGAGCAGGAGTCCTTCCGATATCTCCAGATGAAGATCCGTCCAATATTAAAAATCTAATAGAGGAGAGTAAGAAAGAATTTTTTGCGAAATTTATGAAAAATCGAGATCCTTTTCCATATACAATCCAAGAAATGGCTGATTTTTCGTTAATAGACTGGAAAGGGGGCAAACATACGTTCGATTTAAGGATTTATATGTCTCAGATAAATGGAAAAATTATCCCAATTGGGGGATTAGCAAGAATAGCAAGAGGCAGTTATCATGGAACTTTAGAAAAACAAGAATTTGTTGTAAATCTATCTGGATTTGATGGAGTCATAGAAGTTGAACGTGGACAAGGAGTTTCCAAAAATAATAGTAAGCTCTTGAATTTATCCATGGATGATTTTGTAAATATTTTTTGTATTGGATGTGTAATGTTTGTAAGCATGGCCAAAAATTTTCAAAAAATTATTGAGTTCTCAGATTGGGGCCAAATTATTGGTTAGAATTGAAAAATTATGAAACTTGAAACCTTAAAACACTTATTAAATATATCCAAAAGACGAGAGTTATTTGAAAAAATTTTAAATTTTTTAGAGTCCCTAAATAATTTAAATTATATAGTTTACGAGATATTCAATATATCAGATGGAACTATCCCCATCATATATATTGGGAAGAATTTTGATGTTGATAAAGTTAAATATGTAAAAATCTTTGTTGGCGCTCAACATAATGAATATAATGGATTATTTGGTATTTTAGAATTTCTTAAAATGGTTCAAAATCAAAAAATCTCTGTAAATGAAATTTTGAAGGAAGACCAGATTTTAATTTTTTTTCCATTAATGAATCCTTACGGTTTCCTCAACCCTTCCATCCACAATAAATCTGGTTATTATTTAAAAGATGGGACGAATCTTAATAGATTCTGGCGTAGAACATTTGCTCCTGATTATAACAATTATAATGATGATCAAATTGAATATCCTATTCCAGAACATGCTAATATTGTGAAAAAAATACTTAAGAAATACTGGGAAAAAGAAGATATGCCCATTTATTTATTGGATTTTCATGAAACATCTCTTCTTGAAAGAATTCCAAAAGAATTGCGTAAAAACTTAATGAAAGAGTCTATCACCTATAAATTTGATCATTGGCTCAAAGAAGGTATTATACTAAATGTAATGGAGCTCTATCATATAAAATATTATGAAAAACCTCTATTTTTTAAATGCACCCCTTCTGCAAACCATAATCATATAAGCTTAAGTATTAAACAATTAGATACAGTTTTCGAAAAATTATTAGAATACATGACAACAAATAAGGACAAATTGCCTTTTTACTTTTGCCACAGCGAGAAAAGCAAGGATTATTGCGAGAATGTAGCAAAAAACGTTTATAATAAGTTAAAAGATAAACTTTGGGAAACTAAGTATGCTGCAGTAAAACATTTCCATGATCATGGATGTCTTGTAATGATGGGAGATGCTACATCCCGATCTAACGTATTTTCTATAGAACTAGAAAGTCAAAAGCAATTTTTTGATCTTTTTATTGAAATTGAAAAATCTCAAAACAACACAAATTATTTCGAAAAAAAATTAAAATCAATCAACTTAAGTATTGAATTAGCTGTTGAATCGATTTTAACATTGATTAAAACATTTTGATTATTCATTAAAAAATCTAAGAGTGGCTCCAACTAAGACTAATTCATTCTTTTTTTGCATATGCCCTCCTTTTGATAGAATTACTCGATTTTTATCGGAAGACTCTAAAATTATATAATTTTCTTTAAAATTTTTGAACGGAATTATCTTATCGTTTCTGGTGTGTATTAACAAAACTTTTTCTGAGAATCGTTTCCATTCAACTTCAGAGAGAGAGTTTCTTATATCTTTAATTACGATTGATGGAGATAACTTCCGATTTTCTACATCATCAGGAGATAAATTAATACCTTTTATAAAATAGCTTAATTTAACTATTAGATTCGATTCTAATATATTTTTTTTATAATCTGACATTGAAGAAATAGCAATTATTTTCTCAACATTTTTATTTGGAAAACCTCCGCATAACACAGTTAAGGCTCCAATACTTAAACCAACCGAATAAATCTTCATTTGGCTAAACTTATCGCTAGATTTTAACCACTCGATTATTCTAATATAATCATCTATTCGCTTTAAAAAATCGCTTCGATTACCTGCTTTTTTAGATTCTCCAATCCCTCTCGCATCGTAAGCTAAAATTATATAACCATTATATGCTAAAGGAAAATAATAATATTGGAGGCTTTCTTTTCTGTCAGAAAAGCCAGGGCTAATAATTACTACAGCATTTTTTTTGTTTCTAGCCTTTTGATTTTTCGATTTTATTAAATCAGCATATAAATCTCCACCCTCAACTTTAATTTTTACTTTTGAAATCTCGAGCTCTTTTAAATATAAATTTTCCCATCTATCAAAATATATATCTCTCCAACTAAAATAAATTTGAAAAGGTGTAAAAATGATTAAAAAAGTTGTAGTAGATAAAATTAAACAAGTCCAAAAAGTATTTCCCCAGGAAGCATTTATATGCCAAATAAACGCACTAATTAAAACATCAATGGCAATTAAAATGAAATACTTTTTAATTTTAGTTAGCATGCGAAATAAGTTATTTTTTCTTACTTTTTCCCGACCTTTTTCTTTCTGCTTCGGTCCAGGGCTTCTTTTTTGATTCTTTTCCAGGCGGACACCCAAAATCATCTCTAACTTTACATTCTGGCTTACTATCACTGCCTGGACAAGGTTCGCACTTAATTTTTCTCATCATTTTTTCGACTTCATTAACTTCATAGCCAAATTCTTCATCTTCAGTCTCATCGACTAACATCTCATCTTCTATTTCACTAAGGTCGTAGATTAAATCTTCAGTTAAGTCATCTTTTTCATCGTATAAATCTAAAATTTCATCTCCATCTTCATCAATTTTACCTGAGGGGATTTCATCATTTTCTCTCTCTGCCAGTAGTTTCTTCTTTTTAGCCATTAATTATTCACTAATAGTTTTAATTGGATTAAATTTAAAATTTTTAATGTTCAAAATTAAAATTAAAATTTAGATTTTATGGTTTTTAAAGATTAAAAATTATACCATACCTATCTCAGATTCTATAAGTCGTGTTATTCCGATATCGAAAAAGTTTTGGAAACTATTTAAATAATATTTAATTTTATTTCTAACTTGCTGCACTTCTATATTTGATTTCTCATGTACAATATTTTCGAGCATCATTCCTAATTTAATTAAATATCCTTGAAAGCTTGAAATTGAATCTAGATTTATATTATCATAATTTTTAATTAAATTAATTAACAAGCTTGGGATTTTAATTAAAATTTCTGAAAATTTTTTAATTATATCATTCGATACGAGCTTCAAAGTTAAAGCCTCGTTAATAAAATCTCTAATATAGAGGAGAATAACCCTATCGCCAAGAAATCTAATTATGGGTATATTTCGATAACCTTTTGATATAGGATAGTCGCTAAGACCTGTAATAAGAATCCTTGTTCCTAAACTATATTTGCGTTCAATCTCTGCTAATAATAAATCACCATTTTTTTTAGTTATCCCTTCAATGACATTTTTTATAATTCTTCTAAAGACTTCTGAGAGATCCATTAATATATCTTGAAACGGTTTGCTTGATGTGTCTAATAAGAAATTTATGAAAAATTCTTGTCCTTCAGAATTATCTTTGAAATCAAAACCTATAGTTTCCCTTTCCAAATTAATTATGAGTTTGTAGATATCTTCTCTATTATCATCATTGTATTTTATATAAATCTCGTCTACATTTAATTTAAAAGCAGATATTATAGCTTGTTTTATTAATTTAACAGGCCATTCATTTCCATCAATGTTGAATATTGTCTTTTTTTCCTTATCAACTGTTCTTATAATAATTGATTTATCATCGATTGGATATAATGATATATCAGATTTCTCTTTCAGGTTAGCTTGGTTTGTCCATTCTTGTGGAAATGTCATTGCGTAAGAATTACCAAGCTTTATCACGCTTCTCACATATTTGTTTTTTAGTTCTTTCATTACAACACCAAATAAACAAAGTTATATTAATTATATATATGTTCTAGAATTATATCTTTCTTAAACATTTATATATTTATGTTTACAAATAAGAAGTAGAAAATTTTATTATATTCTCTATTTCTATTTGGATTTTTTTATTTGCTTTTATTTTATTATATATATTTGTAATTTGGAGTAGTACTGATTTTAATTTTTCAAAAGGAAAGATTTTAAAATTTGCCAAATTAAAACGAGGTGTTAAATATTTAATTTGAATATTAGGAAAATAGACTTCTGAATATAAAATATTAGATAAAATATTATAAGATTTATTCGATTTCTCGTAGTTTTCTTCAAAGTATAATAAAAAAACTAACGAATTTGCTAATTTTTTAAAGAATTCTAAATGTATTTTAATATTTTTGATATCTATTTCTTTAAAAATCTTTAATTCTGATTTAATCATTTCATATTTCAATTGGGAAAGAAATTGAATAATTTTTCCTATATGATATAAAGAAACGGGAAGCTGGTTAGGCATTGGCAACCTTTTAATGAAACTTCCATTGAATCTTAAATAACCTCCTGACATATGTAAAGTGCTAAAAAGGCTTTTAAAAACTGTGTCTATCAATTTGGAATTTAAGATCGTCATAAGACAAATTAGTTTATTTATATCGATTGAGGGAATTCTAATGAAGTATAGTCCAGTGATGTTCGTCAAAACACCAAGATCAAATACACATGTCAAGTCCTTAGCGATTTCTCTAAATATTATTTTTTCACTGCTGAGGTCATCCCAAATGTCTTTAAAAGCGGGTTTATAATTGAAATATGAAACTTTTATATCTTTTTTAGCTATTTTTATTCGTTTTTTATATTTTAAATGATATTTTCCTACATTTCCAGTTCCAATTAGAAGTAGATCTTTTTTAGATTTTCTTTTTTCACTAATATTATCAAAAAATTTACTGTATTTCAAAAACCCAAATGGTCGATAAATAATTTTTAAATCATTAAACGTCTCTGAAATTGTTTTAAATTTAGAATAGAGGTGACTAATTAATTCAATATTACCTGAAATTGGAATTACATTAGATGGAAGTTGATTAATTAATTTCTGAGAAAAAATAAAGAATTCTGAAACATTAGATTTAATGATTTCCCCGATATCACTATAAGTTTTTATGATTATTTCATTAGAACCACTAGGAAATCTGTTTTTAAGAGAGAGGATTACTGGATATGTTGCTGTTTTGTGAAAAACGGGTAATGAGGAAATATTGATAATCTCTCTAAGTTCTGTTTTATTTATTAATAAATCTCTTATTTTAATACCGTAATCCGAAGATAAAAATTTATTAGGTAAAATAAATGAAATGTATCCTGTATTTTTTTTTAATATTTGTAAAGATTTTTCAATAAATAAAATCGAAATGTCAAATAACCGATAAGCTGAGTAGAACTTATTGTATAATTGTTTTTTATATATTTTATTTTTTAATTTCTTATTTTCAATATAGGGGGGATTTCCAATTATAAAATCAAAATAATTATCTTTATCAAATTCTAAAAGATAATCCAAATTATAAACATTAAGTTTGATATTGATGTGTTGAAAAATTTTCCCAATATCATTTTTATTTAGGTTTTTTAAATCAGTTTCTATAGTATTTTGATATAATGTTTGATCTGATTGATCTGAATATATCCAATTCAGTAACTTTAATTTTGAGATATAACATGAAGATTTATCAATGTCTATTCCATAAATATTATTTTGAATAATTTTCTTTTTTAAATCAAATTCTTTCAAACTTGGATTAATTTTCTTCCTTAAATTGAATAATAATTTTGCTACAGAAATTAAAAATCTTCCAGAACCACAAGAAGGATCTAAAACTTTAATATTTTCAATCTTCTTATTTATGATTTCCTTTAATTCGTCATTTCTAACTAAAAATTGAATTAAATTATGGATATCCAATTCTTTCGTAAAATACCCATATAATTGGAGTAAATCTTTGATGCAAATTTTAAATATACTTTTTACAATAAAATCAGCAATTTCATTTGGTGTATATATAACACCAAAATTTTTTTGATTTTTAAAGCTTTGATTCTCGAAATTATCTATTAACTCATTTAAAAATTCCATTTTATAGATTATAATATTATCATTTTAAGTTTCTTACTTATAATATTATACAAAGATAGTTTTATAATTGTAGAAATACTATTCCATTAAAATTGTCTAGTTTATATATAATAGGTATGCGTATTGATTGATAATACTTTTTTACAAAAATTAATTAAAACGCCAGAATCTATCACTAAACTTGATTTTGATACAATTTCAGAAATTTTGAAACAAGCCAGAGATATTTTTAAAGATGAACCTCTATTATTGGAATTTGATTTAGACAATTCGGAGGAAGTTTTTGTTCTTGGTGATATCCATGGTAATATGCGTACATTAATGAAAATTATAGATATAATTAATCAACAAAAACCTAAATTGGTAATATCGTTAGGGGATATAGTTGATAGGGGAACGAATCAATTGGAATGTTTAATTGTAGTTTTAGCTTTAAAAATTCTTAAACATGATAGTTTTTACATATTAAGAGGAAATCACGAGACCTTAGAGATGAACCAAGCATATGGATTTTTTTATGATTTCCTCCAGAGATTTAAGGATTATAATAAATTTAGCGAAATTTTAGCAGTTTATGATATGCTTCCTATGTGCGCGATCATCAATAATTTAATTTTATGTTTACATGGAGGAATTCCTGAAGACATAGATATCTTAAATAAATTAAAAGGATTAAGACATAACAATATTGATAATTCTACTTTAAAGACGATTAATGAAGGTATTTTCCAAATTTTATGGAATGATCCAAAACAATCTGGATTGCGGGGTTTTGAGGGAAGTTTTAGAGGGTCTGGAATTAAATTTTTTGGCGAGGACGTTTTCGATAATTTCATGGAGTCAAATAATCTTAAATACCTTATTCGAGCCCATGAATGCTTTCCCGAGGGTTATAAATGGTTTTTCAACGGACGATTACTTTCAATATTTTCCGCAGCAAACTATCGTGGAGATTTTTCACCGAATCCTGCTTCTTATGCAATTATAAAAAATAATAGAATTATCCCTAAAACGCTAGAACTTCTATAATATTAATTCAGGAGACTTTTCTACAAAAGTAATTCATTATTAGATTTTTGAGGAAATAATTTTTATTTATCAACTTATAAGAAAAATTAGTTTTAATATTGATGCTGTCTCCTTAATTTACATAATCTCACTCGCGTCCGGTTTCACAAACAATAAATTATTCCCACGAATAAAGATCTCATTGTACTTCGCAATTGGGCTTCCATTCATGATTTCTGTGGCATCTTCTAAAATCATATTCATATAGGCATCTATCTCCTTTAATATTCCTCGATACTCCGTACCGTCCTTCAATCGTAATAATATTTTTGATTTTTGGGCGTTTTGCAATATTGTTAATGGATTTTTCGATTTTCTTTGTGGATTATTATTAAGCGACATACTAACTTTATCCCTTTTTATACCTTTTCAAAATAAAAAATTATTATTAAACTATTTAAAGATAAATTTTTTTGAATAAAAACCTTATTATCTGATATTAACCTATTTTAAGTTTCATTGGTTATTTTTTTGAAAAAGAAGAGAGAGAACCAGAATAAGAAAAAAGAGATTATAATTAAATACAATTCAACCTCAGATTATTATGAGAGAAGATATAAAGAAATTCAATATAATAAATATAAAATCGTTCTAAAGAGTTATGCCGTAGGGGGGAAAATTATATTAGATGCTGGTTGTGGTACTGGTTTACTATACGATTTTTTAATTAACTCACTAGAACGAATCAAAACACCATTTTATTCTTATATTGCAATTGATATTTCAATCAATATGCTAAAGATTTTCAAATTGAAGAATTTGAATAAAGATAAGAAAATAGGAAACAAATTAAATCTAATTTTATGTGATTTGGAAAATTTACCAATCAGAAGTAATATCTTTAATTCATTTTTTTCTCTTACTTCTCTGCAAAATCTACCTCACATTGTTGATGGTGTTAAAGAAATGCTTAGAGTAGTTAAAGATAATGCCGATATAAAATTTTCAATCTTAAATAAAAATATAGATTTGAATAAATTAATCTCACAATTAAAATCAAGAATCTTCGAGCTTCAAATTCTTAATAATGAAATCGTAGAAGATGTTATTATACAAGGAAAAAAGCTGAAAAATTGAAGTGAAATATCATTTTTGATAAAATTTTGATAATATCTCCTTGCTTTCACTTTTAATTTTAAATTTCTTTTTAAAATAATTACATAAATTCTCAACATCTCTTTTAAGGAGTTTTTTTGCGTTTGGATGGTCACTAGGAACCCATTGCAGCCAATCTATTATTAATATATTTCCTTTTTCATCCACAACGACGTTAAATTCTCCCAAATCACCATGAATAATATTAGCTTTTTTATAAATTATTATCATTTGGTTAATAATCTCTTTAAATATGTACTCGGGTTTATCAATACTCTTATAATAAGCCAATTCTTTTCCTCTTAAGTATTCCATTACAACGATGTGTCTATTATATCCAATTGGTTTAGGAGTGTTTAAATTAAGATTATAAATCTTTTGAAGTGCTTCGAACTCTTTTCTAGCAGCAAGCCTATTCACGTAAAGCCACGAGAAATGGGTTCTTTCACCAATCAAATTTCTAAATTTTTTAATATTTTTAAAACTCGTTCTACCAATTCGATATATTTTTATAGCGTAGATATTTTCATTATCATCCATACAACTGAATACATCCGATTCCTTACCCTTCCCTAAAATAGGGCCTAATTGACTTATTATATTTTTTTTCACTAATGTATGTAAAGCTAAAAGATCGTAAGCTTTTGAATTGAGAGTATATCCAATTTCATATGTAGACGAATCTCTGATTATTAAATCTAATTTGTGAACTTTTTTTAGTCTAAATAATGTCTCTTCCATTGGATACCTTGAATAAAACTTAATATCATTTACTGTTGTAAACTCGGACCTCTTCATTCCGAGTTCTATTGCCATTAAAATTCTCAAATCTTCTTTATCAACTTTAGTGAGAAGTTGAGCAGCTTCCATGACATTTATTTTAATATATTAAAGGTTATTAAATTATCAATCTAATAATGGTGTTTTAATAATTTTAATTTAAATGAATAGAAGATATAAGAAGTTAAAAATTAAAAAATGTGTGCATAAAAATTTACGAAAAAACAGTAAGATATTTTTATTAAATAGCTAAACAAATCATTGATTTTCTAATCTTAATTTGATTTCGTTCCATTGAACATCGATGTATGCTTTATACTGATTAATTTCTTCAGCAGTTATTCTACTAAATCTTTTTTGAGCTTTTAAATATTCTTCAACAGGTTTTCTCTTAGAAGGATCCAAATATTTTTTACTAATATTAGATAAGATGAATTTACCATTAATAACTTCGTACAAAGGCCAGACTCCCGTTTCTGTAGCCAATCTTCCTACTTTGATTGAATCTTTTGGATCATAACCCCATCCTGGAGGGCAAGCTGAAAGAATATGTATATATCTAGTACCTTTTATTTCTTGGGCTTTTTGAAATTTTTCATATAAATCAAGAGGATAAGACCCGTTAGCAGTTGCTACATACGGAATTCCATGAGCTTCAAGAATTTTTGGCATATTCTTCTTGGGTAATTTTTTTCCCCCAGGAGTCGTTGCTGTGAAAGCTCCGAGAGGCGTTGATCCACTCCGTTGAACCCCTGTATTCATATATGCCTCATTATCATAACAAGCATAAATGAAATTGGTACCTCTCTCTGCGGCTCCACTAAGTGCTTGAATACCAATATCAGTAGTACCTCCATCACCAGCGAATGCAACAACAGTTATTTCATCGGCCAGATCTTTTTCTTCCAATGATGCTACTATACCAGAGGCAGCAGCTCCCGTAGTAGCAAAAGGAGTATGAAGTACAGAAAGGTTAGTAGTACAAAAACCTTGCATTCCATGAAGTACGGTCAGACACGAAGCAGGCACCGTAAGAATCGTTTTTGGACCAAGAGCTTTAAGAGCAACTCTATAAATTAGCGCCATCGCACATCCTGCACACATTCTTGTGCCTGGATATATAAATTCCTCTTCTCGAACATCCATTACTTTTACCATATTTCTCATCCCAATCAATCTAAAAAATCTAATTCATCTAATTTCAATCCTAAAAATTCAGTTTTATGTGTAATTTCCCCCTTTTTGGATTCTTCTAAGGCTTTATGAACTCCATCTATGATATGTTCATTTTTTACATCCCTTCCACCTAATCCGACAATAAAGCCCTTAATAAAAGGATAATCTTTTAAGCCATAGAGTGCAGATTTTAATTCATATGATAAAACACCTTCGTATCCATATCCAATTTCTCTATCAAAAACTATAATATTCTTTTTGCCTCTAAAAAATTCCCTTAAATATTTGACAGGAAAAGGTCTAAATAATCTTAAGCTTACTAAGCCTACATTTATTCCTTCATTTCGCAGTTTTTTAATAACAGTTTTTGCCTGTGAAGAAACTGATCCCATACAGAAAATAATTGTATCAGCATCTTCCGTTTTAAATGTTTTAAACAATCCATTTCCATAAGATCTACCAAATTTTTCTGCGAACTCGTCATGAACCTCTATAATAACATCAATAGAATTTTCTAATGCCTTTTGTAAAGAGTATCTAAATTCGTAATAACCTGGAGCTGTTCCTTCCTGCCTCTTCACAACATTAGGTAATGTCACCGGTCCTACTCCTTTCACTTGTGAGACATCAGATAAATTAATGTGATGTTTTAATGGAGGTAAAAAATCATCAATCTCTGTTTGACTTTCTAAAGTTATTGGCATCATAGTATGTGAGAGAATATATCCATCATAAGCGACGATTGTAGGTATATAGACTCTTGGATCTTCTACTATTTTAAATGCCTGAATGTTCGTATCATAGATTTCTTGATTATCTTCACACATAAATTGAATCCAGCCAACATCTCTTACCGTAATGAAATCTGAATGGTCATCCCAAACTGACCAAGGGGCTCCACAGCTTCTAGTAGCTAAATTTATTACAATGGGCAATCTAGTTCCTGATGCCCATGGTAAAAGTTCATACATTAGCATAAGACCGTGTGCTGAAGTCGCAGTTCCTACTCTTGAACCTGTAGCTGAAGCTGCACAACAAGCTGCCGCTGCTGAATGCTCAGATTCAACCATCAAAAATCTAGCTTTTAATTTCCCATCACGAATAAATTCAGATATTTTTTCTACAACGGGGCTTTGAGGCGTTATTGGATAGGCAGAAATGACACCTACCCTTGCTTGTCTAAATGCATAAGCAGCTGCATGATTTCCCGTTAAAATTTTTACTTTTTTATTTTTTGCCGATATTTCACCTTGAATCATAGAACTTTCACCTCTTTCATTGAAATCGCTTTTACGGGGCATTCTTCCATACATATCCCACATCCTTTACAATAATCATTGTTGATTTTAGGTGGAATAGTTCTTGATACACATGAATCTGGACAATAAAGCCAACAATTAAAACAAGAATGTTTTCCTGTTTTTACTGGTATGCATTTTGTTTCATCAATTATGGGTTTTAAACTACTCCATGTACCTGTTTTGCCAGCCTCACCGATAACTGGTTTTTGGACTGAGGCTAATATTTTTTGATAATCTTTTTTCGAATCTGTCATGGAAATAACACAATTAGACATATTTAGACTATTACCCTATTTAATAGCTCTTGAAATAAAACTCTTTTCTTTATTACTTAACCAGATTTTAATCAAAAAAATTATAATTTTTAATTATTTGTTATAGTGTGTAAAAATAACAATAAAGAGTAAGAAATATATATTTAATATTTCCTTATTTCTTTTGAGTAAATTTAATACTCTGACTAATTGTAAGAATAAATATAAATTTTTTATTTTTAAAAGCCATCAATAAAAGAAAATGGTGAAAAAATCTTGAATGAAGATATTAGAAAAAAAAAATCTGAAGTGGAATATCGTCTCATTTTAGAAAACGCCAATGATTTGATTGCTGTTCTTAACGAAAAATCTGAATATGAATTTATTAACGAGAAAACTCATTTGAAATTAACTGGTTATGACAGAGAAGATTTAATAGGCAAACCAGCGTTAGATTTTGTTCATCCAGATGAGAGAGAAGTTGCTAAAAGCGCCATAAAAAAAGCTTTTGAAGTTGGTGAATATACGGGAGAATTAAGAATGAGAAATAAAAAGGATTTTTATGGATGGGTTTATGTTAAAGGTAAAGTGTTTAATGACCAAGAGGGAAAAAGAAAACTCCTTACAATTGCTAGAGACATTACCGAGCGTAAGAAAATCGAAGATGTATTAAGAGAGAGTGAAGAAAGATACAAAGATCTATTTAACTCAAGCCCAGATGGTATTGTAACTACTACACTGGATGGTAAATTTCTTAATGCCAATAAAGCTTATCAAGACATGCTTGGTTATACATTAGAAGAACTTAAAAGCATGAATTTCCAATTGATTACTCCAAAGAAATGGCACGAGGCTGAAGCAGAGGCAATTAAAAATTTCATATTTGAGGGACATGGAACGTTTGAAAAGGAATATATAAGAAAAGATGGAACGATATTTCCTATATCACTAACAGGATGGTTAATCAAGGATGAGCAGGGAAATCCTATAAAAATAGGTGCTTTAATTAAAGATATCACTGAATATAAGTTTGCAGAACAAATATTAAAAGAATCTGAAAAAAGATTTCGAAGCTTATATGAAAACGCTCTTGTAGGTTTATGGACTTCAAAAATAAAAGATGGTAAATTTATTAGAGCAAACGATACTGCTGCTAAAATTGCCGGTTATGACAATGCAGAGGATTTGATAAATAATAGTACTGCTATAAAACTTTTTAATTATGAAGATAGGGTAGAATTCATCAGGCAATTAAGAGAACATGGTGTAAAATCTGGTTTTGATGCCGAATTGGTTGATAAAAATGGAAATAGAAAGGGAATATCTATTTCTGGTAGAATTGATCAAGAAAAAGGGACAATAGAGGGTGCATTTATTGATATTTCAGAAAGAATAAAAAGTGAACAAAATTTAAGAGATTCTGAAGAAAAATATAGCAACCTTTTTCATGGTTCGAATGATGCCATCTTTATTCATGATTTAGAGGGTAATATTATAGATATAAATCAAAAAGTATTAGATTTATTTGGTTATACAAAATCAGAGATGCTATCCCTCAAAATAGCTAAGATACATCCAACCGAAGCCCTTTCAATGTCTAAAAAAGCTTTTGAAGAAATTTCGCAAAAAGGTTTTGTAAGATTTGAGATTAATTTTAAAAAAAAGAACGGTGATATATTTCCCGCTGAAGTTTCATCAAGTATCTTTAACCTAGGTAGAAATAAAGTTATTCAAGGAATTGTTCGGGATATAACCGAGCGAAGGAAAGCAGAACAAAAATTAAAGAGCTCAGAAGGGAGATTTAAAGAAATCTTTGAAAATGCAAATGATGGTATACTTATTGGTAACCCAAATGAAAATAAATTCTACATGGCCAATAAATCGATTTGTGAAATGTTTGGATATAATTTGGAAGAGTTTAATAAAATTGGTGCTTTTGGGTTTTATTTTAAAGAGGATCTACCTTATATCAAAGAACAGTACGATAAACAAATGAGTGGCAAATTACCATTAGCTATTAATATCCCCACCAGAAAAAAAGATGGCACTAAATTTTATGTTGATATTAGTACAAAAAACATAACTATAGACGGAAAAACATATATGTTGGGTGTATTCCGAGATATCACAGAACGCAGAAAAGCTGAAGACAAATTAAAAGATTCTGAATTAAAATACCGGCATTTATTCGAAAGTTCTCCATATTTCATAGGACTTTTAGATCTAAAAGGAAATTTAATAGATTGCAATACTGTGGTAAACAAATTTCTTTCTGTACATACTAAAGAAGATTTAATTGGGAAAAATTTCACAGAGATTGTTTCATTAACCGATAGAAACAAACATCTTTCGCCGATGTTAAAAGAGTTATTTTATAATATAATTAAGGGTGAAATTATAGAAGCTGTTGAATTTCCAATATATAGGTCAATCGGCGATATTAAATGGCTAAGTTTACATGCCTCTTTAATAGAAATAGAAAATGAAACCTTAATACAAATTTTGATGCAGGATATAACAGAGAAAAAAAAAGCTGAACAAGAATTAAAAGAATCTGAAGAAAAATATAGAACTTTAGTTGAAACTTCACCTAATTCAATAGTATTGTTAGATATAAATGGAATTATTATTGATTGTAATAAAGAGACTGAACTTCTTATAGATTTAGAGAGAGAAGAAATAGTAGGTAAGAATTTTATTGACTTATATACTATGCCAAGAAATAAAATACCCAGCTTGATTAAAATTTTTGAGAAGATTAAAAAAGGCGAAATAACTTCTCCTATAGAATTTGAGTATGTGAATAAACAAGGTAAAGAAGTTTGGGTGGAAGCCTATATTTCTTTGGTAAAAATTGAGGATGAAATGCTTATTCAAATAGTTTCAATAGATATAACTTCTCGGAAAATTGCTGAACAAAGCTTAAAAGATTCAGAAAAAAAATATAGAAATATTATTGAGAGCATTAAAGAGGGTTATTTTGAAGTCGATTTAAAGGGTAACTTTACTTTTTTCAACGACGCTTTAATCGAAATGACAGGTTATACTCGAGAAGAGGCAATGGGAACGAATTTTAGTAATTACATGTCTGAAGAGAATAGTAAAAGAACATTTAGATTATTTAATGAAGTATATAATACTGGAATCCCACAAAAAAGCTTTCAATACGAATTTTTTAGAAAAGACGGAAGGATTATGTATGGTGAATCTTCAGTTTATTTAAGATACGATTCTAACGGAAATAAAATCGGCTTCAGTGGTCTTCTGAGAGATATCACAGAAAAGAGGGAAGCAGAAGAGAAATTAAAAGAATCAGAAGAAAAGTTTAGAAAAATTACCGAACAAACTCTCCTAGGGATTACTATTCTTCAAGATAATGTAATTAAATATGCAAATCAACATCTCTCAGATATAAGTGGTTACTCAATTGAGGAAATGAAAAGCTGGAGCCCTAGAGAATTTTTAAATTTTGTCCACCCAGATTATCAAAAAATAGTTTTAGACCAAACTAGTAAAAAGCAGAAGGGTTTAGAAGATGTTATAAATCATTATATTCTTAAAATTATTAAAAAGACGGGCGAGGAAATATGGGTTGAAAATTATTCTAAAACAATTACATACCAGAATAAACCTGCAGATCTCGTTACAATAATAGACATTACCGATAAAAAAAAAGCAGAAGAGAAATTAAAGGAATCAGAAGAAAAGTACAGAAAAATGATTGAGGAGTTAGATTTAGGGTTTTATCAAGTAGCTTGGGATGGTTCAATACTAAATGTTAATCCAGCACTTAGGAAAATAATGGGATATGATGAGTCTGTAAATTTAGATGAAATAAACACTTTAGATTTTTGGAAAACCGATGAAGATCGAAAGAAATTTGTTAAAGAATTATTAGAACACGATTTTGTTGATGATTTCATCGCTCAGGGTAAAAATAGGTACAATTTAGATGTAGCTTTACGAGTGGATTCTCATTTAATAAGAGATGAAAACGGAAAACCAATAAGAATTGAAGGAACTATGTCTGATATTACTGATAAATTCAAATTAGAGCAAAAGTTAAAGCGTTCAGAAGAAAGATATCGTCATCTTTTTGAAAGTTCTCCTTTTGCGATAATATTGATAGATTATAATAATATAGTTAGGGAGTGTAATCCTGCAACTGTAAAAATTATTGGATACGAAAAGGAAGAATTAATCGGTAGATCACTTTACAATCTTTCAATTGTTCATCCAGAATATATACCAATATTTGTTAAGCGATTGAAATTATTTTTTAAAGGACAATCAATACCCGCTATTGACGTGAAATTATATAAAAAAGATGGAACTTTATTTTGGGCAAATATTATATCTACAAGCATCAAATTAGGTAATGAAACATTTATTCAAGTTATGGGGCATGATATCACGGAACGTAAAAAAGCTGAGCTTCTTGTTAAGGAGGAAGTAGAAAAACTGAAAGAGTTAGATCAAATTAGAAGAGAGCTTATCTCGAGAGTATCGCATGAATTAAAAACTCCTTTAATTCCTGTGTTAGGTGGTGCTGAATATCTTCTACACTCGTATAAATTTGATAAGGAACAATTAGAAATATTAGAAATGATGGAGAAGGGAGGTAAGCGCTTAGCTAAATTGGTTGAAAATTTACTTGATATAACTCGAATTGAATACAAAAAATTCGAACTAAAGAAACAAATGACCAATTTGAGTGAAATTATTAAAGAAACCGTTAGCGATATGAAATACTTAATAAAAAAACGAGATATCGACCTAAATTTAGTAGTTCCTGACGATTTATATTTGGAAATTGATAGTAGTAGAATGGAACAAGTAATTACAAATTTATTATCGAATGCAATAAAGAATTCTCCTCCGAAAGGTAGAGTAAGTTTAGCTTTAGAGAAATATGGCAATTGGGCAATATTTTCGGTTAGCGATACAGGAGTTGGATTTACTGAAGAAGAAATGAAAAGGATATTTACTAGATTCGGTAAAATCGAAAGATATGGGGAGGGTTTAGAATATGTCGACATGGAAGGCTCTGGTCTTGGATTATATATCACTAAACAAATAGTTGATCTACATGGTGGAAAAATTTGGGTGGAATCTACTGGAAGGAATAAAGGTTGTATATTTAATGTTAGACTCCCTATCATTTAAGCTAATATATATCGAGAAAGATTTACAAAATTTTTGCTAATTTATATCCTTCTTCAATCAGTTCAATGTTTAATCTAGCTAAATTTTTATTCATTCTTTTTTGAACAACTTTATTTATATTATCTAAACTTAAGCCATTTAAAGATTTAGAAAGTAAACCTAAAATTGGAGTATTAACTATTGGAGCTCCATCAATGATTAAGCCTTTCTCTAAAGCCAATTTATTTATATCAGCAACGATAATCCTAATGTTGGAAAGGTTATATTTATCTGCAAAATATTTAGGTCCTTTTTCAGAATTTATAATAAAAATTCCGTCTTTTTTTAAAGAAGAAGTAATTGTTTGATTTAATACGGTCTCATCAAGAGCAATTATAATATCTGGAGCTTCTATTTGAGTACGATCCCATATTTTTTCTTTTTTAGAAAGTTTAGCAAACGCTTGGACAGGCGCTCCCCTTCTCTCAGCTCCAAAAGAAGGATATGCGTGAACATCTGCAAAATTACCTCCTAAAAATGCTGCTTCTGCAATGATTTCGCACGCAGTTACTGCACCTTGACCTCCTCGACCGTGAATTACAATATTAATAACGTCCATTGAAAAGAAGTTTGCTGATTAAAGTATAATATACTGAAATATTACTTTTTAATATGAAATATATTTTATAATTAAAAATTTTTCTTTATTTTGGATAATATTTCGAGTGGTAAAAGAGGTGGTTAAACTTATTTTGTCTCCTTTTTTCTAATTTTTATTTAAAGCTTAAAGAAAATTTTCAGAAAGAAAATATTAATTAAAAATTTCGTAATATAGAAGGATTTCTATTATTTCCAAATTTAGCTTGTAATAAATTCTTTTGCAGACATTTTAATATATTGTTTTTTCCCGTTTTTGAGAGTCCATAGGTAAAAATTTTATTTGCATTCTGTTTAATTATGGCTTTTTCTTTTGGTAAAGATTGATTAAATGAATGAAAAAGATTTACGATTTCATAATATTTTTCTTTATCTCCAAATTTTTCAGATTCACAGTGAAATCCTTTATAAACTTCAGGAATATTTTGAAGTTCAATCACGAAAAACTCCATTATTTCTTTAAACGAGCTTAAATTATATTGTTGTTCAAAACAGATAAGACTTACCATGATAAATTCCACATTTCCTCTTGCCAAAGGGCTATAAATTTCAAAAAGCAGGTTAATAGTCCTTATAGGACCAAATTCGTGAATAAAAAAGCCTTCTCTGTAGAGATCCATAAGAAGAGGAATGTGATCTAGATGAATTGAGTTCTTTAGCTCAGGGGCTTTTAATAAAATCCTTGGTCCAGATATATTGTTAAAATAACTTAGGAGAGGATAAATCATTTATTGTATCAACTCTAGCTTTATTTATAGCGATCAAAATAAATAATCTTATATTATTTGGATATTATAACACAAAATATTATGCGAATACAATTATTAAAAAAGCTATTCTCGGTTCTTCGACTCGAACCTTAAAAGAGGTAGGATCGTATTTTTCACCAATAGTATTACTAATTGGTATTGATTTCCAAAATCTGTACTATGGGAATATCTATCACATAATTTTAAAAAATTTTTTACAGTCTCTTAATAATAATAGTAATAAATATTTGTTAATGTTATTAAAAATTTAACAATTAGAGTTAATATTAATTTTTTCTATTAATAATTAGATTTTTTTAAAATTATTTATAAGTATAGCATTGAAATGTCTTTGGAAGGAATTAATATTAAGAAGCTAACACCGATGCTCCGCCACTGGTTATCAATTCGTCAAAAATTTGATGACGATTATTTAATTGCTTACCGCATGGGCGATTTCTATGAGTTTTTTTATGATGACGCGAAAAGAGTTTCAAAACTTATCGGGATAACTTTAACAAAGAGGGGTGATGTACCTCTCGCGGGAATCCCTCATCATGCAGGGCATAACTATTTTAATAATTTAATGAATCTTGGAGAAACTGTAATAATTGTTGATCAATTAGAGGATCCTGCTAATGTGAAAGGGAGGATTGTAAAAAGAGGAGTAACTCGGATACTCTCGCCAGGAACTATAATTGAACCTAATATGTTAAAGGCTAATGAAAATAATTATATCGCTTCCATGGTTAAAAATAGAAAAGGATTCGGTGTTGCTTTTGCAGATATTTCTACTGGAGAATTTATAGCAACCGAGTTTTCTTCAAAAGAGAAAGACCCTCAAGAAAAATTACTAAGTATTTTTTCTCAATATGATCCTGTGGAATTGATAATTTCTCCCGAACTTAAAAAAGATGAGAGATTTTTTATTCTTTTAACAGATTTAACAGAAGCTATAATTAAAACATATGAAGAATATGTATTCAACTATGAGGAATCTTATACTTTAATAACGCGTCATTTTAAGGTTTCCAATTTAGAAAGTTTTGGAATAGAAGGAAAAAAAATGGCAATTCGAGCCGCTGGAGGTCTTTTAGCCTTTTTAAAAGAAACTCAGAGAGATATTATCCCTAATATATTTAAAATAAATGTCATTCACGAAAAAAATATATTACATTTAGATTATATTACCCAAAGAAATTTGGAATTGATTCATTCATTATGGGAAAAGGGAAAAGAAGCAACTCTTTATTCCATATTTAACAATACTCATACACCTATGGGTGCTCGTTTACTAAAGAAATTCATTTTACAACCTCTTACAAATATTGAAGTAATAAATCAGAGACTTAATATTGTTCAAAAATTTAGAGATGACATTTTTTTAAGATCTGAATTAAGAGAGGAATTAAAAGTAATAGGAGATCTGGAAAGATTCATAAATAGGATTAATTACACTTCTCGAATTAATGCTCGTGACTTAATCAACATCAAAAATTCATTAGAAAAGATCCCGAAGATTAAAGGATTATTAGAAAAAGCAGATATTCCTGAGATTTCAAAGTTTCATGAAAATATAAATACATTTGAGGACATTAAAAATTTTATTGAGGTTTCAATAAGAGATGACCCCCCTATTACAATAAGGGAAGGAAATATTATAAGAGAGGGGTTCAATGAAAAAGTTGATGAGCTTAGAGATATGATCCATAATGGTAAAAAATATATATTAAAATATGAAAATGAACAAAAGAAGCGGTGGAATCTAACTTCAGGCCTCAAAGTTGGGCATAACAATATACTTGGTTATTATATTCAAATCACTTTTAAAACTTTAGGATCAATCTCTAAGCTTCCAGAAGAATATGTTGAACGTCAAACTCTTAAAAGTGCAAGAAGATACACAACATCAAAATTAAAAGAGCTAGAGGAGAAAATTGTAAATGCTGAGGAGCAGATTAATGAATTAGAATATGAAATTTTCAATACGATTCGGGAAAAAGTTGAGAAAGAGACTACAAATATTCTTGATACTGCAAGAAATATAGCTATCATTGATGTATTGACTTGCTTCGCTGAGGTTGCTGAAAAATATAATTATTGTAGGCCCATTATCAATAATGATGATAAAATAATAATAAAAGATGGAAGACATCCTGTTGTAGAACAAATGAACATAGCAGAGCCGTTTATACCTAACGATTGTTATCTGGATAACGAAAAAGAACAATTATTAATAATCACAGGGCCGAATATGGCAGGCAAAAGTACTTATCTCCGTCAAGTAGCACTGATATGTATAATTGCGCAAATGGGATGTTATGTCCCTGCAAAATCTGCAACTATTGGAATAATCGATCAAATTTTTACGCGAATAGGAGCTTCTGATGATTTAGCGAGAAAATTAAGCACCTTCATGATAGAAATGACCGAAACTGCCAAAATTTTAAATTATGCAACTCAAAAAAGTCTCGTCATTATAGATGAGCTTGGAAGAGGTACTAGCACTAGTGATGGTCAGAGTATAGCTATGGCAACTTTGGAAAAGCTACATGAAGTTGAGGTAAAAACTTTATTTAGTACTCATTATCATCAATTAACTGAAATAAATTTACCAAGAGTGAAAAACTATCATCTCGACATCATAGAAAATGACGATGGGTCTATTAATTTTGTTAGAAAATTGCGTCCTGGAAGTACTGATAAATCTTATGGTATTCACGTGGCAAAACTTGCCGGTATCCCAGACGATGTTATTATAAGAGCTTTCGAAGTCTTACAGCAAATAGAAGAAAAAGATCCTTTCAAAACAACAGTGCGGGAAAATGGTAATAATACCTCAACTTGGAAAATTCATGACAAAATTATTAATGGAAAAAAAAGAGAAATTGATAGGTTAAACTTAGAATTAAAATCTAAAAAAAATGAATTAGAAAAATGCGACGAAGAATTAATTCAGAAAGAGAAAGAATTGGAAAGGAAGAATATTGATATTAAACTTTTGAAGGGTACAATTAAAAAAAAAAAAAGCGAAGTTCCGAAAAAGAAAAAATTAGTTCAGACAAGTTTCTTTAAGCCTATTATAAAGAAAGAAGCAGGAGATGCTGAAATGAACGAATTGATAAAGATCATTAAGGAAGTTGATATAAATTCCATTACTCCTTTTGATGCAATGAAAAAATTAATGAAGATTAAGGAAAAATTGAAAGATTTCGAGTTATAGAAATATGAACCAATACGATGTTTTCATTGTTGGTGGAGCGATTGCGGGTTCTGTGGCTGCACGTTTCATTGCTGAAAAAGGATTAAAAACTTTATTGGTTGAAAGTGCGAAAACTCCTCGTGAAAAACCATGTAGTGCCATTCAATTTAAATATTTTAAGAAACTTATTGGGAAAAAAATTCCAAAAGAAAAACTGTGTACCAATCCTCTAAAAAGAGTCTACATGGAATGGCCTAATGGCAAGGTAATGAAAGTTCCATTTAAAATGCTTAACTTTACTCGAGATATTTTCGATTCTTGGCTAAACTATATCGCAGTAGAAGCAGGAGTTGAATTTCGGGATGGTGTAAGATGTAATGGTTTTGAAAAAATTGATGATGGTTTTGTAGTTAAGCTTTATCCAAAACATAGAGAAATTGAAAAAGTAAAAGCAAAATACTTAATAGCAGCAGATGGATTATCATCCACAATTCGTAAAATTATAAGACCACAGGACTTTTACGGAAGGGGGGAAAGAGCGCGTGGAGTGACCCTCAATTATTATATTAAGTCAGATAATGAGGGAGATCTGAATCCAAATACGTTATATCAGTTTTGGAATTTAGATTTTAACGACATGATGTTTGCGTGGACTTACAAGAAAAATGATTTGTGGGTTGTAGGAACAGGTTATACTGAAAATATTTCCGAACATTGTAATCTTTTATTAGATTATGTTAAAAAAAAGTTTAACTTTGATGGAGAAATTGTCAAAAGAGAAGGATTTGCGTCTAAATTTCGTCTTGATGATCAAAACCACGTTTTTCTAGGGGAAGGTAATTTATTGCTTATTGGAGATGCAGCAGGTTTAGTCGATGTTTATCGAGGTTTAGGAATGGACGCTGCGGCTCTTAGTGCTCGTCGATGTGCGAAAGCAATTCTAATGGCCGAAAAAAAAGGGGTTACGGCTATTGAATTTTATGAAAAATCTATGCGAAAACTTGTAAAAAGAATTGAAAAGAATATGGAACGACAGCTACTCAACCTTAAAAATAACGAGGAATTACTTCGACACCTTAAGAAAAGTTATATTAAAACAGGTATGACGACCTTTTTTGGAAATATAATTAATAAAATTTTACCCGCAAATAAAATAATACTTCTACCACTTTAAAATATGATAACTTAAATAATAAATCTTCAACCAGTTACTAAGACAACTGGAATAAGAAATACAATTATCGTCAAGTAGATATAATATAATATAATTATTATTGGGAATAGAATCCTAAACAGTTTTTTTCTTTTGTCCATTGAAATATTTTCTAAATTTGCCAAAAATATTATGATTAACAAGCTAATAAACATCAGATGGGAAGGTTGTAAAGCTTTCCAAGTAATTGAATCAACAATTAAAAAACCTTGAATTTCTTCATCGCTATGTAGCCAATTATTAATCATTTGCATAAAATATTCGGGAAATATAATATATGGTATACAAACAAGAAGGAACGGAACTACAAAATAAATCAAGTCTCTGGCTTTTAATTTTCTAATTATAAGTATTACTGGGATAAATAATATTGAATTTATTTTAAAAGTCGCAAGAGTAAAAAAGATTCCCGCAATCCATTTTTTATCATCTTCAATGTATTTATACGATAAAAATAAAAAGAATATAATTAAAAAATTTACATTATTAAAATATGCGTCATAGCTATAACCAATAGAGCTTAATATATAGAAAATTATTAAATCTATTTTATTTGCAAATATCTCTTTAGCTTTAAAAAATACATACCCAACGCATAATAATCTTAAACCATCCCATATATATAGACCTATTTCAAGTGGAATTAAATACATTGGAAAAAATAGAAAGTACCAAAAATATAGATAATAAGGAGGCCAATCTGAGATTTCTATAGGATCGTAAAAATTTATTAATCCGTTTTTCATTCCCTCTATTAATATCTTATAATCAACATCCCTTGTTTCTTTAATCCAAGGACTGATATATAAAAAGCCCAAAAGAATTCTTAATATAATGAGGATAATTGTGATTATTACTAAACCACAGATGAAATATAAATGAATAGGATACTCTTTCTCGTTGTTCATAACTCTTTACATTAGCTGAAATTTAATAAAATCAACAAGTTTAAACTATAAAGGAATCTTTTAATTTTAAACTAAATTAATTTGCTAAATTTAATTACCGAAAAACATTATTATTAAGAAAAGTGATATTGGATTAAAGATTCAATAATCCAGAGCACGGATAATAATTAAATTTTTAAATTTATTTAATCTTTAATAGAGAGTTCATTTAAATTTGGCTTGATAATATTATTTATACCTAAAAAATTTATTAATTGGTTATAAAACACATCTAATTGAAGAAGTGTGAAAAGAAGAAAAATACAAAAAATCCGAGACGCTGAAAAAATAGCTGCAGGAGAAGTTGTGGAGAGACCGGCTAATGTGGTTAAAGAATTAATTGAAAATAGTATCGATGCGGGAGCACATGAAATAAGAATTATTGTAAAAAAAGCAGGTAAAAGTTTCATTCAAGTCATAGATGATGGTATAGGCATACCTCCAGAAGATATAGAATTCGCTTTTGAGAGGCATACTAGTAGTAAGATCAGAAGCATTGAAGATTTAGATAATCTACACTCTTTAGGATTTAGAGGAGAGGCTTTAGCAAGTGTTGCTGCGGTAAGTCAAGTTGAAATTACTTCAAGAACAGAAGAGAATAATTTAGGTATTCAATTATTTTTAAAAGGAGGCAAACTGGTTGAAAAAAAAGAAATTTCTTGTCCTATTGGAACGAACGTTAAAGTCAAGAACATTTTTTATAATATTCCAGCAAGACAGAAATTTCTCAAGTCAGATTCTACCGAATTAGGACATATTACGGATATTACGCAGAGGTACGCACTAGCTTATCATGACATTCATTTTATATATAGGCATAATAAATTGGACATACTAAATTGCCCTTCTAACGATTTAAAAACCACCATGTTTCATGTATATGGAAAATTAACCGCAAAATTTATGGAACCGATTGATTACTCAGAAAAAGACACTTATTTTAAGGTATACGGATTATTAGGGCATCCACAAATATCAAAAAAAAATAGAACTTATTCGAGTTTATTTATTAATCGTCGTTATGTTATAAGCGACCTTTTATTTAGAGCAATACAAGAAGCGTACAAAGGAACTTTAATGGTTGGAAAACATCCGTTTTTTGTATTATATATTGAATTAGATCCCTCTGTAATAGATTTTAATGTCCATCCGAAGAAGCTATACATTAGATTTGAACGAGAGGAGTATATTTACAATAAAGTTTATAATGTTATTCGAGATTTTATTGAAGATAAGTTTATCACAAAAGAAGCGAAATATATCTCAACTGAATTAGAACACTTCATTACTGAGAAGGAAAGCGATTCCATAAGGGAAAATGTCTTAGACTCAAAAAAAATTAGTAGACCAATTAAAGAAATTCGGGATTATAAAAAAAAGGAGGTAAGATCTAAAGAAGTATTCAACGAAGAAGGTGAGTTAATAGACGAAACAGTACAACTACACTTAACAGATCTTGTTGCAGGTGAGGAACTCGATAAGATGAAAAGACCTGAAACATACATTCGAGAAAAATACATCGTAGCAAAAAATTTTCCTAAGGTGCGCTTGATCTCCAATACAGGACAATTGAGCAACAAGACCTATGTTGTTTTGGAGGGATATAACGAAGAAACTAACGAGCATGGATTATACATTTTAGATCAACATGCGGCATCTGAAAGAATAAATAAAGAAAAATTACTGAAAGCTTATGAAACATCAAAAATAAGCAAACAAATGTTAGTATCGCCTCTAAAAATTGATGTAACTCCAAGCGAAAAGTTCTTCTTGAAAGTAAATTTGAATGATATAAAAAAATTAGGATTTAATTTAGAACATTTTGGTGGAAATACTTTCATTTTGAGAGAAATTCCAGTTATTATGGAAAAAGTTCCAAAGACAGAAATAGCAAAAGAAATTATTAGCGATATTACGGAAATAGGTAAAGATAAAAGTTTCTCAGAAGTTAAAGATGAAATCATCAATTATTTAGCGTGCCATAGAAGTATAAGGGGAGGAGATGATTTGACTTTACAAGGTATTAGAAATCTGATTATTGACTTATCAAATTGTAAAAATTCGTTTCATTGTGCCCACGGCAGACCTACATTAAAATTTATATCTTTTAAAGAATTAGGTAAAATATTTAAAAGAACGTAATAGATTTTTGTCTTATAACCAATTAAATTATCAAGGTTATACTTGTTTAACTTAAGCGAGAAACCTTTCAAACTAATATATAAATTTTTCTATTACGCTTTGGAAAAAGCAATACCTTCAATTCCCTGTATTCCATCAACTTGCCCGAATAGCTCTTCAATCTTATCTGTACCTCCCCATTCTTCTGGATATCTTACTCGAACTCGAGCTTTTTTCAAGCCAAATGCAATAGGTAAAATTTCATAATGTTCAATGAGACAGGTATCAGGAAGTAGTTTTTTTATTTTTTCTATAAATTCTTCAAAGTCGATATCCGTATCTTCAGGAACAACATCAATTAAAGCAATATATTGTCCTCCCATAGAAAACCTCTTAAAAATTGTTTAAGGACCCTCAAATTCGCATTTAAGGCATCTATAAGTCTTTCCCATGGCTCGACATCTTTCACATCGCCAAATAGTTACATCTCCACAATTAGGACATGGGAAATGCACCGCAGCCTCGAAAGGTGCAATCGGCCGGCCACAACAAAAACACATGTTTTTTTTAAATGACATGCAAATTTGCTTTTTATAATTTATTAATAGGTGAGATTGAAAATTAAAATAAAAGATAACTTTAATTATTTTTTATTTTTAAAACTCAAGCTTTCATTGAAATATACATCCTAGGATTAGGCAAATTAAACTTTAAATTGTAAAACATCATAATTAATATATATAAGTTACATTTTGAGTTTCTAATTTATTTTAAATTTATCAAGAAATTAAAGGTGAACTAACCAATTCCAGAAAATAAAGTTAAAAAATATTTTAGACTCGTCGAAATATGGGCGTGGTGTGATATTTGCAGTGACATGATTGCGCTAAACGTCGATAAAAAAGAGATTCATGAAGGACTTGAAATGGGCATATATACGAGAGAACATAAACATTCAAATCCATATCCAGATTCCGAAGATCCAGACGACAACTCAGGAAAAGAGCACACTATTTATGTCTATATTGATGATAATTATGATGTCACAGGAGTCAAAGCTTTTTTTGGAGATAGCCCAGGTATGAAAGAATTAGAAGCAGCATCAACTACGGGAGATGTAAGAATTCCTATTGTTGTAAAAGAGATTCCTCCAATGAGTGTTCATTTAGGCATGCTAACTCCAGAAGAATTTAAAGTTCTTAAGATTTGTGATGGAATGAACACTTTAGAACAGGTCGCTGATATTGCTGGTAAAGATGTGGAAGAAATTGAAAAAATGATGGAAAAACTTAGAAAGAAAGGGCTGGTTGATGTAATTAAAAGAGCTTAGATTTTTTCTATTCTTTGGAGTATAAACGATATTTATCAAGGTCAATGTTTAATTTGAATTTATTATTTTAGTACCTTTTTCTAATCCAATGTGCAAAGCCCGTATGTTATCTTCAGGATCTCTTAGCCACTCTTTAATCACTTCCTCGTAATGTTCGATTTCTATAAAAGGTATCTTTCCAGTAGCAACTGCAAATCCTAACATAATTAAATTTACCTGTTGATTTCGATTAAATTCTTTCAAGGATAATTCTGTTGCATTCATGAAATAGATATCGTTTGAATAGCCATATAGAATTTCCTTAATTTTTTCTAAAGAAGGATATTGCTCAAGATCAGCCGCGATCATTACTCCTGGAATAGTCCTTGAATTAAGAACGAAAGAAGTCTTATTTGAAGCATAAATACCACGCCTTAAAGCTTCTACTGGTTCGAAACAGATGTATAAATCAGCATCACCGTAACAAATCAATGGTGAATATAAATTTTTTCGCTCTTCCTCAAAAATCTTTTTTTGATAACGTGTATGGCTGGTAATAGCGCCCTCACGCTGGGCAAGGCCATGCATTTCGCTTCCGAAGCATCTTTCAACGCCAGCTTTTTGAGCGGCAAATTCAATCAATCTTTTTAAAGTAATGACTCCTTGCCCAGCGGTTCCAGCAATAACAACATTTATAATATCTGTTTCTTTAAAGCTCACGAAATGGCACCTCCGTTCCTAAAGCATTTATAATAGACTTATGGATTGCTTTATTTGGACAGATGTGATAGCACACTCCACACCTTACGCATCGATCATCGTCAATTTGCATAGATTCAAAACCATCTATTTCTGTTTTTCTAATTGCTGGACAACTTAATATGCGAGTACAGTCGTGACATAACTGACATCCATAAATATAATATGAAATTTCTTGTACTTTTTCACCTTGCTCTGAAAGAGCCCTTATTTGAGACATTCTCCATCTATGAGCTTGTAATGCACATTCACGCTTGATAATAATTACTTTTAAACCATCTAATTTTAGACTTTCTTCAATAGTTCGAGTAAGTCTTTTAGGGTTATATGAATCCTCAACTCGGAGCCACGGTACTCCTATTGCTTTACAAATTTTCTCAATAGAAAATCCTTGTTTAATTAAATATCGTAGAACATCGTCTTGATGACCAGTCATAGCTGTCCATGAATTTTCAAAAATAATAAGTAGTATATTTGAATTATATCCGACTGCTTCTGCTAACGGTGCCATACCTGTATGAAAAAACGTAGAATCACCAATCATAGCTATTATTTTTTGTTCAGATTTAGTTGACATTCCAATAGCCGCGCTTAATCCTCCTGACATACAGATTATTAAATCGCTACATTTTTGGGGAGGGAAAAAAGACATAACATAACAACCAATATCTCCACAAATTACAGTATTTTCTAAATTATTTGTTGCTTTTAAAATAGTATAGAGTGTAGCACGTTCTGGACAACCAGCACAAAATGTTGGAAATCTGCTTGGAACAATATCTTTATAAGAGTTGAAATAATCGATTGCTTTAGTCATTTGCTCGTTTGGTTTTTTATGAAATATTTGAGCTAAACATGAAGCAACTAATCCGGTTGAAAATTCGTTATATTTAGGGAAAACCTTTTGTCCTACTATTTCTACGTTAATTTTGTGATTGTGAGCAATTTCAGCAATTTTTACTTCTAAAAAAGGTTCCAATTCTTCAATTATAATTACTTTGTCAAGATTTTTGATAAAATTCGTTATTTCATTATAGTTTAATGGATGAATCATACCGAGTTTTAATACTGACACATCGTTTAATCCTAACTGATCCAGAGCTTCCATTGTATAGCCAAAAGGTATACCACTGGTTATTATTCCAACTTTATTATCTCCTGGGATAACACGATTTAATCCGAGCTCTGGAATTACCTCACGTAGTTTTTCAATCCTTTTATACAATCTTATATGGTTATTAATAGTATGCGGAGGTAGTGAATTGAATTTTGGAATATTTCTGATAAATTCACCTTTATTCTTACCCTTTCTTAATGGACCCAATTCAACAAATCCTCTAGAGTGAGCACTTCTCGTTGACATTCGAAAATTAAGAACTAAATCATATTTTTCTGAAATGTCAAAAGCGATCTTAATCAAATCTTTACATTCTTGAGGGGTATGGGGCTCAATAGTAGGAAGGTGAAACATCCATGCATAAAAACGCTCATTTTGTTCTTGATGTGATCCTAACGATCCTGGATCGGAGCCAATTGACACGATCATTGCTCCAGGATTGGGACCATTTAACGCAATTACACTTAAAGCATCACTAGCAACATTTAATCCTACATGTTTCATGGGATTTAAACTTCTACAACCCGTCCAAGCTGCTCCCGCGCAAGCAGATGTCGCAACAGCTTCGTTTACTGCCCAATGATGCACTAAATATTCTCTTACTTCAGGATTTTCTTTAAGCATTTGATGAAAATATTCTCCAATATCACTAGTTGGAGTGCCTGGATATTGCGAAACATAAGATACACCCGCCTCAAGACAACCTCTTACAAGTGCCTCGTTTCCAAGCATTAATACATTTCCTTGTTCATCAGTAAAACGTATATCTTTTATTGGCAATTTAATCCTCTTGAAAAAATTTTAGGTTAATTTATAATTTTAACGCTAAATTACAAAAAAAATTTGTGATTATCTTTAAAAACTTTTAGATTCAATAGTAGTAAATTACTTGCTTTTAGCGATTTAGTAAGTGAGATTAATTAGATTCTAATCTTTACCTATTTTTTTAAAAAACAAACAATAAAAAAAGAAAAAGAAAAAAAATACAAAAAAATTATATGCCCGTAAGGGCTTAATTTAAAAGCATCGGTGAATTACTTGTGGTCCCATCTCTTTATATTCGCGTCTTGTGACCCACATTCTATGGAAAGTCTTAAGGGAGCTCAAGATGGATCCACCAATCCATACGGAATACATACGCTCTGGCGGAGCAATGATCTTCACATCTACAGATTCAGGAATTTGCTCCTTAATTTCCTTAGTTAAGCGCTCCTTAATACCTGGGAACATAGTAGACCCTCCAGAAAGTACAATGTTGCTATATAAATCTCTTCTGAGGTCAACGTCACATTCAGAAATTGCACCAACAATAACATCATCTAAAGGCTCCAATTCTTTCCCAATTACTGATGGATTAAAGAAGCATTCTGGGGCTAAGAATCTTTCTACACCTACATTGATCGTTTCTCCGTCAGGAAGCATATAGCTCTTTTCCATTCCAGCTACTTTCTTACTAAGCATCATTTCCTTTTCAGGATCGATTGCTACATAGCAGAGTTTCTCTTTTATGTCTCGCACGATTTCCTTTTCCGCTGATGTGGTAAAAGAATAACCCTTTTGTCTCAAAAGTCGTTGTAGATATGTAGTAATATCTCTACCTGCAAGGTCAATCCTTGCGATTGCATGGCTTAAGGCGAATCCCTCGAAGATTGGTACAACGTGGGATACACCATCACCTATATCTATAACGCAACCCGTTGTACGACCAGAAGCATATAAAGATAATACTGCTTGCATTGCAACATAAAGTGCTGGTGTATTAAACGTTTCAAACATTATTTCAGCCATTTTTTCTCTATTTGGCCTTGGATTTAATGGAGCTTCAGTCAAAAGTACTGGATGTTCACTTGGATCGATTCTTAAATCAGTATAAAAAGTATAATGCCAGATTTTCTCCATAGCAGTCCAATCTTCGATAATACCATGCTCTACAGGGAACATTAATTTTAAAACACCCTTTAATTGCATTGCTTCTTCACCAATATAATATTCTCTGGTATAGTGCTCAACATCGGTCATTATTGACTCATATTTAGGATACCCAATCAAAGTAGGGAATACTGATCTTGGTTGGTCCTCTCCAGCGAATCCATTCTTCGAAATCCCCGTTCCATTATCCACGACAAGGGCTTTTGCGCTTAAAAAACTTTCATCTTCTGTCATATTTTTTATCAGCCTATTTTTTAATTTTTATTAGATTTTTTTTTTGTATACATTAATGCATTGTTATAATTTGTTTTTTTATCTTTATAATTGTTTTTTTAATCAAAAAACAACAAATATCGATATTTTGTTGTAAATAAAAAATTAAGTAATTAATAAACTGGATCTTTATAAATTTATTTAATCCAATATATGAATTATTTAAAGTGAGTGAGATTTTTTAATTAAATCAAAAAATAGTTAAGTAAAAGCTATAATTCATTTACCATCAAATCGATTGTTTTTGTTAGATTTTTATTTTTTGACAATTTCCCAAAAATGAGAGATCATAATATTCTCATTTATGGGAAATTACAAAATTTTTATTGCGTTTAATTGAAATATTATGATTAATACACTATAACTTGAATTAGATTATAAAATATACAAGAAATGTGAGATTTGTTATGAAGTTCGAAAATTTTATTATTACAACCCGTGTATTAAAATATATATTAGATCATCCTAGTTGCACCATCCCCGATATAAAAAATTTCTTTGGTATAGAAAGCTCTAATCCGCCTAATTATGAAGAAAAGAACCTCTATAAAATAATAACAAATTTAGATAATTCTGGATTTATAGATAAAATTGATAGTATTACAGTTATGCCTAGAGGTGCGCATTATAATCTTAAAGCTACTAATAAAGGAACCCAGATTGTTTTAGCCTTTAAAAAGATTTTCTCTGATATGGAGTTAGATATTTCTCCAACACGAACTCAAAATAAAAATAATAGAAACGTGAGACCTAGAGAATTATCCACAGAATTCTCTAAACTTTCATACTCCGTTCTTAACGGTTTGTTACAGGGATTTCTTAATGAATTACCACAAGATGCAAGATGGATTCTCCGTTCAAAAAGACCTAAATTAAACATTCTTCTTGAAAAATCTCACATGAAACTTCAAAATCAGGTATCAAAAACAATTGATTTTTTAACTTAAAGCAATAATATGAATTTAACTCCGAATTATATTAAAAATAATTTAAATAAAATAGGGATTGAAGAGGCGTATTCTCTTTTAAAAGAGTGGATTACCAATTCAAACGATTTGAATTTAAGATTAGAATCGTTGAGGCTTTTTGGTAGAATTGAAAGTGGTAAAAATTTTAAATTTTTTGAACAATTATTTCTTTCAGACGAAAATAACGAGATTAGGATTAGTTGCGGAAAAATTTTAAAAGATAAATATTTAAAACATAAAAAAATTATTCCGCTCTTGGAATTTACTCTTTCCAATGTTAATAATTTTGAACAAAAATTTCTTGCTGTAGAGATATTAAACATAATAAATACTACAAAAACAAGAAAGATAATTAAAAGTTTTCTTAAGAAATATATTAAGACAAAATTAAGGGACAAAAAAGAAGAATTTCCAAGAGAAATCTTTTCGCGCGATTTTGATATTCCAATTCCTAAATCTATATTAGAAATTTGTTTTAATGTAATACTTTATGATCATTACGTGAATGAGTGCGGATGTAACGTTACTTTACGTGATGGTTTTATTATTTTATTAAATTTTGAAGGTTCTAATTTAAATATGATTAAAAATATAGATGCTTTGAATAAACTTACACACTTAGAACATTTACTAGTTCAAAGGAATAATATAAAAAAAATAGATGGTCTTGAAAAACTAGAAAACCTAAAAAAATTAGATTTATCAAAAAATAACATAAAACGCATTGAAAATTTACAGAGTTTAAATAATTTAGAAGAACTAAATTTATCTTATAATAATATAAATGATATTGAAAATCTTAATTCTCTTAAAAATTTGAAGAAATTAAATTTAGAATCGAATTCAATAAATATTATTGATGGACTACAGGATTTGAACAATTTAGAAGAGTTGAATTTAAGTCATAATAGAATATTAGAAATTAAAAATTTAGAATCATTGGGAAAATTAAAAAAATTAAATCTTTCATTTAATCAAATTGAAAGAATATCAGAGTTAAAAAAAATGGAAAATTTAATATGGTTGTATCTTAATAATAATATAATTTCCCAAATTGAAGGTTTAGACTCTTTACACAGTCTTAGAGGACTTTACCTTTCTAATAATGTGATTAAACGAATTGAAAATATAGAAAATTTAATTAATTTAAGTCAATTAGCGTTATCCAATAATAAAATTCATAAAATTGAAGGATTAACAAATCAATTAAAACTAAATACGCTATATCTTGATGATAACAATATAAAGAAATTGGAGGGTATAAAGAATTTAAAGAATTTAAATCAACTTTATCTCGTGAATAATCAAATTTCGAAATATAGCAATAAAGATGTTGAAAATTTAGAAAAATTATATTATATCTTTTTAAATGGTAATCCTCTCACTCCTGAAAGTTGGCTTTGTTATAAAAAAAAAATGACGAGATTTCCATAATTATTTCTTTTAATTCTTAAATTGATTGATTTTATTTTTATAATTTAAATTACTTATATATCTAAAGAACTTCTAAGTCACTCTATAGGGAATAAGTATGACTCAACCAAACAACATACCCTCGTTTCAACCTCGTATAATAAAAAAAGACGATTTATATGGAGATAACGGTTATACATTGAGATTAATTAAGCCAAATATATATCAGTTTTATTGTATAGGTGCTGGCTGTCATGTTTATCTCGTAATTGGTGAAAATTTGAATGTATTAATAGACACCGGTATCGTCTCAAAATTTAATAGTTTTAATTATTTGCTCACTACAGAAATCGGGCTTAAAGTGGAGGATATTGATCTTGTAATTAATACACATGAACACTTCGACCACATAAGTTCGAACGCCTATTTTCATTGTCTTATTGCTGCTGGACGCTGGAGTGCAGTAAAAATCCAACACACAGATGAATTAATAACAAAAGGAAAGAAATGGGGAGTAGACTTATCAGACTTAAAAGTAAACATATGGCTTGAAAATAGAAACATATTTGATTTAGGAAATGTATTTTTGAAAGTAGTGGAAACGCCTGGTCATACTTCTGGATGTATATGTCTTTACGAGCCTTTTAAACATTATATTTTTACTGGAGACACATTATTCCAGGGTGCAACAACAAACATATATGAATCTGGCTCAATTTCAGAATACATTAATTCTCTAGAAATATTGAGCACTCTAAATATTAGCAGTTTTTATCCTGGACATGGAAAATATGTTTCTGGAGAGGACAATGTGAAAAAAGAAATCGCATCATCTATAGAAAACGCTAAAATGGAGCTTCAAACTTTTATTTATCGAATAAAATCCAAGCCGTTAGAGGAATCACGACCACCCCCCTCTCTATATAATAGAGATGAAGAGGATTTATAGATATTATTAATGTATTGCTTCAAGCTCAATTGGTTGACCACAATAATTACATATTTTCAATTTTTTGGAAAATATTTTTCCACAATTTTTACAAGTTTGAAGGAATGTCAAAATAATAAGTTGGGCGACGTTTAAAAATGCTTTTTCGACGTTTTCTCCGGTTTTTGAAGAGGTTTCTATAGGATCTCCAATACAATTGAATTTTTGACTTGTTTTTTTCGCCTCTGCCATTGAAATTACTCTGTTATCTTTTAAATCAATTTTACTTCCAATCAATACTTTAATTACATTTTCGAGCGCATTTCCGTCTATGATTTTTACCCAATTTTTAATGTCGTCTAAAGAATCTTCATTTGTAGTATCATAAAGAATTAGGGCAGCGGAAGCTCCATTACAATAAGATGGGAAAAGAACTCTAAATCTTTCTTCTCCACCAAAGTCCCAAATATTCATCTCAATATCAATCTCATTTTCTAGTGCGACGACTTTTTTTCTAAACTCAACACCTATTGTAGACCTTGTCCTTTCATAAAAAACGTTATCGCAAAAGCGTGTTATCAAAGAGCTTTTCCCAACACCCAAAGATCCCGCAAGTATTATTTTATACTTAAGCATTAAAAGATTATTTATTGAATTAACTTAAGTTAATTGTAGAATATGATCACTTAAAAGTTTTTCACGTTAAGAAAACGATAAAATTTCTAACTAATTTTTCCAATTTCGATAAAAATGTATTAAATTTTTTTTAGAGATTAGATATTTTTATATTTTATTGAGATATTGCTTCAATCTCAATTTTTTGGCCGCAATAATTACATATATTCAATTTTTTAGAAAAAATTTTTCCACAATTTTTACATAGTTGAAGATACCTTGAAAGAATTTCTCTACAAACGTTTAAGAACGCTATTTCTACGTTTTCTCCGGTTTTTGACGAGGTTTCTATAGGCTCTCCAAAACAATTGAATTTTTCTCTTGCTTCTTTCGCTTCTTCCATGGATATTACTCTTTTATCCTTTAAATCGATTTTACTCCCAATTAATACCTTAATTACATTTTCAAAGGCGTTAGCGTCAATTATTTTTACCCAATTTTCCACATCTTTCAGTGATTCTTTGTTTGTCGTATCATAAAGAATTAAAGCAGCAGAAGCACCATTACAATATGAAGGAAAAAGAGTTCTATATCTTTCTTCTCCTCCAAAATCCCATATATTTAATTCAATATCTAGCTTTCCATCAACATTAACTTTTTTCTTTTTAAAGGCAACACCTATAGTTGACATCATCCTTTCGTGAAATACATCATCACAGAATCGGGTTATCAAAGAGCTTTTTCCTACGTCCTTAGACCCTGCTAAAACTATCTTATATTTAAGCATTATATAATAGTTCTTCTATATTTATGAAGTTAATTTCAAAATAATTAATAAAATTTTAGAATATAATCATTTAAAAGTTTTTCATAATAGGAATTGGATAAAAATTTTCACAAATTTTAACGCAAATTAATGATTTTTTTTAAAATTAAACATCATTATTAATTTATTTTTTTATATAATCGTTTATCCATAATTCTTGCATTACTTCGTCATAATAAGTTGAATTCATGTAGAATTGTTTTTTTCTAACACCAATTACTTTAAAACCTAGTTTTTTGTAAAGGTGTAAGGCACGTTCATTGGTAGAGAAACAGCTTAGTATTATTTTTTCTTTGTTATTTAATATTTTAGACTCACGAATAGCCGCATCTATAAGGTTGAATCCAATTCCCATATCTCGATATTTGCTTGAGACAATAATTCCGAGCCGAGCGACGTGAGATGCAGCTTCCCATTCCAAATTTGAAATTTCACATTGCCCTATGATGTGAAAAGGAGATTTCAGAGTTGAGATTTCTGCTACAATGCATATTTCTTTTTCTCTTTTAATATTCCCGTACCAAGTATCTTTTTCTATTTGTGATAATACAGGTGTTAAAACAGGTAGATAAATTCCTTCTTCTAACACATCGTTAAAATTTTTCCAAACTCCATCTATATCCGTCTTTTTTATATGACGAATAATGACTTTTTCGCCGGTTTTTAACTCTAAGACTTTTTTCATAATTTAAAGATGTTTATTTCTAATATTTGGATAATAAATATAATTATTTTTATAATTTTATTGTTTATTTTAATATTATGGAAAGTGAAAAAGATGAAGAAGTAGAAAAAAAAGAGGAAGAAACTGCTAATTTGTCAAAGCAACTTGATCAAGATAAAAAGAAACTAGTTGCTAAAGATTTAGTTGAATTAGAACACGTTGATGTCAAAAAGCAGGAAGTAAGTCAAGAAACAAAGGAATTAGCAAACGCTTTAAAACAGAGAGAACTGGAGGAAGGAATTTCTGAAGAACTTACAAACGATGAGATAACGATCCTTGAATCTTTTATAGGGAAAAGGTTGTTCCTTAGGCGAATAGCAATTGTAGCCAATCAAAGTAGGATACCATTAGGAATTGAACCGTTTAAAAAAGATGATTTAGAACTCTTACTCGATCGCTTAATTCATAAAGGTTTTATAGATTTTGATATAGTTAACGACGAAAGAGTCTATTTTCTTACTGAGAAAGGGAAAGAAAAAATTCAATGAAAATAAAAAAAATTAATCTTTTTTTAAAATAAGTTTATTTATTGGAATATCTTGCCACTCTCCTGAAGGAAGCTCGCGGCGTATTGTAAGTGGCAGGATGCCTTCTCTCAATTCTAACTGAGCAATTTTAATAGGATCAATCACATTTATTGGCTTTTCAATTAATATCGGGGCACCAAAACTTATTTGAAGAGCTCTTGCACCAACTATTCGAGCTTTTTCGTATCGAGTTAAAAAAATTGCTCCTATCTTTACGTATTTTCTTACTTCTTTGTAAACTTTGCGCAAGTTCCGAGACTCTAAGAAACTTGATTCAGGCACGGTTAAACTAACCAAAAATGAGTAATTATCAAGTAAAATACTTGATATCATATAACTTTTTTGGTCAAAAAAATTAGTGCGCGGAGGGGGAATTCCGCATAGATCCAAAGTAGATCGGTGATTCGAACCCCCGACCATCGTGACCTATACATATGTTTAAATAGGTATACACGGTGTGAGCGTGTCGTTATCGCCAAGCTAAACCATCCGCGCATTCTACTATTATGAAGAAAAGAGTAGAATGAATTAAAATTTTCTTTTTCAATACCAATTTAAATGCTAATTATTATGACTTAAATAATATTTTTTAAGAGATCTTTAAGACTCTATTACTTTATATAATTTCTTTAATCCACAGTATTATAAACAACTAAGGAATTATGTTTACTGGTGATTTCATTTTCGAAAACTAAAGAATTTATTACTCATCCGTTAATTAAGAGAGATTTAATTTTAAGACGGGCATATCAAGAGAATATATTTGTTAATTGCTTAAATCAAAATTGTTTAGTCGTAATTCCTACGGGTTTGGGCAAAACTGTTATAGGTCTAATGCTTGCTGTACATAGATTGACAGAAAAACCAAATTCTAAGGTTATTTTTTTAGCGCCAACAAAACCGTTAGTAGAACAACACTATAAATCATTTTTAGATTTTACACTTCTCCAGCCAGAATCGTTAAAATCCATAACGGGGGCAATAGCGCCGGACAAAAGAAAGAAGATATGGGAAACTACAATCATTGCTTTTATGACGCCCCAAGTACTTCAAAACGACATTATATCAAACCTTTATTCAATTAAGGATGTTTCGCTAATTATATTTGATGAATGTCATAGAGCCGTGGGTGATTATGCGTATTGTTTTATTGCCAAAAAATATTTAGAAGATTCAAATTTTCCTCAAATATTAGGTCTTACAGCTAGTCCTGGTTCTACTGAAGAAAAAATCAGCGAAATTAAGACCAATCTATATATAGATCACGTAGAAGTTAGAACAGAAAAAGATTTGGATGTAATACCATATATTCATAATGTTGATAACGAATGGATTAAAATTAAACTTCCAAAAGAGTTTTTGGAAATAAAAAAAATATTAACCGAAAAATTAAAAGAAATTTATAAATGGTTAAAAGAAAACGATTTATTAGATTCCTATGATATTAATAAAATCAACAGAAAAGATCTATTAAAGTTAAATAGAGTAATCAATGGTAGAATTTCTGCTACTCGTAACAATCACGAAAGGTTCCAATTGTTCTACGCTAAAAAATTAGCAGCTAATGCAATACGGTTATCACATATGACGGAATTAATAGAGACACAAGGTATAAATGCCCTAAAAGAATACATTGAAAAAAATGAATTAAAAATTAAGAAAAACACTGCAAATAAATCCTTGAAAGAATTATTTAATGATAATGATTTTAAACGAGTTCAAAAATTAACAAACCAAATACAAGCTAAAGGCATTTATCATCCTAAATTGGAAAAATTAAAAGAAATCTTAAATTCTCAAATAGTCGAAAATAAAACCTCGAGGATTTTAGTATTTTGTCATTTTAGGGACTCTGTTAATAACATAGTGAATTTTTTTGAAAATTCTCCAATAGTAAGAGCTCATAAATTTATAGGACAAGCTACAAAAGGTTCTGATAGAGGTTTAACGCAAAAAGAACAAATTGCATTACTTAAAGAATTTAAAACAGGGACTTATAACACATTAGTTGGAACGAGCGTCGCTGAAGAAGGATTGGATATCGCAGAATGCGATTTAGTCGTTTTTTACGATGTTGTGCCAAGTGCGATACGATCTATTCAACGTAGAGGACGTACAGGCAGGAAAAAAGAAGGTAAGGTTTTTGTTTTGATGGCTGAAGACACACGGGATGAAGGATACTATTGGGCTGAAAAAATAAAAGAAAAAACCATGAAGGATAGTCTAAAGAAAATTAAAGAAGCTGAGAATCAATCGAAATCAGGACAATCTAACCTTTTAAATTTTATTTCTCAAGAAAAAGAAAAGAAGAGTGAATTAAGAAAAGTAGATGATATAGACTCTAATACAATTAAAAGAATTGAAGAGGCTAACAGTTATGAGATCGTATGCGATAATCGAGAAACCGCATCACCAGTCGTTAGAAAGTTGTCGTTAATAGGAATAAATTTAAAATTGGAACAATTAGATGTGGCCGATTATATCATTTCAAATCGAGTTGGAATCGAAAGAAAAACAGCCCTAGATTTTAACGATTCTATAAAAGATGGAAGGTTATTTAACGAATTAATAGAATTAGGAAATAATTTTGAGAGACCAATTTTGATTTTAGAGGGAGATCCATTTTTAAATTCAAAAATTAACGATAATGCTCTTTATGGAGCTATAACCTCAATTATTTTAAATTTAGGGATATCTGTTTACAAGACAAAAGATTCCATGGAAACTGCAATATTCTTATACCAGTTAGCTAAAAAAGAACAACAATCTTATTCTAAAGGCAAAATAAAATTAAGATTTGATAAAGCACCTATTGAAAAGTCTTATTTATTAGAATATATAGTTGCTGGAATTCCTGGTGTAAATTCTTTGAGAGCTAAGAATTTATTGAGTGAGTTAAAAACTCTAAAAAATATTATTAATTCGGACATTGGGGAATTAATGAAAGTTGAGAACATTGGCAAAAAAATTGCGCAAAATATCTATAAATTGGCTAGGTGGAAGTATCAAAATAAATCTTAAATCAGTAAATATTATTAAACATCTTAATTAATAATAATATAATTGAATTATTTTTAGGAAGATCTTTCAAATGATTAAATTCAAGGTTGTTATAGCTGGAGATAAAAATGTGGGAAAGACATCACTTTTGAGGCGCTATGCAACTGGTAAATTTGATAAAAGTACTTTGTCGACAATTGGAGTTGATTTCGAGACAAAAAAAGTAAATGTTGGGGCAGAAGTTGATATACTTCTCAATCTATGGGACTTCGGGGGAGAAAAGAAGTTTCGCATTCTTTTTCCTTCCTATGCTTCTGGCGCGTCTGGAGCTTTATTGCTCTATGATATTACAAATAAAGAGAGTTTAACAGATCTTCATGATTGGATAAAAATCATAAGTAATGTTCAAAATCCTCCAAGGACCAAAATATTAATAGAAAACAAAATAGATTTAGAAGGCCAGAGGGAAGTTTCGAGAGAAAAAGCCATGGAAATTTTTAAGCAATATAATTTTCAAGGAGAAATCATAGGAACTTCCGCAAAGACGGGTCAAAATGTAGAGGAGGCTTTTCAGATGTTAGGAGAACAGATACTTAAAAATTCTTTAATAAAATGCTCTAATTGTGGGAAGCATTATCCAATTGAATTAAAATTCTGCCAATATTGTGGCACGAAGCGTTATTAATTTTTTTAATCGATTTTTTAAATATTCAGGAATATATATTTTTCCTAATAGAAGCTTATTACTTCATTGAATTTAGTATAATTTCTTATTTTTAAAAAAAAATATATCTTAAAGAAAATTTTACATATAAAAATCATTAAAAAAATATCCTTAACATATCCCAGTCGTTATTAAAATGAGGTATAATATTAACGATGATATACAAGAGATCTTAAAGCGTCTTGAAGAAGAGAATATCTCTTTTGAAAACAAAACAATATTAGTTACAGGGGGAGCCGGCTTTCTAGGCTCATGGGTATGTGATGTGTTAGTAAAACAAGGGGCTTATTGTATTTGTCTAGATAATTTCTCGTCTGGGCGCTACGAAAATATAGCTCATTTAATGGAAAGGGAAAATTTTAGGTTTATTAAACACGACATTTCCCAACCTATCTTTTTTGGTTTAACCCATAATTCAAATATTGTTTGTGTAGGAGATATTAAAAAAATTGACATTGTTATGCATATGGCAAGTAGAGCATCTCCTTTCGAATTCCAACAATATCCAATATCAATTCTAAAAAGTAATACGCTTGGAACAATGATCGCGTTAGGTATAGCTAAGGAACATGATTCTACGTTCTTTTATACGAGCACATCAGAAGTATACGGAAATCCTCCGAAAGAAGCTGTACCCACATCTGAAAATTACTTCGGACATGTAAATCCTGTTGGACCACGTAGCTGTTATGATGAATCAAAAAGAGCTGGTGAAGCATTCATAAAAGCTTATGAACTTGAACATAACTTAAGAATAAAAATCAGTAGAATTTTCAACACATCTGGCCCTAGAATACGACATGGTCCGGAATTCGGTCGAGTTATTCCAAATTTTATACATCAGGCTTTAAATGATAACGATATAACAGTTTTTGGCGATGGATCACAGACTCGATCTTTTACTTATGTTGTGGATGAAGTCGAAGGAATTTTAAAGATTGTTTATAATGACGAAGCTATTGGAGAGGTTATAAATTTAGGAAATGATAAAGAATTTACGATTCTCGAATTAGCAAATTTGATAATTGATTTAACAAATTCAAACTCAAAAATAACATTTCATCCACTTCCTATTGATGATCCAGTGAGAAGATGTCCAGTCTTAAAAAAAGCTAAAGAAATTATAAATTGGCAACCTACAACTTCAACAGAAGAGGGATTAAAAAAAACTATTGCGTGGTTTAAAGATATTGAGCAAGCCGAATAAACAAAAAGAACAAGAGAAAGTGGAACTAAACCTTGAAAATAGACAATTTCAAAAACTACTTAAAGTTAGTTTACTAATGGGAATAATTATTGTCTCTGGCTTTATTGTTTATTATATTTGGTATTTTAATTTCTCGCAAGAAGAGGATTATGTTGGTTTTGGAATTCTAAACCATCGTAAAGAAGCAGAAGATTACCCTACGATTGCATATGTTAATCAAACTGTTATTTTCTATGTTACAGTTGAATGGAAGGCAAAGATATTTAGCAATGATTTTACGTTTAAAGTAAGAGTCTATAGAGGAGGTAATCAGACTGAATTAAGCTCAGATGGGGCTCAAAACGCAGAGTTTCTTTATTCAACTGATAAAGTAACTCTAAAACCAAATGAAGAATGGGAGTCAGACGAATTAAGTGTGTCTTTTCCTCAATCTGGATCAAATCAAATTATTATTGTAGAATTATGGGAATATACTGATGATAAAAGAGAATTCTACGATATTTTATGGTTACGGTTAAATATAATTTCTTAAAATATTGAATCACAGCTTAACTCACTGCCCCAATAATTCTTACATCCTTGATTCTTACAAAAGGAGCATGATATGCACCATAAATGCTAAATTCTTTAGAAACAGCATCAATATTTTTGAATAGATCTAAAAGATTTATTCCAAACATAGTTTCGTTCAACGGTTCTTTTATCTCTCCATTTTCAATTAAATTGCCGTGAAGAATTAAGCCAGAAAAATCACCAGTAGTTATATTAGGCGAATCACCTGTATAATCTAAGATGATTCCCTCATTTACATCCTTGATGATTTCTTCTTTAGTATAATCTCCATTTTTCATAATAAAATTGGAAATGCCAATTGACGGTACAGAACTATACGAACTTCGAGAAGCATTCCCCGTACTTTCAACTCCTTCTTTTCCTGCTGTATAGCTATTATGGATTAATTGAAGAAATTTGCCGTTTTCAATTATTCTTTTATTTTTGCACGGAACACCCTCACCATCAAATTGAGTTGAACCTGATAGTCCATTTATTAACGCATTGTCCTCAATGTTTAAATATTCTGTACCTATTATTTTATCTTTTTTGCCAACAAGAAAGCTTCTCTTATATTGAAAAGTTTCTCCATTAACTGCGGAAGCAATTGGGTTCAAAATAAAACTAATTGTACCTTTAGGTGTTAATATCAACGGAACTCTCATATTTTTTATTTTAATGCGATTTAAATTCCGTTTTGCATCTTCTAATGCCCTTTTGGCAATTTTTATAGCATTAATATTTTTTAGACTTCTTTCAGATTGCCAATCGTACCCGAATGAAGTCTCATTTCGGATTTTATCCTTAACAATGATGTTTGAAGAAATTGAACAATTTGTTTCCATACCATTAATTTCTACACCATTAGTGTTAAAGATATACCTCTTAGAATAGTTTGATAGAAAATTTGCCGATTGAGATATCGCCATCTCATCATTGTTGCATATTTTAATTAAATCCTCAGCATATTCTACAGAATCTTCAATTTGCAAATTTTTTAATTTAGAATCAAATAAACCTTTTACTCGGGGATAACTATTACATTTTTTTGGTAAATCCTTAAAATCTACATCTTCAGTGCCAGCTTTCATCATTTTACTTGCTACTTTAACAGTCCTTTCAATTGACTTTTTCTCTAAGGCGTTAGTAAATGCAAAACCAAGTGAACCCCGTTTGTCTATAACTCTTATTGAGACGCCAAAGTCGCTTCCGATTTCACTATTTTTAACAGAATTTTCTTCAATTTCAATGCTTATATAATTATTTTTGCCAAAAAAAATTTCTGCACAACTGAGATTAGAATTACTCTTTTCTGCTAAATTTAAACCATATTTAGCTAAACTATAAACATCGATCTTATTATCCATTTAATTTAAACCTCCCACTACTACATTTTCTACTCTAATATATGGTCCACCATCACAAACGCGAACGCTTTGTCCACCTTTACCACACATTCCGTCACTATAGCTAATCTCTTTTCCAATTGCAGAAATTTTATTTAGAACTTCTAGCGTCATACCAGATAATGCGACATCTCTCATCATTTCCTTTTTTTCTCCATTCTCAATTTTATAGGACATTTTGCATTTAAATTGGAAGTTTCCTGTCGTTGTATCCGTGTATCCATATTGAAAATCTTCGCAAAGAATTCCATTTTGAGTGTCCTCAATCATTTCCTCCAAGCTCCAATCTTTTGGCTCAAGTATTGTTATCCCCATACGAACTTGGGGTTTTGAACTATTTGAAGCTGCTCTACCGTGACCATTTGCGGGAAAATTCATTCTTGAAGAGGTTTCAAGACTATGTAAAAAACTTTTTAAAATACCATTTTTGATTATCACAGTTTTCTGTGAGAGAATCCCCTCATCATCAACAAAATAACTTCCAAATAATTCATAGGGCAAATTATATTTTTTTCCTTGTCCCATCGTTGGATCATCAATAATACTAACATCCTTAATTGCTACTTTCTCTCCAATTTTTCCTTCTAAAATACTTTCTTTATTTAGAACTATATCAGCCTCACAAGCATGACCAAAAGCTTCGTGTACAAAAGTGCCTGTTAATTTAGGGTCCATAATAACTTTAAATTTACCCCCAATCGGAGATTTTGCGTCCAGCAACTGAATTGCTTCTCTTGCCGTTTTATTACTTAAATTGTTGGCTTCCTCAGTATCAACAATTTCAAAACCTCCAAGCCCGCCAATGGAATTAACAGCCCTTTGAAGAATTCCATTTTTTTTAGCATAGACTAAACTATATAATCGTATTAAAGTTATATCTTGAGATATTATGCTTCCAAAGGAATTTAAAAACAAATTATAGGAGTGTCCATCAATGTAATAAGTATGTGTATTTTTTACACGTGAAGAATAGTTGGAGGCTATTTTTTCGTGATACTTAACTTTCTCTATTTTCTCTTCAATACTAATGCTTTCTAGTTTCTTCTTATTACTAATTTTGAAGTTTTTAATTAACGGATCTCTTTCTTCTATCTTAAATTTATTCTTACATAAAGATTCTGATAATTTTGCAAGTTTGATTGCTTTCATAAATCCATTTTTTATAGACTCTTTAGAAATATCTTTAAGAACTGTGAATCCCCACCCACCATTAATAAAAGTTCTGATTCCACATTCACTAACTTTGAAAGAAGATATTTCCTTGCTCTTCTGATCTGTAAAATCTAGATTAGTTCCTACTCCTATTCCAGCTTTAATATCCCAGTATTCTATTTTATTTAATGCTATTTGATTAAGTTCATTAATCAAATTATTGTCAATTTGTATTAGGTTATCAATATTAATTGTCATAAAATAGATTAAATTATTAATTAAGTATGAAAATGAATCTATAAAAGAAAAAATTATGTAATTAAATTATTTAAACTCATTCTATTGGAGAAATTCATCTTAAATATTTTTTTCTTTTAAGGGGAATAGTGTAATGAGATCGGTTTTTCGATTAATATATTTTGTAAGATTCTCACCATTACGTCTTTTTTTCAATTCTTTAATAATTGCTATAGCACTACTTACTGAACATTTTTTAGTGAATTTAGTTGATTTGTGATATAGAAATGTGTGAAAGCATTTCAAGCATTTCTTCCTTTTAATTATTTTATTACAGTAATACCATGCTCCGCAATAATAACATCTAAAAAAATAAAATTTTTGCATTCTTGATCTATGAAGAAAAGAATATAATATAGTTTCAATAAGTTCGAGGATTTTCTAAATTTTCAATCATATTAATTTTTTAATAAAATTCTAATAAGTAATATAATATTAGGGACGATACATTACATCAATTAGGAAAAAAAGAAAAAGGGAAGAAATTATGGATCATAAATTTATTCACCCAGTTGAAACACGATATCGTACGAAAATTTCAGAGTTATTTACAGAAGAAAAAAAACTTAATGATTGGATGTTAATTGAGGCGGTTTTAGCGAAATCTCATGCAAGGTTAAGAACTATTCCAAAAGAAGCTGCAGAAGAAATAGATAAGGCAAGAAAGAAAGTTAAATTAGCGAGAGTTAAAGAAATAGACAGAGAAATTCACCATGATTTAATGGCCATGGTAAAAGCTTTAGCAGAACAATGCGAAGGAGATGCTGGTAAGTACATACACTTAGGCGCAACGAGTTATGATATTGAAGATACTGCTATAGCGTTACAATTAAGGGAGGCACTGCAGTATATACAAAATTCTCTAAAAGATTTACTCAAAGAACTTATAAGGCTTATGGAAGAGAAAAAAGAACTTGTCTGCATTGGTAGAACTCATGGACAGCACGCACTTCCGACTACTTATGGGATGAGATTCGCGGTTTGGGCATATGAAATTGATAGACATCTCGAACGTATATCTGAAACTATGGGGCGTATTTCATACGGGAAAATGTCTGGTGCTGTTGGAACTATGGCTAGTTTTGGTGAGAAGGGCATAGAATTACAAAAAATGGTCATGAAAGAATTAGATTTAAATCCTGTAATGATTGCAAATCAAGTTGTTCAAAGGGATCGTCAAGCGGAAGTAATCTTATTGACGGCTTTAATTGGACAAACATTAGCTAAAATAGCAAGAGAGAATCGCATATTACAAAGAAACGAAATTGCAGAAATGTTTGAACCATTTAAGAAAGAACAAGTAGGAAGCTCAACAATGCCTCATAAAAGAAATCCTCACAAATCAGAACGAATTTGTAGTTTAGCAAGAGTGGTAAAATCTAACATAATTCCCGCGTTAGATAACATAATTTTAGAGGATGAACGTGATTTAACAAATTCAGCTTCAGAGAGAGTAATATTTGCCGAAAATTTCATATTTTTAGATTTTATGATAAAAGAATTAATAAAAAATCTTCAAGGGCTCGAATTTGACGAGGTTAAAATAGAGGAAAACCTCAATCTTACAAAAGGCGCTTGCTTAGCTGAAAAACTTATGATGGAATTAGTTAATAAGGGAATTGGAAGACAAGAAGGGTATGAGATCTTAAGACAGGCAGCAATAAAAGCGAGAAAAAGGAGTGAATATCTTAAAGATGTCTTAATAGAGAACGAAAAAATTAAAAATAATTTCTCAAAAGAAGATATAGACGAGATTTTAAATCCTCATAAATATATTGGGAAAGCAATTGAACAAGTAGATAATTTATTAAAAGTTCTTAAAGTTAAATATAAGTTGTAAAGTTATAATATGGCAGATAATAATAACTTATATTCAAAATTAGGCGTATCGTCAAGAAAAGAAGATGTCTATGAGGCCATTAAATCAATCGATAAAGGTCTGTTCCCAGGAGCTTTTTGTAAAATAATAGAGGATATAGCAGGTAGAGACGATTATTGTTCTGTTTTTCACGCCGATGGAGCAGGCACAAAAGCAAGTTTGGCGTATATGTATTACAAAGAAACAGGCGACATTTCAGTTTTTAAGGGTATTGTTAAAGACGCAATGATAATGAATATTGATGATTTTTTATGCGTAGGTGCTACTGGTAATGTATTTTTTTCAAATAATCTCGGAAGGAACAGTAAATTCATTAAAGGAGATGTGGTTGGCACAATCATAAAAGAATATCACGATTACAGCAAAAAATTAACTTCACTCGGCTTGAATGTTACTATATGTGGGGGAGAAACTGCTGATGTAGCAGATTTAGTTAAAACTCTTATTGTTGACGCCTCAGCATTCACTATTATGAAAAGAGAGGATATAATTGATGCAAGTAATATAAAACCTGCCGATGTTATTGTAGGTTTAGCGAGTTACGGAAAAGCCTCTTATGAGGAGGAATTTAATAGTGGGATTGGAAGTAATGGATTAACATTAGCCAAGCATGGTACACTCAGCCATGAATATTATAAGAAATATCCAGAATGTTACGATCAAAATCTTGACGAGAAATATATTTTTTTTGGTAAACATCGGTTAACAGATACGATTGACGACCTTAAATTAAATATTGGAAAAGCATTATTATCACCGACGCGAACATATTCACCAGTCATTCTAGATGTTTTAAAAAATTATAGAAATGATATTCATGGGATAATCCATAATACTGGTGGTGGGCAAACAAAAATTCTAAATTTTGGTAATGGTATTAAATATATTAAAAATAACTTATTTCAAATTCCTAAAATATTTGAAATAATTCAGCAATCGTCCGGAACTCATTGGAAAGAAATGTATAGCGTATTTAATATGGGACATAGAATGGAGTTATTATGTAATGAATTAATAGCACCAGAAATTATTAAAATCACGAAAAAATATAATATTGATTCCAAAATTATTGGACATTGCGAAAAATCCCCAATGAAAGGTAAAAATGTTTTAGAGATAAAGTCAGAATTTGGTTCTTTTAAATATGATTAGGGGATTAAAAAATGATTAAAAATTTGGATGTAATTTGTATAGGTGCAGCTCTTGTTGACATGGTTGCTAATGTAGAGAGGCATCCCCTAGAAGATGATGAAGTTTTTGTATCAGATTTAAAGTTATTATCAGGAGGAGCGGCTGCCAATACTGCTTATGCGTGCGCTAAATTAGGATTGAAGACTGCGTTTATTGGAAAGTTAGGCCATAATGATGAATTTGGAAATAAAATTATTAGCGATTTTAAAGAAGTTTCCGTGGATACATCGCTAATAAAATATTCTAATAATTATGGTACGGGATCGGCTTATGTTGCTTTAAATTCTGAGGGAAATAGGAGGATTTATGCACATAGTGGAGCTGCAAATTATCTTTCAAAAGATGATATAATAACTGAAGAGTTATTAAGAGGCAAGCTAATCTACTTAAGTAGTTTAAAAAATATAGAACCTTTTATTGAAGCCGCTGAAATTGGGAGAGAAAACTATATTCCCGTAATATTAAATCCTGGTATGTTGATAATTGACCAAGGACTCGATAATATTATACAATTGTTTGAAAAAATTGATATACTTATATTATCTCAACGAGAATATATGACGCTTCTTAACATTCAAGGGCCAGAATTGAGGGAAGAAGTCATTTTAGATACATCAAATAATATTCTAAAATTAGGTATCAAAGTAATTATTATTACTATGGGTAGTAATGGTGCGTATTTACTAACTAAAAAAGATTCAGCAATAATTTCGGCAAAGAAAGTTAAAAATGTAATAGACACGACAGGGGCGGGTGATGCTTTTTCAGCAGGCTTTATTTTCAGATTTGTTCAACATTTAGGTTATGATTTTACGGAACTTAAATTTAACGTAGAATTTGGAAATCTTATTGCTGGAAGATGTATTCAAAAGTTAGGTGCCAGAAAGGGGATTCCTTCTCGTAAGGAATTTATGAATTTTATTGATTAAAGTTAAACAAAAAAGTTTATAACTTTTTAATTAAATAATTTTTCAATTAGAAACTTATGTTTTAATTACCACTCCAATGGAGACTAGTAATAATACAAAGAATAAAATTGTAAATAATAGACTTAAGTTTTTTGCTGAAGTGGTAATTGTATTTATAGGAATATTCTTATTTTTGCTTATTCCAATTATTTTACTTCAATTGTTTATAGAAAGGAATTCTACTTTTTATGGTCCTTTATATTATTTGCTAAGAGCCATATGTATTCTTATAGCGATTCCTCTCTTCCTATTTGTATCTAATATTATATTAAATTCCCAAGAAAAACAAATTATAGTCGAAAATGAATCGAGCCCTGCTACTGCGCATTTTAAACTTTATTCTGTTACGGAAGGAGATTTTAAGGAACAATTATTATTTGCAGTTTTGATTTTATTCATAGTTTTCATACCTTTAGATTTTCTTATTTATTTTTTAGTTCCTGAAATGCTTGAGTACACTGGTAATGTATTATCAACACAGACCACTGATACTTATTTATTACAAAGTTATTATATTTTTCTTATTTCAGTTATATTAATTCAAATTAGTGTTGCGATATACGAAGAATCACTCTCGAGAGGATTTTTAACAAAGAGAGGAAGCGAATATTTCCATAAAATGTCTGCTGTAATTATATCCTCTTTATATTTTGGACTCATGCATTTTGCTTATTTCTTTAATCCTATAAGTAAAAATTATCCTATTTGGTTCCCTTTTATATGGTTTCTACAAACTTTTACTGTAGGGATAATGCTATCTATCTATATCTTAAAAAAAAAGAGATTATTTCCCGTAATTTTTGCCCATGCTTTAAATAATATTATTTCTGCTCATGCTGTTTGGAATTATTTACAAGGAAACGATTTTAGTATAGTAGTAATTTACCTTTATCTTCCTTTATTAGTTATCAGTGTGGCTTTGTTTATTTTGTATTTTCCAAGGATTAAACACGGAATTTCGACGGGATTTGATGAATTTAAGACATATTTTAAAAAAGATGAATCCATAGGAGAATCTAAAGTAGATCTGTATTTTCGTATTTTCTTTGATTTTATCATGGGAGTTTTTATTTTAATTTTAGGCTTTTTATTAGTATGAGGGAGGAATACTTAAATGGTTAAATTCGGGATAATTTCTGATACTCACATTAAAAAAAATGATGATGCCATGAAAATTAATGATTTATTAAAGCAGATACAAAAAGTATTTAATGATGTTGACGAAATTATTCACGCGGGTGATGTATGTGACGAGTTCTTTTTAGAAGACTTAAAGAAAATAGCCCCTACTAAATGTGTCAGAGGAAATCTAGATAAAATTACCAATATAGAAGATTTTATTAGATTTTCTGCTGGTAAATATAATATCGGAGTAATTCATAATTTACCTGATGATGTTGAAGGTTTCTTTAAAGATAATAATTTACATATATTAATCTATGGACACACACATAAACCTATTATAAAAGGAACTCCATATAACACCTTAATTTTAAATCCAGGTTCCCCTACTAAACCTAAAGCGCCTCCAGCAAAAAGAGGTTTTGATAAGCCAATCGCAAGACCCAGTGTAATGATATTGGAAATTGATGAACAAGATTTTTTAAAATCTTTCATAATTAATATAAAAATTTAATTCATATGTTTAAAACTATATATAGGATTTTAAACTTATATAGATCTTAGGAAAGTTAGGTAAAATATTCTTTCTAAATGAGATAAACTGTGCTAAATATGGTCGCTTCAAAACCTCTAACAATGAATTTACATAAAATTGGTCGAAAAGATTTTAGTAAGACTGGGAATAAGGCAGCTAATCTTGGAGAATTAATTCAAAATGGTTTTCTGGTTCCTGAAGGTTTTGTTGTCACAACTGAGGCCTATTCGATTTTTCTTAAACATAATAATCTCAATGAATTGATTAAAAGTAATTTAGATAAGATTGATTATACTAATTATGAATCAATTCATTATAACGCCAAAGAAATTCAGGACGCAATCAAAAAAGGTAATTTCACTGCGGAATTACTTGAAGAAATCAAAAAGAAACATGATAAGTTATATCTTAATAATATAGCAGTGAGATCATCAGCAACTGCAGAAGATTTATTGACAGCTTCTTTTGCTGGGCAATATGATACTTTTCTCAATTTAAAAACTCTTAGTCAAGTAATTCAAAACATTAAAAATTGTTATGCATCTATCTGGACAAGTAGAGCGATCATATACCGGCATAAAAACAACATACCCCATATGGATGTTAAATTAGCTGTTATAGTACAAAAAATGATTCCGGCAAAATGCTCAGGTGTAATATTTACAATAAATCCAGTTTCAATAAAAAAAAACGAATTAGTAATCGAGTCTAATTATGGATTGGGTGAATCTATAGTATCTGGACAATGTTGTCCTGATCAATTCATGGTTAAGAAAAAGAGTCATCATGGAAAACAAGTATTTAAAATTCTTGATAAGCAAATAGGGAATAAAAAAATTGCTGTTTATCCAAAATCTTTAGAAAAAGAGAGTGGAACTACCCTTATTGAACTCTCTGAGCAAGAAAGCATGCAACCTTCGCTTGCTAATCAACAAATAATCAAGCTTTCGCAAATTGGTACTCAAGTAGAAAAATACTTTAAATATCCTCAAGATATTGAATGGGCTATTGATCAAGATAATAAAATCTATATCCTCCAAGCTAGACCAATTACCTCGTTAGAAGCTATTATTCCTGAAGAAGGTATTTATTGGACTAGGGGGTATTCTGATGATTATTGGAATGATCCAGTTACACCTTTATTTTTCGATATCCTAGGAGACCCATTAACGAAAGTTGTAAACATTGAACTTAATAGCATCATGGGATATAAACACATGCATAAAAAATTGTTGAAACTATATAATGGGCATGTTTACTTTAACTTAGATGTTTTAAAAAGAAAAGTAGAAAACGAAATTCCCAAATTCATGCGTAGCGAGGATCTTTTAAATTATTTTCCAAACGGTTTTGGACCATATGGGAAAGAAACTATGAAGAATCTACCTTTCCATCTTATTAAACGAATTGTCGCAGAATTGCGAGTAAAACTCTTTGATCCAGATGGTTCAATAAATAAGACTGCAGAGAGATATTATGATTGGTCTTTAAAAGAGCTTTCACCATATTGGTATAACTTTGATTCTCAATTAGAAAACCTCTCTGGGACTGAAAATTTAGAAGCTCTTATTAATTTGGCAGAAGATTTAGATTATATAATGATTCAACATTTTCGTCTTATTCGCTACGGTATACCCGTCCATAATATAGGTATGAATTTAATGGTTCAATATTTACTTACACGATTTATAGGGAAAAAATTATCTTCGCGACTTTATCCTGTTTTAATCTCGGGGTTAGATCACAAATTAACCGAAACAAATGATGAAATTCATTATTTAGCATCAATTATTCAAGAATATCCCGATGTTAAGTCATTAATTCTAGAATACGATTCAGAAAGGCTATATGAATATATATCTTCTGAAAGGAGTCCAAATATTCAGGTCTTTTTTAAAGAATTTGAAAAATTCTTAAAAAAATATGGAGATCGTGGATTCACACGAGAAATTTATTATCCAAGGTGGAGTGAGTCCCCAAATTATGTTTTTGATATTCTCAAAACGCTTGTTGTTGGTATTGAAGAAAAAATTAATTTTAAAAAATTAAAATCCAAAAACATAAGATACAGAGATAATATTGAAAGATATATAGAATCTAAAATCAGATCACAGCGATTTGGATTAATAAAATGGAAATTATTTTCAAAAATTTTAGAATATAGCCGTAAATATATTATTTTTCGAGAAGATCAAAGATATAATCTTGATCGCTGGATTGTTAGAAATAGAAGAGTTTTTTTAGAAATTGGCAGATTTTTAATGTCTAAAGGAATATTAAAAGATTCAATGGACATTTTCTTTTTACACAAAAAAGAAATTAATAAAATAGCACTTGAAAAGTTGGATCTTGATATTTCTTCTTTAATTAAAAAACGAAAAGATGAATTTTTTAAATATGAATATACAGTTCCACCAAAATTCATATATGGATCGCGCGAATTCGATGATATTTTTGAATTTACTCAAGAGAGTACTTCATTTCAAGGGATTCCTGCTAGTCACGGAATCTTTACCGCAAAAGTTCGCGTACTTCATAAAATTGATGAAATCACAACTGTACAAGCAGGAGAAATCCTGGTTGTTCCTAAAACGGACCCTGGATGGACACCTGTTTTTTCAAAAATAAAGGGCTTAATCACAGAAACGGGGGGAATTCTTTCACATGGTGCAGTCGTCTCACGCGAATACGGTATACCTTCGGTTACAAATATTCCTAATGCTTGTAAAATCTTTAAAACGGGTCAAAATATAACAATTAATGGTTATACAGGTTCTATTATAATAAAAAATTAAAAATGAATTGGAAAATTCAAAAAAATTTTGTAAAAAGATATGGAGCCAATTACACATCCAGTTATCTCAGATAATCCCGAATGGAATGAATCTTATTATTTTGCTTTTTTTAATAAGAAGCATAATTTAGGGGGCGTGTCGCGAATAGGATTCAAGCCTAACAAGCAAGAAGGAATGACTTTTTTTTTTTTATTCTTACCTGATAGTTCAGCTGCTATATACCATCAAGTTGAAGAAATTAAAGAATATTTGGATTTACCTCCTGTAGGTGGTATGGCTCATAATTGGCAATCGGATGGAAAATGGTATTATAAATTTAGAGGTAAGATGATTTTCTTGAAAAATCCAGAAGATTTACCCAAAATTCGTGAACAGCCAAAATTAGCTTTATTGTTTAAAATAATTCGCAAGAAATTATCCAAAAAACTAGTTAAAATGAATCTTGCCTTTAATCCAGTCAATGATGTTTATGAATATAGCGAGTTCATGACACCTGAATCCTTAAAACTTGGAAAAAAAGCAGGTGATAAGCATTGGGAGCAGATTGCTATTATATCGGGTGAAATTCAAGTGGGTAAAAAAAAATATTTAATTAGTAATACAATTGGCCAAAGAGACCACACCTATGGAATCCGAGATTGGACAGGCGTAGGTAATTGGTTATATTATGTAATCTGGTTTAATAAGAATTTAGCAATAAATCCAGCTGCCATTGTTGGAGATGATGGAAGTCTATCCACTGGTGGATTTCTATTCAAAAATGGAAAAAATATACCCTTAAAAACCATCCGTATTATTGATCAACAATTTCGCGAAAATGGCGTTCTTCCTGTTAGCTCAAAACTAGAAATAATAGATTTCCAAGAAGAAAAACATATTCTTAAAGCAAAGGTTGGACCAATAATTCCAGTTAAATTCGTCGATGACGATGGAAATATATCAATACTAGTTCAATCATTTGGTAATTTCGAATTAAATGGAAAAACCGGCGGGTATGGAACTTTTGAAACGCTACGCAAAGTTAGAAATAGATAATTTATAGAAATAAGAGAAATTTTTTTTTTGGATTTGAATAATTAAAATTATAGAATGTATTTTTGATTAAGAAACTTAAAATTAAATATACCTAATTGTTTATTATTAAATTAAGTTAAAATTAAATATGTTTAATTTTATATTATAATACGAACAGAAATTAAAGAGAGAGGAAAATCGAAAGATGGTTTCACGACTCGAGATGGTCTTAAAAGAACTGAATGAGAATGGTAGCTTTAGAGCTTCAATTTTCTCAACTTCAGCTGGTCTTGTACTAGCATCTCAAAAGGCTGAAGATGTTGATGAAAGAGTGGTTGCAGCAATGGGTTCGCTTCTAAGTGACGCAGCATTAAAGGCCGGGGAGGAGATGAACCTAAGCGAAGCAGAAGTTATGAAAATTTTCTATAAGAGTGATTATATCATTTGTAGAAATATACTCATGACTGATAATAAAACACAATTTTTATTAGCAGTACTTACAAAGCGACCTGAAAGTGACAATGTTGAGAAATACATAGACCAATTATTGGATTGGGCTGAAGAGAACTCCAAAGCTGATTTGGAGAAACTCTCTAGTATTTAATCTTTTGACTTTTTTATTCTAAGTTTTTGCTTTTTGGAATTTATAAATTAAATAAACTGAAAGGTATAAAAGCAAAACAAATCAGATTGGAAAATTTTTATTAAAAATTGATTAAAATCTTGAACTGTAAAAATGAACTACTTCAGCTGCAACCTGGTCTTCATATCCCCCATAAAAATGATCAGCTCCCTTAACTATTTTATATTCTTTAGGATCCTGATAGGTCTTATAGTGGGCTTCGAATCTATCGTAACGAGCAATATCATCTCTATCTCCTTGTAAAAACAGCTTAGGTTTGTCAGTTTGAGAAAGTTTTTGATATTTCGAACCCACGAAATCCCATGGAAATGAAATTGCTGCAAATCCAATGATTTTTTCAGAATAATTTATGGCAGAACATCCTATTGCTGCCCCATATGAATATCCGCAAATAAAAATTTTCTTATTATCTTTTTTATTAATTAAAAAATCAATGCAAGCTTTCACATCGCTTAGTTCTCCCCTTCCACTTGTGTGTTCTCCGCTTGATCTTCCAACAGCTCGAAAGTTGAATCTTAAACATGAGATATCTTTTTTAATTAATTCGCAAAAAACTCCAGAAACGACATTGTTCAACATATTGCCACCGAATTGAGGGTGAGGGTGACAAATTAAAACTGCTGAGGTTTTATCAGAATTAGATTGAAAATATTCGGCTTCAAGTTTGATGCCATTATTTTCAATAAAAAATTTCTCAGTTTCTACCATAATTCATTAAAAACTACCTAATTAAAAATTTTAATGCTTTAATTCAATATCACAAATGAAAGATTATTTACATTTTTTAAGAGCAACCAAAAAAAGAATAAAGTAATAAAATTTAAATGGTAATATGTTATATTTTAGAAATTAGGTGAAGTAATTAAAATACAATTTTGTAAAATTATTGAGGAGCGATAGAAAATTATGTATTCAAGAGTGGAAGATATGCCTTCTGAGAACGGAAAAAAGGTTAATCAGTTATCGAAACAAATTCTTGCATTACAAACACAAATTCAAACTCTTAAAATTCTACTTAATGATAAAGATTATATAATAAGCCAATTAAAAGAGGAGAACTCACAATTAAAAGATCAAATTCATACAATCCAACAACAAGCAAATATAGTACAACCCCCTAATCAGTATATAAACCCACTAAAACCCACTAATCAATATATAAATCCATTAAAACCCCCTAATCAATATATAAACCCAACAATAACTGCCAATACAGGAACAAATACTATTAAAAGAAAGTGTCCTATTTGTGGGGCTATGGGATTTGCTATTAAAGAATTCGATGATAAAAGCCGGATTATTAGTTACATTCCAAGAATTATTTATGCACGAAAGAGAGTCTGTACTAAATGTAAGCATGAATTTTAAATTATAGCACTTACATATACGCTTTTAAGCAATTTTTCTTTTTAGAAGATAAAAAGTATACTTTACTATGAGCAAGGGAACTTTCGACCTCTCTACTAAAATATTTTTAATACGTTTCAGAAATGATTAAGTTTCGTATTATAATTTAATTAAAATTTATATACGAAAGTAAAAAAATCATGATTCTTTCAAACTTATTAAACCTTAATACTATAAAGAATTCAATAAAATATGAGTTATAATAATATCATAATTGAGCGGAAATTAAGGGAATTTTTAGAAGAGGATTGCGCATTTCAGGACGTGACTTCTAATTTTATAGCTGAAGAAAACCAGAAATCTGCTAAAATTATTGCAAAAAGTAAAGGTTTCATTTCTGGGCTTGCAGAATTGAAAATTTTATATGATATATTGAAAGTTAAGACTAATTTTTTAAAAAAAGATGGTGAAGAAGTCAAAAAAGGAGATATTATTGTTGAATTAAAAGGTAATACAAGATATATTTTACTTGGAGAGAGAGTTGGCCTTAATCTTATAACTCATATGAGTGCAATAACTTCAACAACCCGAAAATACATCAATATTATTAAAGATACCGGAAAAAATGTTAAAATAGCATGTACTCGAAAGACTTTACCGGGGCTACGAATTTTCCAAAAGAAAGCCGTTTCTTTAGGGGGAGGGGACCCTCATAGATTCTCATTGGATGATATGATCTTACTCAAAGACACGCATTTAAGATCTTACAAGGGAGATATCGTAAATCTTTTAAAGGATGTAAAAAATCATGCAAGTTTTTCAAAAAAAATTGAGATTGAAATCGAAAAGGTTGAAGATGTCATAATGGCTGCTCAAAATGGTGCGGACATTATAATGTTGGATAATATGAGTCCTGATGAGGTAGAGGACGCCATAAATTTACTTAAGAAAAAGAACTTAAGGGAGAAGGTAGTTATTGAAGTTTCAGGGAGCGTTATTTTAGATAATATCGTAGATTATCTACTTTCGGAGCCAGACGTTATAAGTACCAGCGAATTAACACTACAACCCTCAGAACAAGTAGATTTATCTCTAAGGTTTGATTAGAATTACTCAATGACTACTTCATGGATTGAACAGAGAAGATCTTTTATTTTAGCTATCGAATTTTTTAAATCCTTTATAAGACCAAATTCTCCTACAGCTAATATAATTTCAATTTTCTTATCTAAGATGCGCCAATCTGTCACAGTTTTTATTATTTGATTAAACTGATTGTAAATTTCAGATATTTCATCGATAATCACTTCTTTGAAAGGATAGACCAAGCTAATGGTCATTATTTTGTATCCTTCCATATTTTCGAATTTTTCTTGATTTTCAATGAAGCCCACTATAGCATCTCTTAAAGCTTCGCTTTTAGAGTTAAAACCGCTTAAAATCCGGATTTTTTCAAATCTTTCTAATAAATTATCATTAATTTGTAATGATATTATCGGCATTATAAACTCATTAAAGAAAGGTATATAAATAAGTTTTATTTGAATAAAATCTTGGTTAATCTCTAGGTAATCTATCGTTTACAGCTAGAAGTGGTTTGAATTTTTTATGAGGTTCATTCTGATACCAGTAGGCAGTTGAGGACCAATCATCAGATCGTTGATTAGCATGACCATGTTCTATTTTAACTTTAAGGTTTTTGTGAAAAAAGATAGGATCTTCAATATGATATCTATAATAGGATATTTTACCACTCCAATTTTTACGTCCTGGTAATGTTATACCAAAATAAGGAGAACAATAATATTTTGCAGGAGCCCACGCAGTACAAAAATAATCTTCCGTACCTGTTCCGTATAAAATAATTTCTCCATCATCTATTTCAATATAATCATCTCCCTCACCTGGCCAATTCTGCTTTTTTGTCTCGTATAAGTTATGAATATCTAAATGACAGCCAACATAATGACCTTCTCCTTCTGCCTCTAAAATTAAATAATCATTTTCGTGATTTAGATTCTTTTTAAACCATTTAGAGACTTTTTTAATTTTTTGATAATCACTACCTTTACATGGATTTTCTCGATTCCAGGTAGCGTGAAATCTCCCATAGCTTGAATCTAATTTTAGATATTCTTCATAATCTACATAATAATAACATATTAAATTAACATCTGTTTCATTTTCTACCTCAATTCTTGCTCTTTCTGAAAATGGCATTGGAAAAAAGCAATTAAAGCCTTTACCGTCGCGAGGACTCATGGATAGGGGTAAACTCCAAAAATTTACTGTTTTTGCATGCCCTATACCAAAAAAATCGCCAATTGGGCACTCAACAGATGGATCTTTTTCTTTATCCCACCATATACGAATGATTATTTTTCTCAAATAATTTGGATCTTGAGATAATAGAGTCATCCAAATATGTTTTATACATCCAGCAACACTAATATTGCATATTGCATATTTCTCTTTTGGACCTATTTGGCTAAAATCATTATTAGCTCCTGTTTTATCATAACTTGAAATTCGTTTTCTTTTAATGTCCTTTCTTATTCTTGCCAAATTTGTTAAAGAATGGTGTCCAATATTCATTTAAAATTACCTATTAATTATTTCTAAAATTTTATCTAAGCTAATTATAATAGTTGCTTATTAAAAAAATTGAAAACATTTAATTATTTTCATAAAGAGATATTATTAATTTATATTGTAATAGCATTCACAAATCAAACTGAATTTTTATGGAAAAATCATCATCTATAAAACTTAGTAATAAGAAAAAAATTGGATACGCTTTAGGTGCGATTCCTAACGGATTATTAATCTATATTTTTGACCTTAAGTACATTGAATTCTTCTTTAATGATTTAAAACTACTTCCACTTTACTTTATTGTTGGACAAATCATATATCTAGTCATAAATGCTTTCAACGACCCACTCTTAGGTCACCTTTCGGACAAAACGAATAGAGAAAAATGGGGTAATAGGAGAATTATTTACATAAAATACGGAGGACCTATTTGGGCCTTAGCATTTCTATTGGTATGGTTTCCGTGGAGTCTTGATAATCAAATTATAATATTTATTCATTATGTAATAACAATATGTTTATTTGACATATTTTTTACTCTCGTCGTAACAGTATGGTTGGCATTATTACCAGAAATGACTTCAGATACAGATGAGCGAGGGAAAGTTCAATTTTTAGTATTGTTAATAGGAGCTTTTGCTGTATTGCCCGTGTTTCTAATAGTAGGAGATTTGAAACCGATTTCTACAACTTTTAAAATAATCGCTATTTTTATTGCAATTCTATCAACAATAGTGCAATTTATCGTAGTAAAGACCTGTGAGGAGAGACCAGAATTTCAAAAAGATGAAGTTTTTTCATTAGGGAAATCAATAAAAGAATGCTTTAGATTAAAATCATTTAGACTCTATATTGGTTTCATATTTTTTGCTACTTTAATTGAAAGTGTCTTTTTTAGCTATTTATTTGCTTATCTATTCGTTTTCGGGGATAATGGTTTAATAATATTTTTTTTATTATACATTATTGGAGTTTACAGTTCATATGTTGTTTGTTTGAAATTAAGACCAAAATGGGGAATTAGGACCATAATTCTAAGATTTGGGCTGCTGAAAATAATAGGAACAACAGTAATTTTTATATTATGGCTAATAACATCATTAGAATCTTTAATCGTGCTTGGTTATGCTTGGTTAATGTTTTTTGGGGGATATACTATATTTAATTTCCCTATGTTGCATTTATCCATAGACGAGGACGAGGTTATTCATAAGACGCGAAGAGATGGCATGTTTTTCGGCATTCAAGCTCTTTTTAACAAACCGGCGGTTAGTATTGGTCCCATTATTGCGACTATAATCTTAGTGTCGTTTGGTTATATACAGGGATCTGAGGTACAACCCGAGTCAGCTCTGTTTGGAATAATTTTATTGCTTCTTATATATCCCATAATAATGAGTGCTTCAAGTTTGATTTTTGTTTATTTTTATCCATTACACGGCGAGAAACTTAAAGATATGAAAGAGAAATTAGAAGCATTACATAAAACGAAATTGGAAAAATCTCAACAGTAAATTATGAAAAAGTGAGAGAAAAATTTTTTTATTATCTTTCCTCTTATAGGAATTTTTTAACAAATTCTATGCTTTTTGGTAAATCTTTTGCCGAAGACAACTCAATTATTAGGCCACCATTATAGTCGTATTCATCTATTATCTTAAATATTTCGTTAAAATTAACTTTTCCTGTTCCTAATCCAGGATGATTATCCTTATCCTTATCAGAATTATCAACCAAATGAATATTTTTGATGAGTTTATTGAATTTTTTCCAAAAAATTTTAACATCTACGTCACAAGTCCATGAATGGCTTGTATCCCAAGTTAAAAAAATGTCGTGCCGATTCAAGTTTGTGAAAAATCCTTCAATTTCAGGAATTCCTAAAAAGATATTAACATTTTTCGGCATATTCTCCAGACATACTTTTAAGGTCTTACTCTTAATGGAATCTAAAAAAAAGTTGATTGCTTCTAGTAATATTTGTTTATTATATATATAAAATGATTTGACGAGAAAATTTGCTGAGCCGGGATGAATTGTCAAAATTTTTGAATCAATCTCTTTGCAGATTTTAGCCGATTCTATATATGATTCAACAGTTGCTTTAGATATGAATTTATTATGAGAACAAAGGCATAAATCGAGAAATGGTGCGTGAACTTGTTTTTTAATATGAGGGAACGAGTTACATAAATCGAAAAATTTTTGCTTTTTTTCAACCGTTGAAATTTCTGGAGGATCTAAAACAAGTTCACATACATTAATATTGTTTTTCTCAGCGAATTTGAGACAGGATTCAGTAGCATCAAATAATAAGTTAAATAAACTTTTAAACTTCCCCGAAAGCCCTAAATCCACGATATAACCGAGAGAACTTATCCCTAATTCCATTGATTTCAACAAAGAGTAGTTTATTTAAGCATTTTCCGTGGATAATTGGCAAATAAGCTATTAAAGAGTCTATAAAACCTTTCACATTGTTCTTTCGGAATTATTTTTGGTTCCCCAATTTGCAAGGCACCCCAATATATTTTTGCAAGTTTCTCTGTTAATTCCGCGAATTTTACAGAATTTTCCACAGATTTTCCACATACAATTGCTCCATGATTCGCCAATAAAGCAGCATTTTTTATACCTAATGCTTTTAAAGCTGACTGACCTATTTCTTCTGTATGTGCTTCGCCAAATGGAGATATATCAACAGATCCTCCCAAAAATACGATTTGTTCCTCCATGATTATAGGGATGGTCATATGATTTACTGAAAGCATTGTAGCATAGGGAGAATGAGTGTGTATTACACTTTGTACCTTAGGGCGAGATTTATAAATCATTGTATGCATTGTTGCCTCAGTCGATGGCAATTTTCCTTTGCTTAAAGCGGTTCCATCAAATTTAATATGTACAACTTGATCATCTGTTAATGTCTCGTAATTATTAAATGAGGGAGTAATAAATAATTCATCTTTTCTTCCATTTCTCACACTAACATTTCCCTCTCCAAAATCAACTAAATTTCTCTTATAAATGGCTTTAGCCCCTTTAACAACTTCGCTTCTATATAACGCTACTTTATCTGATGCCATATATTATTTAATTAAGAATTCGTTAAAAAGATACTTAGCTTTTTAAAGTTAAATATCATCGTTTAATAGTAATTTCATGAGGTCTTATTTTATAAATTTAAATTATTCATATCCATTATGACTTTATTTATTTATTAATTATAGAGAAGTGGAATTATTAAGTAAAATATTGAAATGAACAGAATTATCTTACATTGTGATTTAGATTGTTTTTTTGCTGCTGTCGAGATAAGAGATAATCCTAAATTGAAAGGAAAATCCGTTATTATTGGCGCAGATCCGAAAGGTGGAAAAGGTAGAGGAGTAATATCAACTTGTTCTTACGAAGCAAGAAAATTTGGACTTCATTCAGGAATGTCAATATCCCAAGCGTACCAAAGATGCCCCCATGGTATTTATTTGAGACCTAATTTTAAGAGATATATCAGTGCATCAAAAAAAGTTATGCAGATAATCAGTAAATATTCTGAGAATTTCCAACAAGTTGGAAATGATGAAGCTTATCTTGATCTGACAGAGATTTGTTCGGATTTTAACGAGGTTAAACAAATTGCTGAACAAATCCAAAAAGAAATTTCTGAAAAAGTAGGAATAACGATTTCTATAGGATGCGCCCCGACAAAATCATTGGCGAAGATTGCCTCTGACTTTAATAAGCCGAATGGGATTACGATATTTAAACCAGAAAACTTTAAAGAATATATAAGAAATTTAGATATAATTCATATTCCTGGAATAGGAAAGAAATTAAAAGTATATTACAATAAAAAAGGATTAAAGAACATAGGGGATATTATAAATACACCATTACCAAAAATGATTGAATTATTTGGTAAACATGGTAAATGGGTGTGGGATATAGCACAAGGCATTGATGGAAGATCGGTTAAAAACTTTCACGAAACAAGGAAATCTGTTAGTTCAGAGAGAACTTTTTTCGAAGATACAGATGATTTTGATTTTCTTTTATCAAAATTTAAGGTTATTAATGAAAGAATTCATAAGTCAATCGTTAAAGATAATATATCATATAAAACAATTACTTTAAAAATAAGATTTGAAGGATTCAAAACTTTCACACGTTCTAAAACGCTTCCTTTTCCAATCCAGAATAAAGATAAAGTAATGGGGATTATATTAGATTTATATAAAGAATTTTCAAAAAATAATAAAAAAGTTCGTCTTGTAGGAATCAAGTTATCTAACTTAGAAAAAAATTTGAAAACTAAACAGAAAACACTAATAGATTACGCTAAAATTTAAAAAACAAACCAATTAATTAAGATTCTTGGTTAATTTGTTTCTATGGAAAAGAATGTTTTTCTGATTATATCAGCGACTTCTCGATGGAGAATTCCATTTGTCGTAAGAATGCCAGGGGCTCTTAATATACATTTATTGTTTTCAAATATTAAACGTTCCTCGTCGAGATCTGTTACTATACCACCTGCTTCTCTCACTAGTAAATCCCCTGCGCAATAATCCCAAGAATACGCTTCAAAACCCATAATTGGTTTAATATATATATCATAGCTCCCATCTGCTATCATACAGAATTTAGCCATGCTATCAAGTTGAATTCTTTCAGTAATACCAGTCTTGTCAGCAAATTGAACCACCCAAGGCATATCATAATGTAATGAATGACACATACGCGCCTTTTTGATATCGTTTTGAGTACTTACATGTATGGTGTTAAAATCAGATCCTCTATAAGAAGCTTTTGCTCCTTGATATAATTCGGCACTAAAAATAGCTGAACCGTTTCCGTTATAGTTTGGTACTCCGATCACACTAATTTTTTGATCAGATTTTTCTACTAAACAAATACCGATGGCGTACGATAAATCTTTCTGATATCCTAAAGTCCCGTCAATTGGATCTACGTTCCATTGTCGAGGAGAGGGCTTTCCCCTGTAATTTAACATTGCCTTAAAATCTATTATGTTATCGATATTTAAATCGCGAAAACATTGTTCAATTGCCTCTTCAGCTTTATGATCAACTAAATTGAGTTCATCTTCTTCAGCAAAAATTTGATCCCTTGGAAATAATTCTTTTAATTTTGAGATTATATAGATTTGAGAGGCAAAATCAGCCATCGTTACAGTACTCTTATCATATTTCTTATATATTTCAAAGCCTGACTTTCTAAACCACTCCGTAATTTCAGAGGCCTTTTTTACAATCTCTATAGCAATAGATAATTCTTTATCATAATCTGACATTACTATATTTAATACTAAAGCGTTACATTCTTAAAATTTATATTATTAAGATATGATTAAGTCAGTATTTTACTAAAATTTTTACAGAATTAAAAAATTTTTTTTATTTAATTTAGTTAGTTTTTCTATAAAATATAATTATTGAACAACTTGAAATCGTTCGAATTGCATTGTTTTTAAGTCAATTATAACATAAATCAAATAATCTTGATAATGGTGAGACTGTCCAGGCTGAATGCAAATTGTTTTACCTAATTTTGAATACCATTTGCCTGATACATCTGGACTTTCGTGAATATGACCGTGCAACGTCAATAATGGCTGGGTTTTTTTAATAAAATTAAAAATTGCTTTTGAACCAACTTTTCGACCATCATGACATACGTCAAGACTAAGATCACTAGGTGGTGTGTGAATTATATATATGGCTTGTTCCATATTTTTTGGTTTTATTAATTGATTCATTTCCTCTTCAATAGTAGGTATTGAATCTGCATAGGAAACCCAATCATTTAATCTTTTCCAACCATTTGTGGTAGATAATACCGGATTTCCAAATTGTTTGGGAAAAATAAAATCCTTCATATCTTTGCGTGCTCTATCTTTAAGAACAAACGGAAAATCTACCACCCAGTTCATACCTATGTATTCATAATTATCAACTGTGAAGTTTTTTTGAGCAATATTTATTATGTAAGAATATTTGTCGCAAATTTTTTGGAACATATTATCGAATATTCTTAGGTCATCATTTCCTAAATAGCAAAGGTAAAAAATCTTTCTTGAATTAAATTTTGAGAAATATTCATCAAGAAAATCAAGGATAAATTTATCTTGTTTCATTAAATTACCCATTGGTAACATGTCGCCACCATTTATTACGGTTTTAATTTTTGAAGATCTTATGACCTCAAAAATTCGCTCGTATTTCCATTGAACTCCATGCAAGTCAGTAACATATAAAAAATTCATAGAAATTAAATAAATTTTATAAGTTCAAGATTTTTTTTATCTCATTTAAGTATGTTTCCGCTGAAATTAATTCTAATTCGCTTTCTTTTTCTTTTTCTATTTTTTTTATCTTTTCGAATTTCATATTGTACATTTTTAAAAACCAGAATAAAGAATAAATTTCGACTTTCTTATTGAATTCATTATCAATCTTATAGTTATTATAATTCATATAACCCTGCTTAAATGAATCGTTTAATTGAGGTTTTTTTAAATAATTTAACATCCAGTAATCCATTTTAACAAAATCTAAAGCTCGCACCCCTATGCGCCAATCATCAAAATCTATTAAACCATTTATTCGAATTGTTTTTGATTCATCCTTAACGATAACATTATTTCCTTGATAATCGTTATGTAATAAAATAGGTTCGTTTTCTTCTTCAATTAACATTGCATTTTCACTTAAATAATCGGTAATAGCCTCCGTAAATTCCATGTTATATTTTTTAGCCTCTTGAATCTCAGCTTCTAATTCCGCGCTAAATATCTCAGGCCAATTTTTCTTTTTTTTAGTTCCTATATCAGTAATTTTTTCATAAAAAGACTCAAATTTAATTTCGTGTAATTTAGCTAACATCTCTCCTATATCATTAAAAAGATTTATAAATTTTTTTGTAGTTATACTACGGTTTTCTTTAAGATATTGTTCTATTAAGCGATAAAGTGGTTTACCATGAATATAATCCATTATTGTGAATAGGTAAGGAACTCTTTTTTTAGTTTCATCGTAATAAATTAAGTTTGCCACTGGAACGATGGGTGGCTTTTGTTTATCAAAAAAGTGAATTCCAATCTGAGTTTTAATAATTTCTTCTATTTTTTTATAAAAACTTGGGCTATTTCCTGCTAAAAAGTGATATAATAATTTTTCTTTTAAGATATTTTCATATTTGAAAGATTTAGAGGTTCTAAATCTAAATATATATTGCGAATCTTCAAATTTTACTCTATATATCGTGTTTATTTTACTAACAAAAGGACCAATAATTTTCTTAATCTTACCTTGTTCGCTTAAAATTGGAATATCTGAAAATAAATTAATTATTTCATCTAACCGATAAACTTCTTCTTTATTTAGGGAATACAATTGATAAATATACTTTTGATTTATTAAATAATTGACAGTTGCTTCAATTATATCTATACTTGTTGAATCAAGATCTTTTTGAAAATTGTCTAAAGTAATGGATAATAGATCCTTATACAGATAAAGAAAAGCATATCTTAATCCTTGAAATCGTTGTCCTTTTTCAAATTTAAAATAAATTTTATCTCTAATATCTTCTAATAATTCTTGCATTTGAATAATTTCTAAAACATTATCTTCGAGTGCGGCCTTAAATAGGTTCGCACAAATATTTACTAAATTCCCCATACTAGATACGATTCCAGAATTTATTCTAAATTCTTTTGGAATTAATTGGAGAAAAGTAGAAAATTTAGCAACATTACTGCAAAAAACCGAAAAATTATCATTTATTAAATTAATATAAGCTTTATAAAGGCTGATTTTGTCAGATGCGTCAATAATGCCTTTAAGATTTGGAAATTCTATTAATTTACTTAAAATTTTGGGTTCAATTTCATTACCAGCAAATTGAATGGGATTATTATATAAAAAAACAGGATTATCAAGAGTTAAAGAACTTAAAATATTTTCAAAATTAGTCCTTAATTCACTTGAACTCATTTTTTCTGATACTTGTGGTGATATGATAAAATTAAGCTTGTTGAATTTCTTTCCTAAATCTTCAATTTGATCAATAATATTATCCAGTTCATCTCCATCAACCCCAAATATAACTGGAAATTTTTTACCTGTAACATTATAAGCGTTTTTAATGAATTTTATTTGTTGATCATAAACATCTGGAAAATTCTGCTCTTTATAGGAATTAAAAAGCAAAATTGCATTAGCACCATTCAAAATAATATGTCTGAATAACACTAAATTCAATTGGGTATTAATTTCAAAGTTATTATTGTAAAATGTAATTGATGGAACAATTACACCATTTATCGATGACATTTTATTTTGCATCTTTTTTAGATAAATAATATAAAGTTAAATTAGATTTCAAATAAAATTAGTGAGAATGAGGTTTAATTATCTTTAGTGTTTTAAAATATTTTTAAATTTAATTTTATTTCTAAGAATTAAATCTTTTAATCTAGTAAATGATAGTCTTATTAATAAACATATATCAATTATGAATTCTTGATTTATTCCAGAAGTGATAATAATTTATTGTAAGATCGATGGGAAAGATATTCCGTTAGTTACAACAGGCACAAGTCCATTTATCGGTGCAGGACAATTTGGGTTTAAAGCTTATGAATGGCATCGTAAATTTTTAAATAATCCAGATGCTATGGTGGAAATTTTAAAAGCAGGCTACCATGCTGGGGCGCGAGGAATCGAAGCAATACCTATTGGAAAAATAATGGAGGCCTCTCGTATAATGACAGAAACTCATGATGATTATATTGTATTAGGCTCGACATCTCCAAATCGAAGTAGGGGATCCATAAAGGATCTAATTGAGGGCGGAGCTAAGTTAATATTTGTACATGGAATAGTTTCAGATTGTAAAGGGGAACATCTCTTACAGCTATTGAACGAGATTTCCTCGCAAGGTATCATACCAGGAATAGCAACACATGACCCAATTTCTACTTTAAAATATTGCTTTGAAAACTCTATAAATGTGAAAGCTTTTTTAATCCCTTTTAATGCTAAAGGTTATATGATGGGGAACGTAGAAGAATTAGAAAGTATTGTGGATAATAATAAAGACGGCTATTGGTTTATTGGAATGAAAACTTTAGCAGCTGGAAGATTGAGTCCTACAGAAGCTTTCGAATATATATCAAAGCATAATATTTGCTCAGTAACCATCGGAATGGTTACAACAGAAGAAGCAGAGATAACAACAAAAATCGCTTTGAAAGCATTAAGTAAATAATTAATAGTATCATAATAAAAATAAAAAGAAAAGGGTTGATTTTATGGAAAAAAAGAAAATTAGGCCAAGTCCTTATTTATTTCCTATGCCTACCGTATTAGTAGGTGCGAATGTGAATGGTAAACCAAATTTTGTAACAATTGCCTTTTGTGGTAGTCTTCAATATAAACCACCAATGTTAGTAATTTCTTCTGGCAAAAATCATTTTACAAATATAGGCATAAGAGAAAATAATACTTTTAGTGTAAATATACCTTCTATAGAGATGGTTGAAGTTACTGATTATATTGGTACTAAGTCTGGAAAACAAATAGACAAGTCAAATTTATTTGAAATCTTTTATGGAGATTTGGAAAACGCACCTATGATAAGTGAAGCACCTGTCAATCATGAGTGTAAAGTAGTAAAAATTATTGATCTAAAGGGTACTAATGATATTATTATTGGAGAAATTGTTCAAACTTATGTAAATGAAGAATGCATTACTAATGGAAAACCAGATATTCAAAAAATACAACCAATATTATTTTCTGGCTTTGATGCTAATTATATGAAAGTGGGAGATATTTTAGCTCGAGCTTATAAAGTCGGTCGAAATTATAAAAAAGAGTAATTTACTACACCTATAAAATTCGAAAGATAAAAAAGAAATTAGCTTTATTTAATATATTTTCTTACGACTTTCCCTCTTGGTGTTTTTTCTTCAAATAAGATAGCTTGAAATGAGTAAATTTTAGTATTTAAATCTTCCCACGCATCTTCGGGAAGCCATGCTTTTTGACATGTATTAGACAAGAAGGTAGGGACATCCCAGTTCCGATTTTGATCAACTGGGACTTGGGGAAGTAGTAGACCTCTTCTCATTCCTCTTTCCGCTATAAGTCCATCCCTTCCAATAACGATTTTTTGAAGATACTCTTTAGGATCGTTTACTTCAATTTGTTTAGGTGGTGTCAAAATAGATAACTCAATAACAATATCATCCATTTCTTTTAGCGTAACTGAGGGAAAACGAGGATCTTCTATAGCTGAGCTAATTGAAACTTTATGAATAACATCATATAAGGGGTAAATTGGTTCTATATAGCCAATACATCCTCTCAAAGGATTACCACTAACATTAAATTTATTTAAGGTTACAAATGCGCCATACTTATCGGCAAATTTTTGCTTGATTTCATCAGGTACAGGAATTCTTCTATCGTTTCTTAGAAAAAATTCAATGTTTTCTCTGGTAAAATCGATAAGCATACTGCCCTCCTCTACATTAAATTTCTCCTCATCTGACATTATCTTAAACCAAAAAATTTCGTTTAATATATATAATTAAGTTGCTTGATTTTTTATATTTTATATGAATTTAATTATCATTCCTATTGGTTTAGAATTTTCAATATTAATTTCTATTCCTCTCAAAAATACTTTCCAAATTTGGATCTGAGACGTATAATTCTCGTAAGGGGTATATTTTGCTTTAGTTATAAAATTTTGTGGATTAATCTTTTGATTTAAAACTCGATCAACGATAATTAAATCTGCATCGTATCCTTTTCGGATAAATCCTTTATTTTTTAAATTGAATTGTTTTGCCGGATTCTCTGATGCTACCTTTACGAATCTTTCTAAAGAAAGTTCGTATCTACTAACTTTGTCTAACATTATTAGAGGATATGTTTCAAAACCCGGAAATCCTGATGGAGCATTAAAATATTTTTTTGATTTCTCTATTAACGTATGAGGCGCATGATCCGTTCCAATAAAGTCTATATTTCCTTCTATGAGTTCATTATATAAAAATTTATGATGATCCTCATTGCGTAAAGGAGGTAAAACTTTACCATAATTATCATTACTTAGCTTAATTTTATTGGATAAAAGTAAGTGATGAGGTGTAATTTCAAATGTGATTTTTAAGGTTTTATATTGTTTTATTGCTTTTTTTATTAAGGAATAACTTTCTATACAACTTATATGACAGAAATGAATGATTGGATAGTTTTTAGAATTTAAATCATTATCAGCAACAATTTTATAATAATTTTCAAGAATAAAATTCACGTATTCCGCTTCCATCTGACATGGATAAAGCATGTTATGTAATTCTAGTGCTGTAGAATTTTCCAAGGTGTTTTCTTGAAGGATATTATCTTTTTTATCCTCAGATATCGGCCAATCAGGGTGAATAAAAATAGGAATTTGGAATTTTGATGATATATGAAGAATCTTTTGAACATTTAACGAGTCAGTCCAATCAACTTCATTCAAAGAATTGAGTGGATATATCTTAAACCCAATTACTCCTAAATCTATAATTTTGATGATTTCATCGTAATTAATTTCTTTAGGAACTCCTGCTATAAAACAAACGTCTACATAAATGTTATTTTGAGCCCTATTCATCCAATTTTTAACTTGATGGGCGGTAATTGCGGGAGGCTTTGTATTAGGCATATTAAAAACAGTTGTTATTCCAGAAAAAGCAGCGGCCTTTGTTCCCGTTAAAAATGTTTCTTTTTCGGACTGGTCCATATCACGTAAATGTGAATGGATATCGATAATTCCTGGTATAATTAATTTATTTTCGCAATCAATTTCTATTTCATCATCGTTTTGTTTAGTAATGTAATTGTAATCTTCTATGGAGGGATTAAAATTAATTGATTGAATAATTCCATTATTAATCAGGATTGCTCCTTTATGTATTATCCCCTCAGCATATATTTTGGCGTTTTTTAAAATCATATTAATTTATTTTTTCAATAGATCTAATCGAAAATTAATATACAAAAACTTATTTTCTATTCTATTAATTTTTGAAAGAGTTAAAAATTTTATATCTTTCAAATCTTTGAATGTTTGAAAAAAATTGGAATCTTCAATTATTATATTGTATGCGGGAATAATGTAGAAAAATTCAGATAGAGTATTTAAAGTTTCAAATTCATTAACCGTAAGAAAAGAATTTACTTTTCCAACATCGTTATCATTAATTAGAAAAATAGGATTGAAAAATACAAAAGATTTAAAATATTTAATGAATGATTCGTTATTGGAGAATTTCCTTACATAAATTCCTGGTGTTGATTTTTTCCAATTTTCAATATCCGAAGAATTAAATAAGTTTACGTTGTCTATAGCTTTTCTTAATAACAATGCTTGAGAGCGCTCATCCGGACCTAAGTATTTTAATTTCTTCCCTTCAAATTTTATTAATATACCATCATTTTGAATATATATAAACAAGTTATTCTCTTTTCTTATCGCATAGGATAGACAGAAAATTTCCCGAATACAAGAGCAAATTTCGTAAATTTCAAGAGGAATTTTTCCTATATCAATATCATTTTTATTATAATTAATGAGATTTTTAACTAATAGTAAAAAATTAACCAAATTAATCAAGAAAAGTAAGAATAGTTAAAATTTAAAATTTTTACTTAACTTATCCATAAACGCTGCGGCACCTTTTCCCATTCCAGGAATTTGTAATCCTTTTCCTTTTTTACGTGCTTGCATAAATCTTCGCATTAGTTTTTTCATTTGGGAGTATTGGTCGAGCATTTTATTAATTACAGCATATTCCGTGCCCGACCCTATAGCAATCCTCTTTTTCCTTGTTTTTCTAATGATTTTTGGGGATTCTTTCTCCTCCTGCGTCATTGAATCTAATACCACGCGCCATTTTTCAATGTTTCTTTCCGCGTCTTCTTTCAGTACATCTGGAATATTCCCTCCGCCCATCATTGCGAGTATTTCTTTGAATTTTCCTATTTTTTTAATGTTTTTCAATTGAAGGTAGAGATCTTCTAAATTAAATTTTCCGCGCATCATTCTTTTAACCGTTTCTGGATCTGGCATAGCTTCCGCTTCTTGAACCCTTTGAACTAGCGCATCTAAATTTGGTACACCCAATAGGGTACCTACAAAACTGGTAGGTTCGAACTCTTCTATAGCTTCTATTTTTTCACCAACACCGATAAATCTGATACCGATATTTGCAGCAACACAAGCTGATAAGGCACCACCTCCTTTAGCAGTTCCATCTAATTTTGTTACAATAATCGAACCGAGATTCGTTGTTTTGGCAAATTCTTCGGCTTGATTAAAAGCTTGTTGTCCAAGTGTTCCGTCTATTACAAGAATTACTTCGTTTGGCTTTAATTTTTGTTCTAAAACCGCCATTTCTTTCATTAATTCTTTTTCTTCTTTGTGTCTCCCCGCAGTATCCACTATAATTATTTCATTTCCATCATTCATTGCTTTTTTTGTTTCTTGAATGCCAATTTTAATAGCATTTTTCTCTTTAGGATTTCCATAACATTTAACTCCGATTTGTTTCGTCAATTGAACAAGTTGTTCATAAGCTCCAGGACGATAAGTATCAGTCGTTAATGCAGCGACATTATAGCCCTTACTTTTATAAAATTTTGCCAGTTTTCCAACCGTTGTCGTCTTACCTGACCCTTGGATACCCACAAGTAAAATTATATTTTTTTTCCCTGATTTTAACCGCATGGGAGCTTGTTTTCCACCTAAAACGCGAATGAGTTCGTCGTGAATTAACGAAATAATGAAATCTTTTCTCTTAGCTTTCTGAAGTTTCGTATTCATTGCTTCTCTCTTTATATTCTCTGTCATTTCATAGACAAGCTCAACTTTAACATCACCACTAAGTAAACTGCGCTGCAAATCTTGAATGAGGGCATTTATTGCGTCTTTATCAACTTTAGGTAAGCGCCTTATTTTTCGAATAGCATTGTCTAAAGATCTTCCAAGCTTTTCTAAAACCATAAGTCAAATAAACTCTACTTTTTTTCCCTATTCTAAAAAATACTTAAAAACTAATATTTTTTTTTGACTAAAAATAAATATTATATAAAAAAAAAGAAATATCAAAATTAAAAATATTTGTAAATTAACTAGGATTGGTGTTTACAATTAGCATCCGTAGAACTGAGATTCAGAAGCTTAAAACTGGAAATTTTATTATGGTTGATGACGAGCCTTGTGTTATAAAAAGTACCGAACGCTCAAAAAGTGGCAAACATGGGCATGCGAAAGTCCGGGTGGTGTGTGTAGGAACGTTTGACAATAATAAGAGATCATTAACTTTTCCAAGCGGTCAGATGGTTGAAGTTCCTGAGATTATAAAAGGCAGTGCACAGATTAATTATATTGAGGACACACTCATTAATATCATGGATTTAGAAAGTTACGAATCAATGGATATAAACTGGCCCAAAGATGAAAATTTAGTAAAAAAATTAAAAGATCTCCAAGCAGTTCCTAGCAAAATGTCATCTGCACAAGTAGAATATTGGCAATTGGCTGGAAAAACACTGATTAATAGAGTATTTACTACATAACTCCTTTCATAGAATCTTATTTAATAGTTCTTATTTAATTATTTTTTTAAAAAATATTAAAAACTATTTAATTCCAATTAAGAGAGTTTGGTTTTCTTATGGAGAAAAAAGCGATTGCAATAGCTTGCCGAATGGATTCGGAAAGAGCAATTAAATTAGCTAAGAGAGTTTTTGAGTTTCTCATAAAAAAAGGCGAAGTAGTTTATTTAGAAACTAGGATAGCGCCAAAAATCTTAATCCATAGTGGGAAAGACCTAAATGATATGACCTCAAAGAGTATAAAATTTTTAATATCGATTGGCGGTGATGGAACCATTCTCAGAGTATCAAATGGTTTGTCTCAACACGATCCGCCCCCTATATTTGGAGTAAATATTGGCTCTGTAGGATTTTTGGACGAATCAAACGAAAGAATAGTATTTAAAGATTTAACGCCCTTATTAAATGGAGATTATCTAATTGAAAAATGTTCTAAAATCACCCCTTATATAGTTAAAGAGAACGATGAAATAAAACTCAGCAACGCGCTAAACGAGATATTAATTGTTTCTTCCAAGAGTTCAAAAGTTTTACAAGTTTCTATTTCTATTAATGGGGTTTTCCTCAATCGAAGCTATTTAGATGGAGTAATTATTTCGACGTCTACAGGTTCCACTGCATATAATTTAAGTGCTGGTGGTTCAATACTTACACCAAACACGGAAATCATGCAATTGACTCCTCTAAATTCGTTTGCTCGTTCTGGATTAAGACCTATAGTTCTTCCTATTGAATCAGAAGTAGAAATTAGACTTCTGAGACCCCGATTGAACGCTAAAATTGTAATAGATGGTCAACAAACCATAAAAGATATTCAGCCAAATACGATAATAAGAGTTAGGAAAGCAAATTCTGAGACACACCTCATCCGCTTATCTAAAAACCTATATGAGAATTATTTTAAAAGATTAAGAAAGAAAATTATTGGAACAGTAAGGGTTCCTTTAGATGACTCTCCAGAGGAATAATAATAAAAATAAAGAAATTTTAATTTTTGATACAAACATTTTTCTAACTGGTATAGACTTCAATTTAATTAACGGTATAATATATAGTACGCCAAATATCATTAATGAAATTAAAATAGATAAATATGTTAATAAAAATAGAAATATTTTGAATAAAATCCAAGCTGCAATTGACACTAAAAAGCTAATTTTAAAAGTACCATCAAATGAATACATAGATGAGGTAGAAAAAAAATCAAGATTAACCGGAGATTATAGCGCTTTATCAAATGCAGATAAAGAATTAATCGGGTTAACTTTAGAGTTGATGGAAACACTAACCAAAAACGTAATAATTTATACGAACGATTATTCAATAGAAAATGTATGTTCGCAATTGAACATCCCTTTCTCTCCTTTATTAAAAAATGGAATTAAATCAAAAATTATCTGGGAAATTTTTTGCCCTTTCTGTAAAGAAAGTCATAAAGCTGAAGATTTAAATAAAAACTGTGTAAGATGTGGATCAAAACTAAAGAGAAGACCAAAAAAATAAAAGATCTTAGTGGTTATTATCTAAGTAAGCATCTAAATAATAATTAAAGAACTCTCAACCAAGATAAAAAATGGGCGTCAAAATAAACGATTTGGTGAAAACAGTAAAAAGATCTATAACCTTCGAGAATTTATTTTCAAAAGTAGTAGCCATCGATGCATTTAATACCATATACCAATTCTTAGCTATTATACGTCAAAGAGATGGAACGCCTTTAAAAGATTACGAGGGTAATGTTACATCACATCTTTCAGGTTTATTTTATAGAACAATCAATTTTTTAGAGAATAATATTAAGCCTATATATGTATTTGATGGAACGCCTTCGGATTTAAAATTAGAAACAATAATAGAAAGAAAAAAAGTAAAAAACGAAGCTAAAGAGAAAATGATAAAAGCACAAGAGAGAGAGGACTTTAGAGAAGCAAAAAAATTTGCTCAAATGACTTCCAAGCTCGATTCTAATATGATTCAAGAGAGTAAAAAATTAATACAAAATCTTGGGATTCCAATTGTACAAGCAACTTCGGAAGGAGAGGCTCAATCTGCATATTTAGTTGAGAAAGGTGATGCATGGGCGTGTGCATCTCAAGATTACGATACATTATTATTTGGATCTGAGAGATTAGTGCGAAATTTCGCAGTAAGTCGAAGTAAAAAGGTTAAGGATACTACAGTTACTTTAGATATCGAATATATTTCTTTATCAAAATTTTTAAACAATTTAGGGATAACCAGAGAACAATTAATTGATATGGGGATTTTAATAGGAACAGATTTTTTTCCAGGTATTAAAGGAATCGGACAACATAAAGCTTTAGAGTTAATAAGAGAACATAAATCAATAGAAAGTATTATAAAAAATAAGGTTAAAGGGATTGAAATAGAATTAGAAGTAGTTAATCGAATAAAAGAAATTTTTTTAAGTCCTGATATCAAAAAAGAATATCCGAAATTAGTCTGGAGTAAAATTAACTACGATAATATTGAAGAGTTATTAATTGAGCAACATAATTTTTCGAAATCGAGAGTTCAAAATGCATTAGAACGTTTAAGGAAAAAAGATACTTCTAAAACTCAAATTTCACTGGATAAATATTTTTAACAAATAAAAATTTCTTTTATATTTGCAAAAGCAAAAACTTTTACAGAATTTAATTATTTAATATATATAACATATTAATTCTAATAATAATTGAATATTTATGACTGAAGGAGAAAAAACCGATAAAATCGACGATTCATACCCTAGACATACTCTCAGAGTCCAGAAGGCCAAGAAACGTGATATCGGAAGAAATATTATTCGAATTGACCCTGAAACAATGGAAAAACTAAATATTCAAACAGGTGATGTTATTGCTTTACAGGGTAAGAAAGAGAGTGCCGGTATTGCGTGGCCTAGTTATCCTCAAGATAATGGTTTAGGAATTGTTCGAATTGATTCTAGATTAAGGAAAAATACAGGAACTAGTATTGATGATTCTATTGAAATTAGGAAAATAGATGCGAAGATAGCACAAAATATTGTATTAGCTCCAGCCAGCGTTAAAATTAGAACAAATCCAAGATTTGAATCTTTTGTAAAAAGAAAATTAAACAATTATCCAGTTACTATAGATGATATCATTCTCATTTCAATAGGGATAAGTAGAGAAATAACCTTTAAAGTAATTAGCTTAAGACCAAAGGGAATATGTATTATAAAACAAGATTCATCTTTGCATATCAGTGAACGTGTTACAGAAGAAGAAGAGAGGGGTGCTAATTACATAACATATGAAGATGTTGGTGGTTTAGACAGAGAGATACAGAGAGTGCGAGAAATGGTTGAATTACCCTTACGCCATCCTTCATTATTTAAACGTTTAGGGATAGACCCTCCAAAAGGAGTGCTATTAAGGGGACCACCAGGGTGTGGGAAGACTTTATTGGCTAGAGCGGTTGCCAATGAAAGTGAAGCACACTTCATATCAATAAATGGTCCAGAAATTATGAGCAAATTTTATGGTGAATCTGAAAAAAAATTGAGGAAGCTTTTTATTGAAGCAGAAGAAAAAAGTCCTTCAATAATTTTTATAGATGAACTTGACGCTATTGCTCCAAAAAGAGAAACTGTGACAGGAGAAGTAGAGCGTAGAGTTGTAGCACAATTACTCGCTTTAATGGATGGATTACATAGTAGAGGGAGAACAATTGTTATAGGTGCTACAAATAGACCTAACAGCTTAGATTCCGCTTTACGCCGTCCAGGCCGATTTGATCGTGAAATTGAAATAAAAGTTCCTAATGAAAAGGGACGTCGAGAAATTTTTCAAATACACACCAGAAATATGCCACTTGATAAGAAGATCTCATTAAAAGAATTTTCTCAAATAACTCATGGATTTGTAGGAGCTGATATATCAGCAGTTTGCCGAGAAGCAGCTATGTCCGCTCTAAGAAGATATTTACCTAAAATAGATTTAGAATCTGAATATATTGATCCTGAACTGTTAGAACAAATTCAAGTAACACCAAACGATTTTGAACAAGCATTAAAAGAAGTAATGCCTTCTGGAATAAGAGAAGTATTTGTGGAAGTACCAAATGTAACATGGGACCAAATAGGTGGATTAGATGATTTGAAGCAAAAATTAATAGAAGCGGTAGATTGGCCTCTATCGCATCCGAAAATATTTAGCAGGATGGGTATCACTCCACCAAAAGGAATTTTGCTTTATGGACCACCTGGTTGTGGTAAAACTTTATTAGCTAGAGCAATAGCAACAGAAAGCAAAGCAAATTTTATATCTATCAAAGGTCCGGAGCTATTATCAAAATGGGTTGGAGAAAGTGAAAAAGCTATAAGAGAAGTGTTTAGAAAAGCTAAGATGGCGGCTCCATGCATTATTTTTTTTGACGAATTTGATTCAATTGCTCCTACTCGAGGTCGACACACATCAGATTCTGGTGTGTCAGAAAAGGTTTTATCTCAATTTTTAACTGAACTAGATGGATTAGAGGTTAAAAAAGATATCGTAGTAATAGCAGCAACAAATCGACCCGATATCTTAGATCCCGCATTGATTAGACCAGGTAGAATTGACCGTATTTTATTAGTTCCCCCCCCAGATGAGAATGGTACATTGGAAATTTTAAAAATCTATACTAGAGATATGCCCTTAACAAGTAATTTAAAGCTTACTACTTTAAATCAAATAGTTAAAGGTTTTTCTGGTGCGGATATAGAAACATATTGTCGTGAAGCCGCTATGATCGCGCTAAGGGAAAATATTCGTGCTCGGAAAATATCGGAAGAGCATTTTAGGGAAGCAAGAGAATTAGTTAATCCAAGCATTACTCAAGAAATTATTGATTGGTATAGAAAATTCGGAGAACGTTTAAAACTACGAAGAATAGAAGAATCAAAAGAAGATAGATTATTCGTATAAAATTAAGAAAATTAATTAAAGAGATATTATTTTTAAAAACATCAATTAGTATCTATTTTTCAGTTGTATATATTGGTTAAAAAGATAAGAATTTAAATTTTAATGGTGAAATTTTATCGAATCGTATCGATGGAACCAAAAACCGATATTAAACTCAATTATCGAATTGATTATTAAAAATAAGGGAGAGATTCTAGATAAAAGAATAGAAGAATTACTGAAAAAAGAGTTTCCGTTTATTAACGCATTAATTTTAGAAGAAATTTTTATGAAACTGGAGATAATGAACATTATAAAGGTTTTCAGAGTTTCAAAGAATAAAAAGATGATTGTTTTAAATAAGGATAGTGAAATTATAAATGATCAATTGATGCGTGAATTGCATTAATTAATTTGTTTATCATGCCAATTTAAACAAACTTGAGATAATGAAATATCTTCAACATTCGATTTATATTTCCTTTTTCTAATATCAATAAAAATCGGGTAATTTACGGCATTTCCAATTAATAACATTTCTCCCACACCTAAACTTGATATCATATTAGCGTATCCTTTAGAAATTGCCTCCGAACTGTCCATTAAATGCTTTAAATCATAAGGATTTTTTATGTTTAATATCAATTTTGAATTTAGTTGAGAGAGCGCTGTTGCACTCAATCTTTTTGGTCTCTGGCTAATAAGACATAAGCATGCCATAAATTTCCTTCCTTCCCTTGCAATAGTCTCTATGATTGATTTTGATATTGCTCTTGAATGTGCTGCTTCCGGACAAAATTGGTGAGCTTCTTCAAGTATTAATAGAAAGGGAGGTATTTTTCTGAGTCTTCTTAAATAAAATAACCGGTTGCATAGATAATCAATAATAATTTGTTTTTTTCTGATACTAATTTCATTTGCGAGGTTAAAAATAGTTAATTCTCCTTGTTTGACAATATTATTTATAATTGGATTTTCTTGAGGTCCAAATAAATTTAGGCGATCTAATTCTGATAACCAACCAATCAAAGCTTGTTTAGTACTTTTACTCAATTTTGTATCTCCATCAATAATATCAATTATATCTCTTAGAGAAAAGTTGTTTTTTTTATCGGGATCCCTATTAAGTTTCTGAATATATGTTGTTAATTCGCGTATTTGCACATTAGAAATTTGTTCTTGATATTTCTTGAAAGACCATGCATTTAACTTAGGAACAGCAATATTCATATACGAAATATCTTGTATTTTTATTTCATCCCTTAATTCATTCACTTCATTTAAATATACATATTCTCCATGTACATCAATTAAAATAATTGCTGGTGTGCCTAATTTATCTTCTCGGGTTAATAATTCTTCAATAATAATTGAGGCCAAATAACTTTTTCCGCCTCCGGAAATAGAGAGGATTGCAAAATGTTTATTGAATAAACGGTTCATGCTGATTTTAGCATCAAAATTTGAGATATTAACTTTCCCTAAATTTAAACCCTGTTTAGGATCAAATCCAATAAAAATATTTAAAATATTCTCTTCCACTAAATATACTTCTCCTCCTGGACTTGCGGGATAAGTCATTCTTTGAATCTTTTTTATCTTTTTTTGTTCTTCGTTTTCGAATTCAATTATTCCCAAACATTTAACGATAGCAATAGCAAACTCAAAATCTTCGCTAGGAAAAAGTCCTTTCAAAATATTAGGATTATTATTGCTATTATAGGCTTTTATAGTTAATGCATCAGAAAAATATTCGTTTAACAGTATTATTTTTTCAATTATACCAATCAAAAAACCTTCAATGGATTTAGTGTAAACAAATAAACCCTTCTTTACTAAAATTCTATCTCTTCTTTTGTTTATTACAAAAGGAAATTTAGATACATCAGGTAGTTGGAGATAATTGAAAACAATTCCTACTTTAATAGACATGATATCTTTATATTTAAAATTTGAGTTAATTAATCTGCTTGAATTTATTTAAAAATAAGAGTAAATTTAAAGAAAATAAGAGTATTGATTTTTTGACTTTTGATACTCTCTAAAAAAAAGAGAAAATGGAGATTAAATTTCTTCTTCGGGTGGCGATTTCTCTAAAGTAAAAAACATTGAAACAATTAAATAATAACCATTATGCCAAAGATAAAAGAATCCAATAACTAAACCCACAATCATAAAAATTATAAGCCCGACAAACAAAACTAACTGTCCTTGAGAGAAATCTTGCAAGAAAGTAAAAGAAATGCCAATAAAGAGTTCATAAAAGAAGGCAACTATTATACCAAGAATTATTGCTAAAACGCTTACCAATAAGCATATAGTTATAATTTGTATTGATATCCTATTTTTGTATTTAGAAAGTAAAACACGCTCACGAAAAATTGTCCTTAAAAAAAAAATGCGACCTTTTTTACTCATACCAATGCCAATAACTATTAACACAAATAACCCAGCAAAAAGAGCCCCAATTATCGCAATCTGTAGACCAAGATTTAGACCTTGGAATAATTCTAACTTTCCTTCAGCCATAATTAGATCGGCAATCGTGTATACAACTCCTCCTATGGTTATAATACACGAAATAACAATTGCTATATAGAATATATTCGCTATGATTTTCTGGTAATTTGAATATATATTCATTTCATTCATATTTATTATATATTCTGAAATATTCCAATTCTTTTTTTAATTCTTTTAATCTTCTTCTTCAAGCGAATATAATAATTTAATTATAAGTCCGTAGCCATTGAACCACATATAAACACAGCCAAAAGCCAATAAAGTTACAATAAAATATAAAATACTGATGGTTAATGCTATTTGCCCCCCCGATAAATTTTCAGTAATGCCACCAAGCGTAAATTCAGTACCACCAATGATAGAACGAAGAATTTCGTAAATAAGCGCAATTACGATACCTATTATTATGGCAAATAAACTCAGCATTAAAGCTCCCGCAGCAAATTTTACAGTTTTTCTATTTTTATATTTATCAACAAGTTCTCTTGGTCTATAGATGATGTTTAATAGGGCTGAGACACCTCTCCTAAATAATCCATAAAATAGAATCAATAGAAAAAAGAGTCCTGCTAAAATACCGCCGATTATTGCGATTTGAATTCCCAAACTGAGCCTTAGAAATAGTTCAGTTTTCCCTACAGCCATTATTATATCCAATATGGTCCAGATTAAGGATCCAATTATCATTATAAATGAAATAACAAAGGAAATATAAAGTACAGTACCAGTTATTTTTTGTCTATTTGTGTATTTTATATCGTTCATAATAATTTCTAACCAAAAATTTTATTTTATTATTGAAAAAATACCATTTAAGATATTTAAAATTGCTGATATTGTTGACTATAAATATGTTTTTTTTCTATAAAAAATAATATTATTAATCTTAGAATTTTAAAACCTTAAATTTATATCATTCTTTAAAATAATAATAAAAAAAAAGAAATGCTTATTCAGCATCCTTAATCTGGGTTAAATCATCAAAAATTTTGTATATATTTTGATCTTTTAATAAATCGTAGAGGTTTGCCGAAAAATTATAAATTTTATCGTATAATATATGACGATTTTGATTGGGTAGCCATTTTTTATCAACTTTACATAAATTCTCTGCCGCTTTTGCTATATCAGGGAATAGCCCTGCTCCTGAAGCTGCTAATATTGCAGCTCCTAAAGAGGTCGCTTCCTCAATTATATTACGTACACATGTAATACCTAACACATCTGCGTAAATTTGATTCCAGAAATCTGAACGAGAACCTCCACCAGTAAGCAACAGTTCTTTCGGTTCAATATCAAGCTCTTTAAATATTTGGATGTTTTTCTTCACTTCAAAGGCAACACCTTCAAGTACAGCCCGATATAGGTCTCTTCTTTGATGGCCTAGAGATAAACCAAAAATTAATCCTTTTGCATATGGATTCCAGTGAGGAGCTCCAGCTCCAATTAAATGAGGGATTAAAATTAATCCATTTGCTCCTATGGGTGATTTTTCAGCTTCAGCAGTGATTATATTATATGGGTCTTGTCCCTCTTCAGCAGCCATACATTCTGGTTGACCTACTTGATCTCTAAACCATCGAAGTGTAGCTCCAGAAGTAAAGATACTCGCCTCTTGAACCCAAGAACCTGGAATCGCATGACAGCTACATAAAACTCTTTTTTTTGGGTCAAATTTTGGCTCATTTAAATATGCTAAAATAAAACTACCCGTTCCTGTTGTACACTTGATTTCTCCTGGAGAAACAACTCCTACTCCTAGCGCCGCAGATTGTTGATCTCCAGCACCAGTAATTACTAAAGTTTTATTATCAAAATCAGTTTCATCATTAATTATTTCGCCAATATCGACTCCGCTTTCAAAAGGTTCAGGCATTTTATCTAAATCTATTCCCATTTCAGAGGCAATATCTTCTGAGTATCTTAAATTATTAATATCAAACAACATAGTTCTACTTAAATTACTATGATCACTAACAAATTTCCCAGTTAATTTATATATAATAAAATCTGAAACTAACAAAAATTTATGAGCTTTTTGATAAATATCAGGCTTCTTATCTTTAAACCATAATATTTTTGTAGAAGAAAAATAAGGATCTATTGTTAAACCCGTAATTTTGTAAATTCTATCAAGACCTATTTTGTTTCTTATAAACTCAACTTGATCAGTCGTACGTCTATCTTGCCAAACTAAAGCATTATGGAGTGGATTACCTTCTTTATCTACTGGAACAACTGTTTCTCTTTAATCTTTCGGAAAGAAGTTTTAAACCGAAATTTGATTGGTGATAGAACAGCTAACTATTTCCGTCTTATCAATCCCGCTTTTGCTTATAGCGTTTTTAATCGTATCTTTTATGGAAATCCACCATTCATTAGCGTCTTGCTCTACAAAAGAAGGTGAGGGATAATAGCTAGGATATTCTTTATAATCTGAACCAACAATAGCTCCAGCTAAATCAAAAATGTTTGTTCGACATCCTGTCGTACCAAGATCCAAAGATGCTACATACATTTTAATAACTCTATTAATTTAAAATTTAAAAAATATACTTCAACTTAATTGGAATATGAATAAAAAAGGTGTTCTTCTTAAAATAATTAACTCTCGTTCTAAAAATTAAAATAAGATTTTATTGTACTTTAGGATTTAAAATAGATAAACATAATATTAATATAACTTTTCTTTAATAATTAAAAGATTAAATTCTTTTTCTTTTTGTTTTTCAATGACGATATATTAATGATTTCTATGGAGAAGAAAAGATTTAAGACTATTGATATATTACGTGGATTTTGTATGTTTTATATGATTGGTGGACATCTTATGGACTGGTGGATTCAACCAGATAGCCGTTGGTTGTGGTATTTTCTAATTTTTATCGGTTCATGGGCAGCAGCAGCGGGATTTTTATTTGTTTCAGGAATAAGTGGTATTATCTCGTATAGGAAAGGAATGATTATGGCGGAAAAATCAGATACGTTTACTATACAAATGGTAAAAAACTCTTTTATCTTAAGAGCGTTAATAATAATTTTAATCGCCTTAATCTACAATACGATTTTCGCTATTGTGTTGATGAATCCATTACTTATTTGGACATGGTTTGTCTTATTAACAATAGGCATATCACTATTATTATCAGTTCCATTATTAAATACTTCGAAAATTACAAGAATCTGTGTTTCAGGAGCATTATGGATTGCAAATCATTTATTATTCTCATTTTTAACTGTATATGCTGGACAGCTAAATTTTTTTGGTATAATGTATCATATATTTTACAATTCTCCTGAACAAGATGTAATTTTAGGGTTTTTTCCATTTCTTCTCTATGGAACTGTTGTAGGAGATATATTATTCGAGATAAGTAATATTGAAAATCCAATTAAAAGGAAGGGTGACATTAGAAATAAACTTTTAATTCCTTCATTAATTATAGGGGCAATTCTTATTATCTTTGGATTGTGGTTCTGGTATCCAAATTTTGATGTAAAAGTTTTAACTCACCCAACTAGTTTTTATTGGGCGATTTTTTCTTGCGGAATTCAATTAGTAATATTCTCAATTGGTATATATATTGAAGAATTTGTTAAAACTGAAAGAAGTTATCGATTTCTTTTCTATTTTTCTTATTATTCTTTAACAATCTACCTAGCGCATTATCTTTTATTTTTTATTCCATTACACCAGAAATTAAACGCGATAAATTTTTGGTACTTTTTTATACCGGTTTTCATCATTATGGGTTTTATTCTTAGAGGGCTCTATAAAAAGTATAAGGCTAAAATTGCGTTGAAAACTCTAATAGGTATTATAAGTATGATTTTAACTTTGAAAGCTGAGAAGAAAAAGAGAAATTTATCGAAAACATCAATTAAAGTCCTTAAAAAGATATATTTTGGTAATATTTTTAAGAAGTAAGAATTGATGAGCAAACCGAATTAATAAATTTTCTTAAATATTCTATTTTACCTTTTTATATCCGCATTGAGGACAAACTAACTTGCCAAAACCAATTCTGTAATCTTGTATCTCTGTCAGAAAGGTATTACAAATAGGACATCGAGGTTCGTTGGAAGGAAACCAATCTCCTCGGATATTCGGCATGGTTTTTAACTTATTTATAAATTTAAACTTTCCCATATTTCTTTTATAATACTCGAAAATTTGCTGCTCTTCAGCTAAAGACTTTCCCTTAGGAGTGAGAATCATTAAGAAATTGACTTTAGAAGGAGTGTTAAGTAAAGAGAGCACTCTAACGATTGCTTTATTTTGATGATGTTCGAACAATTTAGCAAGCTCGGGAGGTGCTAATGCGACTAAAATTGCTCGTAGATTGTCCTTTTTATTAACATTTTGAAACAAAAATTGATACATCCGATTTTTGTTGTCAAATGCCCAAATAAAGTTAAAACTTGAAATATCGTAATCCTCTTTATTAGGCCCAATAATTCTTTTGATGCTTTTTGTAATAGAATAATGATCGTAATTATATGCTTTTGATAATAAATCATCGAAAAATTCTTTTTCAACTATTGGGAAGCTCTTAAAAAGACTTTTCAACGATAATAATCTAACTTGAGTCAATTCGTTTGTATTTAGCCCATCCCAGGGTGTTTCAGTGTAAATAACGAAAAAACTACTCATTAATAATACAAAAGAATTTGATTATAATAAATTCATTTTATACCTTAAAAAAACAAAATTTAAAAGTGAAAATAACAAATTTCTCACTAATGAACGATATCTGGGACACTAGAGCCGATTCAGTGACTAAAGGAGATAAGCGTAGAGATGTTTTACCTCTAACAGAAAAGACTTTTATAAGTGAAGATGGTTTTACACACTATTTTTTCAGCAAGTTAATGTTTAAGAATCTCTGGTATAGTATCCCAGATGAAGAATTTGAGTTATTCAAGGATTTTGTTAATGGAGGGTCAAGATCCTATCCATCCGATGGGAGTATCCCTTGCGATATTGTTGCAGGAGAAGCTCGGGTGCTTCTCAATAAAATTGTAGAATTATCCAATGATACTGGTTCACATCATTACGGTGAGGCTCGGGAAGTGTTGAAAAATGGAAAAATAGCACTCGTAAGAGGGACGATAAAGCTTTATTTAGGAAAATATACAACCAGAGATTGGCGAAGAAAAAGATTTACTGATGATATAGATTTTTGGGTTCGGAAAATTCATGTATTACATCATGTATTAAGAAGATCTGGATGGATGAAGAACAAGAATACTCGAGAATGGGAAAAGAATATTGTGTGGGTAAATCCTCTAACAGGAGAAAGAAGAGAACACATTCTTATTGCGGCTAATGATCTTGATCAATTATTAGATTTTGGAGCAGGAAGTTATCTTGAGGGAGGATCATTAAAACAAATTTTTCAAAAAAAAATTAAAAGAGGACATGAAGTCGACCTTAGTGATCTAATAAATGTGGTGATGGTAAATGGAATGGATGAGAAAATCCAAGATAAAGATGCTAGAGAGAAAGAATGGAAAGATGCATGGGAGGCGTTTGAAGCCGCAGCAAATATGAGAAATACTAGGACAACTTCAAATTTAATTAGTACGTGTCGTTATTCACTTGCCATTGCCGATCACATTGAGAAAGTAAGCCAATCAATTATTAAATACAATGACCTTATTTTTGATAAATTAGTATTTCCTGATGATCAATTAAAGAGAATTTGTAGAACTTCTATACATTGGTTAGAATTTCTTAGCATTTATGGGCCTGATGAGACTCGAAAAATGCTTCATGAGTTTTATCATGAACACGCAGAAATAAAACCCCATCATGCAACAAATCTCAGAGATTTCGCAAGAAATTTGCTAAAGCTACTTAATTCTAAATATAAACATTTAAAAATCGTTTTTGATATAGAGAAATAATATCTAATCCTATTAAATGGATTATTCTTGGAAAGATTTATTAGAAGTTGTAAAACACTTATAATTAAATTATAAATAAAAAACTGATTCTAGAATGTATGATTATTTATTAAGTGAAGAAAATAAAAGATTTAGAGAAGAAGTCCGCGAGTTTGTAAAAAATGAAGTTCCTCCTTCTTTATTAAAGAAAATGGATAAAGATGAAGTTCAATATCCAGCAGAATTTGTAAAGGCAATGGCTAAGCATAACATGATTGGAATCAGATTTCCAAGATGCTTTAGATTCTGAGCATGAGGAAGAAAAACATTTTGGTTAAAATTACCCTATTTATTTTAAATTTGATTTTAATAAAATAAAAAGGATTATAAACAAATAACTTATTGTTTTGATAAATAGCGAATTTTAACGAGTAAATCACGAATTTCCATTTTATCATTCTCAGGTGTTATGTATTTCTTTTTCACACCTTCAGAGAGAGGGAATGTTGTAATTTGATTTCCTTGCAGAGAGACCATTTTACCAAAATCTCCTTCCAACACGAGTTTCATAGCTGCTAATCCGAATCTTAACCCTAATATTCGATCAAATGAATTGGGAGTTCCTGCTCTCATTGTATGTCCTAAGACGACGCTTCGTATTTCAAAGTCAACACCGTTTTTTTGAAATTCCTCCTTTAAATCATCTCTTAAGTTTAATTCTTTAACAAGAATTTGAGATATATTTAAGGCAGGTAATATTGGATTACCAAAAACATCTTTAGGCAGCTTATCAATGGTTTCTTGTGTAATTGTCTTAAAATCTCGTTGGAGTGATTTTTTGACGGGATAAGCACCTTCAGAACACGCAATAATGTGATAATTATATCCCGATCTAACTCTTTTTTTAAGAACTTCAACAACATCCTCTTCTAAATCAAAGGGAGTTTCTGGAATCAAGATAATATCAGCACCGCTCGAAATTCCACTATACATGGTTAGAAAGCCAGCATCACGTCCCATTACCTCAACGACAAATACTCGTTGATGAGATTTTGCTGTGGTTGTAAGATTATCCATGGCGTTTGAGGCTAGTTGGACAGCACTCCAGAATCCAAATGTATAATGAGTTCCTGCTAAGTCATTGTCAATTGTCTTCGGGCACCCGACTATTTTTACTTTTGTATATTTGACCATAGAGTCGGCGACGCTTAACGTATCATCACCACCAATGACAATCAAAGCATCAATACCCAATGTATCAAATTTAGTGGCCATTTCTTTTGCAATATTTTCTCTAATCTTCTCCTTTTCTTCTTTGGTTTTAGCTTCTTGAACCTTTTTAAATGGGTTCGTTCTGCTAGTATATAAAATAGTTCCACCAATAGTGTGAAGATCGTCATGGTCAGCAATGTTAAGTGGTATTGTTAAATTTTCCATAAACCCTTTCCATCCTTTAAGAATTCCAACACACTCAACACCAGCGTCAAAAGCTTTAAGCATGATTCCATATAGGACACTATTTAAACCCGGGCAATCTCCTCCACCGGTAAGAATACCCACCTTCTTAATAGTCGTCTATTTTCACCTTCAATTTTATTATTTATTAATATAGATTGTTTAGAGATTTTCAATTAAAAATATTATGGGATTTCAAATTTTAATTATTATTCAAACTTAGTTTTTAAATTTTTTCAAATTTATATTTTGATTTATCAATTGGGATTATATAACTTCCTCCAGCTGGATCTGTTATTTTTAAAGTAAATTCAAGATCACCCTTCATTGCTTTTTTTAAATCTTTTAATGCTTCTTTAATTTCATTTTTTTCAGGATGATCACTGTCAAGATCATTGTAATAAATCTCAACAGCGCGTTCAAATCTAAATAGAATTCCTTCTATATTAGTATAATAAAACTCAGCAGTCGGTCCAGGTTCTACTTTTAAATCCAATTCAGGTATTTCTAATATTCCAGTCGTTGAACGGTATATTTTAGATTTTAGATCGTTTTCGTTCGTTATCTTTAAAGTCATAATACCTGCATCCATTATAGTAATTAACGGTATAATATCATTCTTTTCAAAGTCGCATTTGTTACATTCAAATTTTAAAAATAGCATTTTATCCTTATCAGGAAGGTCGTAGATAGTTTTATTTATCAGAACATTGCCATTTTTACATATTGGACATTTAAAATCTGTAATTTCTTCCGTAGATTCTCTAGCTTTCTCAGACATAACGAAATGATAAAGATTTAATTAAATTATCAAAAGGTATTATATTTTTATTCTTCTTCTAAAATAAATTGTTCATAATTCTATATTTTTTTTTTCAATTTGCTGTTTAGAGTTGTCCTTTTATAATGCTTTTAAGGAGCTTACTTAAAAACTTTATCCGTAAATTTTTAATAGTATTTTTTTTTTAAAAAGATAACACTCTTTTAATAATGTTATAAATCGATAATATAAAGTTGGGAATTTATGCGCAAAGTAAAGAGAAAAAATTATTCAATCACTCCAGACTCTATATTATTGTTATTAATTATTCTCTTAGTAGTACAAGTAGTATTAATTTTATAGTGCAACCATAAAAATGTAAATTTCTGCGTTTTGATTGGTTGCATTGGTTATAAATAAATAAAAATTAAAAAAGAAAAAAGTTGGAATGAATTGAAGGATAAGGATGTAATAGAGATTACATTTCATGGCCGAGGAGGACAAACGAGTGTTACAGCTAGCCAGCTATTGGCTGAATTTGCTTATCATGAAGGCTTTAGGGATACAATCGCGATCCCTATCATTGGTGCGGAAAGAAGGGGAGCTCCAATCCAAGCATTTACTAAATTATCAAAAAATAAATCGATTAGAACTTACGATAGTGTTAAAGATCCTGATTATATTTTTATATTTGACACTTCTCTATTAGATATTCCAAGAGTAAGAGACACTATTAAAGAAGGGGTAACGCTTATTGCTGATAGTTTTGAGCCTCTTGATAAATCTAAATTACCGAAAGATGTAAAAATCTATATTGTAGATGCTACAGGAATATGTATTAATAGAGATTTTATGCATTCAAGTGGTCCAATCCTTAATATACCTATGCTTGGAGCGTTTGGAAAAGTCTCCGGCTATTATGATCTTGAAACTATGGAGAAAGTTTTGAAAAAGGAATTTGGAGAAAAAAAAATAGAACAAAATATGAATGTGGCACGAGATGCCTATGAATCTGTAAAGGAGGTTTAATAAATGGCAGATACAGAAAAATGGAAGAAAATAAATAAATCGAAAGACGAGCGTCCTAAAGTTCAAGAATATTCCTGTTGGGAAGAATTATCCCCCATTCCTATCTCATTACCTATTGATGGAGCAATAGGGATTACAGGAGATTGGAGAACATTTAGACCTATAATTGATCAGGAGAATTGTAATCAATGTGGGTTCTGTTGGATGTATTGTCCTGAAGGAACGATAAGCAAACGTGAAGGTGGTTTGTTTCAAATAGATTATGTTTATTGTAAAGGATGTGGTATTTGCGCAAAAGAATGTCCTACAAAGAATATTGAAATGAAAAGGGAGGATGAAGTAAAAAATGATTAAACCAGAACAAAAAGATTTTATTCAGGAAAAAGAAGTAAAAATAATTAAAGGAAACGAAGCAGCAGCATATGCAGCTAAATCTGCGAGAGTTCAAGTAATTAGTGCGTATCCCATAACACCGCAAACTACTGTAGTTGAAAAATTATCCGAATTTGTTGATGGAGGTGAAATGCCCGGTACGCAATATATTAAGGTAGAGAGTGAGCATAGTGTTATGGCTTCCATAGTTGGTGCCAGCATCGCCGGAACCCGAACTTTTACAGCAACCTCAGGGCAAGGTATTTTTTATATGCATGAAATGCTTCATTGGGCAGCAGGCACGAGGCTTCCTATTGTTGTAGCAATAGCATCTAGAGGACCCGCACCTCCTTGGAACATTTGGGCAGATTTTACTGACGTTTGTAGCCAACGCGATACAGGATGGATGAGTTCCTTTTGTGCTACTCATCAAGAAATTTATGATGAAATTCTAATGTCTTACAAAGTTTGTGAAGATTATGATATTTTATTGCCAAAGTTTGTTGCTTATGGAGGATTTATATTATCTCATACCTCCAAACCAATAATGATTGAAAATCAAGAAGTTGTTGATGCTTATTTACCGCCATTGCCAGATGAGAAGGGCTGGCCCCATATTTTCATAGATCCACAAAGACCAATGATGCATGGAAATCTTATAATGCCTTCAGGCTTTTATGCTGAATTTCGGATGAAAATACAGGAGGCTATGATAAAGGCGAAAGAAAAAATAAAAATCGCAGCAAAAGAATTTGAAAAAGTATTTGGCAGAAACTACGGAAACGGCTTAATACAGGAATATAAAATGGATGATGCTGATATAGGTATGTTAATTTATGGAGATCTTGCCTTACAAATGGAAGAAGCAGTAGATCAAGTAAGAGAAGAAGGCTATAAGGTTGGAATGGCAAAATTAAGACACTTTAGACCATTTCCAGTGGAAGATATTATAGAGATCGCTAAAAAGGTGAAAGTTCTTGGCGTAATAGATCGAGCAACTGCCTTTGGTTCCCAGACAGGAGGGCCGGTATCTAGCGAAGTTAAATCCGCATTACAAGATATTGAGGTAACTGCAAAGATATTACCAATGATGAATGGTATTGGAGGGCGGGAAGTGACTTTAGATCAACAAAAAGATCAATTAAAAATTCTGGTAAAAATGCATGAAACTGGGGAGCTTCCAGATGATCTATTATATGGAACTCTCTGGCATGGAAAATTAGAGGTGAAATAAAAGATGGTAACATTAAAACAAGTTTTAGAAGATAAGTCTTGTCATGAAGAATATTTCCTTCCAGGAAATGCTTGTTGCGCAGGGTGCGGTCTTGAAATCGCTCTCAGATGGGCAATGAAAGCCTTAGGACCGAACACTGCTCTTGTAACACCTGCTAGCTGTTTAAACGTAGTTATTGGACTTTATCCAAAAACTGCACCTACCTTTCCTTTCATAAATATGGCTTTCGCTGCAGGGGCAGCTGCTGCTGCTGGTTTCTCTGCAGCCTTCAAAGCAAAGGCAAATATGTATCCAGATCAAGTCTGGAAAGACATGACTACTTTGGTTTTTGCTGGTGATGGAGGAACTACTGATATTGGTATCCAAGGACTAAGTGGAGCTGCTGAACGCAATTCTAATCTCATTTATTGCTGTTACGATAACGAAGCTTATATGAACACTGGAATTCAACGATCATCGAGCACTCCTCATGGCGCAATAACCACGACTACTCCATTCGGTAAAGAAAGATATAAAAAAAATGTTCCTGCGATTATGATGGCTCATGAAATTCCTTATGTTGCTACAGCTTCTATTTCAGAACCGCTTGATATTTATGAAAAATTTAAAAAAGCTAAATCAATTGAAGGTTGCAAATACATTCAAATTCTAGCACCATGTCCTCCAGGGTGGGGATTTCCTTCTGAAGACGCAATTGAAGTTGCTAAATTAGCAGTTAAAACGGGTTTTTGGATTCTATACGAATATGAAAATGGGATTTTGAAATTAAGTAAAAAATCTGAACGTTTATTAGATCCCTCAAAGCGAACACCTCTTATAGAATATCTCTCTATACAAAAAAGATTTTCTCACATATCTGAAAAAGAGTTAATAGAATTACAAAAAAGAATCGATTACGATTGGAAGAAGATTGCTGCTACTTTAAAGAGCCAAGAAGAATGAATCAATTAAAATCTTGAAGAAATAGAGTATGTAAAAATATTAAAAATATTTTATATTTTTTTATATGGTGAAATTGTATGGAAGAATATGAAAAAGAAAATTTATTTATAACTTTAAAGGGAGTCCTTGAGAGTATAATAGAAGATAAACGAAAAAATCCTAAGAATTTAAAAATTCTTAATAAATTTAAAGCGAGAATAAATTTAGGCTATCAAATTAATGAAGATTTCTACTTTTGGTGTAATTTAATCTCAAAAGATGGAAATTACAAGCTTACGAGAGATGAGTTGGAAGAGTATGATTTAGTTTTAAAAATGACTCCTGAAGATGCGTTATTTTATCATAGTGGAGAGTATTCTATTCTTCATATGTTAATAAAAAAAAATATGTTTGGATATAAAAAATTACGATTTGAAAAAGGAAGCAATGGGAAACGTAATCTTGGTATTTTATTAAAACTACCAAAAATTTTCGTTTTAGATAAGCTTAAGCACCCTAAATAATTTATTTATTTTATATTCTATGATTCAAATTTTATCTTTAAACTATATAAAGATAAAATTTTTAGTAAGAATTAAAGCGTTAGGACCAACTAAATGGCATTATAAAAAATAAAAAAATTTTAATTTTAGAATTTTATTGAGCTTTCCATTTATATTCCTTCGGGCCTATAAAAATCAATAATAATAAGGGTATTAAAATTACTAGGCCTCCCCAGAATTGTAGAAAAATCTCTATAATAATACCTATAATTAACATAGTGGGAATCCTAATATTACCAATTTGAATAACATCATTTAGCAAATAATCATAATCTTTTTCTGCCCATTTTTTTGAAAATCGAGGTCTGACTAACAAAATTGCGACAACAATAGTTGCTATCCCTCCTATGAGATACCATATGTAAAAGAATGTATAATATGCTATATCACCTGCGACAATACCGCCTACACCAGCCTGTTGAGCCAAAGATGCTGCCGCAATACCTGCAGATAAACCAATAATTCCCCAAATAATGAAAATCAAGCCTTCTATGATTAATATGATCCATGCCCACTGTCCTAGAAAAGTGACAAAACCCTCAACACTTTCCCAACTAGATTTTTTTTTTTCTTTTTTTTTTGGAGGTGGTTTTGATGCCATAAAATCACTCTCTTTTATAAGATATTTAGATTTACCTACTAAATATACTTATTATTATGTATATTTTTTAAAATTAATAAAGGTAGATAGTATTTCTTTTTTGAGATTATGGGACTTTTAGTAAAGGTTGTAGGTAAGAAGTTAGATGAGATTCGAGTGTTTCTTGAAAAAGCCGTTGATGTCATAATTTGCGGAGGTCTCGTGGGTTTTCCTACTGATTCTGTTTATGGTATTGGCGGTGATCCCCTAAATCTAGATTTAGTTGAAAGATTATATAATATAAAATTTCGGGATCGGAATAAAGGATTTTTATTATTAATCTCTGATATTGAGGAGGCACATAAAATCGCAGAATTTAACGATGTTGCTATAAAATTAGCTAAATTATTTTGGCCGGGGCAATTAACTCTCATTTTAAAAAGAAAGGACCCAAATATTATTCCGTTAGAGGTATCTGCATTTCGAAATACGATAGGGATACGCGTTCCGGAGAATGAAATTATATTAAATATCTTAAAAATCTTAAAATCCAATGGTCATTTTGGAGGAATTATCGGAACATCAGCGAATTATTCGGGTGAACCTCCTTCTATAAGTGGGGAAGAAGTAGCAAAAAAATTTCTAATGTCTATTGATTTTATAATTGATGGAGGTAAATCTGAATCAAAAATTCCTACTACTATAGTCGATTGTACGACCGAAAAATTAAAATTTTTAAGAATTGGAAAATTATCTGAAGAGGACGTAAGACACAAACTTTTAAGCGATTAAATCACGTATAAAGGTGAATTTTAACGAGAAACTTTAATCTTTTGGTATCATCTTCCAGATTTAATGAAAAAAACGCTAAGGCGGAGTTATGGTTTATATTATTAATGTGTGGTGATAAATATCCGATAATTTCAGATTTAGAGTTTTCTGGACTAATTACAGCTTTAACAAATTTAGATGCTAAAAAAGTAATTCAAAAGATAAAAAAGATTTTAATTAAAGATCCTCAATTTATTCAATATATTTTAAAAATAATTCCTATAGATTTTGTTTGTGAAACAAATATTAATGTTATAAATCAAATTGTTCAACAACAGTACGCAAATTTTATTAATGAAAATGACACTTTTAGAATAAGATTAAAGAGAAGGAGTCACGAATCCATTGATAGGAATTATTTCATTGACACTGTCGCAAAAGGCATCAATAATAAAGTCGACCTTGAAAATCCAAATAAAATCATAAGAATTGAAATTTTAGGTAATAGCTGTGGAATCGCTTTTCTAAAACCTAACGATATTTTAAAATTCAAGTTTAGGACTTTTTTAGATTAGATTGAATATTTATGGAAAGATTAAATAAATTTTTTGATAAGCTTTTTTATATAATACCTGGAGGTGTATTTGGATTGCTCTCTGTCTCTATAGGAATTTTTATTGATATATTAGGTCTCGTCATTTCAGGGTATAATATTTTTACGCACTCGGTAAGTTCATTAGGTATTGGCCCTGTGGGCCTATTTTTTAATATTGGATTGATCTTATGTGGGATAACTGCTGTAATATTTGATGTCTACTTAGGAAGAACAATTAGTAACGAATTTGTCAATGATAAAGCAATAAAAATAACAGTTGCTACATCTGTTATTTCTAGTTTTTCATTGATCCTTGTAGGAGTTTTTCCCATCAGCCAAGAGAACGATATTATAATGTTTTTACATGTATTTTTTGCCTTTATATCGCTTATTGGGGGATTAATTTTTTTTTTTCATTTTCAGTTTATTTATACGAAAAGACCCTAACTTTTTAAAACTACAATGCTACATTGGTTATTTTGTGTGTGGTTTTTTTGTATTATATTTATTTATACTTCTGCCTATAACACAGTGGATGGTTGTTTTTGCAATTATTTTTTGGACGATCATCAATGCTTCATGCATGATTTATAAAAAGATATGAAAAAAAGATAATTTAAAAATGAATGCTTAAAATCTTTAAGCTAATCAGCATGGATTTTTTCTAAGCTTAATAAAGCCATTTTTTCACAGATTAGATCGTTTAACGCTAAAAACAAATTGTCAAGGTTATTTGGGATTAATTTATTACTAAAATTCTTCACTCCATAAGAATTTAGCACAGCATTAATTTGATTATTTGAAATTTCAAAGTAAGATTTTATTTGATTAAATTTTTCAGCATTTTTGTTATTCAGCGTTATTTCTATCTCATTTGCTTTTAAATTTTGTAAAATTTCATCGTTAATTTTGTTCAAGTTATTTTCATTTGAAACGATAATATAACTTATCATTCCTGACTCTAAATCAGAATCATTAATTCCAAATGCTTCAATTGCATTTTTTATTTGCCGTTTAGAAGCCAAATACAGTAAAAATTCAATATTTTTTCTTTTTGAAATATTTACTTTATTAAAAAACGCTTTTTGTACATAGTAGCAAGCTGTAAAAAGATGTTCTTGATTTAAAATATATTTATCAGAAAAAAATTGTACCATAGTATTTGTATCCTTTTGAATTTTTTCAATTAAGTTAAATAAAAAATCTAAAGAAATTTTTAATTCGCTATGGATTTGATTAATTCCAATAAAATACATCAAATCCAAATCACTAATGTAGAAATCCTTTACAATCATTTTAAACTGGCAAAGCAAAATGCAGTAATTCTGGCATAAAATTAAATTGAATTCTAACGAAAATTAGAAATGCTAGAAAAATGAACAAATATAATGTAAACAACCAATCTTTAATAGTATACTTTATAGTATAATAATACGAACGTTCATTAGCACTTCCAAACGCTCTTGATTCAAGAGCTTCCGCCACATTAAAAGCCCTCTTTATTGAGCAAATTATTAATGGAACTAATAAAGGGAAAAGGTTTTTAATTTGATTTATTAGGCCTTTTTGTTGCATTTCATATCCTCTACTTTGCTGAGCATCTAGGATATTTTGCGCCTCCAATGCTATTGTAGGTACAAATCTAAAAGCTAGGGAGAAGGAAAAAGCATATGGATATGGTATTTTCATAGAGATTAAAGAAAGTGCTAATTCATTAGGATGAACAGTTAGGAAGAATATTGAAAACGCAGTAATCATAATACATATTCTGAGTATCATTGCTATTGCGTAAGACAAAGATAAAAAGAATGTATTTAATACAATTATAAGAAGTATCAAAAAAGAGAGTCCCCGAATACTTTTTAACCATTCTTTTATCATTCTACCAAGTATTATTAAAGGAAATAGACTTATTAGAATTAAGAGTAGGGGCACGATTTCTGTAAATAATAAGGCAGCGATACTATATATCACTGAAAACAATAATTTCGTCCTAGGATCTAAATTATGAACAAACGTGTCTTTTTTTTGAAACCTAAATGCATTAAGAAATTCTAAGGACACTTAGTTATTTTCACCTTGAAACTTAATTGATTTAGTTTTTAAATAATTTATTAGAAAAGCTATCATTTTACTTTTAGAATTTATGTCCTCTGGGCATTGAATTCCTATTTCATTTAATGCTATATTAAATTGTCTTATTTGCGGCAATATTAAAGAGGATTTGTCGACTAGAAATTTGTTAGCTAATATCTTTTTTGTAGGACCATCAGCAATTATATTCCCACTTTTCATTAAGATTGTCCGCGGTATATTTTCCATTGCAAATTCTACATTATGAGTAACTATTATAATTGTTTTTCCTCTTTCTTTTTCTTTATTAATTAGATTAACAAAAAAGTCGAGTTCTTTAGCATCTTGTCCTAATGTAGGTTCGTCAAATACTAATATCTCTGGATCTCTGCAAAAAATTGAAGCAAGTGCTAATTTTTTTGTTTCTCCTCCTGATAGATTCAGAGGGGATCTCTCTTTATATTTTAGGAGATTAAAGGTATTTAAAATATTATTAGTTTTATTTTGGATTTCTTCTTTACTTAGATTAAGACTCTTTAAAGAAAATTTTATTTCCTCCTCAACTGTATTGGAGAATACTTGATGATGTGGATTTTGAAAAATTATACCAACTATTTTAGATAATTTTCCGATGCTTTCTGTTTTATTATTTTTACCTTCGAGGTATATATTACCGTTAGATGGCCGTATTAATCCGTTTAAAGTTCTAATCAGAGTGGTTTTTCCTGCTCCATTCATTCCCATGATTCCAATTATTTCTCCCTTGTATATATTCAAATTTATTTTTTTTAAAGCCATAGTACCATTTGGATAAGTGAAATCCACATTGTTTATTACAATTAATGGTAATCCAGCATCCATGCAAATCAACCATCATTTTTGTTTTATTTTTTTAAAATATTCTATTACTTCAGGAACAGAAGTCGGAATTTTATCTTTATAAAGCTTTTCTTTTTTTAATTGCGTGATTATGGAATATAATACCGGTTTATTAACATTTAAATTTTTAAAATTATTGCCATTGATGGCATTTTCTTTAGTATCGTGCTCGACTATTTTACCATCATTAATTAATATTATTTCATCAACAAAAGGCATAATTAGATCCAATCGATGCTCAGCAATAATAATAGTTGTATTATTCTCAGTTTGGATTCTTTTTAATAAATAAATTATTTTTTCAGCCATATAAGGGTCTAATAAAGCAGTTGGTTCGTCTAGAATAAGAACTTTTGGTTCTAAAACCAATATAGATGCGATGGCAACTCGTTGTTGTTCTCCACCGCTCAATTCAAATGGAGCTTTGTCTAATAGATGTTCAATTTCAGTTAATTTGACAACTTCATTAATTCTTCCAACCATTTCTTCCTTTGAAACACCTAGATTTTCCATACCAAAAGCAATTTCGTGTTCTACGTTCATTGAAATTAATTGATTCTCAGGATTTTGGAAAACAATCCCGATTTCCGTAGATAAATCTGCGATAGGTGTTTCAACTGTATCTTTTCCATTTACTTCTATGCTTCCTTTGTAAAATCCAGCATAAAATTGTGGTATTAACCCATTCATGCTTCTTATTAAAGTAGTTTTACCCGAACCAGTTTCACCTACTAACAATATAAATTTATTTTTGTTTATCTTTAAATTAATATTATTTAGCTGATATGTCTCGTTTTTCTTATAACGGAAATAAAAATTGTTAAATTTAATTAAACACATCGCAAAAGTGAACCTTAGAATTCTCTTTTATAAAAATTTTTATTTATTTAAAACTTGTTTTATTTTATCTAATATGATATCTATAACTCTTTTTAAATCCACATTACCTTTTAATGACGCTGCACCGTCGTGTCCACCAGCACTTCCTCCATACTCTAGAGATACTTCCTTCAAAATTTTACCTAAATGTAAGCCTGTTTTTAAACAAGTATTTTTATTTGCTCTTATACTGATTCTATATTCTAATTTTTTCTCAGAATATACAACTCCTACATCACATCCTAATTTAATGAGTGAAGAGGCTACGCTTGCTTCATGATTTCCTACGTTTGTTAATCCAATCAACCAAGTCCCATCCCGAATTAACTGAACTCTTTGTACCGCTTTTATTTTTGAAATTTTTTTGGAAATTTCTTTTTCAACTTTTAGCATTGATAAGATTTCTTGATAATTTAATTGGTTGGATAAAAGTCTTGAAACTCGCAGTATAGTATCGTTATTTCCATGTTTGAAAAACCCAGAATCAGTTAAAATCGCCGCAATAAGAAGATATTTGTAGGGAAGCGATATTTTAACATTAAAATATTCACACATTTCGAATAGAATCTCTGCCGTAGAAGAAAACTTATCATCTATGATATTTAAAGACGAAATGTTATTGCTATACTCCTTTTCCAGATTTAAATGATGATCTAAAAAAACAAATGGAACATTTGAATTTAAAATATTAAAATTGTTAGAAAATTTTACAAGATCTAAGTTATTAGTATCTAAGATAATAATAACATCAATTTTTTCATCATCGATTTCATTTTTAAGGGATAAACTAATTTCAGGAAATTTCTCCTTAAGTCTAAAAAAAAAATCTTTGGTTGATTTAGAGATTTCCGGAAATATTAAATGAATGTCATCTGAATTAAAATATTGATTAAAAAAAAATTTTAAAATAAAACAAGACGCTAATCCATCTATATCAGCTAAGTCGTGAGTGGTAACTAAGACATTTTTATTTGTTAAAAAAATTTTAAAATCTTCAAATTTAGATTTTAACATTCTAATTCTATTAAGCCCTTTTATTTTGAAGATCAGCTTGAATCGATTTTCTCATAGTATCAATTTGATTTTTTGTTCTCTCTAATTTTTGATTTATAGTTTTTACTCTCATTTCAAGAGTAACCTTTAACGATTTTTTTTCATCGAGAAGCTTATTTTTTTCACTTTTTACAAGAACCCCTCCAATAGATTTGTAGACAACTTCATCAGGATTAATTTTTTCGAGTTCTTGAATAGCTAATTCACATTCTCTTAGCATAGATTCCATTTGGATCTTTTGATTTGTTAAGAATTCCATGGTTGCAGATAAATTTTGCAGATTTATGACTTTCTTCCTAACTTCTTCGTCAAGATCATCAAGATTTATTGTCATTACTTTTCACTATCTATTTTCTTATAATAAGATTAATATAACAACTTATAAATTATTTAGTTGTTATTTCGAGAACTCCTTCAATTATTTTACCAAATCCAATAATATCATTTATTGAGGCTCGAAATGCTGTAATATCGATACTCTCTAAATAAAAAACTATAGAATTGCTTTTTTTCTCTATTCTCATTTTAGAGCGTTTAGTTTTTTGTTTATTAAATTCTGGTAATAAGGAGTTATAAGAAATATCGCAAGTTTCAGAATTAGTAAATATTAATTCGACAGTGGCTTTTATGGTGAAAATATTATATTGATTCATTATTCTTCAATAACTTCCAATTCTCTCTGTTTTCGTTTGGAAATTCTGAAGGATTCTGCACCTCTTGGAGTAGAGATAGAATATGCTCCACCTGTAAATTTAGTTCCACATTTTCTACAGTGCCAAATACCAGTAGAAATTCTGCGGACAGAACCTTTTGTTTGACAACGAGGGCATCTAAGATTTTTTCCCTTCATTTTTTCCATGATTTGGCGATACCTCTTCCTTACGACTGAACCATAACGGGCTTGAAATTTTCCACTGATCCCAACTTTTTTAGTTTTTCCCAATAAACAGACCACTAATATAGAATTACTAATAATCTATTGAAACCATAATAAAATAAAAATTTTGGCGAAAAAAATTAAAAATATTAAATTATAAAGAAATCTAAAAAAAAATTATTCAATATTAGTTTTGTATTGCCAAAAATTTAATTGCTTTCTCAATTTTTGACCAATTTCTATAGATTTTTTACAGAGCATTTTAATTTCGTCAAAAAAGAACGTTGATGCTCCGCTTTTTTGGATACTAGTAATATTATTTTCCGTGACAGATATAGATATACGCCCATCACAAACTAATTCCTCTGCCAAAATCGGGTCCAGAAAGATTATATCATCGATTTTACCATAAGTTATAATTAAGGGAAGTTCATTAACGATTTGATCACCTGTTAGATACTTTCCAGTCCATTGCAAACCATTTTCTTCTGTCCAAATTCCTTCAGGAATCTGGGCTGAAATTAACGTGGTTAAAGCGCTTACTCCACCACAATCTATTAAGTTTCCTTCATAATTTATTACATACATATCAACAAATAAAATATACACAGCTTCATTTTCTTTTATGCATAATTTTTTTGTTTGAACACAATCCGCATGTCGAATTCCTCGATCTACTACGCGAGCTAACTCAATAGATTGTTCATCTGGAGGACCTCTCTCAAATAACGGAGAAGCTAAGGGAATTAATTCTGCCATAACCGTACAGACACCCTCATCAGGTAAATCGGGAAATGGCTCCCCTATATCATATTTTAATCCAGTTATAATCCTAGTTTCACCTAACGAGACGTCAGCAGAACCTTCCGCTGAAGCAATGAAATTGGGTGTTAACTTGAATTCACGATATTCCCATATACCCCGACCATCAATTCGTTCCTCTTTTTTCAGATTATTCTTAATATATTTACGCTCAATCGTAGATATTACCCGTTTTACATCCATCATTTTTAGTTTTCCCCTCCAGTTTCTTTTTCGATACTTTCCTGAATTGTAATATATTTATTTTTTAAAGCTGCTACTTGAATCTTATATATTTTATCTGCTGCTTCTTTAGCAAGGCTTAAAGTTTTATCAATTTCTTCTAAATCCATATCTCCATCAAATTGTAATAACGAAATACCATTGTTATACCAGGTAATTGCTATTGGAAGATCCGCTTCTCCTGCTTTATCTTCTATTCCTGAGAGATCCACAACTAATTCACCGTCAATTTTTCCAACAGCTATAGCGGTTACCATACTTTTCATTGGCACACCAGCATCTGCTAAGGCTAAAGAAGCAACAGTAGTACTAGCGCACCGCGTTCCGCCGTCAGCATCTATTACCTCAATAAAGATTTCAAACGCAGTTCCTGGATAAAGTTCGAGAAATAAAACGGGTTCCAAACAATCGGCAATAATCATTGAAATTTCTTTTTCCCTCCGCCCTGGAGCAGGTCTTTTTCGTTCAAAAACAGAATAGGTTGCCATCCGATAAAATACTCTTAAAATGCCTCTGTCTGGTTTAGCTAAATGATGAGGATGGACTTCTCTGGGTCCAAAAACCGCAGCAAATATTTTATTATTTCCCCATTCTATATATGCACTTCCATCTGCATTTTTTAATATTCCAACTTGCATTTTAATGTCTCTTAATTCATTTTTATCCCGTCCATCAAGTCTTTTTCCATCTTCTCGGAATAAATTATCTGGATACTCATCTTTAATTAATAATACCATATTTATTCGATACCTCTTTTTATTTTTTCATTTTCTATAAACGATTGTATTCTATCAGTCAATCCTGTTGTATGTGCTTCTTTCTCTATTTTATGTATTGCTTCTATAAGTAAACGTTCATATGCAATATTATCCCCTTTTAGCCAAATTCGACCATTTTGAGTAACAAAGATATTACATTTAGTAAGGTTCTTTAACATCTTAATCATACTCCCACTTCTCCCTATTACTCTTGGAATTTTGGGGGGATCTATTGAAATTACAATACCACCATTCTTTTTTCCAAGATATTTTCCAACTGTAGTTAATTCGGGTTTATTCAAACGATCTGCTGAAAGAACTTTTACTACTAGAATATCGCCGATATCATATTTATCAGTAATCGATTCTTCTTGTTCATAAGTGCTACGTCTCCCCAATCGCATTTTAACTCTTTTTGCTGTGTTTTTTGGCTTGAGTTGAGCAAAATCTTTTGCGTTTATATCGCATTTGAATTTAACGGGGTTTTTATCAACCACAATGGCAATAACTTTATCTCCTGGTTGAGGAGTATAGATACCTCTTAGTGGTATTACATTTACATAATTTTTCTTAATATTTTTTAAGCCTATATGTAATGAAATAATTTTGGTTTTGTCTTTATTAAGAATCGTACCTCTCCCAGATAAGTATTCTTGTACATTCTCAGTTAAAACTTCACCAGGTACAACGAGTTCACGAAAAACTTCTTCATCCTCAAACTCGTTATCCACTTGAGTTATTTCATTTTCTTCTTCCATAAATATCACCTCTCATTCCTCTTATTTAACATACTTTCATCTAACCTATAAAAAAATAACATAAAAAGAATAAACTAAAAATTTCTGAGTAGGATTTTAAGCTTTTAAGAGTTTAGTTTGAACTCTTCCATGGGTTAATTTATTTAATTTATCAATTAATTCCATTTGTAACCCTGCTGGTAAATTGATGATTGAAACCCAAGATCCATCAGATTGCCATTCTTCTTTCTTGATTTGAGCTAATTGAGCAACAATACCATAGCCTTTAGCTGTGAAAGACGAAGGTATTTTGATTGCGATTTCAACCTGTTCCATCCGAATAGGAATAATTGCTTGAATTTTTTTTATTACGTCATCAATTTGCTCTTCAGCATTTTTAATTATATCTATATTAACTTTCGCTTCTTCAATTGCTTTTTCAATCCTTTGATAAGGATGTGGTTTTTTATTTTGAGGATTTATTGCGTTTTTGCTTATAATGGTTATTATTTGTTTTAATTTTTTTTGTATTTCTTCTTCTCTTTGAGTTTTAGTCCATTGTATTTCTCCATCTAATAAAATATGGCCACTAATTATTTTTCCATCGGTAGTATCAAATATCGCTTCCATATCGCCATCCGTGGCCTTTTTCCCTCGTTTCAAGTCTTCAAATACCGTAAAACTTTCGAATATTAATTCTAAATTAATTTTTGGTTCATTTAAAATTTCGTCGACAGTCATTCGAGATTTTTTATTACCAGATTTTAATCTTCTATTGATTTCTTCTCTAATAATTTTTTTAGCTTCCCATGCTTGTTCTGGATCTATTAACATCTCAAAAATTCTTCCACCTTTTTCTAAGCTTCCAATGATGTAATTACCAAGATCTATTCTTGCTCTGTCGATCATAATAAAAATTTCACAACATTTTAAATTGGTTATACCTACTCAATCCCATCTTATTAATTTTTATAAGGTATTGAAAGATAAAAAAAAATAAGGTAATAACCTTGATTTTTAAATTATAATTTTTTTAACAATTCTTCTTTCTCTTCTACATTTAATAACCTAAATTTTAAATCCTCTTTCAAAATAAAAGCTATATCACACGAATTTTTATTTAACTTATCGCCCATTAATTCCTTTAATGTTCTTAGTGGCAACAATTTCAATTCTTCATCACTTATCTCATCTTTATAATGTTCTTCAAGATAAGCTCTTGCTTCCGTAGCTCCAGCACCAATAGCGAAGGCCTTATACCCCCACATGGCTCCAGAAGGATCTGTCAAATATAACGAAGGTCCATTAGAATCAATTCCAGCAATTAGAAAAGATACTCCAAAAGGTCTTACTCCTGCATTCTGAGTAAACGCTTGAAGATATTCGCAAATATTTAATGTACTATCCTTTACCGAGATTTTTTCATCATATGAAAGTATATTAATTTGAGCTTGAATACGTGCTCTATCTATTAACACACGAGCATCTGCTGTAAGACCTGCAATGGCTACTCCAATATGGTCGTCAACTTTAAATATTTTTTCTGAACCAAAACTAACAGCAAGTTCAGAACTTTTCTTTTCTACCGCAAACACTATAGAATTTTTATTTTTACAACAAATTGCGGTTGTTCCTCTTCTTACCGCCTCAATTGCATATTCTACTTGAAAAAGACGACCTTCTGGTGAAAATTGGGTAATTGCCATATCGTATCCTCGACCTGCTTGCTGAAACATGTTTTTTATTTCCTCCTAATGCTAGAAAAATCCTTAAAAACTAAAATACCTTAAAAATTTTTACTTTTAATTTATTTATGTTATTTTTTTTTATTTACTGATTTAAACAATATTAATTAAAAACATAATAAATATTTTTTTTATATATTATAAAAAAGATGTAGATCTGGAAGTAGATACTTATATTTTTATAAATTTATCATTCAAATTTTCTACATCTTGAAATTAACTAATAAAATCGGAAATACATTATTATTAGAATGTAAGTTAACTCCAAGCTAATTTATTAACAAAAATTGACCATTCTAATAAAATCATATCAGTGTCTTGAGATGTGTGAATAAGTAGGTATGAATCACCTTCTTTAGTAATTGAACCAGCTATGTTTCCTTTTCCACCTGATATATTTTTGGCTGCTAATTGTATATCATCATTTTTTATAATCGCATATCTAAAGTTTTGATATGTAAGAGAGGTTTCTTTTTCTTTCCAAGCCTTAAGTATTGCTCTTGATTCTTTATTTGTCAGTGGATTAATAGCAGAAGATTTAAATACAACTTCTCCCTCAGAATCCAAAAGGAATACCTCTTCAACACCTTCATACTTGTTAAATTCATCAACTATGCGAAAAAATTCTTGCTCTTCCATATTCTATAATAAATTATTAATGATTTTGCAATTTTATTTTGCAAAAAAAATAATATATTCTTGAAATTTAAACTTTTTAGAAATTATTTATTTGAAGAAAAATTTTTTACGTAAAATATATTATTTTAGTCAATATGGGAAAGAAATTAGTTCTATATGATAAAATTTATAATATCACCTCAGAAAGAAAGAAAAAAAATTTGTTCATAAGATATTTAAAATATCTAAAGGAGTATATTAAAGGATTTCCAACCATAAAGATATTTATTAAAAAACTAAGAGATTACGATAATAGATTCGAAATTTTTATTAGTGGTCCTGAAGAAATTTTTGTTTTTAATTTATTTCGGAAGGAAATAGGGAGTATAAACGAATTTAAAGAAATTCAAGTAGGAAAAATATACAAGGGAACAATGGTTGATGTTGGAAAGGTTGGATTTGGAATATTCGTTGATTGTGCAGTTATGAATCCTAAAGTAGATGTTCTAATAAATTTATACTCATTAAGAAAACAATTATGTAGGGATAAGGAAAAACCATTAAGAGATATTATTAATGCCTACGAATTTATTGATCATTTCCCAGTTTATGTTAAAATTATAAAAGTCGACTCAATAAATAATAAAATACAAGGAGAATTAAGTGAAAATTCGCTAAAATTATTTCAAAAAATTTTAGATCAAAATATTGAAGGTGTTTTTATGAGTGGAGAGACAAGAGGAAAATTTAAAAAAGCTCTTGTAAGAAACGGACATTTAAGAGATGTAATCTCCTTAAAGAGATATGGTTTTTTGGAACATATAGCTTTATTAAAAGAAAATTCTAATGCCCCTGGAATTATTTCTAAAATTGGCAAGGATTTGAAAAATTGTAAATTAAGCGCAATACGACCTGAGAGAATTAGAAACTTGTGTTATTAAGTTAAATTGAAATGAGCGAGGAGGGGATTGAACCCCCGACCTTCGCGGTGTAAGCGCGACGTCATAACCACTAGACCACTCGCTCTTTATTCCCAACTTAAGAATATATAAAATTAAAGCGCAAACGGTGGGATTTGAACCCACGAGTCCATCGGACACCGGTTTAGCAGACCGGCGCTCTACCAGGCTAAGCGACGTTTGCGTCTTGTAACAAAAGGGGATTAACCTTATATTTTGAATATAACAAATTAAAATTTTAATACTTTTTTATACAACAATAGTAGAATATAAATAAAAAATGAAAAAAGTCGGAATTAAGATTTATTATTCAGAAATTATCTCAAAGACCATTTTTTCGATAATGGGTTTTTTGGTGTAGCGTTTATCGTAATACCATCCAACGAGATGAGCTTTTTGGTTTTTTTCAGATAAAGACGGAATTACAATGATCATAACACCATTACTTAGATACTTCAATATTCTTTTATCGATTGAGTGGAGTTTTTCATTACCAGAGGGATGTGAATGCCATTGCCATACAATATCTACACCCAATTCTTGTTTAAACTTCCGCATATTGTAAATCTTAGATTTTTTATATCTCATCCAAGATCTTGGCTTAACATGTGTTTTAGTTTTTCGCAAATCAGTATTCATTATAAATTTATTAACGATTCCAAAATTCTCTTTTCGATCAGCAAACAACCATCCATGAATAATATTAGGGTATTCTTCAGCGGCTTTTTGAGTTATCTCTTTAAACAAACCTTCTGGAATAAGATAACGGAAATCTTTTGCGCTACTCATATTCTTTACTCCTTCTTACATATTAATGAACGACAAAATTTATAGTTTTTGTTAGATTATCCAATACTTTTAGCATTAGAAACCTAAATATAAAAATGTTTTATAATATCACTACGAATCTCTTATTAGTTCCATAATTTGTTAGTAAATCATAAAAATAATAAATAAAAATATATTCTTTATTATCGTTAGCACTTTAGAAAAAATTTTAAATTAGATTTCACTAAAAAAAGCAGATGTAGCCTAGTTGGTAAGACGCCAGCCTTGAGAGCTGGTGCGCGTAAGCGCTCGGGGGTTCGAGTCCCTCCATCTGCGCTTCATAAACTAGTAAGAACCGTTAACACTAATGAAACTCGATAATGGGCTATTGGCGCAGTCAGGTAGCGCAGCAGGCTCTTAACCTGTAGGTCGGGGGTTCGATACTTCCATTCAAAAAGGACGGATGCGAAATTCCCTCATAGCCCGTTATATTGTTTAGAATTAATATATAATTTATAAATATTCAAGAATAACCTCAAAATCCATCAAATCAAAAGGTTTTAAGATATAACCATCCGCTTTTGTATCTTTTAAATTTTTCTCTACTTCAGTGCCAGGAATAGCAGTTAAAAAATGGATGGGTATCTTTTTGTATTTTTCATTTGATTTAATTATTTTACAAAGATCATACCCGTTATAATCTGGTAAAATGATATCTAGTAAAATTAATTTAGGAGTTGATCTTTTTAATTCATCAATTCCTTTTTGTCCGCTTATAACTCCTTTGCAAATATGACCTTTGCCTTCAAAATAACTTGTAATTAATCGTATAGTTGGAAGATCGTCTTCAATAAGTAAAATGTCATAATCAGAACCTTGACTTTTTATTTCGTCTAAAGATTCCATTATTCTGTTTTCTAAAAGTAAGCTCTGATCAAAAATGTTTTTTATTGTTGATAAAATCTCATCGCTCAATTCCTCTTTATAATTTTCGAGGAGTAATTGTGAGAATCCCTTTATTGTAGTTAAAGGTTCCTTTAATGCGTGAGAAATATTAGAAATTGTGTGAGAATTCATTTTAAATAGGTCATCGCTTGTCAAACTTGATTTTCTTTCAATAAAGTAGTTTACACTATCCCTAATAAGTTTGGAAATGGTTGAATAATTATTTTCTTCAATAAAATCAATCCATTCTTTTTTAACTTCCTCTTTAATATATAATGATATCCTCTCTTTATCCCTATCATAAACTTTTTGTCCTTCTTTCCATTTTTTAAATCCTTCAGTGATTATTCCTCTCCAGATCGCATATTTGCCAGTTTCATTCTCGTATCTCTTCATTTCTTCTGTTTTATCGAGGTCATCACTTTTAGTTGCGTTATTTTTTGAATTATTACTATTTTTACTTGAATTCTTCATAACAAATCGCTAAAGAGTGCGTTAAATACGGATCTTCACGAAATACGACGATTAAAATAATTTGTATTTATTATTATATGTTTGTTTTTTTGTCTTTAAATTTTTTTTTATTTTAATGAATTTAATTCGATTAATACAAGAGTATCTTGACTTTTAAAAATTAAGCAGCCTTATTTAAAATATCAAGTATCTCTTCAAAATCCGAGAGATCAAAAGGCTTTAATATATATCCATCTGCTCCTGTTTCTTTCATATTTTTTTCAACCTCAGGACCAGATATTGCTGTTAAAAAATAGACGGGCGTATCTCTATATTTTGAATCAGTTTTTATCTGTTTACAAATGTCGTACCCGCTAATATCAGGTAAAATAATATCTAATAATATTATTTTTGGATGATAACTCTTCAATTCTTCAATACCGTTTGCACCGCTTCCTACGCCCCTACAAATATATCCCTTTGCTTTAAAATAATTCTTTATCAATCGAATTGTCGCCGTATCGTCTTCAATAAGAAAAACATCGCATTTTTTACCGTCGTCTTTAATATTATCTAAAAATTTTATTATTTTTTTCTCAAGATCTTTACTCTGCTCAAAAATATTTTTTATCGTTGATAAGATATCATTGTTAAGCTGTTCTTTATAATTTTCAAGCAATAATTGAGAATAACCCTTAATGGACGTCAATGGTTCCTTTAGAGCGTGTGAAATATCGGAAAATTTCTTAGGATTTCTATTATTATGTCTATTCTCGATAAAATCTTTAACGCTGTCTCTAATTAGCTTTGAAATGGTCATATAATTGCTCGAATCTATAAAATCAGCCCATTTCTTTTTTGTCTCGTCTGATACATACAGAGAAATACGTTCTTTATCCCTATTATATATTTTCTCCCCTTTCAACCACTTTTTAAATCCTTCGGTCACTATACCACGCCAAATGGCGTATTTACCCGTTTCTTGCTCGTACCGAATCATATCTTCAGTCTTTTCAATCGGATTATTAAGTTCCTCTTTATTGCTCATTTTTGGGTTGATTAACGAATTTTTTTTATTTAATACTTTTCCTAGAATCCTTCAGTTTGAGGGGGAAATTCTAAGAAAATTTGCGATATTTTATTATTTTTTTTACACACAAATTTGTAAAAAATTAAATTTAATCCTTAAAAAACACATAGACCACTTTTATTTAAATTTATTGATACAAATAAAATTAAGATTTAGGAAAGAACTAAGGTTTTTATAAATTGATACGTTATATTAGTACACAAAAAAAAAAAAAAGGTATTCTTTTATATATTAACTATAAATGATGGAATTATTAATACACTAATAACAACTTTTATATCTTTGATCAAACATTGATTTGATTAATTAAATAAATTTTTATAACAAAACGTCATTTATAAATAAAATTTTTATAACGAAATATTTAAATGTGAAAATGTGATCAATATATTTATATTTGTGTTCAAAATTTTTTACACAAAAAAAAATAAAATCTTCAGGTTTAGGTAAAAGAAAAACCTCATTAATATAGCATAAAAGGGGTAATTAAAGAATGGTTCTTGATATAGAAAATATAATGAATTTCTGCCCTGAATGTGGCGGTTTAATTCAGAATTTTCAAGAGAGAGGGGAAACAGTTTGTAGGCAATGTGGTCTTATTGTTTTTGACAGAGGCTTAGATATTTCGCATAGTGGGATTAGGGCATATACTAAACAAGAAAAAGACAGAAAAGAGCGCACGGGGTGTCCTATATCTATTTTAATGCCTGATATCGGTCTAAGTACGATAATAGACAGAACAAAAATCAAAAGCCCTGATTTAAGAAGAGCAGCAAAATGGAATACACATATGACATGGGAGAAGAGAAACATGCTTATTGCAATAACCGAGTTAAAACGGATTGGCAGCAATTTAAATTTTCCAGAGCGCGTTAAAAAAGCAGCAGTGCGACTTTATAAGGAGGTATTTAAGAGGAAATTATTGAGGGGTAGGTCTATAAACGGCATGGTTGCTGCTTGTTCTTATTTTATATGTAAAGAAGAGAGGATTCCAATCACACTTCAAGAAATCTTAGATGAGGCCTCTATAAATGCTAACATTGTAAAGAAATGCTATAAGATATTGGTTAGGGAGCTCAATCTAAAGTCCCCTCACATCGATCCTATTTCGCTTATACCTAGATATTGCGCAGATTTAGGATTATCTATAGACGTAGAAAAGGAAGCTATCAACGTGTTAAAAAGATTTATTCAAAAAACGTCCATTTGTGGTAAAGATCCAAAAGGTTTATGTGCGGGATCGATGTATCTTGTAGCAAAGCTTAAGAATAGAAAAGTAAGTCAAAAAGAAATTTCGCAAGTAATTGGCGTTACTGAGGTAACATTACGATCAAGATATAAAGAGCTTTTAAAAAGCCTTCGTTTCAACTTCAATTAAGATTATTTTTGATAATTAACATTTTAGAATTATTATTCTTTTTAGTTGAATAGGAATTCAATAAAAAAAAGAAAGAGTTATTGAAATTAGAGAATTTACTCTGTTATAAGCTCTAAAAAATATTTGTTCCCTATTTTAAGTCGTTCTGGAGGGACCATATCCCTTACTTTTATCATCTTAATTGCGTTTTGTGGACAGTTTGCTGCCCATACGCTACATCCAATACATAATTCTTTCCTTAAGATCATTTGTTCGTCAGAAGAATATGATTTATCTGGCCATCTATGATAAATTGCTTCATTCGGACATTTTCTTACGCATGTTTCACATTTGGTACAGAGTTCCATGTTAAATTTGGGTTCATAATTAGACGGTTGAACCCCTTTAAATGAAATCTTATCATAAAAATATAATTGTCTAAGCGTTAGATGACAAAAAAGTATAAATAAAAATAGTATAGATAAAAATCTGATTAATTTTGATGTCCAGTTCTTCTTGCAGCAATTTGCCCAACTTTGCGACCTGGAGGTGCATCACGTTTTGTTGTCGTTGGCTTATGCGGAGATTGTTTAGCCCCTCCTCCATATGGATGAGAAACAGCATTCATAGCAACACCTCTTACAACGGGCCATTTTTTCGCTTTTGATTTTTTATAGTGAAATTTATTTCCAGCTTTAACGAATGGTTTATCAGTTCTGCCACCACCAGCCACGACTCCTATTGTACAAAGACAATTCTCGTTAAACCATTTCCTTTTTTTAGATCGAAATAATACTTCTATCTTATTAGCCTCTCTATTTCTAACAATAGCTCCGACCCCTGAGGCTCGAGCAAATTTACCGCCATCCTGAGGCGTGCCTTCGATGTTGAAAACAAGCGTACCTAAAGGAATTTCTTTAAGTGGTAAAACGTTTCCAACTTCAACTGGTTGTCCAGCTTTAGCTTGAATGAACTCATCTCCCTCAAAAATGCCTTCGGGAGGAAGCCATAATCCTTTTTCACCGTCATTGTATTTGATTTTTGCCACAGGTGCGCCTCTTCCAGGAGAGTGGATTAATTCAATTACTTTAAATTTAAATAGATTTTCTTCTACAAAAGGGCGATATTTCACAGCTCCTATATGTCGATGACTTGGGGATCGCCAGGCCAAGGTTCCTCTACCTTTTCTTTGAGCCAGTATTCGCTTACCCATGTAATTCACGAAGTTAGAACTTTTCCTCTGTTTTATTAAATTAACAAAACTTTAAATTTTTTATTATTTCAGTCGAGTTTCTAATAACTTTAAAAATAAATTAGAGCTTTTTATCTTTTAGCAATTGATCAATATTATAATTAAACGCAATTGGAATTTCTCTATCTATAAACTCACCTGCGATATTTTCCAATAGCAATTTCTTAATCTCACTCGGATCGCTTGTTTGTCCTAATACCCATCCGAGTTTTACATATCCCGTCTCAGGCAATAAATTTCGTCCTGGAACGACGCCCATATTAAGCAGTTCACGACCAGTTGAATATACATTCATACCCGTGAAACCATGTAGCGTTTGTACAGTCATTAATATGGTTATTCCCTCTTGAATTGCCCTTTCAATGGAATTGTATACTTCAGTACTAACGTGCCCTAATCCCGTACCTGCTATCACAATACCTTTGTAGCCTTTATCAATATAAATTTCAATAATCTCGTTATTCATCCCAGGATATGAATAAATAAGAGCTGTTTTTTTCTCGAAATTAGTTAGTGCTTTAGTTTCTGATTTGCTTCTCTTTCTGTAATCTTGTCTAAAAATTTTGATTTTTCTTTCTCGAATAATACCTAGAGGTATGTCATCTATTGTTCTAAACGTGTTTCTAAAAGAGGAATGCATTTTTCTTACGAGTGTACCTCTATGAATCAATCCGTAATCATGCGCAGAAGACCCTAACATGCATACTACAACTTCAGCAATTTCTGAAGTTGCGACAGTAGTGGCATTTATTAAATTCAATGCCGCATCTGAGGAGGGTCTATCAGAACTTCTTTGACTTCCTACTAAAACAACTGGTATGGATAAATCTTTTAACATGAAAGATAACGCAGCTGCGGTGAATCCCATTGTATCAGTTCCATGACCAATAACAACACCGTCTTTACCAGAATTAACTGCTTTTTCGATTTTTTTTGCTAATTGCTGCCAATAATCTGGTTTCATATTTTCAGAAAGGATTTCAAATACAATTTCGGTTTCAAGATTGCAGATTTCAGCTAATTCTGGAACGGCACTAAACAATTCTCCAGGTGTAAATGAAGGAATTACGGCTCCAGTCGTATAATCTAATCGAGACGCGACGGTACCTCCAGTTCCCAGTAGGAAAATATTTGGCAAATTATTATTTTTAGGAAAATTCTTTTCTGGAATTTTATAATGAGCTTTTTCTTTACCGATTTTTTTTATTTCTTTAATATCTGAAGCATTAATTCCAATGTTATAGTTATTTTCTAATTTTATTTCTATGTAATCAGGTGCAGAATATTCGTTTCTAGGTAATACTATTCCTTCATAAGCTCCTTTATCGGTTTTTATTTCAATAATGTCCCAGATATCAATTTGATTTTTCTCTAAAAGTTCTTTTCCTTTACCTTTGTATCCTTTTAAATTTTCTGCCATTTATTTCAGCTCCTTTAATTTTGTTTGTAGAGCATTTTTTAATTCTTCAGATGCGACTGCACCATCTATTTTTCCTCTAACTTTTTTCATAACTTCTCCCATTAAAGGCCCCATTGCTCTCATTTTTCTTTTTTTAATAATGTTTAAGTTGTTATTAATAATTTTATTTATGATTTTTTTAAGATCTTCAACAGAAATGCTTTCAATTTTTAACTTCTTTTTTATTCTTTCTATTGAAATTTCTGGTGAATCTGCCTTAAAGCTCATCATCTCTTCAATAGCTTCTTTTCCAATTTCTTTCTTTTTCAAGAGCGTAAAAATATCTTTATAATCCGTTTCAGAGATATTTTCAACATTTTTTCCATCTCTTCTAAGGGCAGTTCTAGTTTCTAATAATGTCGTAATTATTAAAATTGGGTTTTCTGGATAAATTTTAACTAAATCGTTAAATATTGTTAAATTGCCAGTAAATATTAGTTCCTTAATCAATCTTTCTTCAATTTTATACTTTTTAGAATAATTCTTTATAATATCCCATGGATATTCTGGAAGCTTTTTATTTATAACTTTAATTTCCTCGTCAAAATTTATTATTGCTTGAGAATCCGTGTCCGGATATAATCTAGCGCCACCATGTAATTCTCTTAAAAATTCAGTATTTCCGTTTTCAAGAGCCCTTCTGGTTTCGGGGGGTATTCCTTTAAATGCGTATTTTACTCTATCGATAATGATTTTCATTGAGCTATCAACTTCTTTTATAGAACCTAAAACCAATACAAAACAATCATCATCTTTCGACTTCAATTGATCTTTAATTTTTTTAATTTCTTCGTTAGAAAATTTGTATTTACTTAAATCTTCATCAGAGTGAATTATTCCTCCTAAACCAGAAATTAATTTTACTTTACTACTCACTTCAGTACCGAACCTATAATCCTCCATTAATTCTTTTCCAAATATATCTTTGAATCCTTTAAAATTGATTCCGTATAATTTTTTTCCTGCTTTTATTCCTTTTGTAATAAAATTAGCTTTAGTTTTTGCCATTATTTTTGACAAATCAACGAGCGTACTAGAAAGATCCTGCTCCCTTAAATCTCTTCTTTGCAATTCCTCTTTAATTTCAAGAAGATGAAGTTGTCTTGAAACTTCATGATTAATTAAAATGGGGATCCAATCTAATTTTTGGACGCCTTTAATTTCAATTCTCGAACCTTCTTTAATACTTACATTAATGTCTTGTCGAATCGAACCGAGAATTTTTTTAACTTTTGTAGACCATAATAATAAGCCTAATCTTTCAGCACACTCTCTACATTCCACTGGATCGTTAATATCTGGCTTAGTTGTAATTTCCACTAATGGAATTCCTAATCGATCTAATCTAAAATAATTTGTTTTTTTTTCTGTTTTTATTTTTCTAGCAGCATCTTCTTCTAAACATATTATATCAATCCCAATTTTTTTCCCGTTCTCTAATTCAACAAATCCATCTTTTGCCAAAATCATTGTTCTTTGAAAGCCGCAAGGTACACTTCCATCAAGGTAATTTTTTCTGCACACATGCATTTCTTCGATAATATTTGAATTGAGAAGCAATGCTATTTCTAGAGCAATTCTTCTAGCTTGATCATTACACGCAAAAGGAGGAGTTTCATCTAATTCATAAGTACATATTACATCATTATAGCCTTCATATATAATACTCATACCTTTTTCGTATTCTGTCAGCATAGCTTCATCGTAAGTTCCCATTTCTCCCAAAACAGGTCTCATAAATCTCTTTATTGTAAAATCAGGCTCTCGAGTTCCTTGTAATTTAGCTGGACACCTACAAAATAATTTTGTTTTTGAATCTAATTGTTGATGAATTTCAAGTCCACATATAAGACCGAGTTTTTCATAATCAAATTCTTCCATATTTAATCACTATTCTCATTTTAATTTATTATTTATTTTATAAAATTTTAGAAACATAAGGTCCGTCTAATTTATACCCCAATTCATAAAACCAATCTCTTGCTCCAATACCAGAAATTACAGCTAATTTTTTAGCATCAAAATCTTCTGCGGATATTTTTTCAGCGTTATTCATTAACATTTTTCCATAACCACGATGTTGAATTTGAGTAAATCTATTTGGTTTCAAATCTTTAGGAACTAATTCTCCCACAACTTTAATTTCTCTCAAAATTAA
>JBHLJY010000006.1:0-142237 GCA_048887225.1 Candidatus Hodarchaeota archaeon
TATTTTATATAAAGTACTTTAATTAATTTATTATTTCTTTAAGACTTAGAGAAGCTTATATCTTGAACTAAATATAAGATTTAAGGATTAAAGGTAATTTTGATTTCTTGTAAAGCAATGTATCACACCTGTCCAATAATATTTGAGTAATACTGGAAATATGTCATACATAGCATCTTTATAAATAAAAACAAACAACTGAAATTCATCAATAATTAGGCATATATTTTTTTTTAATTAGTTTTGAATATTTTCATATAATTATTTTTTAAATACCTGAACCTAAAAAAAGAAAATATTAAAAATTCAATATTAACAATAATTTTATTACAAATACATTTTTGTAAATAACTATGATTAGTTTCCATTATTCCCAGATATTTCTTCTGATATATATAATCATAATAGTGGTAGGATACTTCTTAACATATGGAAGAGTAGAGGGTAAGCATGAGAAATCAATTAGTGAAGAATATGGAAGACAGACAAAAGCTAAAATCTTTGGAATTGGTTTCGGCTTAATAATGTTAATGTGGATCTTTTTAATCGTGCTATATTTTTTCGTTTATGATAGCGTTAATTGGTTCTTTAAAATATCTATATTAGATAATGATTTAATTAAAATAATAGCAATGAGTATCATGTGTTTTGCTTTTCTTTTAATCTTTCTTTTTACAATTAATGTAGGTAAATCAATTAAAAATGCAGAAATTTCAGGTGAGAAATCCCAATTAATAACATCTGGAATTTATCGCTTTATTCGCCATCCAGCATATACCGCTTTCATATTAGATGTATTTGGGACTTTTTTTATTATTCCTAACCTCCTTATATTATCATTTCTATTATGTACTGTTATTGTAATGTATGGGCATTCCAACGAAGAGGAGAAAATTCTTATTAAGATGTATGGGAGTGAATATGAGGAATATAAGAAAAAAGCTGGAAGATTTTTACCAAAAATAAAAAGAAAATGATGGATGTATCGAATTATATAGATGTGTATAAAATGAATCATAAGATAAATTTCGAACTTGAAAAGTAAATATTTTCATTTATAGATTTGATAAATCTTGATACAATTTCACTTTTATAAAGTATATAAATTAATTATATTTATATAAAAAAGTAGATGAATAATCATTCATTTTATGCTACTATCCTATTATGAGTTAGGAGTAATTCTTGGGGGTGTGAATAATCATTCATATTTAAATATTAATGTTTCTTTTATTATATTAGAAAAAAAAAATTAAATCTAAAAAAAAGAGTTGATAAAAAAAAATGCCTAGAGGAGATGGTACGGGACCTTGGGGTCAAGGTCCTATAACTGGCAGAGGATTAGGCTATTGTACTGGATATGACACACCAGGCTATGCCAAAGCTCCTGGAATGGGATTAAGAAGAGGATTAAGATCGGGTTTTGGATTAGGTTATGGGAGAGGAGCTGGTTGGCGTAGAGGGACCGGGAGAAGATTTAGTGGTTACTGGGGCTATGGCGTTACAAATGTAGTTCCACTTCCCATTTATTCACCTCCAATTACGCCTGAAACTCAATTGAATATGCTTAAGCAAGAGAAACAATTTTTAGAATCTGATATAGAAGGGATAAAAAGTGCAATAGACGATATCTCTAAAAGAATTGAGGAATTAGAAAAAACTGAATAATTCCTTTATTTTTTTTTAATTGAAAATTCATATTATAATTTTAAAATCAAATGAAAGACTTAAATGAAAGTTATGAAGATTATTTAAAAGCCATTTATATCATTTCAAGAAGAAACAAAGGTGGTTGGGTTTCCAATTTAGAGATTTCTGAATGCTTAAATGTTAAACCACCCTCAGTGTCTGATATGCTACATAAATTAAAAGAGAAAGGATTAGTAAATTGGGAACCAAGAAAATCAATACGATTAACAGATAAAGGAAAGGAAATAGCAATCAAAATGATTCAGAATTATAACATTTTGTATAAATTTTTTAAACAAATCTTAAAAATAAAAGATAATTCATTATTGGAAGATCTTTGCTGCGGTATTGAGCATCATATGACTCCAGAAATATCTGAATCTTTACAGGGTTTATTATGAATAAATTTAGTTTTAAATAATTATTTAATGGCATTTAATTTCCAAAAGATCTTATTGTTATAAATTATCCTTTTAATCATTTTTCGATATTCAAGTGTTATTAATCTCTGTAAAATTTTTTCTCGGTCGAAATTACTAGAAGAAAAAGTCTCAATAATTTGATCTTGTCTCATAGGATGTCTTTTAATTATTGATAGAAATTCTTTTTCAAAATCTGAAGAATATATATGAAATTTTCCCATCTCAGGATAATGAATATCAGAATATTCAACGAAAACTTTATTCAATAATGAAATAAAATTTTTATTTGGTATTTTAACCCACTTTTCAGTAGGAGGTCTTATAGGAACATTTATATCAATTCTATCAGGCTTTATTAAATCAATTTTTTCTTTTATTTTTAATAACTCATTCTTGGAATCATTAATCCCATTCATTATCATAATTTCAATCCAAAATTTTCCCTCGTAAGATTTCCTAAACTCTATAAATCCTTGGATTATATCATCATATTTAATTGAAGGATAAGGGCGATTAATTTTAATAAATAAATTTTCATCACCAGCATCTAAACTAGGTAAGATTACATCAGCATGCATAAGTGCATTGCTGACTTCTTCATTATTTAATAATGCGCCATTTGTAATTATGCAGATGGGCTTTTTTGATGCTTTTTTTGTATTTAAAATCAAATCTCCTAAATCTTTATATAAAGTTGGTTCTCCGCTGCCAACAAAAGTTATATAATCTATTTCTTTTTCATTTTGTTTAACTGCTTCTCTAATTTCATAGTTAATATCTTCTTTTGGATAATAGTTTCTCCGTTTATTTGTAAAATGGGTCGTTTTTCCTAATTGACAATAGATACATTGGAAATTACAAGTTTTTGAAGGAATAGGATCTATCCCTAATGATCTTCCTAATCTCCTGCTCGGCACAGGTCCATAGACATACTTCATTTAGTCTTTCAATATGAATATTATTACATTAAAATAATTAAGACAATAATTCCAATTCCTGCTAAAATCAAGATTATTTGCCTAATGCCATATCCTAATCCTACATTCCGATGTAAATCAGGTGTTAAATCTGATAGCGCAATATATACAAAACTTGCTGCTGAAATTGCGATAATAAAAGGGATGGTGGAACTTACAATATCTAAAATATAATAACCAAGAATAGCTGCAGGAATGGTAGTCGAACTTGATAAAAGATTTAGTAGAAATGCTTTTCTTTTTGAGTATTGATTTTGAAGGAGAATACCAAAATCACCAATTTCTTGTGGAATTTCATGCGTTAATACTGAAAAACTAATTATTATTCCAAGTGGAATAGAAATTAAAAAACTTGCCGCAATAACAATACCGTCTATAAGATTATGGAATGCATCACCAATTAGAATGATAGGACCTGCCGCACTATGGACTTCGCATGTTTCAACACGACAGTGGTGCCAAATTATTATCTTTTCGAGAAGGAAAAAAAAGATAATTCCGCCCAGAAAAAATGACATAATAATCGAAGGATCGCTCTGAGATATGGCTTTTGGTATCATTACTAATAGGGCAACTGCGAGTAAAGTACCTGTAGCGTATGCAATTAAACAGGATACTAGAATTGTCTGAATCCTTTTTTTAAACAAGAGAAAAAGTCCTGCCGCAATTACCGCTCCAATACTACCTAAAATACTGAAAAAAACAATCAATGTTAAAATTCTAATCAACTCCTATCATATTTATATTTTTCAATTACGCGCTTTAAAGTTCTAATTGCCAATTCTGCGCAATGTTTATGATCATCAGGTAACCCTTTTAATGCTTTGTCAATATCTTCTGGATTTAAGCTTTCAGCAAAATCTAAAGATTTGCCCTCAATCATAAGTGTCGTCTGGCTTCCTGAGGCTACAGTTGCTCCACACCCATCTGTAATAAAATTTGCTTTTTCGATTATATTATTATTAATTTTTAAAAAGAACTGCATCGTATCCCCGCAAGGACCTTCATAAGCATGCCATACACTTATTTTATTTTCTTGTGGTTTTCCCCAATTTTTTGGATTATGGAATAATCCAACAATATATTCATTATATTGCTCTAGTTCTTTATCTATAATTTCTTTTTGTAGTTTCTTAACAAACTCATCAAAATTTTCTTTAGACATGGTACCTTAAAAAACTTCTTTTACAGTAAAACTAAATTACTTTTCCAAAATTTCTTGAATATTCCTTACAGCTTCCTTGAAAGCTTTCGCACTCATACTATCTGAATATTTTATAATAAAAGGGAGACCTTGATCTCCTTGAATTCCTATTTCAACTTCAAAAGGAATTCTTCCCAATAGTCGAACATTGAAATCTTTAGCTGCTTTTTCAACACCTCCAGGAGGGTAAAGATCAATATATTTGCCGCAATGAGGACAGTCAAATCCGGACATGTTTTCAATAATCCCTAGAACATTTCTCTCCATAATTTGAGCCATTTTTATTGTCTTACGAGCATCCATAAGAGCAACTTCTTGTGGAGTAGACACAACAATAACATTTTCGTCAGGTATAAGCTGAAGAATATCTAAAGTCTCGTCAGAAGTTCCAGGGGGTAAATCACATACTAAATAATCAAGCGCGCCCCAAATAGCGTCTCCAAGAAATTGTCGTACTACTCCCATTTTCATTGGTCCTCTCCAAATTACAGGTGAATCAGCACTTTCAATAAGAAAGGCCATGCTCATAACTTTGGTATTTAAAGGTCCGTTAACTGGATAAAATTTTAGGGCTTCAGTGTCTACTCTTGGTTTTAATCCTGGGCTTATTCCTAACATTTTCACAACATTAGGACCAGTAATATCGACATCTAATATTCCTATCCTTAATCCTATTCTAGCTAAACTTATGGCAAGATTTACAGCGACGGTAGTTTTCCCAACCCCTCCTTTACCAGAAATAATCACAATCTTATGCTTAATTTTTTCCATATTTTTTTTAATTTCCTCCATACGTTGGTCCATGGCTTCTTTTTTGCCTTGTTCTACAGTTTCTTTTAAATTTATGTCCGGTACTTCATCTTCTTGCATGATTTCATAACCTACTTTACAATTATTTAATTTTTTCAAATCACAATTATTTCTATTTAACTTTATCTTTAGATTGCCTTGTATATTGTTTTATAAATTTTATTGAAGTGTTAATTTCAAATTTTGGGTTAACTTTTTATAGAACAGATTTATTTAATATATAGATATAATGAATAATTATTCATAAAATTTAAATTTAAGGAAAAAAAAAGATATTAATTAAGAATATGAGGATTGAATAATATGGTAATTGTAGTAGTTCCATCTTCTGGAAATGGTGGATTAAATGAATCTATGAACGAAAAGTTTGGTCGCTGCGACTCATTCACATTTGTAACAATTGAAGATAAATCCATTAAAGAAGTTAAATCTGTATCTAATATGGCTTCAAATGCTATGGGAGGAGCTGGAATACAAGCTTCTCAAACTATAGGGAACCATGGAGCCAACGTCGTAATTGTTGGAAACATAGGACCTAATGCTGCACAATCATTAGCCGCGTTGAATTTAAAGATTTATCAAGCCCCTAATGAACAGTTAACAGTAAAAAAAGTTATAGAATTGTATATTGAAGGGAAATTACAAGAAATGAGCGGTTCAAATGTCAGTGCCCATTTTGGGATGGGGGGAGGTCGCGGGATGGGGGGTGGACGAGGCAGGAGGGGGGGGCGCAATTTTTAATTCATCAGATTAAAATTCAATGTAGTCTTGCTTTAATAAAGTAAAAAATGCCTAAAAGACCCAAAATAATCTGCGTTACAGGAGGTAAAGGAGGTACTGGAAAAACTTTATTTGCTGTTAATTTGGCAACAATGTTTAAAAATGAAGGTAAAAAGATTTTATTAATTGATGGAGACGTTGAAAATCCCAATACATATTTATTATTAGGTAGCGATCTTGAAAATAAAGAATCCGTTTTATTTTTTAAACCCAAAATTATTGAAGAAAAATGTACTAAATGCGGTTTATGTGCTGAAAATTGTGCTCCTCATGCATTATTGCATATAAAAGACACATATCCGATACCAATTTTACCGGTTTGTTCTGGTTGTAAGTTATGTTATAAAATCTGTCCAGAAAAAGCGATTGAAGCAGATCAGAAGATTATTGGCTGGACATATTCAACAAAAAAAGATGGAATTTCACTCCTAATAGGAGAATTAAAACCAACTGAAGCCCGATCTGCTGCTGTAATAGAAGTTCTTCTTGAAAAACTTGATGATTTTATTAATAAAGAGCCAAGAAAATTCGATTATATTATTTTAGATACCGCTCCTGGTGCTCACTGTGATGTTGAATTATTGATTGATAAGGCAGATATAGTAATACCAGTAACAGAACCCACAGAATTTGGAAAATTAGATTTACTAAGGATAATTGAGCTGATTGAGTTAATAAATAAGGATTATCGAGCAATTGTAAATAGATCATCATTACTGGGATATAGAAATCAATTTTTAGAAGAGTTGGAAAAGAAGGATATAAAGATTTTAGGGGATATACCTTTAGATGACGACATTGTCAATTCATATTGTCAAGGAATCCCTTTAATGGACGAGAATAGTAAATTTAAAGGTGGAGAAGGATATAAATCATTTCAAAAAATATTTGAAAATTTGAAAATATGGGTACAAACAAATAATACATAGAAAAGAGGAAATGATATGGAAAGAAAGTCTGTAGGTATAATATCAGGTAAAGGTGGCGTTGGAAAAACATCGTTAACAGCATCATTAGCAGATCTTGTAAGAAAAGATAATGAAATAAATGCGATAATCTTAGATTGTGATGTCGATGCGCCTAATTTAGCGCTAATTCTTCCTGCAGATTCACATGAGAAAATAAAATCAATTGATATATTTACAACATTAAAAGCCATTTTTGTTGAGGCAAAATGTGTTCAATGCAATCAATGTATCGATGATCATTTCTGCGAATTTAATGCTTTAAAATGGGATGAAACTAAATCTATTCCGTATATTGATTATTTGGCATGTGAAGGCTGTGGTGCATGTAAAGTTTTATGCCCAGAACAAGCATTTGAAATAAACATTGTAAAAAGTGGAGAAATAATTTATTTTAAAACTAACTTCAGTTTACCCTTAGTATATGGTAAAACAAGGCTTGGTAGTACAACCTCTGGAAAATTGGTTTCAGATGTTAAAAAATTTGCACAGAATATTGATGATTTTGAAAATTTTAATTTGATTTTAATAGATGGACCTCCTGGTATAGGATGCCCTGTAATTGCAACAGTTACGGGATTGGATTATATTATTACAATAACAGAACCGACACCCTCTGGATTACATGATCTTGCAAGAGCAATTGAGGTTGTACAACAGTTCGAAATTCCTTTTAGTATTGTAATAAATAAATTCGATTTAAAAAGTCCTTTTCAAGATGAATTTAAACATTATATTGATGATACTGGCTATAGTATTTTAGGAAGAATACCTTTTGATTTAGAAATACCTAAAGCAATGTCCTATGCTAAAACAGTTGTAGATTATGCTCCATATTCAAAGGCTAGTTTAGCCATTAAGGAGATATATAAAAAGCTAAAAAAAATCTTATGGAATACTAATTAACTCTGATATTATAATCTTTATAAGGAAATTATTTAATAATTACCCTTAAATTCATAGTTTTAAATAAGTTCTCTAACAAAGTAATAGACATTTTTTGAATTACACTTAACACAAAAAACTTTTTGTTCTTTGGATGCAGATCTATCTTCCCATTCATGATTGCAATCTAAACATCCATACCCAATAAAAGTTACTTTATAATCAAATTCGCCACCAAAAACCTTAATTATTTTTCCCTCGATCAGAGCTTGAGTGATTTTTTGGTGAGCTCTATCTATGATACGTGAAAATGTAGGTTGACTTATACCCATCCATTCAGCTGCCTTCTCCTGATTCAATTTCATATAATGTTTAAGACGCAACGCCTCAAATTCTGTAACGGCTAAAATAATACAATCATCCATTTTAGTTTTCTCACTAGAGAAATAAAAGTTATCAGGTTGTCGGCCAACCCATCTGCGGCGATATTTTCTTCCCATATCGAATCAACTAAAGATTTATCAACATGAAATCTAAGTAAAAAAAAAATGTAATATTAATATTTATTTAATTTAATTTTAATAATTAATTATTCAATATACTCAATAAGTCAAGTCCATTAATCAGAATTCCATATTTTAATTTTATTTTATTTTTGAATAATTATTCATTAAATTTAAATTTTATAAAAGTATATTACTCTTTAGATAAATAAATTAAGATAAAGGTAGATAATAAAGATGAAAATTGCAATTAGTTCAGATTCGGGAGAAGTCTCTCCGCATTTTGGTCGCGCTCCAGAATTTACTTTTATTACAATTGAAGATAATAGAGTAGTTAAAAAAGACGTGTTTCCCAATCCAGGACATACTGTGGGAAACATACCCCAATTTATAGATGAACAAGGAGCAAAATGCATTATTACAGGTGGAATGGGTCCACGAGCGGTCCAATTTTTCAATCAATTTGGTATAGATGTTATCATGGGTGTTAGTGGAAATATCGATGATACTGTTGAAAAGATATTAAATGGAACTCTAGAAGGTGGAGAAAGTCTATGCTCACCAGGTGGGGGTAAAGGTTATGGGATTGATAAAATTCATACTGAGGCTGATAACGATCATGACCATTATCATCCCCATCTTTAATTCTAAATCCTAATAAAAGAACATTAGAATAAAAAATAAAAAAAATTAGAATTATTATCTAATTTGTACTTTTGGTGTAATTTTAGAAGCGCCTCCAAAATTGGTAACAACAGGACAATGGCTAAAGACTTTATCCATTAACTCGTTAATTTTTTCTTCTGGAGCATCCGCCTTGATTCTGATCACAGGCTCAAGTTTGTCGTATCCTGCTAATTTAGAATCATCAATTCCAAAAATTGCACCTAAATTAATATGTCCTCGAGAAAAAACTTTCAGTTCTTCTATCTTTATATCCATAATTTTGGCCCAAAATTTGGTCACAGCAATAATGCAAGCGCCAATTGAAGATAGTATTACTAATAAAGGAGATGGTCCTTTATTTGTACCATCTAATCCACCAGGAGCATCAATAAGTAATTTAAAAGGGTCTCCTGCTGGATTTCCCATCGTACACATAACTTGCATGCCGTCTGAAAGCATTTCACATTCTATATTAAAGTTCTTCTCTCCCGCATTCCAATCTACCTTAATAGCATCATAAGTTCCTTTAAAACTTGGCATTTTTTCTTACACTTTTTAATTTTCATAAATTATTTTTTACATTTAATCAAAATTTTTAATATTTAAAGTCGTGAGTATGCTCAGAGTAATTAATGCAGCTAGAACCCATTAAAGGCTTTAATTTTTCTTTCAATAGAAGTTTCACATTGTTCTCTATGGTATCACTTACACCTTGATATAAGTTTATACCAATTTGTTGAAATCCAACGAAAGGACGTCCACCAATACCACCTACGATCATATCTGTAACATTTCTTTCTTTCATATTCATGACAGGTTCCATACATCCAGAATGTTCCTCATTGCGTAAAGAAAATACTCTTTTAAAACTGTTTTCATCAATTACTTCAATTCCAACAAAATATTTACAATGACCAAAATGAACTGAAATCTCGTCGAATAATTCAGGTCCATTAGAAGGGATTCCAATAATTCTTTTCATATTCTAATACTCACTACTTTTTGATATTTTTTTATTGTGATAGTAAAACGTTTTTTAATATATATAATTTATGAATGATTATTCATTAAACTTATATAATAAAGGACTTTTTATTATTATAATATGTGTTTATGAATGGTTATTCATATTTAGATATTTAAAAAATGAAGTGAAGAAATTGAGTAAAAAAGGTGCAAAAATCAAAATAGATGAATATAAAGGACCCTTAGGTTCAATTAAAGGATTTGAATTGACTACAGGTAAGGTAAGCTGGGGAGACGAGACTGAATGGGAACCTATAGGACCACATCCAATGCCTCATATCCCGACCCTACGCAGTTGGTTTTTTAAGTTAATGGAAAGATATAAACCTTTTTACATGCCTATATGTGATATGTGCTGTCTTTGCACATATGGGAAATGTAATCTCTCAAAAGGCAGAACTGGTGCATGTGGGATTAATATGGAAACTCAACAAGCGAGAATTGTTGAAGTAGCTTGCTGTATTGGTGCAGCGTGTCATAGCGCTCATGGGGATCACTTACTTCATTGGTTAAAAGAGAAATATGGAAATGTGCCAATTAATTTCGGTAATAATATCGCCGTGGAAATGCCACACACTCGATTAGTAGTGGGGATGAAACCAGAAACTTTAGAAGATCTTGAGACGGCAATGGAATGGGTACACTTTATAATTACACACTTACTTGCTGCTGGACATACAGGTCAAGAATCTAACTATTTAGACTTTGAAGCTAAAAGCTTTTTAGCAGGGCTTGCAGATTCTGTGGGTATGGAAATAAGTGATGCTGTCCAGATTGCAGCATATGGATTTCCTATGGGGGATCCTGATGTCCCTATTGTTGAGTTAGGAATGGGAACTATGGATCCAGAAAATAAAGCAGTAATTTTAATGATTGGTCACAATGTTGCACCTGGTGTCGAATTGGTAGATTATATTAGAGAAAAAGGATATGATGATAAAGTAGATGTTGGCGCAATCTGTTGTACAGCTCATGATTTGACAAGATACTACGACGGTGCAAAAATCATTGGCTCTATGTCGAGACAACTACATTTCATTCGGTCCGGTCTGGCCGATGTGGTGATGGTCGACGAGCAATGTGTTAATTTAAGAAGCTTCGAGCAAGCTCAACTTGTAGATGCTCCTTTTATTGCAACAAATGAGAAGATTATGGGTGGACTTCCAGACAGAACAAATGATCCAACAATAGAAATTGTTGATGATTTAATAAGCGGTAAAATGCCAGGAGTTTTAATACTGGATCCAATAAAAGCCGGTGAAGTTGCTGCTGAAACTGCATTAAAAGTGAAACCAATAAGGAATGCGAAAAGCGGTCTACCAGACGAGCAGGGTTGCATTGATATGGCAATGAGATGTAATGGATGTAGCAATTGTCAACGAAACTGTCCAAATGATTTGCCACTGGTAGAAGGTATTAATTTAGTTAAAGAAGGTAATTTTTCTGTTTTAGAGGGAGTTTTTGATGAATGTCTAGGATGTGGACGATGCGAATCCGATTGTATGAAAAATGTTTCTCCTTTAACTTTATTAATGTATGCTGGCAGAGAAAAGATTAGAACAGAGAGATTTAAATGTAGAGTTGGCAGAGGACCTATAATGGATACAGAAATTCGAAATGTAGGTGCTCCAATTGTTTTTGGAGAAATCCCAGGAATTGTTGCCATAATAGGTTGTGCAAATTATGGAAAAAAGATACAAGAATTATATGTTATGGCAGAAGAATTTTGTAAGAGAAATTATATCGTTGTGGTTTCTGGTTGCGGAGCTATGGATATTGGTCTTGTAAAGAATGAAGAGGGATTGACTTTATATGATAGATTTTCTGGCGATTTTGATAGAGGGGGTTTAGTAAATGTTGGTTCGTGCGTTTCGAATCCACACATTACTGGGGCTGCTTGCAAAGTTGCAAATATTTTTGCCAGGCGTCCTTTAAGGGGTAATTTTGAAGAAATTGCAGATTATATACTTAATCGTGTAGGAGCTGTTGGTGTTGCATGGGGTGCGATGAGTCAGAAAGCTGCAAGCATCGCAAGTATGGCCAACGGCCTAGGTATCCCTGCAGTAATAGGACCACACGCAGCAGAATATAGGAGAATATACATTGGTAGATCAGATGACGAAAATACTTGGAAAGTGTTTAATGCTAGAGATGGAACACCAGATCATTTAGTAGGTCCTGGTCCAGAACATTTATTAACAACTGCTGAATCAATTGAACAAGCTATATGCTTAGTTGCTAAAATGTGTTTAAGACCTGCTGATAATTCAAAAGGTAGAATGATAAAATTATCTCATTGGATTGATTTAGAAAGGAAGTACAAAGGTGTTAAATTTCCAAACGATTTAGAGAAATTTATCCGTGTTGAGACAGACATTCCAATTAACATAAAAACTGAGATATCAGATTATCTCGAAGAGAAGGGATGGAAACCAAAAGAAGTGATTGATCCTACTTTACTCGAGAGACTTTGTCATAGTTAAAATCAGATAAATTGACACCTCACATATCAATAGTGTTAGAAGCTTATGTTAAATAAAGTATTTAAAGAAGATGAAATAATAATAAGAAATTATAGAACTTCAGATTATCACGCTACTTTAGAAATATTAAAACAACTCCATGAGATATATGATATTGGGTTAAAGGAAAAGCAATGGAAGAAATCTTCTGGTTTAAGGCAATTTAAACCAAATTTAAAACGTATAACTTTAATTGCTGAACTAAAATCAACTGGCGATGTTGTATGTATGGGAGTAATCGAAGCTTTAAGAAATCCTTTAGGGCAATATATTGGATACTTAAATAATTGGGCTACTAAAAAAGAGTTTATAGGTAAAGGTATAGGCAAAATTTTAGCAGATAAAGCTATATCAATTTTAAGATCATGGGGTTGTGAATCAATAAGAATTAATCTTGGTTATGGGATCTCTGAAAAGTTGATTAAGGTGTTTGAACGCACACGATTCAAGCCCATTATGATAGTTTTAGAAAAGAGATTTGATAAATAAATTTATCTTTCAATTGAGTTGTTAAAACCTAAGGATAATAAGAATAAAAATCGCAGTATAGAAAATGAATGATTTTAAAGTAAATGATTATATAACACTCAAACTTGAAAATAATAAAACGGTTATTTATTTAAATAATGAAAAGTTTGTTCAGTGTAAATATTTATTAATAAATATACCGATAAATAAAACCTCTTTATTTGATGATATTGCATCTATTGATGATATAGCAGAGATGTTGGATCATTCAATGGAAGCCAATAAAGATATGGGATTAAAAATATCTCCAAAAACCGAATTTTGGGGTCATTGTTCAAATCTCCAAGTTTGGTATGAAAATAATTACAATTCATGCTTATTACATAGAAGTTTAGCGTTCCCTATGCTTAAAAGATTGACAGAAATAGGGGATCCTATCGCAAAGAAAGTTTTTAAAGATGAAATCGCTTTTAGATTTACAAACGGTCCTCTTAATATTATGAATTATTTAATGGAGGAAGGTTATTTAAATTACTTGAGTGAGGAAGAATTTGGATCGTTATTAATGGATATTAAAAAGAAGAAAATCGATTTTATCATTTATCCTGAGAGAAAATTAGAATTTGTAGAAAATGGTACATTAGACTTAAAGAACAAAGGTATTGATGACTTAGCTAAAATTGTAGGTCTTGAAAGCATTAAAACAAATATAGAATTGAATTTAATAAATAACCAATTAATGATGTTACCTGAGTCGATTGGTGATTTAAAATCTTTACAAAGACTTTATTTAGACTGGAATAAATTAAAAATATTACCAGAGTCGATTGGCGACTTAAAATCGCTACAAGAACTTTGTCTAAGAAACAATGATTTAAAAATATTACCAGAGTCGATAGGCGACTTAAAATCGCTTAAACAGTTGGATTTAAGTGGAAATAACTTAACAGCCATTCCAGAGACTATAGGTAATTTATGGTCGTTACAAGAATTATATTTAGATGATAATCGAATAATGATGTTGCCAGAGTCGATTGGCGACTTAAAATCGCTACAAACTCTTTATTTAAGAAATAATCACCTTACATCGCTCCCGGAGGCCATAGGCAATTTACAAATGCTTAAAAGATTAGATTTAAGTGAAAATGAATTAATTATTCTTCCAGAATCTATTGGCAACTTAAAATTACTTCAGGAAGTTTTTTTAGAACACAATCAATTAATAACACTCCCAGAAACTATAGGAAATTTACATTCACTTCAAAAATTATTCTTAAGTTGGAATAATTTAAAAGCACTTCCAAATTCCATTGGAAAATTGCATTCTCTCAAAATATTGAATTTATATGATAATCACCTAATTAAGCTCCCAAGATCTATCAATAGATTACATTCTCTCTCAGATCTCTATTTAGTCGGAAACGAATTAACAGCAAAACCAGCATCTATTAATAATTCTACATTACTTCAAAAATTGGAAAGTAGGGGTATAGAAGTTTATAAATAAACTTTTCAGTATTAATAAAATCCTACTAGATTATAAAAATTTACTGAATAAAATATAAAAGACAAGATATTCTATATTAGGGAAACAGAATAATTTGAATATGAATAATCATTTATAAATAATAATTCAAAATTTTAAAACTGAGAAGAAATCAACATGAGTGTAGATATATATGATGGAATAGAAAGTGGGAATTTAATAATTAGAGTTTTAACGACAAATTCAGTTGTTTCGACTTTATTAACGGATGAGAAATTTCAAGGAAAAGTTATTCAACCTCAAACTAATGGAAGTAAATTAATAGCAGAACATGGGCTTGCTATGAGTCTTGAAATAACCGAAGGAGAGAGCAAAAAAATGTTTCTTTTGGATGCGGGGGGGCCAAAAAATACAATTATTCAGAATGCTCAGGCAATAGGAATTAATTTTAGTGATTATGATAAGTTGTTATTAAGTCATGGGCACATTGATCATTATGGAGGTTTTTTTAAAGTTCTACCTCAATTAAAGGAAGGTTGTGAAATAATATTAACTCCAAATTCATACAATCAACACGTTATATATTTACCAAAATCTGGTCGATCTCATTATAAGCCCGAAGAATTGACAGAAAACCTTCGTGAATTACAAAAACAAAATACTTTTAGTTTTAGCTTTAAATTACCACCTTTAAAAAAATCCATAATTGAAAACTTGGCAAATCAACATAATCTTAAAATAGTAGAAACACCTGCCCCTATTAAATTAACAAATGGCATAATTACAAGCGGAGAAATAGAACTGTTTGATGAGAACGAGGTCACAAAGGGAATGTATCTCATGAAAGGAAGAAAAGAATTTGCCAAAAATTTCTTCAGGGACGAGATTTCAATATATATTAATGTAAAAGATAAAGGTTTAGTTGTGATAACGGGCTGTGGACATACAGGTATTATAAACATTATTAAACATGGGCAAAAGCTAACTGGAATTGATAAATTATATGCTGTAATTGGTGGATTTCATAAGGAATGGGAAAAACCTCAAGACATTGAAGCCTCTGTAGAATTTATTGAGGATCTTAATCCTGAGATAACTTGTGGGATGCATTGTACCGGTTTTGAATTTAATAAAATTATGTCAAGGCATCCGTCTCACACATTTGGAATAGTGGGAACAGAATTTCATTTATAATTTGCTATATCCTCTTTTTTTTTAATCTTGAATAAATATTCTTTTATTAAGTAATTTAAATATCATTATAAAATAGAAAAGAAAAGATATTTTATATTAGGGAAACAGAATAATTTGAATATGAATAATCATTTAAAATATTATTGAAAAAAAAATTTTTTAAGAAGAAGCAAAAACCATTATGGAAACACCTAAGAATAATAATAAGGGTACACCCTTAATAAAATGTTTAATTGAATGTAAAGAAGGAGAAGAACTTATTGTATTAAGAGTATATGCGGGTTTCATGGCAAAAAGAAGACTTGCTCATTTAGGAGTTGTTCCTGGAGTTAAAATAATTAAAAAAAAAGCGGCTCCGTTTCGAGGTCCTATTGAGATAATAGTGAAAGGATCATCATTGGTTATAGGCAGAGGCTTGGCAAGTAAAATTATGGTGAAATGTGAAGGTTCTTGCATTCTTTAATTATTTCATATCTAGACTTAAATATTTTGATCTATAATATAATAAGTCAAAAAAACTGAAATTTGATTAGTTTTGAAAAAAAAATGAGTAACCATAAATCTATAAAAAAGAAGATTAAAAAAAATGGAAAATATAAAGATACAATTAATATTGCTTTAGCAGGTAACGCTAATGTAGGAAAATCAGTTATATTTAATCAACTTACTGGTCTTTCTCAAACTATAGGAAATTGGCCAGGAAAAACAGTAGAAAGAATGGAAGGACATTTGAATTTTTTAGGATATCGTTTTAATATCGTAGATTTGCCTGGTATTTATTCTCTTTCAACATATTCCCTAGAGGAAATTGTGACTAGAGAATATATAGTTTCAGATGAAGTTGATATCATAATTAATGTAATTGACGCAACAAATCTCGAACGCAATTTATTTTTTACATTCCAGTTATTAGAATTAAAAGTTCCCCTTATTTTAGCTATTAATCAATTAGATCTTTTATATAAAAGAAATATTGAACTTGACTTTGAAAAGTTAGAAAAGATTTTTAAATTGCCAATTATTCCTGTCGTAGCAGTTCATGGAACGGGAGTACATCAATTACTTGAAGAAGCGATTGAATTGGTTTTCTATCATCATCCTCATTATCATTACGAGATTGATGGTAAAAAAGTTCACGAAAATCTTACTCATGATCAAAATCTTATAGAAATAAGTAAAAAAATTAGTGGTGGGACGATCTCTACAAAGCAAGCTTTTCAATTTCCTGATTTATCTTCTATACTTTCTTATGGTAAAGAAATTGAGACAAAAATAAGAGATTTAGTTAAAGAAATTGACACTTATCAGGAATATTTTTCGCTATATAATTATCCTTCACGATTTTTGGCAATTAAAATAATAGAAAACGACGAAGAAATAAGAAAAATTTTTGAAGCTAACGAAAGGATTAGTGAAATAGCAAATTTGGCTGATATATATCGAAATGAATTAGAGGATTATCATGGTGAAGATATCAATACAATTATATCCTCGGAGATTTACAATAATATCAATAATATAATTGAAAAAGTTGTGATAGTAAAAACTCGTAGAGAAAAGAAAACCACTTTAGCTGAGAAGCTTGATCATTTGACGACGCACTCTGTTTGGGGGTATATTATTTTAGCACTTATTATTTTTGGTATATATGCTTTTACATTTTTTATTGGGGATTTTTTAGGAGGTCTAGTAGATGAACTATATATATATTGGAGTAAAGATGTCTATGCTACCTACGGTCGAAACAATTTCTGGGTTAAACTTATCTGGGATGGAGCCGTAGGTGGTTTTTTTGGAGGAGTAGGTGGAGTATTAGTTTATGTGATCCCATTCTTTTTAATAATTGAAATTCTACAAGACTCCGGTTATTTGCCGAGAGCCGCATTTCTTATGGATAGAATAATGCATATCATAGGTGTACATGGTAAAACTATTATTCCTATGATTTTAGGATTTGGCTGTAATGTTCCAGCTTGTGCAGGTTGTAGAATTATGGAAACTGAGCGTGAGAAAAAGTTATCTATCGTGTTAACATCTCTTATTCCTTGTGCTGCAGTGATGACTGTTGTTTTAGGATTAGTTGGACGTTATTTGGGTTTATTTTGGATTCTAGTATTATTAATGATTAATTTTACTGTGATATTAATTGTTGGGAGATTATTAAATAAAATTATGTCAGGTCAATGTACAGAATTAATTATGGAAATGCATGAATATCGAGTTCCAAATTATAATATTATATTAAAACAAACTTATCTTAGAAGCAAAGAATTTATTTTCAAAGCACTGCCTTTAATAGTTATTTTTGGTATTTTATTGGAAATTATGCTAATTTTCAATTTACTTAATCCAGCTAATGAAGTTTTATCACCAATTACAGTTTTTTGGTTAGGATTACCAATGATCTGTGGTGTTTTTTTGATTTATGGAATTTTACGAAAAGAATTAACCTTAGTTCTTCTTGCTATATTAGCAAATGCTTTAGGATTAACACTTTTAGAACTTATGACACCTATTCAGATGATTATTTTCTGTTTGGTTACTATGTTATATATTCCATGTCTGGCCGCTATAATAATTATTGCTAAACAAACGAGTTGGAGATATGCCTTAGAAGTATCATTGATGGAAATATGTGTAGCTTTATTAATAGGTGGAGCTATCCATTGGGGTTATATTTTCTTTGTTAATCTTTGAACTTTTCTTGTGAAGCAATGTATTACACCTGTCCAATACTATTTGAGTATTATCTCGAAATGTCAAAAAAAAAATATGGGATATCTTTTTTTAATTGATTTAAACTAAAAAAAATTGTTAAGAATTAACTGTTCCTTAAATCTCTTAAGTCTTTTTTTTGCTAATTTAATATATTTAGGTGAAATTTCATATCCAATATAACGACGCTTAAGTTTTAGAGCTGCTATAGCTGTAGTGCCAGAACCAATAAAAGGATCTAATATTATATCGCCTTGATAAGAGTAAAATTCAATCAATCGTAAGGGTAATTCTTCTGGAAATGGTGCTGGATGGCCAATTTTCTTGGCGGAATCTGCGGAAAATTTCCAAATGGATTTTGACCATTCAATGAAAGCTTCTTTATTTATCGAATCAATCTTATTTCCTTTTTCAAGTTTATTTGTAAGCTTTGAAAATATTAGAATATATTCGTGAATATCTCTAAGACATGGATTACTTGCTGATGCAAACGAGCCCCATGCCGTAGAGACTCCTGCAGAAGCTCCTTTATTCCAAATTATTTCTCCTCGCATGTGAAAGCCAATTTTTTGCATTATTTCAATAACATATGCATGAAGCGGAATATACGGTTTACGCCCTACATTTGCTATATTAATTGCCGCTCTACCTCCAGGAACTAGAACTCGCCACGTTTCTTTAAAAACGTCCTCAAGCAGACTTAAATATTCTACAAGTGTTAAATTATCATCATAATCCTTTCCAACACTATAAGGTGGACTAGTAATCATTAGATGAATAGAATTATCAGGAATAAAATCCATATTTCGGCTATCCCCTAATATTATGCTGTCTAATTTATTAGGAGGAATAAATTTCGAATTATCAATATACTTAACTTTCTTTGGTCTAATAACATCTTTGTATAGATTAGAACTATAAAATTGAGAAGAGTCATGACATTCTCTTTTCGATACTCCAAAAGAACTAGTTTTTGAGCCTTTATCGGAAGGCTCATTTTTATTTCCCATTATTATAAAAATAGTAAAAAAACAATATAAAGCTCTTTAAGCATTGGTTGTTAAAAAGGTCACATGTATTTAAAATTAATCTTATATTCTAATTTAAAATATTATTTAATAATTTTTACTTTTTGCCCAAGAGCTTGACCAGGAACACCCGCTTTTTTGAAATGAGCTCTAACTGCACCATTATTTCCGTGAGCACGATTAATTACACCTCTTAATTCTTTACCGGTTGGAGTTACCCATACAATTGTTCTACCTATCAGTTTATTTGCTTCTTTTCTTGTTTTAATGTTTGGGAAGATCAAGATGCAGTGTTTAGGGTGTAATGTATGACGGCCTCGTCTATAATTTGCAATAACTCCTTCCATACCTAATAATTTTAATTTGTTTGATGCCATATAGAAAAACCTAGAACAATTCGTTTTTAACCTTAAAATGTAGTGAGCAAAATATAGGAAAAAATAAAAAATTTTGCCTTTTGAGAAATTCCTAATTTCTTAATAAGAAGATACTTAATATCCTCTATTATAAGTAATTTAAGACGCTACGCCTTTTTGTGGATTTCATTTTTTTGCTCAACTATAATTTTTTTTTTCTTGATAAATATAATAGAGATAACGAATATAATACCTATAACTATAAAAATCAAAAGTATTGTTCCAAAAGGAATTCCCTCGTCTCCAAAGTCAATATCAAGATCTTCATCCTCCTCAGAAATAACATTGGCTGGGGGAGTCCAATGGAATAAGTATACTTTATTATCTGTGCTGCCAACTACAAAGTATTTGCCATTAGAAGAAATTGCTACGGTGGTGACGTTCCCTTGAGTTGGGTAATACCATAAATGTTGATTTTTAGATTTATCATATAAATACGTCTTGTTATTAACACTTCCTACAATTATGTGTTCTCCATTGGAAGAAATAGCAACAGAAGTTATCGTATCTTCGACTTCATAAGTCTTGATTGGAATACTGTTTGATCTTTCAAATAGATAAGTTTTATTATCGCTACTTCCAGCTACGATATAATTTCCATCTGAAGAGATTGCCACTTTCAATACGTCTCCTTTAGTTTTATATCTCCATTCTGGAAATGACCAAGAGTTTTTAAAAAGATAAACGTAATCGTCATTACTTCCAGCTACGATATAATTTCCATCGGAAGAGATTGAAACACTATTCACATCACCATTAGTTGTAAAATTCCAATTATTTTCCGGTAAATTAACATAAAAAAGAGTAATTTTGTCATTGTTACTTCCCGATACAATGTAAGTACCATCTGAAGAGATTGCTACGGAATTCACCTCATCATCCATAGTAAAGTTCCAAACTGGTGTAGAACTCGAATTTTTAAGAACTGTTATTATGTTATTTCTACTACTTGCAATTATATAATTCCCATCAGATGAGATCGCTACAGAATTTACGTTATCTCCCATTGTATAATTCCATTTTGGTTTAGAATCAGAAACATTATTAAATAAGTATATGTGATTATCATTGCTTCCTGCTAAAACATAAAAAATATCTGATGAGATTGCCACTGAACCTACTGCATTTCCAGTTGTATAATTCCACATTGGAATCTTGGATGTAGAGCTTGAATAATTAAATAGATAAGTTTGATTATCTTTACTTCCAGCAATAATATATTTTCCATCAGAAGATATAGCAACTGAATTTACATCATCTCCAGTAGTATAATTCCAAATAAGTGAAGTTGCTGAATGTTTTGGAATTAGAAACTGGGCTTTATATTGACTAAAACCATTTTTTTGATATATATAAATTGGGTGTGAACTAAAAAGAACACCTGAAAAAATAATTATCATTGAAAAAATAAAACCAAAAATACCAGCTTTTCTCATAGATTTTAGAAAAATTCTGTATTAATTATAGAAAAAGAATTATATTATTAAATATCATATTAATTTTCTATCATTTCAGACGTTTTACTCCACGCTTTAAAATTTAACTCTTGGATTCTTTCATAAAATTCTTGAGACGTTAATTTATTATCGTCTATTATAACATCTTGTAGTTGATTGATTAACTGATTTTCAGAATCTTTGAGCTTTTTAATATATTTTTCTCGCTCCGATTTTCTATTAAAACCTTGATGGCTTCTTAAAAAAGATGTATGTTTGCTCCAAATCCATTCAGGATTAACTTTTGGGTATGGTCCAGGCTTTAAAACTCGTTGATCTTTAACAGGAAAAATATATGGTTTATAAATACTCATACAGGGAAGAGTAGTTCCTGTGAACCAATGAATCGATTTATTCTTTTCTTTTCTTAAATGTGAAACTTGGGAGCCAGTTGATTCAAATCCCCCGTGCATACAAATTCCTGCCTCGTGTTCTCTCAGGAATTGCATCATCATTTTATGTGTGATATCTCCCGTATTTTTATTCAATAATATAGCAGATTTTCCCCCTCTTGAATAAGGTGAAGGTTTATCAGATATAAAGTCCCTTGAAAATGTTATAGCAAAATCAAAACTATTATCATCTTTGCAATATCCTTTTTCAATAGCATATTGTATTATGCCTTTCCGTCGATAGTCACCTTTTCCTCTAATTGAAATCTCATTTGAAATTGATCTTACATTTTTAACTTTTTCAGCAATCCACCAATCGTCAGCAGTTTCTAAAACATATGCTTCCTCATGATCTGCCATTATAAATGAATTATGGTACATCCAGCTTGGATCATCGTAAGCACAACTTCCCCCTTGATGATGCTTTTCTAATAGTTCTGTTATAACACCCATTGATTCCTTCGCTGTTTTTCCTCGTTCAAGTCCTAATCTTAAGAGATCCATGCCTAAAAGACCAGTTCTCCTTAAAGGCTCATATGTACGTACGGCTTCATTCCCAATTACAACCCCGTATTCATTTGCTCCCATTTCAGAGCCCCACATCCAAAAAGGTTGACTTAATAAAACAGCAGCGGTCTCAGAAGCTTGGGGGATTGTAATATATGTACATTTTACTACTTCGCTTTTTGAATACTTTGCTCTAGGAATAAATGTAATTAATTGGGCTTCAGTTAGTGGTCTATCGCTGTTTTTTCCAAATATAACACTTCCATCTGAAGTTGAATTCCCTAAGGCTACGAGAGTGTCACACAATTAGGTTATCACCTCTTTAGATTTTATCCAAGCCTCCTCATTTATAGATTTTATCTGCATAATATAATCATTAGTAGATATTTGATCTCCTTTTGAGATTGTATTATCGACTTTAACTATGAGATCCTGTTCTATAATTCTTAATTTTTTAATATAATCCTCTCGCTCGAGTTTTACTTTATTAGGATTTCTAATGAAAGGTTTAACAAAATCCTTATGTCTGTTCCAAAACCAATCAAGATTAATTTCTGGATATGGTTTTGCTTCTAGAACCCTTTGACCTTCAATTGGGAATATATATGGCTTAAATATACTTAAACATGTCAGAGAACTTCCTGTAAACCAATGAATAGATCTTTCCACTTTACTTTTAAGAGAAGAAACCATCGATCCAGCCGTAAAATCATTACGTCTATGCCTGCATATAATTCCTTCATGCTCTCTTAAGTTTTCCATCATAGTAGCAGGAGTTATTTGGCCATTATTTTCACTTAATTGCCCCATCGAACATTTTATATGATTTGGTAATGGCTGTGGACTTGAAAATGTAATGGCAAAATCAAAGTCATTATCATCTTTACAATATCCATTTTCAATTGCATGCTGAATTATATTATCTCGTCTAAAATCTCCTTTCCCTCTTATAGAAATATCGTTAGAAATCGACCTAAAATTTTTTACGTTCTCTACAATCCACCAATCTCCAGCCATTTCTATTATATACGCATTTTGAGGGTCGGCAATAATCATGGAATTATGATAATTAGTACCAGATTGGTGATGAGCACCCCCCTGACCAAATTTTTCTAACAAATCAATTACAACGTCTAATGCTTCTTTTGCGGTTTTTCCTCTTTCTAATCCCAATCTTACAATGTCCATACCTAATAAGCCTGTGTCTTTAAGGGGCTCTTTAGTAGCAATTGCTTCATTCCCTATTACTACACCATATTCATTAGCACCCATTTCTGCACCCCAGATCCAGAATGGTTGGCTTAATATAACTGCTGCTGTTTCAGTGACTTGTGGAATTGAAATATGAGTGGTTTTAAGGTCATCTCCTTTTGAATATCGCATTCGAGGATTATAAGTAATTAATTGAACTTCATCAAAAAGTCTATCACTATTTTTTCCAAAAATAATATTCCCATATTTAGTTGAATTCCCTAAAGCAATATAAGTATCGCACATAATCCTAAATAATTTCTATTTTATAATTCAAAATTTATTCTATTAAAAAATTCATTCTTTTTTAAAAAAAAGAAAGCGTATAATGTTAATCACATTTTTATGTTGATTTTTGTCGTAATTACCACAAATATATAGATGGTTAATTAACTTTTAATATATTAAATTTATTAAAGAACTTGAGTCAACTATTATATAATAATATAAATTTTTACCTTTTTTTGGAATTTCTTAAAAATTGCCAAAAAAACGAGCCAATTTGATTAGTAATAAAAAAAAAGTTTGGATCTTTACATTTGAATACGCTGGTATTGCTAAGGTTGGAGGCCTTGGTGAAGTACCAGCAAATCAAGCAAAAAATTTAATAGAACAATTCGACCTCACTGTTTTTTTACCTTCTCATGGACAACTCGAAAGATTAGAGAAAATAAAAGAGATTATTAGAATACCATTTAATTGTGTAGGACAACTAGATCTTTCATTATTTGGTATAAATGAACCGATAAGTAGTTATGAAGTTGCTTTTTATAAGGTAAAATTAAATGGAATAGATATTATTTTATTATCGGGGGGAAATTCATTTGCAAGAAAATACTTGGATGATAAAATTGTATATAATCCAGATACTTTTGCTGGAAAATTATGCCTCTTTAGTATTGGAATTCGATGCTTAGTTGAATACTTAATTGATCATAAAGAAGATTTACCTGATATTATACATATGCATGATTTTCATGTCGTAATACCATTCATAGGAATTAAACAAGAATTAATTAAACACGGTTTAGACGTTGCATCAATAATTACAATCCATTTATTAACATGGCCAAGATACAATATTGATTTTTATTATGCGTGTGGCATTGATGACACCCCTCTTAAAATTTTTATGAAAGAGGGATTTAAGTTAATGTCTTTTAAAGAAATTTTTGCTCTCTGTGAAGACATTAAGGGAATTCATCCACCAACCGTCGAAAAAATTGGCGCTGTTATTAGCGATTTGGTAACGACAGTAAGTCAATCGTATTTGAAATCTGATATTATCCCAAATTTAGGTCAAGATTTAATAGAATTTAAGTCTAATTTCATATGGGATGGGTGTGATTGGGAATATGATGATATATGGCAAATAATATTCAACACTTTAGGAGCTGAAATGCGTCAAGTATTGAGTATTTCAAATGAATCTACAATAACTCGAAAAGACATGAAAAAATATTTACTAAATTATAAAATCGGTCACTTAAGTCAGAGTCCATTAATTAGTTCAGAAAATGTCATTAATGTTATAGAGGGGATTTCTGAAGGAAATCCTTATATAAAAAATGGAAATGTAAAATCTTTTTCTGAGACTGGTCCATTATTAATCACAACTGGAAGAATATCGAAACAAAAGGGATTTGAAACGATTTTAGAAGCAATTCCTAAAGTTACAAGAGTAATTCCTGAAGCAAAATTTTTATTACTTCTCTTGCCTACTGATTATAGTCTAAATGAAATAAGAACATACGCTAATTATATTAAACTATATCCAGAAAACTTAAGAATAATATTTGGTTTAGCTGCTGAAATTTTTTACCTAGCTCATATTGCTGCTGATGTTTATTGCGCATTATCTAGATGGGAACCGTTTGGCATAATTGCTTTAGAGGCAATGGCCTCAAAACTCCCAATAATTGCAACTAAGGTTGGAGGTCTACAAGAATCTGTTATTGATATAAGATCGGACCTCGAAAACGGTACTGGCATGTTAATTGAAAAAGATAATACTTCTCAATTTGCAGATGCCTTAATTTCTTTATTTTTATTAGCCGAAATTTCTGAAAAAGTTAAAAATGGAATGTCTATTTACGATCCAGAAATAATGCTATTGGTTAATCAAATTCCAGACCAAATATCGAAATCTCAAGTCTTAATTGAACCAAATTATTACGATAAAATAAAGGAGAATTGTTATAGGCAAGTAAACAATAATTTTAGATGGCATGTTGTTTCTAAAAAATTAGTAAATTTATACAATCAGGTTATGAATCTACATCAGAATGCCAAAAAGGATATAAATTTTGAATAATTGCATTATTTTTATCTGGAACGATTTCTAACTCCTTTCTAATCCATTCAGATATCCATTGATATTTGTCTTTAAATCTCCTATCCATAAAAATTAACGCACCTTTATCTGATATTTTTCTTATCGGACGACCGCCCGCTTGATTTGCCCTTTGAATAGCGGGATAAAGGTAGCCAAGATCCCATCCTTGTTTGTTAAAGACTTTATCATAATAATCAATTTTCGCTTGAACTCGGGGGGTGGGTAGGTGATAAGGAAAACCCGCGATTATGACAGAATTCATGAAATCTCCGGGATAATCTTCGCCCTCTGAATTTCTTCCACCGCATACCCCTAACAACACAGCACCATTATTTTCATCTAATGACATTGATTTAAAATTATTAATCATAGACGCATTTTCGGATGCAGAAAAGCCAGGTTCTTCAATGAATAACTCTTTTTTATTTTTCCGAACTATAGAATCAAGCCCATTAGTATATAATCCTTTTAGAATTTTATATGAAGCACAGAAGATACCAATATTTCCTGGTGTAGAAAATAATACTTCATTTATCTTATTATTAATCTTTTTAAACATTACTGGCGTTCTATTTTCTCTTTTAGTATCAACTCCTTCAGTTATAATTGCTTTAATGTTTTTTTTCATGAAAGGTGAGTCTGCAATAATACCCTTATAACTTTTACCACTCTCTTGTAATCCCATTAATTTATTAAATACATAAGGATTTACAGTTCCTGAAAGATTTAAACATGTGTAACAATTTTTGTATATAGGGATGGAGATTTCTCTTGGATCCAACGCTAAAATTTCCAGAGCAATATTTTTTTTTTCTTTTTTCTCCTGTATTTTATAACAAAAGAAGTAGCTGTCTAAAAAATAAGTTTTAATCCATTTAAGCCAAAATTCTGCTAATGATCCTACATAATCGCGTGAAATTTCACCATTCGCTATTTTCTCTTCGTGAATTGAAATACTAAATTCATGTAGCTCTCTAATAAAATTTTTAAATTTGTTTAAATCAGCAAATCCAAGTTTTTTATATATCAATTCTAAAAAAATATTTGATGACATTGCCTTTTCTTTAACTCTGAGTGTTTCTTTTTTATTATTCAAATGATCCATTAATATATTGATAAAACTCTGCATTAAAATAGGAGATTGATACATTTCTAAATCTCTTAAACACAATTTTAAAGAATAGGGAGTAATTCTGTCCGAATTTACTTCGGTTGCTACATCTATGATATTATGACATTCATCAATAACTAAAATACATTTTTTAAATTCACGACCAATAAATTTTAAGAAAGTACTTCTTATGAATGGATTAAAAATCCACTGATAATTACAGATAATTACACTCATTTTTTCTAATAAAAATTTACTAAGAAAATATGGGCATAATTTCTTATCTTTACATAATAATATTAGCTCTTCAGCATCAATTGGTTTTTTAAATAATTCTGGGGCAATTAAAACAGGATTCTCTAATTCCCCTTTTTTTTTTAATAAATTTAAGAAATGAACGCAATTTTTATTATTCCTCAAATCCCTACAGACGGACATTGCTTCTTTTGGATTAAGTTTCAATGATAATAGAGTTTCATTCAAACACATTTCATTACGCCCTCTAAGCGAAAGTCCATTTATTTTTACATCATTAAAACCGCTTTTGTTTAGAAAATGTGAAATTTTTACCAATTCCTTTATTACTATAGCATTTTGCGAATGTGTTCTACAGAGATATATTATTTTTAAATTATTCTCAATTGCAATAGGGAGAAGAGCACTTAAAGCAATAATAGTTTTTCCTGTTCCATTTGGAGCTAAAAGCAATACAGCTTTTTTTTCACAAGCACTTTTTTCTATTTGCCTTATAATATTTTCTTGCGACTCTCTAAATTGATCATATGGAAAAAATTGTAAGTAATTATGAGTAGTCAAAGTTTTAGCTCCAAGCTTTTGATCCATAAATATTGATGAAATTCAAAATTTATATAAAAGATGACTATAAAAATTTTTTATTAATGGACATTTAATAAAAAAAATGGGTAATAATTATTATTTAAAATTAAAAGATATTTATTCTGAAAGTCTTGTAAGAGATTTAGTTTTATTTTTTTTCCTATTCTTATTAGTTGTTGCTCAAAACTGGGATGATATATTATTATTATTATTTCCTCTAATAACATTTAGCTTTGCTATATTTTTTAAAATGATTGATATTATTAAGAAAAGGAGCGAGGTTGAAAATAGTCAAATTATTTATAATCCTTTAGGTAATGAAAGAAAACACGCAAATCGCTTAACTTTTTGTGCTCTATTACAATTAATTTTGTTATTCTGGTTTGGTGCGGAATCACTATATCACCCGCAATTAGTTGATAATTATTTGATTTATTTCATACCCATTTTCGTATTTTTCTATACTTTTGGCTTTTATTGGATATTTCTTGATTTATGGAAATACAGCAGAATTGAGATCATAACAGATGGTATAGAAATTAATGCGGATCAAAAGGTATCTAAAAATTTAGATAATGTAATATCATTCCTTAAACTAAAAAATTTTAAAGTAATATCATTGATTAATTTCTTAGTTTTTTTAATCCTAAACTTGTTAAATTTGCTCTTCACGATATTAATTGTCCTCGATTTTATGCCAGGTATAAAACATACCTTACCAGGTTCTGGAATTGAAGGATCAGATCCTATAAGCATTTCAATATTTATTTATGGAATTATAAGTATATCGCCATTATTATCTATAATCTTTCTGCTATTAAATTACAGAGATATAAACGACATTAATAAAGAAAAATTTAACAACGTCCTAAATACTTTACCTAAAGATGTCCAAAATAAAATAATTGAAAATCTTATAACATTGAACAAAAAACTAAAATTTAAATTAAGATTGGAATAAATTATTTATAAGAGAAAAAATGACTGTTCGCTTACTTTTCAAAATAATAGTTGTTGGAGATGGCGGTGTGGGAAAATCCACCATGATCCAACGATTAACAACTGAACAATTTATTCCAATGAAAATCACGATTGGGACCGATTTAATCAGTCATGATGTACCATTAAGCGATACTGAAACGGCAAAATTGCAGATTTGGGATTTTGGTGGAGAGAAACGATTCCGATTCTTTTTACCTAACTATTGTCGAGGTGCAGCTGGCTGTTTACTATGTTATGATATTACAAGCTTTAAAAGCTTAAAAAATTTAGATGAATGGTATAATATCGTAAAAGAAAACACTGTAGATCCGATTTTTATATTAGTTGGACAAAAACATGATTTAGCAGAAGAAAAGAGATCTGTATTTCCTTCAGACGGTTTAAAATTTCAAGAAAAATATGAGATACCCTATTTTTATGAAACTTCTTCTAAATCTGGTTATAATAACAAAATAATTTTTGAAAACCTAACGAAAGCAATTATTGAAAAAAGGAATCTATTATAAGATTCTTAAAAAATTAAAAAAAAAATTGATTAATTTTTGAGAATTGTTTAATCCTCAAGAAGCTCTCTAATTTCCTCAATATTGAGTTTTAAATATTTTGCTGAAACTAAATCTCTTCCTATAAGATTTTTAAAGTTCTTTTTACGCTTTTTATTGATAAATTCTTTCATTTTGCTAAGATCGGGATTAGCATTACTGATTTCAATAAGATTCATTTCTTTTGCTGCATCAACTAGTTTTTGACCAATATCAGTTCTAATGATTAACATTGCTTCATCTTTATTTTCTGCACCCCACGGCGAGTAAGAAAGATCTGAAAATTCACCAGAAAAATCGGTACAATATCTACAGCCCGCCATACCTCCCGAGGAACAAGCAAATGCTATCCTTAATGACGTTCTTTCTGCACCAGTATTAAAATCACTTATTAAGATTTTTGCTAATCCTTGTAAATGACAAGGATTCGCAATTATACCAATGTCTCTTTTTTTATCCAAGTAAGCTTGACCAATTCCCGTTATTAATGGACCTGCATTGTCCATAGTATTTTTAGGGATCAAATCTTTTGCATCATTAGCACTATCTATGACTTCTGGGAATGCTACGGGCGGTTTTTTACTTTTAGGTTTTCCGATTACTAAATGTTTAATCATGTCCTTTTCAAAAGCCGCCGAAACAAGATTATATAATATATTCTCATTATTTTTTGACTTAACTTGAATGATATCTTTATAAACACCTATAGCTAAATCCACGCGAGTCTGCCCAAATAATTCTGTTTCAATTTCGCTAACGGGAAGAAAACTTCTTGGACATGCATTATAACAAAGACCAACTGTTTCAGTACATTCGTCAACTACATACGCTTCCCCAGTTTTCCGATCGAAATCCATATGCGGACAAAAAGCATTGCATGAACCGCAGTGGATACAGAGTCCTGCGTAAATCACTTCATTTTCTAAATCTTGTGAACATTTTTCGACTTTCATTTAACCTAAGCTCATTTTAGTTTTTTCTTTATGTTATTTTAAAAAACGACTACATGTATTATCCATTTTTTTTATAATATGTTCTCGATCTTTCCAACTTACCCAGCTATTTCCTACTTTTTCAAAATGAAATCCACAGTATTCTTCTTTTAATAATTTTTCAAGTACTTTTTTTATATAACTCCAAGATAATCCAGTCTTATCAACAATCTCTTGTATACCCACAGGATGATTAATATTAAGCTTTTTATTAAAGAAATTTATAATTTTTTCGAATCCTGATAATGGAATTATATCTGGAGTTTCAGAAGTTATAGCAAATTACACCTAAATTATATTTTTTTTTAAAATAACATATTTTTTCTTAATTATTAATATGTAAAATTAAGCTTATCATTTAAAGTTGGTGTGAAATTTCACACCATATGGATTTTCTTAAACCATTAAAGTTTTTTTCCAATTTCAGAAAATCATAATGGATAGAATATTTTTTTATATTTGAAACAAGATTTTAAAAAATAAAAAGAGTGTCATATAATTTATTTTCTCATTTTTACGAACCTGCCAGATTTCATTAACTCACAGGGTTTAAAATATTCTTTCCCAGATTTCTTTACAAAATCCTCTAATAATTTTGACCATTTTTTGTAATTTCTTTTACCAGGACCAAACGGACCAGGCATACTCATTCCGGCTAACATCGTATCGTCAATAACCTTGTATCCAGAAACGATACCTTCCTCTAAAAGTCTACAACCTTCATTTAATTGAAACGCCATGAATAGGTCGAGATCAATAAGATTTGCTTTTTCTGCTTTATGTATTACGGGGTTACCATTTTCCGTCCACTCATAGAAGCCTTTTCCAGTTTTCTTTCCTAAGTTCCCTTCATGAACTAGTTTGGTAAGAGCTTTACTGGGAGCAAAATCTGGAGAGAGAACCTCTTCAAAATATTTTGAAGTGTTATAAACTGTATCTAATCCTAAATAATCTAATCTTGCACAGGGACCTAATTCTTGTAGATCTTCAACATCAGCATCAAGGCGCTCCCAGGGAATTCCTTTTTTCATTGCTTCATCAAGGACCCAGTTTAAATACGCCCCACTTGCTATATTTAATCTATTTACTATAAATCCCGGGCACTCTTTTTCAATTCGTGCAATAAATCTTTTTCCTCTAATGCATGGAAGGTTCTGACCAACTGAAATAGTAATTTCCATGGTTTCTTCAGATGTTTTCTTTCCTTTAATTACTTCAATCAATCTTAAAACTGGAATAGGGATAAAGTAATGCATTCCTACAACTTTATTTGGTCTACTGCAACCTTCAGCAATTTTAGAAATGCTCATAGTAGAAGTATTTGTTGCTAAAACTGAGTGTTCAGGAGCATGTCGTCCTAATTTTTTGAATATATCTTGTTTAAGGGCCATTATTTCTGGGATTGCTTCAACAATAAAATCTGCGTTTTCTACGGTCTTAATTAAATCTAATTCTTCAATGAGGTTACTCATAAGAAAATCAGTGGTAAGATCTTGATTTAATTTACCTTTTGATTCAAGTTTTTTCAGACCGTTTTTGATGTAAAGTACCGCATTTTTGAGTACGTTATGTTTAATGTCGTTCAAAATAACTTTTTCAAAACCCGCCATAAGGGCAACTTGTGCGATTTCTCGACCCATTGTTCCTGCACCAATAACTGCAAATACCTTAATTTTGCTAATATCGGCCATATTTATTCAATTAATTAGAGTAATTTAACTTTAAGAAGTTAGGATTATGACTATATACCACGAGAGCAGCATTGTACCTATCCCAAGAAATATTGAAATCGGGAGGCCGGGTAAGATCTTATTTCTTTTTAATCCTTGAATAGTAATGCCAGTTCCGATTATTATAGCAATGGCTGTTAAAATCATTACTATTAAATTGCCAGTAATAATAAGTGCACTCGTTGTAAGCATGCTATAAAATGCTAAATCACCTACTCCAATTTCTACTTTTGAGGTTTCATATATAGCCTCGCCACTCTTAATTCTCTCTTTTAATTCATCCTCCGATAATCCTTCCTTAAGATTATTTTGGGATACAATATCAATCATTTTTTTTATTGGCCCTTGTTTTGCTTTCACAGCATAAATGTCCCATAGCGAGAATCCAATTAATATAGCTAAAGTGGTCCATAATGGCATAATGACTCCAAACATAGCTCCAACTAAAAAACCTACATATAAAACAAAGAAATTTTTAGTAAAATAAGATGTTGTAGTAAAATATTTATAAACCATAAAAATTATAAAAGCTCCAGAGCCGAATAAAAGAATATAATTAACAATGATATAAGTTATAACAATGATTTCGCTCTCTGGTAAATTATAAAAAATTAGATATGATATAATTTCAGCGAAGAAATAAGTTAAAATAAACCCAAGAAATCCAAAAGAAAAACCAAAAACATATCTTAAAACACCTATTCCAAACTTTTTCACTAAATAAATTATTATGAAAGAAGATATTGCTGCAACTAAAACAAATATTAACCCGTTTATTAGACCAGCAGTTAACCCATATTCCTCTTCTGAAATATAACCACCTTCAACTTGAACGCCTGCTAATACATAAGTTGCATAAGCTAAAAAACCCGCACAAATAACTGCTATAATAATAGGAATTGGATATAAGTTGCGAGAAATCCTAAAAGTTGGAAAAAAATGTGGAATAAAATCTTTTTCGATAATTTCCTTTTCATCTTCTTTTTCAGCTAATGTAGTTTTTAATTTTTCTCGTTCAGATTCTATTTCAATTGAATAGTCATCTGTATCATCCGGTATATCTGACATAATAATAAAAGAGGTTTATTTTAATATTATATAAATTAATTTAATATATCTTTAATGACTTAAAAAGTATGAAATAATAAATTAAATATATCACGAATTGAAAAACCTAAGAAATAACACGATTTCTTAAAAAAGTTAGAATCCTACTCTTGGTATGTGTTTGACAAACTCTTTCACTACTTCTACTCGCTCTTTCCTTTCTTTATTATAATATCTTAGCGGATACAATTCATCAATTACAAATTTATACAGTTTAATCCAATTTTCAGCAACATTACTGACTCTGTAATTTTCAGCTATTCTTTTAGCATTTTTTCCAAATTCTTCCCTAAGTTCGTCGTCTTTAAACAATTTAACTACGTAATTTGAAAACTGATCTAAATTATCCGCAAGATATCCCGTTTCTCCGTGCCTTATTACATCTTGGATACCAAGTGCGTTAGCACCAACGCAAGGACTTCCTTGGGCCATGGCTTCAATAAGTACAAGCCCTTCAGCTTCAACCCAACTCCACAGACATGTAAGATCTGCCGTGTTAAATAACTTCAATAAATCGTTGAATGGTACTCTTCCAGCACAACTAACGTAATCTGATTTTCTTGCTAGTCGTTTTACATGTTTAGTAGAAGGGCCCTCACTACCTACTATTAATAAATGAGAGTCTGGTACTTTTTTATGAATTTGTTTGAATTTTTTAATAACGCTTACCATGTGTTTTTCGGGAGACATTCGGGAAGCATATAGCAATAGTTTATCATTGGGAGCTATATCGTATTTCTCTCGGATACCATTTTCCTTTAAATTTTGAAAATAATGATCGTGTATTCCATTTGTAAAGTAAATAATTGGTTCTTTGAATTTATGATCTCTTAATTGTTGCTTTTTAGATTTAGTAGCAACATGTATTAAATCGTATTTATCAAGTATATGGCGTTCGTATCGCCAAGTTATATCCGACTTCATTATTAATTTGCCGATTATGGGAAAATATTGTCCAGCGTAAAATTGAAGAGGAGAGTTGTGAGTTGCACACATAGGAATTCCAAGATATTTTGACCAATTAATCGCCATACTTCCAATGGTAGTATGGGTAAATATATGAGACACATTTAGATAATCGTGTTGGCAAAAGAAATATTTATGAAGAGGGGCGCTTAGAACAAATTCAGTTTTACCACAGAGTCTTGCACCACCAAGATTATGATAATGTAAATGTTTAGGTTTATCATGTCCATTTGTGATTTTTGGCGCAAAAACATGGACATTATGTCCTGTCTTAGCAATCGCTTCGCTAAGAAATCTGCAAGCATGAGCGGTACCATTGACTTGTGAGTACATGATTGAAAAGAATCCTATATCAAGTACTTGTTTTACCATGGTAGGGGCTCAGAAAAAATTGATCGATCTTTGATAAATTAGAGTTATAATTTTATCTAGAAGACTATCGATTTAAATAAATCTATTTATTAAAAAATTAAGAACTTTTTAATAAGAGAACATTTTTAATAATTTTCTATTTAATTTTAGAAGCTTTCTTTTATATAAAAATCAAAAAATTTTTTTGACTTCCATGATTTGTCATGAAATATGGAAAAGAAAATTATCGATGAAATAATAAAACAAAGAAGATTACCCTATTCTATTGAAATAATAGATATTCAAGGAGATAAGTATACGGTTCGCAATAATTTCGGGAGCACAATTAAATATATAAAGAAAGGAGATAAATTTATTCCAGAGGAGGAATAGAAAAAACATCATCATTTATTTTTAATTAATTAATAATTTCTACTCCAAAAAAATATCTTTCTAAGAATAAATTTAGGCTTGTTTATATCCGAGTCAAAATGCCAAACAATAAACTCAGTTCATTGTGTATTGGAATAACAAAAAGAGAGATATTAATTCAATTTTTATGTTTTTGTGATGTATGTTTCAGATTAATGAGATTTTTTTGAAATAGTGTATTAATAATATAAAGTAGATAATAATTTAAGACAAAATTTTCTTATTTAAAATAAGAATATTTTTTTTTAATTAATAAAAATGCGGCGTCGACGAGTAAGGTCAGGAGATTCTGCTTCTAAAGAAGTTGAGAAGTTTCGGGCAGTTGTTAATGATAATACATCTTTATCAATTTTTAACAAGGGAGGGGACCGTTCATATGTTGTTATTCGCAAAGACCTGACAAAAGAGTATGAGATAGATGTGCAACCATCTGAAGCTCCAATTTTAAATAAAGTGTTAAACGAGCCTGAACCATATGAAAGCTCATGTGCAGATATAAAAATCTTAGAAGACGCTGTATTCCCTGTAAATAACGCAATCAAAAAAGTATTTGGAGATAATAAGGATCTTAAATTACATAGAATTAAATTGGCGATTGGTGGAAACAAAAACGATTACGCTACAATAGAAGAACAGGATTTGAGAAAATTTGATGTCAAGCCTACGCTTGATGGGTTAATGGATTTTATTAAGGAAAATCACGAAAGTATATTAGGATTCTTAGATCGAGAATATATTAACGAAGAGGGAAATCTAATATATATAAGTTGCGGAAAAAAGAGTGTTTCCGATAATATTTTTTCAATCAAATTGAAAATTTTAGCTTCAATGCATCAAAGAGGATTTTTTCTTCAACAAGAGCACAAGTACTATGGTCTGCAACTCTATATTATTATTGAATCAAGAAAAACTGATGATGATAAATTATTAGAGTTATTAAAAGAGCTTGAAATCGACTGGGAATTAATATTTTTTAGAAGGCGATTAGCAATCCATGATTGGACAGAAATTGAGTGTGAAAGAAATTCTGAAAATTTGAAAAATTATTTACGCTCCAAACATGAAACTTTAAACTATTTTGACGTAAACAACATCACCCGATTAATAGTTAAAAATCAACTACCTTTTATTGTAGCAGACAAAATGGCTTCATTGTTATATCAAATGAAAGCTGAGCGATCTACTCAATATCAAGAGGATGGATATTCAATAACTTTAAAAAAAGCTGAAATAGCTGCGGCAGCAAGACTTGCTTGTGCATATTTAGGAATTCAAGTAGAAATACAATTTGATCGGGATATTTCTATAGAAGAAATTCTTAAATATGAGGAGGAACTCACTAATATGTAAATAATCTTTATTTCTGAAAATAAAGTAAAAAAAAATTTAATTTCTTTTCTAAGAAAAAAAATAAATCTTTTTTTTAACCTAATCCATAAGATTGTTTTAATAATTCGTGATTTTTTTCTCCTACGGTTATACTATTCCCAGTTTTTACATTATTTACATGATATATTGCTGGAGCAAATAATCCTGGGTCAATTTTGTAGAAATCATAATTAGCTTCTTTAAAGATCTCATTGAATGGTTTTCCATAACTTGGCGATTGATTAGCGGGAGCGGTTTTAATAAGTTCAAATAAATGTTCTTCCTTTTCTTTTTCAGCATTTATAGTATAAAAGGTTGTACCAGCTGCAATAATAGAGTCGTTTGTAAACCCCATTGCCGCAAAATCATCTTTAGCTATTGGGGCAATGGGTGCAATTCCCAAACCATCTCGTATAACTTCTAATGGAAAATGTAGTTCATGGAGTTTATGTATACCTGTTTCAACTACTCTCGCAGAGACTTGAATTGAACCTGTTAAACAGGCAGTGGGGGCACATACAGCATAAGTCTTGCTTGCTTCTACTTTGCATTTCTTTGTAATTATCTCCATAACTTCTTCATTGGGCATTTTTCTTGTTTCGAAGACAATTACGGCACAATCCGAATCGTCTTTATATTCGATTTCTTCAAATAAATTTTCGACTTTAGCTTTTGCTCGAGCCGGTCCAGAACCTAAGGATTGAAATACAACTTTTTTTTTCATTTTTCCGTCTTTTTCTATTTCTTTCTTTAATTTTATACTCCAGCCGGCTAATTGAGAGGCCATGCAAGAAATGATTGGCTCTGAAGTATTTACATTAACAGCATCTAGGATATGCCCATCTAATTCATAAGAACTAAATTCTACAGAGCCTAAACCCCCCATGCAAACCTCAGCTACGAGTTTTCCACCAATACGAGATGCTTTTGTACAATCTATAACTGTGGCACCGCTTCTTAATTCAATTACTTCAATATCATAATTTTCTTTATTATCAATTAACTTTTTCACCAACTCTAAAGCGAGTTCATTAATTTTTACCTCACGCATCTTCTTTCACTGAGACATTTGTTTTTTATACTTTTTTAGATATAATGACTATTAAACATCTAATTTTAAAAATTGATAGTAACATAAAAATTTATAAACATTATTTTAATTGATAAGATCTAGAACGTCGTTTAAACATTTTTCTAAGTTTTAGCATTCAATTAATAAAAATTTTGAAATAATTTTTGGATTATTAAATATATTTAAATATATATTATTGAAGTAGAATTTTAGAGAAACTTTGAATATGAATGATCCTAGTAAAAATTTAAAAAATCTAATAGTTGACCTCAACAAAGCTAAAGATTATTTTTTTGAGAAAATAAAAAATTTAGAGGTAGCCGTTCATATATATACTCATATAGATGCTGATGGTTTAGCCGCAGGTGCAATACTTAGTAAAGCACTTTATAGAGCAAATATCCCCTTTCAAATTACGGTTCTTAGACAATTAGAAAAAGAAGAAATTATAAAAATAGTAAAGAAGGGATTTAACAATTTTATTATTTTCTCTGATTTTGGGAGTGGTCAATATTTAGAACTTCAAGAAAAACTAACAAACAAGGATAATTCAGCTTCTTTTTTAATTTTAGACCATCATTTTCCTCAAAACATTAATAATAAAGAGGAATTTGATTTGATTAAAAAGATTCATCAAAAAACTAGCCCTTGGCATATAAATCCATATTTTCATGGCATCGACGGAAGTACAGAGGTATCAGGGGCAGGAATATGTTATTATTTTGTGAAAAGTTTAAATGAAAGAAATTTAGACCTCTCTCCAATTGCTATCGTAGGCGCGATGGGAGATATACAAAATCAAGGACCAAATAAATCTTTTACAGGGATAAATTCGCTAATTGTGGATGAAGCAAAAAGAAATGGATATATTGAAATTGTTGACGATTTAAACTTTTCTTCTATGAAACCTTTAAATGAAGCGATTGCATATTCTTCTGAAATAAAATTACCAGGATTGACTAATGATATTAATAAAACATTAAAATTCCTTCAAACTTTAGGGATTTTAATGGAAAATTCTAAAGGTGATATAAGAACTTTAAATGATTTAAACAAGGATGAAAAACAAAAAATTTCAACTGGGATAATTGAATATGCATCTCTTAAATTAGATGTTGAACCAATTGAGATTATCAAAAAGTTAATCGTGAATCGATATTTGATTAAAAGAGAAAAGGCTTATTCGGAACTTTTTGATTCAAATGAATTCTCATACGTTTTAAATGCATGTGGAAGAACAAATAATGCATCTTTAGGGATTGCCATAGCAATGGGAGATAGAAAAAAAGCATATCAACAATCTTACGATATTATATTGAATTATAAAAGCTCAATTGTAAAAAGTCTCTCATGGATTAAAGAGAATAACAAAATACACCAAATGGATTTTATTCAATACTTTTTTGGAGAGGATATTATTCCAGAAAACATTATAGGAACAATAACTTCAATGTTGATATTAGAAAGGAGTGATTTTATTGACATAATGAAACCTATTTTTGGAATTGCCATTCGCGAAGACGAAAATGTATATAAAATCTCAGGGAGGGCTCATGAACAAATTGTAAATAGAGGTGTAAACTTATCTGAAGCAATTAGAGAGGCTTTAGAACTTATAAATTTAGATTCATTAGGCGGTGGACATCCTCCAGCTGCCGGTACTAAAGTTCCTATGGATAAAATCGAACTTTTTTTAGAAAAAAGTAATGAAATTATTAAAAACCAATTAAAAACTAAAAAAAATTTATAAAAATTCTAAATCCTATTATATTTTGTAAATTTCTCCAATTTCAGGAGCAACAGAACTATATGATTTTTTTACCATCTCGCTTGCTAAATAAGTAACGGCTTCCTCGTCTCCGTGAACACAAAATATTAATTTTGAACCTTCATGAAACCTTAAATTCTCTATATATTTGTGAAGATGAGCACTATCCGCGTGACTTGAGAAATCAAAATAATCATAATCACATTTAGCTTCAATTTTAAAATCAATTATTTTTCCATTTCGATTCATTTCTCTAAATTCAAGAATTCCATTATCTAAAAGACCTCTTCCAGGAGATCCTTCAACTTGGTATCCAACTAAATAAATTGCCGATGCGGGATCGTTTAAAAAAGATTTTACAAATTCAATAGCGGCTCCCCCTTTTAGCATGCCAGAAGGAGCAATAATCACTCCATTAGATTTCTTTGCTATTTTTCTACCTTTTCTTGAGATAAATTGAGCTTTTTTTAATGCTTTTCTATATATTTTTATATTTTTAAGAGATTCGGGAAAATTTAATAAAATATTAGAAATTTTTCTTGCCAATCCATCAACAAAGATTTTACCTTCATAACCATATTTTTGTAGTATCAAAAGGGCTTCTTGAGAACGAGCAACGCCGAAAGCTGGAATAAGAACTTTTCCACCATTTTTTGTAATATCTATTATATTTTCTACAAATTTTTTCTCAAGTTTCTCTCTCAAAGGGTGATTTCTCAGAGTGTATGTACTTTCGGTGATTAAAGCATCTATTTTTGGTATAATTGAAGAGTTTGTGGGATTAACTAAATTTGTAATTTGATTATTAATATCTCCTGTGTATAAAATTATCTTATTATCTACTTCAATAAGAATCGAAACACTTCCAGGGATGTGCCCAGCATCTATAAATGTTATATAAAAATTGTCGCCAATTTTTTGACGTAAATTATTTGTAAGAAAATGTGAATTTTCAATTATTTTATTTAATTCTCTAAAACCAAAAGGATAAGGAAAATTAGAAATTCTTATCATGTCCTTTACAAGAACTTCTGTTAAAGCTAAGGTAACTGAATTTGTATAGAGTGGAGTTGATATAGTTTTATAAAGGTAAGGTAATGCTCCTGAATGGTCAATATGGCAATGAGTCAAAGCAATTCCCTTAAGATTATCTAAATTTGGCTTATAAGGTAATCTATCATCGCCTCGGAATCTAATCCCATAGTCTAGAATGCATTTTTCTCCGCTATTACTTGATTCGATTGAAATTGCGGAGCGCCCTACTTCTCTGCAACCACCCAAAAATGAAATTCTTACCATTAGATAAAAGTCTCAACGAAATTAAAAATTTATTATATAAGGAACATAATGTTTCAATATAATTCAATTTTTTGTTATAAAAATAATAAGTGAAGTAATAATGAAACTTGAAGGAAGTGCTGATATAGGCATAATTGGTGGTACTGGATCTGATGTGGAATTAGAAAATGCTAAAGATATAAAAGCATATACGCCTTATGGAAGAACTTCTGATTTTATAAAGGTTGGAATATTTAAAAGCAAAAAAGTTGCCTTTTTACCACGACACGGAACAGGCCATACGATTCCCCCTCATATGTTAAATTTTAGAGCAAATATTTGGGCTATGAAAGAAATGGGCGTAAAATACATTATTTCTCCTTCCGCTGTAGGTTCTTTTAAGAAAGAACACGATAAAAGAAAATTTATTTTAGTGGATCAATATATTGACAGAACAAAGAAGAGACTAGATACCTTTTACGAGGGTAGTCAAGTTTGTCATATAGGACAAGCCGATCCTTTCTGTGGATATTTAAACGACCTTTTTTACGAAAATGGGAAAGATATTGGTATAGATATCCAAAAAGGAGGAACTTACATATGTATTGAAGGACCTAGATTTTCTACCAGAGCAGAATCTAAAATGTTCCGCCAATGGGGTGGAGATATTATCGGAATGACTATATATCCTGAAGTTGTACTTGCGGCAGAAAAAGAGATATGTTATTGTACAATAGCAATGGTAACAGATTTAGATGTCTGGGCAGGAAATTGCCCTAACTGTGGAATTGTTGAAATTCAAGAGAAATGCGAGAAATGTGGAGCTTCTATTGAAAAACTAGCCGTTAGTATCGAGGAAATCTTAGAAACTATGGCAAAAAATGCGAAAAACCTTAAAAAATTATTAGAAATAACAATTCCAAAAATCGATACAGAAAGAGACTGTGCTTGTTTCCACACATTAACAGGAGCAGTTATTTAAAATAAATATTTTCACTTTATTTTAAAAAAATAATTTTTTTTTAATTTCTCTGTAATTCCAATTCATAACTTTATTGGATTCAATTATTCTTCAACTGGAATTTCAATTAAAGATAGAATATCATAGCCTTTTAATTGATCTCTCCCATGTAGACTTCCAGTAAGTTCAATTACGAATGCAATCCCCATTACAATACCTCCTGATTTTTCTACAAGATTACATGCTGCTTTAGCAGTCCCTCCTGTTGCTAATAGATCATCAAATACCAGTACTTTCTCTCCATTTTCTATCGCATCACTATGCATCTCTATAGAGTCTGTACCATATTCTAATTCATAAGTTTCACTAATTGTTTCAGCAGGTAACTTGCCTGGTTTTCTCATTAAAATAAAACCAGCACCTAATTGATATGCTATAGCACCCCCCCAAACATAACCTCTCGCTTCAATTGCAGCAACCTTTTCTATACCTTTATCTTTAAAATATTCGATAATTTTATCGCATGATTCCTTAAAAGGAGCATGAACTTTACATAATGTGGTTACATCTTTGAATTGTATCCCTGGTTTGGGCCAATCGGGTACATTTCTTATAAATTTTTCCAAATCCAATGTCAAGATCACTTTTTCTTTATGTTTCAGAAGTATTTTATTTTATGTAATTTAAAATTATATTTAATTGAATCGTATAATTATCCTAAAAAAATAGATTAACCTTAAATAATTACAAAAAATTAAATAGAAATTATAGCTTTATAGTATAGTAAAATCATAATTTTAAAGTAAATTTATATTTATAAAATAAAAACAAGACGAGTTACAATCTAATGAAAATTTTGCTATTTGGTCCCGCTGGTGCTGGAAAAACTAGTTTAATGAGAACAACCTGCTTAGGATACAACTTTATGAAAGTAGCAAACATCAAACCAACTAAAGGTGTTTCACGTGAAAATTTTATATTTCGCGGCATAATGGAACTAACAGTATGGGACGCTGGTGGTCAAGAACGATATTTAGAAAGATATTTCTCTGAATCCCAGCGAGAACTTATATTTTCAGAAGTTACAACATCAGTATTTATGGTTGATTCTACAATTGTAGAGCCAAGAGTAAAAGAAGTTTTTGATAAATACTTAGAATACATATTTCTTTTTTCTCCTCATATTGATAAGGTTTATGTTTTGTTAAATAAAATTGATTTGCAAAATTCAAGGGAAGACGACATTTTTAAACTTTTATCTGAAGATTTAGCCGAAGATATACGATATAAGCTTGCTTTTACTCCTGTATCTGTCAAAGAAGGTAGTGCTCAACACAGATTAATTGAAATTTTAGATTACGAAATTCAAAAGTCAACATTAAGCATGCAAAAACTTGGTAAGATTAGATATATGCTGGATCAATTAAAAATAAGTACCTTATCAGAGTATCTTCTCTTTAATCAACCAGATGGATTATTAATCTCTTCTACAATAGGCAAATTTGAGAGTAAGCCATTAGAATTTATGAAATTTGAAATGGGTACATTAGATTCTAACCTATATCAGATATATCAACGAACCATGGAGATATTAGACATACAAAACGTTAGTCCTCTGGCACTTTCTACAATTGTCTATGAGTCTGATCTTTGTTATGTTTTAGTAAAAGAAGTAAGTGACGGCGCTGTTTTAATGGCAATCTCTAAAAATAAAGAACCTGAGGTGTTTTCAGGAATTATAAGTGCTCTAAACAGCCCAGATTTTGATAATTTAAGGAAATTTATAAGTACTTCAGAATATTAATCGAAACAAAAGATAATCTGACTTTTTTTAAAGAACAAATTTAAAAGAAATAAAATAAAAAATAGAAGATTTTTAATTCGCTCTTATTTATTGTTCTTTATCCATTAAGCCAATTTTTGATAATATCTGCTGTTTGGCATGATGTGGTCTTCTAATAACTGTATCATTAGATTTTTCTATCTCTCTTGCATTGGCACACATATCAGCTGCAGTTTTCATCATTTCATGTGCTGCTGCTAATAGGGGCATATAATCAGCTCTTTCCTTTAATTGGAAACATGCTTTACCAGTTAATTTTGAAACAGAAGCAGCTAACTCAAACGCAGCAATAGCTTTGGCTCTAGCATATGGATTAGAGAATCGGGCAGCTTCAGTTGCATTTACTGAATCCACTATTATTTGGGGTAAGGTTGGTGTTTTGCCTTCTAACATATCGATTATCACTTTATTTAGTTCTTCAGCGATTGATTGAAGAGCTCCAGTAATCGCAAGAACTTTTAATAAGTCAGAGTTGAAAACGCTCATTTCAATAGGATCTAAAAATGGGCGTCTTGCACCTATCATTGAATCACATCCTACTAAAATATACCCCATATTTTTTTCTTTTATTTCATCAATAGCTTTTTTCGCGGGTGCATCAGAAATTATAATAGTAGGTATGCTTCCCGCCATCTCCCTGGCTGCCTTTGGTCCTTGTAAGGCAGCGTTAGGACTTGACATAATTATTAATTCGGGTTCCCATTTCAATAAATCTTTCATAATTTCTGTACACATTGCTGGCGGATGCATTTTTGCTCCAGAGGTGACTTCATAGACATTAATTCTCGTAGATTCTGCTCTTTCATCAATTAAAAAAGCGAGTAATAAAGAAGAACCAATTGTTCCGTTTTTAAGGATGCCGATCTTTAGTATTTTACCTTCTTCGCTCATTTTTTACAACTTCTTTTATAATTTCAAATTTAAATTAAGTTTTACAATTTTCCAATGTTTTTAATGTTTTTTTGAAATTTTATATAAAACAGAAATCTATTAATTAATACGAAATATTAAAAAAATTATTATAAAAATAGGAGTTAAAATATGGAATTAAATGGAGTCGAAATTGAAGATACTTACTGCGAGGCCTTCGGCTCATTTTTTGCAAGAATTTTAGTAACTGCTAAAAACGAAAAATGGGTAAAAATTGCAGCTCAGGAGGCAACTGGTTATGGAACATCTACAATACATTGCGACGCTGAAGCAGGCATAGACATATTTATTCCACAGGATAAAACACCAGATAAACGACCTGGAGTGGCTTTGATGTTTTTTGTTTCGGATAAAACCAAGATAGGTAATATAGTTATGAATAGAATGGGACAAACTGTGTTGACATGCCCCACAACGGCTTGTTTCGACGCATTAGAGATTTCTTTAGACCCAGAAAAGGAGTTTAAAATAAAGATCGGAGCTAATCTAAGATATTTTGGTGATGGCTTTGAAGAGAAAATAGAAGGCATATATCCTTTTGAAGTATGGAAGATCCCAGTAATGGATGGCGATTTTATAGTTCAAAGTATGGCGAAGGTTGGCAAAGGTGTAGCTGGAGGGAATTTTTTAATAATTGGTAAAAACCAAGATTCCGCTTTAGAGGCAGCTGAAAAATCAATTGAAGCAATCAAAGACATTGAAAATGTTATAGCGTGTTTTCCTGGTGGAATCGTCAGGTCTGGTTCGAAAGTTGGATCAAAATATAGCTTTCTAGGAGCATCTACAAATGACTCTTATTGCCCTACGTTAAAGGCTAAACTCGATAATTCACAGCTTAAAGAAGGAGACGAATGTGTATATGAAATTATTTTAGATGGCGCAACTGAAGATGCGGTTAAAAATGCTATGAAATTGGGAATTGAAGCTGCTGTAAAAGTTTCAGGAGTAAATAAAATATCTGCTGGAAATTATGGAGGGAAACTAGGCAAATTCCAATATAGACTTTATGAACTTGGCTTAGATTAAAAATAAATATGATATTAAAAATTTTCTAATTTTCTTTTTATTTTAATTTTCTTTTTATTTTTCGAGGTGGCTTTGGTTCTTTTTTCTCGGGTTTTTCTTCCTCAATCAATTTTTTTGCTGCTTCTCGTTTAACAGGAGTGAGTCTAGATATTTTCTCCTTTTTTGGCTTTTTCTCTATAACTTCGATTTCTTTCTCAGGTTTTAATTTTTTTGATTTCATCATATAATAACTTATAGCAGTACCAAATAAAACACCACTAATTAATCCAAGGACTAACATAATCCAAGATAACATTTCGCCTAAGGTATCAGGAATAATTGTTATTTTTTGAGGCGCAGTATCGAAATCATCATCCAAACCTACAGTTGCGCCATCCGTATCAGTCACATAAACGTAAATATCCCAGGTTCCTATAATTAATTCAGCCGTTCTAACAGTAATTTCAAGATCTTCTTCATATTCTCTCGTAATTTCGTATTCATCGTCATCTTCGTTGATAAGTAAAAGAGTGATATATTGTACTCCTTCGACATCAAAAGCATCAAACTCGAATACTAAATCCTCTCCATACAATACAGATATGCTCTCATCCGTATCATAATTATTAATTTCATAACCATCTATATCGGGAAGATTATTTTTAACGCTCAATGTTCCCGAATACTGCTCAATTTCTTCATTTTTATAGAAAGTTTTGATAACATAAGTATATGTTCCTTTTGGACTTGTAGCAACAACAGAAAAACTAGTAGAAAATGTATCGTCCGCTTTACGCATTAAATTTATATTATTCACGATTATACTATTGGTATCTTTTAGAATAAAAGTTACATTAATTAATCCAATAGATAAACCATTTTCCTGTGCACTCACATTTAAATTAAGAGTACAACTTTGAGTTCTAAATATAGAAGTCGGATTAAATGTAATTGATGATTGTTTTAATATAGATTCAGGTAAAAGAACTTTAAACTGAAAATATGCGGCAGCTATCCTTTGGTAGGTGTTTATATCAGTCATATTCACTTTTATGTAATATTTTTTGTTTGTTTGTTCGAAAGTCTCATTGATTTCTAATTCAATATGAAGTAAATCGTTTCCCACATTAAAAACATTTTTTTGGTTGCTTTCGTTTACACTATCGACAATGGTAACGTTCCATTTAAAATTATATGGATCAAAATCATATACGATTAATGAAGTACTTAACGTTTCTCCCCTGCGGTATTCAGATTTTTCTGGATCTAAACCAACCATACAATTTGATTTGACAGTAAAATTTGATACTGTTGTTTGAGTATTTAATTCAACACCAGTTTTGTTATAAACTATAAATCTCGCTTCATGAAGTCCTAATGGAGCATTATAAGCTGGAGTATATGTAAAAGTAAAATTCTTATTGGTTCCTGGAACATAGGTCATATCATAAATTCCAACGGTATTATTCCGAAAAGAAATACGTATTCTCGTATAATTAACATACTGAAAATCAGAAGCATTAATCGTGAAATTAATAGAGTGAAAACCGCGGTATATTATTGAAGCATTTTTATAGATAGATGAATAATTCAGAGATTGTGAAGTTTTTGGTTGAAGATCTATTTCCATGTATTCTTTTTCCTTAAAAAATTTGTTATTCTTATTTATTTGGTTATTTATAGAAAATATTCCAACATTAAGAAATAGAGATAATAACAGAAAAAAGATTAAAATTGTACAAATTGCATTTTTTCTTTTCAATATTATCTCCTCATCTTCGCAAAAGTTTATGTTTTATTTCTTTATTTTTATAATATAAAATAATTCCTAGTGGTATTATAATTGGAATCATATAAAAACAGATTAAATTGATTGCTGACAATTCTATCTCGTATTCGAAATAATCTTTAAAAACGACTTCTTCAGAACTATCTTCAATTTCAATTTTGTAAGTTTTAATCCCAAATTCATAAGGATTCCATGTCGGGAGAACTCCTTGTTCAATTCTGTTTTCTCCAGGAATTAACTCATTTATTTCTGTGTCTACCTTATCTCCGTTTATTAATAAAGAAAATTCCTCTGTTGACTCTTGATTGTTTTGAATAATTATTATAAAATAAGCATAAGTTCCTTGTGTGACTTTTTCAGGAAATTCAATACTGATTACCTCTAAACTCGGAACGATTTCTACTGTTAATATTTCAGTGTAAAATGTCGTTTTTCCTTTTGAAATACTCATTTCTATTTCAATTGAACTAATTAAAATAACAGAGGTAGTATAGACAAGGTATAATACGGTTCTTCTTTCATTTTCGTCCAATACAATTGATATATTAATGTCATGAATATATGTACCTGAAAAAATTAAATTCAAAGATTGTGTCTCATTCGGTAGGGCATTAATTAAATCTAAAAAAATCTTAACGCTATTTCCAGGCACTACTTTTTTACTATAAATCAAATTTGAATACGTTAGTGCGTTTCTAATTTCTATGTCAATTTCTTTCTTTAAATAGAGTACTGTACCATTTATAAAAGTAAAAGTTATGTTCATCTTCCCAGGAGTCGCGTCATTTTTAACAGTAATATTAAACGCTATGGATGTTTGATTGTTATTTATAAATGTTATATTTTCACTTGTTACAGTAAATATCCCGTCTCCAAACATTGTAACATTTAAAGTAAGATTGTAATTATAATTGCTATCGATTAGAATTGAAACATTAGTTTTTTCACCTTGGTATAACCATTCTCTTAATCCTGATATTGAGATATAAGTTAAACCAGAAATGACGTTGAACGTTTTAGTTATAAATGCAAAACCAAAATAAGTCCAATTTGCATAGATATCTATTATATAACCATTATCAAAAGGTAAGTTATCAGTTATTGGAAATTGTAAAGTTGTAGAGTTAGTGCTAAATGTACGTTTCGTGATATTGAAAATCGTATTATTAGGGTATCTGAAAATGTAGGTTATAGACGCTCCCGTAATGTTATCGTATCTTATGGTTTTGGTATCACTGGGGTTGAAAACGGTTATGTCTTTTTCAAAAGCATATACGGATGTTAGATTTAATATATCTTGATTCATAATGCCCCCTCCTGCCGTAATGAGCGATGTTTCTAAAATCGTACTGTTATAACTTTCAAAAGCTTTTAAATAAGCTTCACATAATCTCAGATTAGAGTGTAAGTTTATATTTGTATTATCTACTGCTCCATGAGATGTTTTATGAGCGTCTATAGTAGCATTATAAAAATATTTTCTTAAGGATTCGAATAGTGTTATAGTTTTATTATAATAAGTAAAATTTCCAGAAACTTCGAATAGCCTTAAACAAGCTAGCATCATTAATGCATTTGCTTCAAGGTCGATTTTATTACTATTCGGCCTTCCAGACAAAGGATTCCAATTCTCTGCGTTATAAGTTTCATAAGCTTTATAAGTAGTATTCCATAGACCACCATTACCACCACCAACAGTACTATCACGATTTATTCTATTGAAAAGTGCTGTGGCGTTTTTGTAATATAAAGAATTTGGATCCATTCCATTCATGATCCAGTATTCTAATAGCGCTAATATTCCTAACGCGTTTACAGATAAATACTTATAATTTCTAGGATCTGGGAAAGAAAAGGGACTCCAACTATAATTTGATTTATAGTAAAAACCTTTACTAGTATTATCCCATGCTTTATTAACAAGTTTTTCCATCGTAATTTTTGCCAGATTATATGCGTCACCACTTACTTCCTGATTGCCTAATGCACTTTGATATCTATAGATCATAAAATTAGCTAATACAGCATATAAATTGCTTTTTATATCTTTATCTCCAGTTATAGATGAATTTGTCTCATAAAAACCTTTATATGTGCTATCCCAAAATTCAGATGAATTGATAAGTCTGAACATTTGAATGATAGAATCTCTAGGAGTTTCACCATCAATACTAATACTGCCTATTTCATTTCCAATGTTTTCGAGCAAAAGGAAAATTGGCATTAAATTGTCGATTAAATGTCTCTCAACATCTATTATTTCTCCTGTAGTTCCGTTAATCGATTTTATAAATCCATATTGACTAATGTTGTAATAATACCACAATGGCGTTGATTTTAAATATAAATATGCCTGAAAAGTATCACTTTCGTCATAATCTTCCTTAACTAATGATTTGTACAAGAGTAAATTATCCAATGAATAAGTGGTGTTATCAATAACTATTCCTGTATTATCTGATTCACTTACATAGAGAGATATATCATATGTTAGAGGAGATTTAAAATTGCTTTGAAAAAATGACCACATTTTACTAAAATTTATAGTATAAGGATCTTGAAGAAGACTGATGGCACCCTGAGATAATTTGAGACAATCTAAATTCTTTTCTAATTTTTCTTCTTTTAAGGAATTTCCTTCATTATTAAAATAATTACTTTGATAATTATTATTTTTAGTTGATAAAAAATTCAGTAAGAAGACTAATATAACGAATAGACATATTATTTTTTTAAAAACTTTCTTTTTTTCTTTTCTTCTGGCTCTTATTCCAGTTTTAAAAATAATACAACTCATTAAAACTTCTTTTTTTATCTAATAAATTAATTTCTAACCAAAGTTATATTTTTAAAAAATTATTTCCATTAAAAGATTTTTTTTTAATCGTTTCACTGATATCTGGAATGTTTATTCGAATTTGTTCCATAGTGTCTCTATCTCTAAGGGTTACAGTGTTGTCTTCCATCGAATCATAGTCTATAGTAATACAAAATGGAGTACCTAACTCATCTTGCCTTCGGTACCTTTTACCAATTGATCCTGACTCATCGTAAAATGAACTAATACGGTTTTCTAGTAAATCTTTATGGATTTTCATCGCTAAATTTCTTATGTTCTCTTTATTCCTTACAAGAGGAAATACGGCAACTGTATTTGGAGCTAAGATTGGAGGTAATTTCAAATTGATTCTGCCATCTTCCACATTGAAAGCGGCCTCAAGTAATGTATATATAATTCTATCAGGTCCAAAAGCAACCTCAAGAATTTGTGGTATTTCTTTGAGTTTTGGGTCAGGACTCATACTTATTTCAAAGTTTTGTTTAGAAAATTCTCCATGTTGCCTTAGATCATAATCTGTTCTGTCATGTATTCCACATATCTCAACCCAGTCAAACTGCTGAGTTTTAATTTCTAAATCCCACGCATCATCAGCATAATGGGACCTTTCATATGGAGAATGCTGTCTAATCCTAATAATTTCATTAGGGTACCCTAAAATTTTTGTTAAATAATATCCTAAATAGAGACAATAAGCATAAGCAGGTTTTTTAATAATTTTAGTATTTATCGCTTCTTCGAGAGAGATTAGATTTGGTTTATATACATTTTCAATTTGAAGTTTCCAATCCAATAAAGGTAATTTATTTATTTTAACCTCTCCGTATTCATCGAAATTCATCTCTTGCTCTTTGCCTATGAATAATTGTATTTCAAGTTGATCAAATGCCCTCATTCGGAGGATCTGTTGCCTTGGAGAGATCTCATTTCTATAAGCTTTTCCATATTGAAAAATTTTAATTGGATATTGCTTTCTTGCATCTTGATTTAGTCTATTAAATAAAAGATAAGTTGTTGTAGCGGTTTCAGGACGTAAATAAGCAATTTTATTATGTCCTACTTGGGTTTTTAACATTAAATTATATTTTTCGATTTTTTTAAAGGGTGTATCACATTTAGGACATGAGAGATCATTTTTTTTTATTAATTCTTCCATTTGTTCAAATGATAAGCCGTCTATTGTAAGATCTGGTAAATTTTCATAAATAAATTTATCCGCTCTTACTAATTTACTGCATTTCTCACATCTTAGCACCGGATCTATAAATCTATCTAAATGACCCGAGGCTTTCCATACAATTTCAGGCATAATCGTAGGACACTCTATTTCTCCAAATCCAAAAGCTCTTAATTCCTTTCTAAAAAGAGAAAGAATATTATTCTTAAGAGCCATCCCCGCAGGACCGTAACTCCAAAAACCTGCAAAACCACCATAAATTTCTGGTGAAGGTCCCCAAATGAATCCGCGTCGACGAATTAATGAATTGAATGTCTCTATATTATCTACTATTTTCATTTTTTGTGCATTTTTATTGTGATTGTTTTAAAGAATTAATCATAATTTTTGTAATTTTAGAATTAGAAAAAATATAAATTTTAATATAATAAAAAGATAAAAATAATATTAAAAGAAAATTAAATTAAAAAATTGATTAATCATGATTCTTGAAAATTTTAGATACTATGATTTTTATGATGCCATTGAAATGGGCTTATATTTCGTTATAGTTGGCTATTATTTTCTTCTTTTTGCGTTTTTCTTAACAATGAGATTTAGAACTTCTAAAAAATTATATTGGTTATTCTTCTCGATTTTATTTCTATGTTTAGCTACCGCAAGAGTGTTTTTTATTGCTTATTATTTCTTTATTCCAGAAATGAGTGTATCAAAAGTAGAATTAATACAGTATTTAATGCTAACTTATCGTTTAGCAACTCTTTTTTCATGGCTTGCAATAGCCTGTTTTATGGGAGTATTAGGAATACTTTTATTTCCGCCTGAAGCAGTTGAGGAAACAGAGAGCTCTGGGAAAAAAAGTTTTCTTAGTCCAAATCTAAAAATCGCAATAAGACTATTATTTATTGCTATTCCGGTTTTTGTGGGAGTTCTAGCATTCATAATGCCTGACAGTTTATTAATGGATCCTGATATTGCTGAGGAATATAATTTAGATATCCGTATCCAGAAAATTTGGGGATATCCTATTGGGAGATTTATATTACTAGTATTAGTGGTTATATTCATATTTATAATTCCATTCTTATTCCTTTATTTAGCTATAAAAACTTATGGAGTTCTACGGAAATCCTATTTATTAAATGCTATTGGTATATTGCTTTATTATATTGGTAGAATACTACAAGGTGCATTTGAAATATTAGAATGGCCTCATTTTGAAGCAACTGTCCCTCCCTTAATAATTCTATGTGCTCTTTTAATAATCGTAATTGCGAATAATTACGAGCAATTGAGGTAAAAAACGAAAATATTCCACCAATTTTTTTTTGATGAAAATGGAATAATTATTTATAAGTAAGCGAGGTTGTTTAAAAATTTCGATTCATGGAAATCAATTCCTGCTTCCATTTCTGATGCGAAAAACCCCTGATGCTCCAATTGTAGATGAAAATGCTGAATTGGCTCTTGTATTTTATTTGTTAACTAAAAACTTTGATTATAAAAACGAGAAAATTTTGTCATTTTCGAGATTATTATGGCCACTTTTGAGTATTCAAGGTGTTATTTCTACTCATATATTTCTTGATGGAATCAAAATATTTTCAAAGAAAGGAAAATTTAGCAATCCTCCACGTCAACCTCTTATAGGTCATATCTTAAGAAATATTGACGAGAGGAGCGAGATTGAATTATTAAGTAGAATTATTGATGTTTTAACATATAAGGATGCTAAGGCAGAGGAGATTGGAAGTGGAGAGGAATCTGAATATCAGACTCTCGAAGTAGAGGGATTAATCAACCCAGATCATCTTCAGTCGCTTTTAAAATTAATTCCTCACTTAGAATATTTACCAATAACAGATTATGTTCCTTTAGATACAACTTTAAATACTGAAAATGCTCTAGATGTTTCTGAAAAATATAGATCTTATATAGATACTATGAAAGGAAATGCGCGAAGATGGGAGACTCAAGTCAAACTAATTAATGCCGAAATAGAAAAGTGGATGACCAATTTAAATGTAAAAATTAAAGATGTAGAATTGCTATTTTCTTCTCAAATAAGTAAAATTAAGGAAGGTTTTGACGAAGGACAATTGAAAACACAGAAAGAAATCGATTTTGATAAAGTTGAACAATGGAATGTAAGCGAAAAAAAGAAGATAATTGAAAATATTTCAGTATTATTTAAGACTGCGGAAAAACAATTGCAAGAAATTATTAAGAAAAATCGATTTTTTAGCTCTGAAGAATCTTTTAAATCTAAAGTATTTGAAGATCTTTTAAATCCTTACGAAGAACATTTTAATTATTTAAAAGAAGAAAGTAAAAAATTTGAGGATTCAATTGAGTCGCTTTATCAAAAATATATTGAATTAAAAAAACAAGCCATAAAAGTTGATAACGACACAGCTATGAAGCTGCATGATGTTACAACAGAGTTAAATAAAAAATTGGAAGATCGAAATAAGCAACTATCTGAATTTAAACAACAAAAAGAAGATAACTTGTCTGAACTAATCTCTTTAAAAACAAAAATTGAAAGTCTATTTTCCGAAATTAAAGAACTCTGTCAGAATAAAATTAAGAATTGCTTACAAGAAGCAGAAGACCTAACTGGATGGTCTATTCAAGACACACATGATGAGTTGTTCTCTAAGCCCGTTCAATGGATTTACATGCCATTTTACGCAATGTTTAAGGAGAACGAAGAGCAAATGGAAGAACAAATGGATGTGGTTTTTCCAGGCTACATTAACATAGATCCTACTTCGCTCTACGAAGATCTCTCTGATTCCTTTACAGAATTAAAAAAAATATTATTAAAAAGAATTGAAGATGACGTCAAAATTCGATCAAATTTCGAATTTTCTTGTGATAGAAAAAATTTCATAAAAGATTTAAATTATAAAAAGCAAATCCAACAAGGTATTTCAATTTTAAAGAGTAAAAAATTATTTAATGGCGAAATTGAGGCTAATATTCTTAAATTATTACCATAAGTTCTTTATTTATCATAATAACGATGCCAAAATCTAAGTTAGACCTTAAAAAAAAAAGAATTAGAGAATTTTTTTCAACTTTTGAGACGAAAAAGAAAGATGAGATCGAGAAAGAGATCTATGAAAAGGGCATGGTTTACACACAAATGCGATTACCTGTAGAATTAATCACTAAAGAATTTGAAGACTCGTTGAAACTGAAAATTGAGCAGAACATTATCCAAGCAAGAATTCGAGTGGCTACGGAAGCAGACCTTGAAAGTATTATGAACCTTTACAATAAAAGTTGGTTAACTTCAAATACTCCTTTTAGACCAATAACTAAAAATTCTTTAAAAGTAATTTTTGAGGATAAAGACACTATTTTTTTAATTGCTAAAGTATATGGTAAAGATGCTGGTTTTATAATTTTGGATTTTGAGGGTGATAATAATGAATATGGTATAATTGCGGGACTAGGAATAATCCCTCGCTTTCAACATAAAGGTTTGGGAACAATATTAGGTATGGCTGCATGGAATCATTTGAAGGAGTTAAAGGATAAGAAGATTAAAGAGCTTAGGTGTGAAGTCTACAAAGATAATGAAATTTCGTATTCCTTTATTAAAGCACTCGGCTTTAAAGAATTTGGTAAAGTTGTTTATACAAAGTCAGACTTTTCAATAGACGAGGAATAGGATAGAGTTTTTTTTATTTATAATGTAGATTTATTAGAAAAAATTAAATTTTTTAAAATCCTTGCGATATTAACTATGCAAGAAACTAAAGAGAGTTTTAAGCAAAAAAGAATAAGAACATTTTTTCTTTCTTTTGAATCAAGTTCAAAAAGAAGTGAATCAATTGAGAAAATCCAAGAGGAAATTGAAGACATTGGTTTAATTTATATCCAAATGAGATTACCAGTTGAAAAAATAACACCAGAATACGAAGCAGAGGTGAACAAAAAAGTAGAACACAATATTCTTCGCGCAAAGATAAGAGAAGCAACGGAAGAAGATTTAGAGAACATAATGAATTTATATAATAAGGCGTGGTTGACTTCAAATACACCTTTCTCTCGCATAACAGTTAATTCTCTGGCGGAAATAAGCAAATATCCTGACACCGTAATTCTTATTGCAAAAGTCTATGGTATTGATGGCGGTTTTATCATTCTTGATTACGAAGGACCTAATAATGAATATGGAGTAATCGCAGGACTAGGAATTTTACCACGATTTCAGCGCAAAGGTTTAGGTACAGTTCTTGGTTTAGCGAGTTGGAAATATTTTAAAGAAAAAGGGATAAAAGAACTCAGATGTGAAGTATATATTGAGAATAAGGCGTCTTACAATTTTATTAAGTCATTAGGGTTCGAGGAGTATGGGAAAAAATGTTATAGAAACAATGATTTCATTGATGAAGAACAATCCTTATAAATAATTTATTTTCATATTAGAAGATTATCTTATTTTAAAATTCTATTAATTAAATAATAAATATAAAAAGTCCCTTAAATGAATTCAAAAGAAAATCTCAATAAAAATTATACTAAACTTGAAAAAGGAGAATTAAACAATGTATATACGAAAAGAATTCATTCTATAGATTTTCTCAAAGGTGTCGCTATTTATATTATAATTTTGATAAATACAGCAGAAATATGGATTAATAAAGAGTCAAGATTTGTTTATGCTATAATTTATTTGTACTTAGACGTCATTGGTACTTCTTTGTTTATATTTTTATTTTCTTTATCTGTGATATTTTTATGGAAAAAGAAGATGGGTATAAGCCCTAGTAAAGAAATCCGCAATGATATACTAACGAGAGGATTAATTTTAATTATTTTAGGTATTGGGTATAATATAATATCAACATCAATTACATTAAATATGCCACTACCACTTAACTTATGGGGTTGGAATATACTTATCTTCATTGGATTTGCTCAAATAATTAGTTATTACGCTGTTAAATTATCCAGAGGTGCTAGGTGGATCATTGGTTTCTTATTTTTTTTTGCTAGTACCCCAATAAGAGAGTTATTAATTTTAGGTAAAAATACTAATCAAATCGTTAGTATTTTACACTTTATAATTATATCTCCTAATCCACAGACTACAATTCTACCCTATATTGCATTATGCTTTTTTTCAACAATTTTTGGAGAACGACTTTTAGAATGCTTACAATTAGATGCGAAAGTATGTAATTTAGAGACTTTTCATACTTTAATAATATTTGGTTTTATTTTCTTATTTATTGGAATATCTTATGGTTATGGATTAGTAACACCAGAAATTCTCGATCCCGAGGATTATCCAATGATTAAACTCATCCCAATTTTAGAAACTCAATCATTTTTTCCGTTATCAAAAGTCCCAGGATATTTAATAAGAGGAACTGCACCAAACTTGCTTTATGGATTAGGAGTGGCATTAATAATTCTTGGATGCACATTTTATCTTCTCGATATTTTGTATGTACAAAATGCTATAATTAAAATGTTCGATTTTTATGGAAAGGTTTCATTAAGTCTTTTTTTCATTCATTGTGTTGGGTTGTTATTCTTTATTCAGCAATTAACAATTGTTGTTTTTTTTATCGCCTATTTCTTTTATATTGGATTTTTAGGACTGTTAATGTATCTGTGGTTTAGATATGCTAAAGGAGTTGGCACTCTAAAATGGCTCATATCCAAGACAAGCTCTCGCCACAAATAATTATTTGTTAATAGGATTAGTCTGAGTTTGATGTTCTTAAAGATTTGATTTTCTCAGCAATCAAATTTGAATTGTACTCATCTTGTAAATCTTGATAATAATGTAGTGCTTTTTGCCAATTGGACAATGCTAATTCAATAATTCCTTTATTAATATAGATATCGCCTAATTTATGAAGAATCTGCGCTGAATTTTTTGTGTAATTTTGATCTTCAAAGATTTCTAAAGCATCCTCATAATTTTTAATAGATTCTGATTCATTTCCAATATTATCTAGGAAAATTTGAGCTATTTTACTCCTGATTTGAGCAACCTTAATATCGTTTCCAAATTTATAATAAATCTCATTTGATAAATTGTAATAATCAATTGCATTTTGATATTCTCCTTTAATAGTATAGAATTTTGCTAAATTTTTTAATATATTTGCTTCATTTAGGCTTTCTCCTAATTCAAAAATGCGAACTGCTTCAAGACTTTTTAATAAATAAACTTCAGCCTCTCTATATTTCTTCCAAAATAGATTTAACTTACCTAAATAGAGATAACACTCCCATTTTAGTTGTGTATTAACAAATATAGATGTTTGACTTTTTACGCTTTTAATCAAATCTAATGCGTCTTTTAAATTTTGGTGTGAATATTGGTAATTGCTAGAACCTAAGTTGTAATTTAGCTTTCCAAGTTTAATAAGCGAAATTATTGTTCCATATATATCACCGGATTGTCTAAAATATTCTAAATTTCTATTTAAGATTCTTTTAACTTTATCATGATTCTTTAATAAAAATAAGACATCTATAAGATTACTTGACGTTTTAATTTCTTCTGAAACAAAATTGTTTTGTTCAGCCAATTTTAGCGCCTTGTTATAAAATTCATAGCTATGATCTAAATCGTTAATTAAATAATAAATATTTGCTAAATTATTGTAAACTAAGATTAGTTTACGTTTTTCATTAATTTTTTTGAGAACTCCTATGGATTGTTCAAAATGATAAATAGCATCATCAAAAAATCCATTTTCTTCGTGTATCAAGCCAATTTCATTATGTGAAATCGCTAAATTCAAAAAATCATTCTCTTCCATAAAATAATTCAATGCTAATTCTAAAACTTTTAAAGATGTTGATAAATCTCTTTTTATGTAATATAAACTAGCTTTTTCTAATAGCAAGCTCCCAGAAGATTCTCCTAAGCTTTGTTTTTGCTCTAAATTTCTATTAATTTCATCGATTTTTTTCTCAATTTTTTCGTCATTAATAATATTGAAATCATATAATTCTTCCTCCATATGATAATGTTTTAATATTGCCAAATCATTATCAATTGTCTGACTCATTTTTTTTCTTTCTAAATTAACGATTAAGGGCTTATTACATTGTTTACAATAATCCCAGTCAGGCTTGATATAATTCCCACAGTAAGGGCAATTCATATTAAAATTTACAATCGATTTTTATGATTTTTATTTCTGGTTTTTTTATAGTCTTTTAATTCATTTTCAATATCTTTATCACTAAGTCCTAAAGATTTAATTAAAGTTTTGAGTTGAAATATGGCATTAGTAGCTTTTAATTTTTCAGCTAAATGTAATGCTTTAATAAACTCCTTTTTTGCTTCCTTAAATTTCCCTAAGTAGAATAATGTTTCTCCTATATAACCTAATCCTCGCATAATCAATTCTACAAAATTAGAATCGATTGCTTGATTTGTTCCTTTTTTAAAAGATAATAGTGCTTTATAATATCTGTTATTTCGTTTTTCTATAATTCCTAAATTAAAATACGATGTAATAATTCCTTTATTATCCTTGAGTTTAACAAAGGCTTCTAAAGATTTTTTATACAAGTCATAAACAATATCCCATTTTTCTTGCGTTTCATGAATATAAATTAAATTTCCTAAGCAATCCAATAAATTATAGATATCATTATCATCGGAACAAATCTCACTACATTCCAAAAACAGTTCGCAAGCGTCATCTAATTTGTTTAATTTAATATAACTGTTTCCAAGTCCTTTTAAACACGTAATTTCTTCCTTTACTTGTTTTAATTCATTGTATATATTATATGCATTTTTATAGTTTTCAATTGCTTTTTCATATTCGCTTTTTTTAAAATACAGGGTACCTAAAACTCCTAATACAGCTGCTTGTCCTAGCCTATCCCGTTGCTTTTTAAAATGTTTTAAGCAGATTAAAAAATTTTTCTCAGATTCATCATATTGTTCAATTCCTAACTGGAGAAACGCAATCTCACTAAGTTCTTTTATATAATTTGAAGTCTTACCAATTTTTTCAAATAATTCCTTTAGTATCACAGACTTTTCTTGGATTAATTTTTCAATTTCTTCCCTAGTTAATTCAATGTCTTTATTAAATAGAAAAAAATTCACCTTATTTTTATTAATTTTATTTTATTTTACGTAATCCGCTTAATGGGCATGCATATGTTGGACATTTATTACAACCAGTTTTTTGGTGTATTCCTAACGTTATAACAACTATCATGGAATATAAAATCAATAGAATCCAATCAACGACAGTTAAATCCTCAACAAATAATAAATAGAGATAGAGATATATTGGCATTAAATTCGCAAGAGCAAGGAAGGATATGTCGAACAATATCATTTTCCAAAGTCCTCCACCCTCAAGAAAATTTTTCTTTTCTGAACGCTTAAATAACTTAGCACCAATGATTCCCATACCCCATGAAGGACAAGGCTTTCCAAGGAAGTCACAATGGCGACAGCTAACATATCTTCCTACTGTTATATAAAGAAGCCAAAACACCCAATAGAATATCAGCATTATCCAAGACTTTATTATTATCATAATTATAGCCATAATCACCAAAATAAAAATAAATATTAAATTTGCTATAATAACTTTCTTAGTCCAAGGAGATTCACTCATATAAAATCATTTTATTTTAATAATTTATAATATATATCTATAAAAATTAAAAAAATGCGAATCTATTAATATATTTAGCAAAGCAATTATTTTTAAATTATTAAAAAAAGGGATTATATCTTGAAATTTAAAGCAAGATTATGGGACAAGCTTAATGATAATAAAGTTAAATGTCACGTCTGCGCCAATGAATGTATTATAACGCCCGGAAAAGTTGGTACTTGTCGAACGCGTAAAAATTTTGATGGTGAATTATTCACACTAATCTATGGATCTCTTATATCAATGGGAAGCTTGGATCCCATTGAAAAAAAACCTCTTTATAATTTTTGGCCTGGAGCAACAGCATATTCAATTGCTTCGATAGGATGTTCTTTTCGATGTCTTAATTGCCAGAATTGGTCAATAAGTCAAGCATGTCCTACTGATGATGGAAAAGATGGATATTATGATTTTGAAGGTTTTAATAATCGCAAAATGTCGCTTGTTGAATTGACTCCAGACAAACTTGTTAAAAAAGTTATTAAAAGTGGAGCGAAAACTTTAGCTTACACATATAACGAACCGCTAATTTGGCACGAGTGGATTTTAGACACAACAATCCTTCTTAAGAAAGAAGATATAAAAACAATTTTAGTTACGAATGGTTTTTCTACTCCAGAGGCTTCGAAAGAATTAATTGAAATAGGGATTGATGCAGCAAATATTGATATTAAAGGTATAACTGATGAATTTTATAAAAAAATCTGTGGAGTTAAGTCTGTACAACCAGTTTTAGATACAGCTAAGCGTTTTAAGGATAATGGGATTCATGTGGAGATTACTAACTTAATACTTCCAGATATGAACGATGGAAAAGAGGAACTTGAGAAATTATGTAATTGGATTGCGGAAAATTTAGGAAAAAATACCCCCACCCACTTTTCCGCATATCATCCTGATTTTAAAATGCCTTCTAAGAAAAGAACACCGTACGAGACCTTAGATATGGCATATAAAATTGCGAAAGAAGCTGGTTTATATTTTCCATATGTCGGAAATATAAGACACGACGAGGGAAGCAATACCTATTGTCCAAAATGTAATTATTTATTATTTGGAAGATCAGGATACGCTTTTACTAAAATTGACATAACTGACGATAACAAATGCCCTAATTGCGGTTATGACTTAAAAAATGATATAATTGGAAAAGTCAATAAAAAGCCTTCGCATCGATTTAGCTTTTTATAAATATATAAAAATAAAAAAAATAAGATTTTAATAATTAAACAATTGAGGTTCCTAAAGCTACTAATATAATTCCTTGAATGAAACAAAAGATTGCGGCAACAAACGCTAATGGAGGCCAAGAAATGATTTTAGAAACAGCCATAAAAGCTGCTGTGTAAAATTTTACTGTTATAGCAGTAATTGCAAATATGATTAAAAATATAACTATTAAAACGACTGCTATTGCAGTTGAAATTGTAACACCAAGCGCCACAATTACCCATATAATTATGGCGGTTACTAATGACGCAGCAGCAAGTCCAATTATACTTGCTATAGGAAGATCATTCAATGGTTTAAAGAATGTTAACAATCCAAAAATAATTAAGAAAATTGCAGTAAAATAATTAACCGAATCAGCCGTTTCAGTGGAATATTTTGTACTAGGGGGTATATCTAGTATTAATCCAGAAGCACCACAGAAAATACTTAATATACCAACAATAAATCCTATAAATGTTAATAATTTTAAAAAGGGAGTTATATTGAAGTCCCAATCATCGATTTTCGTCAATTTTCGCCATGTTTCTCTTCTGTTCGCTTCGTATGATGCATAAATTAACCACATAACTCCAAGTATCACCATCATAAGCCATGCAACTTGCGCTAATGGTTTAAAAATTCCATCTACCCATTCTACCATTTAAATACGCACCAAAATATAGATTTTTAATTTATATTATAATTATACGAATATTGTGTATTAACTATAATATAATTTTATGGTAATCCAATATTTATTAAAAAAACAAATATACGAATTATTTAATAAATGATACGGTTTTTTTGATATAATCTAGATAAATATCAATTTCTTCATTTTTCTTCTCTTCATTCCAAGAATATTCTTCTGCCATAAGTTCAGCTACTTTTTTAGCAGCTTCAAGTGCTTTCTTATGACTTATCCATAATGACATTTCTGTTCGTCGGCAAAAAACATCAATTAAATGGGGAGTTAATTCACATCTGAGACAATAAATGATTTCTGCCTTAATAAAATCATTTTCTTCGATAATTCTTTCTTTTAAAGACTCATCATCTTTGATAAGCTCAAGAATCTTAAATGCTCCCTTACCGTATTGTTGATATACATGGTCTGTAATATCTTTGTCTAAATTAAGTCCGGAATTTTTTATCTCATTTATCCAATCTTCCTTTTCAAGACTGATTATAAATTTTTGTTTTGAAAAATTCTTTTCTCTATTAATATCTTTAAATATATGTTTTTCTTCAATTTCTTTAAATAAATCTTCGGCCATACTTCGCCATGCAGTTAATTTTCCTCCTGTAATTGTTAATAAACCATCATCAGAGAAAAAAATGATGTGCTTTCGAGAAATCTCACTTTCAGATTTACCTTTTTGCATAACTAAGGGTCTAATTCCAGCATAAGTCGAAAGTATATTATCATAATCTAGCTCGGCATTTGGAAAATAAAATTTTGTGGAACTAATTAAATAATCAGCATCTTCTTTATCGCAAAAAGGATTGGCTAAATCTCCATTGTAATCAGTATCAGTAGTTCCTATGATTGTAAAATTATTATTACGTGGTAATACAAAAAAAGCCCGATCATCTGAAATGGAGCGAATAATAGTCGCCATTTTATTCTTAACATGTTCTCTTCTATATTGCAAATGAACACCTTTAGTGGGACGAATAAGTGGCTCGGGAATCTCTTCTGGATAACTTTCTAATAAATTATCACTCCATATGCCTGTAGCATTTACAACTAATGTCCCCTTTATTTCAAAATCATTATCGTTTTCTAAGTCTCTACATTTTACACCTATAATTTTTCCGTTATCTTTAACATATCCATTAACTTTACAATAATTAATTATATCAGCACCTCGAATTACCGCTTCTTTTAACGTTTCTATGGTTAATCTAGCATCATCAACATTAGTGTCATAATATACGGCTCCACCTAAATTGCCTTCCCTTAAATATTCAGGTTCTAATTCAAACACTTCTTCAGGTTTATACCATTTATGCTCTTTAAAAATTTTAAATTCTGTGTCCTTATTTCCTAAGAAATCGTATATTTTGACGGCGCTCATTATAGTGCGCTTATTATATTTTCCATCCTTCAAATGAACAAAGAGAAATGGAATAGGGCGAACTAGATGACATAATGCCCACATTAGCCAGTTACGTTCAGTCGTAGATTCATGAACTAAATCCATATCTCCATGACTAAGATACCTTATCCCTCCATGAGCTAATTTAGAGGACCTCGAAGATGTGCCTGCCGCAAAATCCTGCATATCTACAAGGGCAACTTTTAGATTTCTTAAAGCAGCTTCCCGTGCCACTCCTGCACCAGTTATTCCTGCTCCTATTACAATAACATCATAACAAGTTTCTTGTAATCGTTTTATGATATTTTCTCTATTTTTATAGTTCCAAGATTGATCAAATAATTTACGTTCTAATTCACTCATTTTAACCACATTTTTAAATGAATATAATATAATTAAGATTTTAAAATTTTATTCAAAAGCATTGTCTTGGGATTTATAGACACGCATTAGAGTTATTAAATCATTTTATTTTACAAAACATAATTATTTTAGATCAATCTTGTAATATTTTTTGTAAAATTAAAGGTAATGCGTAAATATCGCAATAATTATGATCAACACATTCTTTAACTAATCCAATATATTTTTCAGGATTCTTCAGAAATCTTCTATAACAAGTTCCTACCATATTACTTGGTAATTGATTTTTCCTCTCCAAATTTAATAACTCTCTTTCCATATTAATGAGCGTATAATCAAAAAAACTTCCCTTAAATTTGCGACGACAGCTGTGGTATAAATCAATGTGGTGATATCTTGTATTAACATTCTCATAAGGTATTTCATTTTCAGAAATCATTGGATTTTCATCAAAATAGTATAGAAATCGATTTGCAATATAGGGAATGTCAAATGTTTTTCCATTATACGAAACGAAACATTTAAAGTGTGGTAAAATTTCTCTTCGAAGATGCTCGCAAATTGCTATTTCTTCTTCTAATTCTCGGGCAAATAAGATATCTACATGAAATCTATTAGCTTTGTAATATCCTATTCCCACAATAATCATAGGGGAATCATAAATTCCTAAAGTTTCTATGTCAAGAAATAGTATTTCTTCTAACTCGAAGCAGAATGCAACATCTAAATCGCTAACATATCTATTTTTATAGAGTTTTTTATAGGCTCTATCATGAATTAAATTTAAAATTTTATTTGCGGAATGTCTGTATCTTAGGTGTGCCTTTAAATCGATAAGATTTCTAACACCTCTTCTAACCAAATATTTTTCTATGTTTTCACCGACATAATATACAGTTTTGAGATTATTTATTAAATTTCTCTTGGTTTTTCCTAAATCAACAATAGGAAAATCTTCTTCAACCCACTTAAGTTCAATAAATTCTCCCATCTCATTTCTTATTATTCGTTGATCTTGAAATAAATCTTCTAATTTTTTCCCTCTATATTGTTTTATTTGTCGGGTGATATCGTAACTTTCGAGATTATAATAGGAATCCATTGTCTATATTAATTAAGAAGTTTTATTTAATAATTTATTGGGTGATAATTTTTAATAATTCTGAAACCTTTGAAATTGCTACTATAAACTTCTATGTTGGTTTTGCGTTACCAAAATTTATAATAGAGCTCATTATTAAAGAAGCCTAATTTTTTCTTAAACAATTTTGAAAAGGAATAGTAAGAAAAAAATTTATAAATCTATTCGTGGAATAACATCCTCAATTTCTCTCCTTGTAGGTTTATACTTAAAGTATCTTCTTGATTCACTATCTTCAAGTACATAATTTGATCCACCGCCGTGGATCATACAATATGGATCTAATAATCCAATTGGATTGGAGTATTGCCTTATAAAGCCACGACCACCCATGGTCCTGAAACAATGTATTGCGCTTTCAAAACCAAGCTCAGTACTAGAGATTTTAAGCCCCATTGCTTGAGCTGCCATTAATTTAGAACTTGCTAGTTCTGGTCGTCGATCTAATTCTCTTGCATAATTTATCAATGTAGAAATTAAAAGATTCATCTCCCTTATGTTCTTAGATATTGGGAATCTTATAACTTGGTATTGATGCAACCGTCTCTCAAATTGTCTACGATGAAGTGCGTATGTATGAGAATAAAGAAGCTTTTTCATAGCATCTCCTAATGCTTCAGCGCTAATGACTAATCTTTCTTCTGTAAGCTGATGAAAGGCTATATCTAATCCATTTCCATGAAGTAGATTTTCTAATGGCTGCTCTACTCTGTCAAAGATCAATCTACTTACGAAAGCATCAGTCATACCATATGTTCTTATTCTTGCTGATCTAAAATTCTTTAGCTGTTGATTTTCAGTATCAATTATAATAGCTCCTAATGGTCCATTGTTTATTCTTCCATAAACAATTATATAATCAGCGATCATACCATTAGTAATGAATACTTTCTTACCTTTAAGAATTGCTTTATCATCCTTTATTTGAATATTTAATTCCATTCTTGCTATATCGCTTCCAGCGTTAAATTCAGTCATAGCGGATGCTGCAGGTGCACCATCTTTGGCAACGGGAACTAAGAATTTTTCCTTTTGCTGTTCGGTCGCTTTATAATTGACGGGATTACAGTATAAAGTTCCTCCAGAAAGACGTCCCATTTCAACGCTATAATTTCCTGCAATATATTGCTCGCTCGATTCACTCCATCTCCCACCACATAATGCATAAGCGATAAGTGCATTTCTTGTTATCTTCCCAACTTCAAAATCATCGTCGTTAAGAATTGTGCTATAATATCCGTTATCAGCTAATTTTTTTAGGATATTAATAACAATTACTCTTTTTTTATCCTGAGTAGGTTCCTCGACGAAATAATCGAGTTCTTCTAAAGCTTTCAGATCTGTATCAAGATCTCGTTCTAAAAAATCATAAAAATCTGATAGGAATTCCTTTTCTTGCGGAGTAAGTAAAGGATTAGCTAAGAGGTCTAATTCAGGTACATATTTTTGGATTCTTATTGGTTCAAAATCTCTTAATCTAGTATCCATAATACCTCATTTTTAGATTTTAAATTTTGACTATTTAATTCTAATTTAAAAAATCAATTTTAGCATAAATAAATTTATAATATTAATATTGAACAAAATCCAATAATAGATCATAATTATAAAATTCAGATTAAAAAAAATTTAAAAAATAATTGAAAAAAAATGAGTAGAAAAGTATGTGTAATTGGAATCGGGCATACAGATTTTAATTCCATGACTCCAGATGTTCAATGGAAAGAAATCATGTATGAAGCATGTAATAAAGCTTATGCCGATGCAGGAATTGATGTTCGAAAAGATGTTGGTAGTTTCATTACCTGTGCTGAAGATTTCTGGGAAGGGTTTAGCATTTTTGATGAATTTGTTCCAGATCAAATTGGTGCATTATTGAGACCGTGTTGTACTGTATGTGGCGATGGACTTTATGGCTTAGGGAATGCCTACATGCAAATTATGACGGGATATTTTGATATTGTTGCGGTTGAAGCCCATAGTAAAGTCTCGGATTTGCTAACGTATGGAAACATTATACTTCATGCTTTTGATCCTAGATTTGAAAAACCAGTTACTGGTCCTGTTGAGAGACCCAATTATAAAGAGAGTCCAACCTATCCTCCTTCGAGTCCAAAACCTTTAATAGGAAGTTCGGACGAAAAAGAGAGAGTTCATCCTTATTTCTTGGCAGGTTTAGAAATGCAGCATTATTTGAAAACTACAGGTACTACTGAAGAACAATGTTCGTCTGTAGTGGTTAAGAACAAGAAAAATGCATTCTTTAATCCTTATGCTGACTACGAAGCAAAAATTTCTGTTGAAGATGTTATGAATTCAGAGTGCCTTTTCAAACCTTTAAAAAGTTTAGATATAAGTCCTAATGTTGATGGAGCCATTTGCTTTGTCTTAGCTGACGACCAAACAGCTAAAAATTTAGGAATTGAGCCCATCTTTCTCTCCGGATTTGGATGGTGTTCAGAAACACCTTGGCTTGCAACTAGAGGTATGGATGCTCTATACGCGAAAGAAGCGGCTAAGATGGCATACAAAATGGCGGGAATTAAAGATCCTAAAAAAGAGATTTGTATTGCGGAAGTTGATGATAGATTTTCATATAAAGAACTTCAACATCTCGAAGCTTTAGGTCTTGCAGAACCCGGAGAGGCAGGACAATTAGTAGAAGAGGGAGCATTGGACATTAATGGTTCACTTCCAACAAACATGTCGGGTGGAGCCTTAGGAGTGGGAAACTGTCTTGAAGCCACTGGATTACAAAAAGCTTTAGAAATAGTCACACAGCTTAGAGGGCATGCCGCAAAGAGACAAATCTCAGATGTTGAGCGGGGAATTGCTCAATCTTGGCGTTTTCTTCCCTCTGGAAGCGGAGCAGTAGCGATATTTGAGAGAGGATAAGGAGGTGCGAGAAAAAAGATGAAAGATGTAGCAGTTATTGGAGCCGGCATGACTTTATTTCGTAGGCATTTAATGGAGACTGGCAAAGAACTCTCCTATTTGGCTACAAAAATGGCAATGGAAGATGCTGGTATTCAAAAGGATGATATTGATATGGTTGTTATGGGCTCTGCTCCAGATGCTTTTGACGGCATCCATATGAAAGGAGAAAATTTATTAGATGGAGCAGCTGCAGCGGGAAAACCATATGTTAGAGTATTCAATGGGGGAGGCACTGGTGTATTTGCTCCAATTGCAGGATGGTGGCACGTTGCATCAGGCGTAGCTGACGTGTGTTTAGTTGTATGCGAAGAAAAAATGGGCAATACTTATCCTCATCCACAAACAGCTTTTAGACACATATGGGATCCAGTTTTAGATAGACCACTTAACCCTAATTTAGTGTGGTTGTTTGCTATGGAAATGAACCGGTATATGACAGTCCATGGAATTAAAAAAGAAGATATAGCAAGAGTCGCAGTAAAGAATAAAAGAAATGCAGTAGGTCATCCATGTGCCCAGTTAGCAGATCCAAACATTACAGTTGATGATGTCTTGAATTCTGAAATTATGGCGTGGCCTGTGCAGAGATTAGATATTAGTCCACCGAGCGATGGTGCCGCGGCATTAATATTTTGCAATAAAGACGTTGTACACAAATTCACAGATGAACGTATCTATGTTGCTAGCGTTGGATGGAGTATTGACAGTACAATGTGGACTAATCGAGATTTATACTTCCCTCGATATGTAGCGGAGGCTGCGAAAATGGCATATAAAAAAGCAGGAATTATAAACCCTCCAAAGGATATAGATTTTGCTGAACCTTATGATCCATTTGATTATAAAGAATTGCATCACATGGAGGGGCTTTTACTCTGTGATAAAGGTGAAGCACCAATCCTTACGAGGGAGGGAGTTACCCAGCGAGATGGTGATTTACCAATATGTCCTTCAGGAGGGCTTTTAGGAGTAGGCAATCCTATTGCGGCGACAATGGGACAGAAAGTATGTGAATTATATTGGCAACTTGCAGGTAAAGCGGGGAAGAGACAAATCCCAGGTGATCCAAGAGTCGGCGTAGGGCAAGCGTGGGGTGATATAATGCAAATGGCTACCGTAATAGTATTAAGGAGGGAATAAAAAAATGGCAGAAGAGAGAAAAGATTGGCCGCCTTATGCTCCAGGCACTCATGTTAGGGAAAGTGATATTAGAGAAAAGAAAATTACATATACATGGTGGGAGCCTGAGGTTCAGTATAGTTGGAGCCTAGGTCCCGCAATGAGCAAATTTTTACAAGGTCTCAAAGCTGGAAAAATTATTGGGATAAATTGTAAACGATGTAAGCGAGTCATTGTACCTCCAAGAATGTTTTGCGAATATTGTTACGGACCTACAGAAGAATGGGTAGAATTAAAAGATACTGGAACTATAGAAACTTTCTCAATCTCATATCTAGACCCTGATGCAAGAAGAATTGAGGAACCTATTCTTGTTGGCGTAGTTTCCATTGATGGAGCTTCTCCTCAACATGGTTTCATGCACTATTTTGGAGAGATGACAAAGGAAGAGATTAAGATCGGCATGAAGGTCAAGGCAGTTTGGAAGCCAGAGAACGAGAGAGAAGGTTCCATAAATGATATAAAATATTTCAAACCTTTAAGAGGAGGTGAAATTTAATGACATTCGGAGAAAAACAAACAGATCCGACATCCCCAATGCATTGGAGGGGAGATATGCAAGCAGATTATTTCTATCCAAGCGGACTTGCTGGAGAAAAGTTTTTCAGACATTTAATGCAAATGGATACATTCTTAGCAACAAGATGTCCAAAATGTATTAAAGTATTATTCCCACCAAGATTATATTGCGAGGATTGCTTTACAGAAATTACAGACAACGATTGGGCAGAAGTCCCAGCAGCCGGCACAGTTAGACTTTTCACAGTAGCAACCATTAACGCCCATGGAAAAAAAATGGAAAAACCAAAGATCATAGCACTTATTGATATAGAAAAAACAGATGGGGCAATGCTGGGAATAATTAAAACTAACGATTTAGAAAATGATTTTTGCGGTGTAAAGGTAAAGGCAGTGCTAAAGCCTAAAGAGAAAAGAGAAGGAACTGTAAAAGATATACTATACTTTGAAGTAGTGTAATAATCTTTTTTTTCCTTATATTTTTTTTCTTTCCTATTTTTTTATGTAGTTAATAAAAAGCAAATAAAAAAAAATAGTAGAACTAATAATTTTTTTATTTATTCGATGCTACCTTCTTCTTTATTCAGTTCGATTCCTGGATCTTCGATTGGTTCGTAACAATCTATATCCATCCATAAGCCCTTCCGCTCTTTAGCCCATACGACTTTTAGGGGCATTCCTATATAAACTGAATTGAAATCAACGTCCTCAGCCATATTATGAACCAACATAGTATCCGACCCATCTTGCCGAACAGCTATAACTGGAAAGGGATGTTCTCTATTCTTATCATCTTCGTCGTAGTTTGCAGAACCAGTTGCTACTGAGGCTGTTTCAGGCAATCTAACCCATTGATCGGGTTTTACTAAACATCTTCCGCAAATTAGTCTTGGAGGAAAGGAAACTGTGTTGCATGATCTACACTTTAATCCTAGGATTATTCCATCCTTTAAACCTTTTAAAAATACTTTCGTCCTTGATAAATTAAACTTGTATTTATAAGACGTCAAATACCAATTTCCTTTCAATGTTCTTGTTTTTATATAATCTTTTTTAACATAAGCTGGTAGTGGCATTTTCTTTTATCACCTCACCTAAATTTACGTTGTGGCTCATCTGCCATAACAACGTGTGTTATTAAATTTATTGCGCCCCCCCAACCATGTCCAAGAGCTGCATGAACTGTCTTAGGAACTTGATTTCCCGCTTTACCCATGATTTGTAAAGCAGATTCAGCAGGTCTTTCCATTGCCGAAGCTCCAATTGCGTTTGTAGCATTTACTCCTCCAGAACAGTTCACTGGTAGCTCACCATTTAATGCAGTAACTCCATTTTCATAAGCTTCAGGAGCAGTGTTTGGCTCAAATAGCCCAACTCTCTCCACCCATTGCAATTCTTGATTTGGAAAAGGAGAATACACTTCTGCGTAATCAATTTCTTTGTTTGGGAAAGAAATTCCCGCTTGACTATAAGCAACCTCAGAAGATTTGACAGCGCCTAATTGTTCACAAGGGTCAATTTGTCCTGCTCCGCTACAATCAACTCCTATTATAGCAGGTTCATTGGCATAACTAGCAACACCATTTACATAAACAGGAATGTCGGCTATTTGTTTTGCCTTATCTTCGGTAGTAAATAATACAGCACATGCACCATCGGAGGCAGGACATACCATTCCAAATCTTAATGGAAACGAAATATATGGTGTATCTAACACATCTTCAATTGTAATAGTAGGCATCTTTAAGTGTGTCCACCAATTTTTTGCAGCATTTCTTCTATTTTGTACAACTACCCGAGCTAAGTCTTCTTCAGTGGCTTTACTTCTTCTCATATAATTCATTGCCTGGTATGACGCAACGCCAATTGCAGCTCCAGCACCCATATTTCTCCTTAATCTATCGGTTTCATAGCCTAAACTTGGGAAAATGGATAATTCGCCTAATGCCACAGTAGCTAATCCCAATGTCGTATTCCCACATGATTGTTGTTCGAAGGCAACTGCTAATACCATATCGTATAATCCTGAAGCTATAGCATAATATCCAGAGATAAATACAGAACCGCCAGTTGTTCCACCAGTTGTAACCCTCAAAAGAGCTTTGTTCTTAGCAGCTATATGGTCTGTCATCCATAATTCTGGCATATTTGCACCTTCAAAGGCAGGCATATTCCCATTTATTACACAATCAATATCATTCCACTCAACAGACTCAGCTTTACTTAAACAGTCTTCAACTGCCTCATTTACCAATTCCGCCATATTTACATCAGATCGCTTGGAAGCGTGTTCACAAAAACCACAACTTATTACTGCGGGTTGTACTTTAGCCATTTTATTTTTCACCTCCTTCTAACACATATATTATATTATTTTGAGCACAAAAGCCGACTTGTCCCGAAGCAATAGCTTTATTTGCTCCAGATACTTGATGTCCATCTGCATCACCTCGAATTTGTTTCACTGCCTCCATTATTCTTGTTAAACCATTTGCTGCAGGTGTATACCCTGCCATTGTTCCTCCTGAAGGATTAAGCTTTCCAGTGTCAATTAAAGAGATACCTTTCCCTTTATCGGCCAAACCCGCTGCTTCAGCCAAAATCAAATCTTCGCATGCGGTATGTCCAAAAAGTTCGGCTACATCAATTTCCCTTTTTGGATCTTTTATACCTGCTAATTTATATGCTCTTTCTGCAGCTTTTTCCATTGATAAACAACTGCTTAAATCTCTATCACCTAAATAATATGTCTCATTGAAATGTCCTACACCAGTAACCCATACAGGCTTATCTGTTATTTTTAAAGCTTGTCTTTCTGGAGCGAGAATCACTGCTGTTATGCCATCACATAGGATTGGATACATTAATTCCCTTAAGGGGGTACTCAATACTTCGGAGTTTAACACATCAGCAACAGAAATATTCGGTTTTTTAGCTTCTGCTAATGCTAAGGGATTTTTAGCGGCATTTCTTAAATTATACGCAGCAACGTTAGCAATATCTTCTTCTGAAAGCCCAAAAGTATTTAAATAAGCCCTCATCTGCATAGCTCCTGCAGTATAACTATTTAAAAGATTAATTGGGCGATCAAACGTAGGATCATTTTCTAAAACTCGAACAGATTCGTATGGAAAACAAGAGGGCATACTTAATCCGTAGATCATTGCCAATTTATGATTACCTGATAAGATTCTCATTAATCCATACATCATTGCGTGAGCTCCATCCATCTCAACTTTACTTTCATCCTTCATATATGCTCCACTCGATTCTACTTTAAAACAATTTGAGATGGTTTTACCATCGTAATAATCGTTGGAGCATCCAATAACGGTTGATAAATCATCTCGTTTTAAGCCTGCATGATCTAATGCCCCTCGTGTTGCCTCAAAAAGCATCTCATAAGGGCTCATCATTTTATCCAAGTCGGGCTTTACTTGATAAAAACCTACTACTCCTACTTTATCCATCTTTAAGCACCTCCTATTGGCTCAAATCCTGCAATGTCGCTAGGGTGGCCCTTAATTCTTTTTGCCCAAACTATTTTTACTTTCATACCTATTTTTAAATCTTCTGGATTGACATTTAAAATTGGCACAATCATAGCATTATTTGCTCCATCAATTTGGACCAATCCCACAATCTGATCCTTATTCACTTTTCTTGTTTTTCGCTCAGTAATTTTGTAATTTGTCGCCGTGAAATTCTTTAAGACGCCCGTTTCGGGTAAATCAACAAAATCTTCAGCTTTTGCAAAGCAATAGCCACATCTATTTCTAGGTGGTAAAAAGACTTTTCCACATTTAGAACATTTGGTACCAATAAATTTCTTTTCTTGAAGTCCATAGTAGAATTTATCCATGACAACTCCGACCCAAAAATTGAATTCAGCACGTACCATACCTTTTGTGACATATATATCTTGTTCATCATCCAAATTTAATGACAATATCTTTCACACTTTTATTTTTTTTTGATTTCTGAAAAATTGTTTAATAAATAATATTTTACATGTTCTATTATTTATAACTTTCAAAAATATATCTCGTTTTGGAGATTGAATTTAAAGAAAAAAAGAAAAATAATAAAAAAAATAGAAATTGGTTAGTGGAATTAATTCTTCTTAGTATACATCACTTTTTAGTAAGTTAAAAATCTCTACTGTTTCTGCTGGAGTAGCAACTTCACGTCCTGCAATTTTTGCAACTTTTGCTGCCCATTCTACTTGCTCGTAAGAACCTTTAGCCAATGCACCATCAACTGTACGGATGTTATCTTCTAATCCAACTCTAATGTGTCCACCCATAGTAGCTGCACACATACCTGCTCGAAACTGATCTCTTGCTACACCACATACGCTCCATGAGGCATCTGGAGGTTTTAAAGCTAACAAATTAGCTAAATTTTGGAAAGAAAATGGAATTCCTCCTAGTACTCCAAATACAAATTGAAAATGAAGGGGATGCTCGAACAAACCTTCTTGTTTATTAAGGAAAAGAACATTATACATACCCCCCATATCGTATATTTCTAATTCTGGCTTTGTTCTCGCTCTTCTTATTCGTTTAGCAAACTTTTGAATCATAGAAAAATTGTTCTCAAAAACCAATGCGGGGGCAAGTGTTATCGTTCCTGTTTTATGATCTCCTACACTAAAATTCATAGAATTTGTATTTAATGAACAAAGAGGTGGTTTATAAGTTTCAACAGGTCGTATTCTTTGTTTTTCAGTTGCGACCGCACTGATAGCAGTACTTAAGTTAATTAAAAGATCTGGTGCCTTATCTTTTATATTATCTATTACAGCTTTTATAATATCCAATTCATGCGTAGGAATTCCTTTTTCTGGGTCCCTTGCGTGAATATGAACAATTGAAGCGCCTGCATCATAGCATTTTTTTGCTTCGTTCCCAAACTCTTCTGCTGTATATGGAACATTTTCATTTTGGCTTTTTAACGTTGCTGCGCCTGCTAAAGCGGCACTAATTACCAATTTATTTGACAAATCTGACACTTTTACTTTCAACCTATATAATATATTTTCAATACTATTGATTATAATTTAAACTATTTTAATATATAAAATTTAAATGATTAAAAAAAATAATTCAAACTTTCTTTATATCCATTTGGAAAAAAATCAAATAAAAACATTATAATATAATCTGATTTAATTTATATCTATATTAGTAATCTATCTGAAATGAATGAAAATAATCTTAAAGAAGTGTGAAAATGACAAATTTAGGTAAAGTAGCAATTGTAGGAGTAGCACAGACAAAATATGAAGAAGAAAAGATTGATCAACCCTACTCTGAATTAGTTTTCGAAGTTGTTAAGAAACTATACAACGAATTAGGATTAGCAAAAGAAGATATTGGCTGTGTTATTACTAGTTCCAACGATTTCAACGATGGGAGAACAATTGCTAATATGGCAATTCAAGATGCTGTAGGATCAGTTAAGAAATCGGAATCAAGAGTTTCTGGGGATGGGGCTTTTGCGTATGTTTACGGTGCAATGAGAATACTTTCGGAAGAATACGATACTGTAATGGTTGTTTCACATACAAAATGCTCCGAAGTCAACCAATATTTAATAAATAATAGTATTTTTGATCCATATTATCAAAGAGCTTTAGGATTAGATCAAATCTCAGCAGCAGGATTAATGGCCAATATGTACATGAAAAAATATGGCGTAACTGAGGAACAAGCTGCCAAAATAGTTGTAAAAAATAGAAAAAATGCGTTAAATAATCCTTACGCTCATTTACAAAGAGAAGTTTCTATTGAAGATGTACTTAATTCACCTATGATAGCATATCCTCTTAAAGAACTTGATTTTCCACCTTTCTCTGACGGTGCGGTTGCAATACTCCTAACAAACGAAGAAAACGCTAAAAAATTTTCAGATAAACCAGTTTGGCTTAAAGGATACGGAAGTTGCACTGATGCATATTATCTCGGACATCGTAATATGACAGATTTAATCGGTTTGGAACTCGCTGCTAAGGAGGCGTATAAAATGGCGGGAATTAACAACCCAGTTAAAGAGATAGATGTAGCAGAAGTATACGACGCTTTTTCTGTCCATGAACTAATGAGCTATGAAGCCTTAGGACTCTGTGAAAAAGGAGAAGGCGGTAAATTCATTGATAGCGGCGAGACTCAAATGAATGGATCGATTCCTGTGAATCCCTCTGGAGGCGTTTTATCAGGCAATCCAACAATGGCTAATGGACTTATTCGAGTGGCTGAAATTGCTTTACAATTAATGGGTAAGGCTAATAAACGTCAAATTCCAGACGCAAAATTGGGATTAGCAAATGGTATGAATGGTATTTGTTCCCAAGGAAATTGCGTACTTATACTTGGAGGTGAATAAAAAATGCCTAAGCATGATGTAGCAGTAGTAGGTATAGGTCAAACAAAATATAGAAGTAAAAGAAGAGATGTTAACATTCCTGAGATGATTTACGAAGCAGTTAAGATGGCGCTTGACGATGCCAAACTCGAACCAAAAGATATAGATGCGATATTAATTGGAAATATGGATCATTTCGAAGGTGTCAATTTTTCTGAGATGTGGTGTGGAATTGATGCTGCCCCTGGATATCTTAAACCTGTAGTGAAAGTTGCAACTGGTGGAACTACAGGATCATCACTGGCAATATGTGGATACTATAATGTAGCATCAGGAATTTATAACAAGGTTCTAGTTGTAGGATGGGAAAAGTTAAATGAAGGTGGAGCAACCACTGGTATTATTACGGCATTCGATCCTGTATGGGAAAGACCATCTTTGGCAGGAGCACTAGGACCCCTTGCTCTTATGGCAGGCATATATGCTGATAAGTATGGAATAACCTCAGAACAAGCAGCTAAAGTCACTGTTAAAAATCGTAGCAACGCTGCTAATAATCCATTCGCACATTTACAAATGCCTAATATTACTATAGATTATGTTATGAGTTCACAAATGATATCTTATCCTTTAAGATTGCATGATGTTTGTCCTCAAAGCGAAGGTGCGTGTGCAGTTATTTATGCAAACGAGGAAGAAGCTAAAAAAATTACAGATAACCCAGCTTATTTCCACTCAGTAGCAACTGCTCATTATTACACTTTCGGTTGTGATGATTTAATGTACAACCTCCCTTCAGCAACAATTGCTTCTAAAAATGCGTATAAAAAGGCAGGAATTAAAAATCCTATAAAAGATTTGGATGTTGCTGAAATTTATGAACCCACAAGTTGGAGTGAATTAGCTTGGACAGAAGCCTTAGGATTTGCTGATTTTGGTCAAGGTGGAAGTTTATTAGATGAAGGAATTACTCAAATTAGCGGAGAACTCCCCGTAAATCCTTCAGGAGGAGTTTTAAGCACTAATCCCATAGGCGCTACGGCATTAATCCGAGTGGCTGAAGCTGCAACCCAAGTTATGGGTCGGGGTGGAAAACGACAAGTTCCTGATGCGGAAACTGCCTTATCCATGGGATTTGGTGGTAGTCTTTGGACTGAGCTTATGATATTAGGAAAAGAACCGTTGAGGTGATTATTATGAGTAGAAAAAAAGGTCAAGAAAAAGCTTTTGAGATTAGATGGAAAACTGATTTGTCTTATAGATATTCTATTGGTAAATTGGCTGTAAAATTTTTTGAAGAACTCAAGGAAAGCGGGAAATTGCTGGGTAGTAAATGTCCAAAATGCGAAAAGGTTCATTTTCCGCCTCGAGCTGTGTGTGTAAAATGCTTTATTGAAATGACATTAAATGATATGGTTGAGGTTTCCCCAGAAGGCACATTAGTAGGCTTCACTGTGATTAACTATCCTTTTGTTGATCCAAATACAGGAGCAACGCGTCCTTTTCCTTACGGCTATGGCTTATTTCAATTGGACGGGGCAGATACATATACAATGCATTTTATTGATGAGACAGATTATACAAAAATGAAGGTTGGACAACGCGTTGAAGCAGTATTCAAAGAGAAAAGAGAAGGGAATTCAGGAGATATTCAATATTTTAAAATTATAAAAAAAGAGGAATGAAATTAGAGGTGCAAAAAATGAGTGAAGAAATTGAGAAGAAAGTTTTTAGAGGTAAAATTAAACTAACATATAAACATGTTGGCGGTGCATATGTTGAAAGATTTTTCAAAGAAATTGGAAAAAATAAAAAAATAATGGGTGTTAGGTGTCCGAAGTGTAGTAAGGTGTATATTCCTCCTAAAATGATTTGTTTTGAATGTTTTGAAAAGATGGAAGAATGGGTTGAGGTCGGGAACCAAGGAACGATTAAAGGATTTACAGTTGTTACGCATTCAACTCCAGTTATGCCTTTAAACCCTCCATTTGCTTATGCGATAATTACACTCGATGGAGCTAATACTGATTTTGTACATATTATAAAAGAAAGCGATCCAAAAAAGCTCAATATCGGTATGCGAGTTGAGGCTGTTTTTAAACAGAAACCGAGAAAAAGAATACTAGATATTGAATATTTCCAACCAATTTAATATTTTTTTTATTATAATAAAAATAAAAAATACTTAGAGATTTTCAAGAAATTCTCCTAATACTTTGTAATATTCTTCTTGAGCTTCATAATTCACCATATGCCCTATATTTGGTGAGAAAACTACTAATTTAGAGTTAGGAATTTTCTCACTCAAAATTTTCGAACCTTCTGGAAGAATATATTTATCTTTTTCTCCCGTTAGGATTAATGTAGGAACATCTATCGTATGAATTTTATTTTCGACATTATAATTATTCACAATAGCATTCATAGTTCTAAATCCAATAAATTCTTCGTTTTCAAGCGTTTTTTCGATGAATTCTTCTATTAATTTTGGATTCTGCTTTATATATTTTCGATTAAAACATAGTTTAGTGTGAATGTTTTCAATCGAGGATCGTTCTATGAATTTCATTTTTCCCGCCCTTAAATCTTCAATATATTGAACTAAGCCTGGGTTGTCTAATCTTGCAGTTGTTGACATCAATACCAATCCTCCTAATCTTTTTGCTAATGCAGGAGTAGTAGCATATGTTAGAGCAATCATTCCACCCATGCTATGACCATGTAATATAATTTTTTCATCGCCTATAATTTTTAAAAGAGCCTGTTCAACGTATCTTGCCAGATCGATTAGTTCATATGATTCATTTTCGGGTTTATCACTTTTTCCATGTCCAAGGTGGTCTAACGCAATGACCCTATATTTATTTGAAAAATGTTCAACTTGGTCCTCGTAAATCCATGAACAACCAAGAAATCCGTGAATATAAACAAGATTTTTTCCTTTACCTTTATCTATATAATTTATTTTATATCCCTTATCAATTTCTACAGTTGGCATAAAAATCTTTTTTTTTTTAATTTTTCAACTTAAATTAAGTTTATTTTTAAGAGAAATATTTTAATAGACTATAAATAGCTTATAATTTGTTGACCCAATATAAATAAATTATGTATTTTTATTTTAGGTAGTTTAACTTAAGAACCTAAGATTATATATAAGTGAAAAAATATGTCTAAAAAATTTTGGTATAAGGTGGCAAGAACTATTGTAAAGGCTGGAGCGTTTCCTTTCCCTATTACAGATACTCTCATTGAATTTTTACAAACCGTGATCACAGAAGAACAAGCAAAATTTATCTTGATTTTTAAGAAATCCTCTTTAAATATTGATCAAATTAAAGCAAGAACTGATTTAGACGACGATGAATTAGATAAAATGCTGAATGAATTAATGCACAATGGAATAGTAATCAGTGCTCCCAGCAGAAGTACTGGTATAATGGTTTACCGCCTCATGGGCCCATATCCAGGTATTTTTGAATACTCGTTAATGAGAGGTAAAACGGACGATAGATATAAAAAATTAGCACAATTAGCAGAAAGGTTATTTGATGAATTAGGTGCGAAATCTCAGCAGAATTATGAGAGTATCTCAAAATTGTATAAACAAGTACCTGCGGTTGATAGAACCGTTCCAGTTGAAAAAGAGGTTGAAGTTGGTACTGAAGTCGTTATGCCTTACGAAGAAATAGAAAAATATTTAGATGAATATGGAAAAGAAGAAAATAATATTGCCGTTGCTCACTGTTATTGTAGACATGAGCGCGATCTTCTCAATAATCCCTGCAAACTTGGAGCCCCAAAAGTAAATTGCTTTCTTTTTGATAAATCCGCTAAATATGCCATTGAACGTGGCTTTGCGAGTCCTATTTCAAAAGAGGATGCTATGAAAATTTTTAGAGAAGCTGAAGATTACGGGCTTGTTCATAAAGTTTTTCATGTTCATTCTGATCCAGAAAAAGGGATTGAAGCAATGTGTAATTGTTGCAAATGTTGTTGCGGAATTTTTCAAATGTATACCCGAGGCGTGACACCATTTCATACAATTAGTTCTTACATATCGAGAGTTAGCGAAGACGATTGCGTTGGCTGTGGAACATGTGTAGAAAAGTGTCCTTTGGAAGCTGTCGAATTAGAGGATTCCATTGCTGTAGTAAATAAAGATTTATGTATAGGATGCGGTGTTTGTGCCCATCATTGTTCTGAAGAAGCAATACATCTTGAAAGGATAGGTCCTAGAGATGTATATATTCCTCTGAAAAAAATCACGATAAATTAAAACATTTATTTGCTTTAGTAAATTTTTCTCTTCAAAATTAAAGATTTGTTTGTTCATTATAGATGATCATAACATATCAAATTTAAAAAAAGGTGGAATTTAATGTCAAGAAGAGATATTGCTTGGTACGAGAATGAAGAATTAAAAACATTATATCTAAAAGCAGCTACTCAGGCTTTTACAGGATATCATTGTCCAATTTCCTCGCCAAAAATAACTTATGTGGGAACAAATAGCTTAATAGATTTAATTAATCAATCAGCAGCTTGTTTGCCTGCTGACAATAAGCGTGTTTTAATCGTAGTTGATAAGGATCTGAGAAAATTCGCAGAAAATGTAGCTGAAAAGTTAGATTCATTAAAAGGCATTGACAGCAAAATTTTTGATAATATTCATCCTGATGTACCAAAAAATACGGTTTTTGACGGTGTTAAAGCATGTGAAGAATACGACCCGAAAGGTATGATTGTGATAGGGGGAGGTTCAGCAATGGATACTGCTAAAATGATTTTATTATTTTATGAACAACCCAATATCAACCTAAATAATTTAATGGTTCCAAGTTATTTAGGATTGCGTAAAAAGATATATTATATGGCAGCCATACCTACTACTAGTGGAACGGGATCTGAAGCAACACCTCTATCGGTAATAACAGATACAGATAGGGACCCCCCTAAAAAAACTGTAGTATATGCTTATGAACTTGTTTTTGATTTTGTTGCCTTATATCCCGAATTTGTAAAAACGATGCCTCCATACTTAACTATGGGAACAGGAATGGACGCTTTAGCACACGCAATGGGTGCTCTTGTTCTAAACAGAAGTAATGTTTTCTGCGATATGCATGATTTAAAAGCTATTGAATTAATTTTAAAGTATCTTCCACGAGCTGTAAAAAGAGGAAATGATATGGAAGCTCGAGAAAAAATGCAATGGGCAGCATATATTGCTGGAATCGGTTTTGGCAATATTTCTGCCGGGGTTGAACATTCATTAGGACACTCATTTGGTGCTTTATTTCATATTCATCATGGTGTGTCTGTGGGGATCTTTCTGGCTCCTTCAGTAGCTTATCAATCAAAAGTTACTGATCGAGTTTTAGAGATTGCGAAAGTATGGGATATTGAAACAAAGAATAGGAAAAAAGATGAGATCTTGAGAGAATTATTTGAAAAATTACAGACATTTATGAAAAAAATAGGGGCTCCTGTATCTATTCAAGAGATTGAGAGACCAAAGAAAATAAGTCGAGAAGAATACATAAAAAAAATAGAAAAAATGGTTGATTATACCTATAGAGACATTGATACATTATTTTCTACCCGGAAATTGGATCCTCCCCAAATTCGGAAGATATTAGAAATTGCTTATGAAAATAAAATAGAAGATTTAATGGAATTATATTATAAGTAAGAGAGATAAGAAATGAGTGAAAAATTATTAGGTTATAATGGAAAAATTGCTTATATAGATTTAAACAAATTGAAAGTAGAAATAAAAGACCTTGATCCTAAAATAGCTGAAGATTATATTGGTGGAGTGGGATTATCAGCGAAAATTATTTATGATTTGCTGTCTGATGCTGATTATGAAACATTAAAAAAAGACCCGCTTTCAAGTATTAATCCGCTAGTTTTCGCAACGGGACCATTGACAGGATCAACAACACCTTCCAGTAGTAGATATTCTGTTTCAAGTATCTCTCCTTTAACGGGTATTTGGGGTGAATCCACATCAGGAGGTTTTTTTCCCATAGCTTTAAAAAGATCTGGATTTGATGCTATTGTAATAACAGGAGAATCCAATAAACCCATATATATCTATATTGAAAATGGAGAAGTCCAATTTAAAGAAGCTAATACGATTTGGGGAAAAAATACTAAAGAAACAATCGAAACTATTAAAAAAGAACTTAACGATGACCGAATACGCGTAGCTTGTATAGGTAAAGCGGGAGAAAACTTAGTAAAATACTCAGCTATTATTAATGATGAAGGAAGGGCCACTGGAAGATGTGGAATGGGTACATTAATGGGTAAGAAAAAATTAAAAGCTTTAGCAATTAAAGGAAATCAAAATATTGAATACGCTGATAGAAATGCACTAATAGAAAGTGGAAAAACTGCTCTAAAAGGTATTAAAGGCATTTTTCAGTATAATTTTATATCTCACTATGGAACTTTATGTTATACAGATATAGGAGCGATTTTTGGAGATGTACCTGTTAATTATTTTACAGAAACGGAATTTCTCGCAGAAAAATTAACTGGAAGAGCTTTAAAAGAGCAATACCCTGTTCTAAGTTATGCTTGCGCTGGATGTACAATTGGATGTGGACGGACAACTATTGCAGAGATAGATGGAGTAGAAACTGAAATTGATGGTCCTGAATATGAAACAACAATGACTTTCGGTCCTTTATGTGGGATCATTGATTTTGAGCATGTACTTAAATGTAATCATATTAGTAATTTAGAAGGAGTTGATACAATTTCCAGTGGAGTTTCTATAGCTTTTTTAATTTATCTTGTTGAAAATAAAATTGCTCTCGATAATATTTCAAAATATTTATCAAATATCAAATTAGAAGAAATTTATTGGGCAAATGAAGAAGTTGTAATAAAACTATTAAATCAAATTATAAACAGAGAAGGAATAGGAGATCTCCTTGCTGAAGGCGTAAGAATTATGGCTGAAAAACTTGGTGTTGACCCTGACTTAGCGGCTCATGTAAAAGGTTTAGAAATACCTATGCATGATCCAAGAGCATATTTAGGACAAGCCCTTAGCTACATGACTGCATGTGTTGGAGCGAATCATTGTAAAGGAGATTTCTATGCTATTGATAGTGAATTTTTTTCATTTGGGAAAATACGGAGTGGTGATCGGTTTAAAATCGACGGCCGAGAACCATTAGTTATAGAACTTCAAGATTTAAGAAGCGTTTACGACTCAGCCGTTACTTGTGTCTGGGCAGCTATTAATATAGCAAATTACTCCAAATTATTAAAAGCCTCAACCGGATGTAAGAGTTTAGGAAATAAGAAAAAGGTGATTATAGCAGGAGAGCGAGCGAATAATCTCAAAAGATTAATCTCTTGTAAGTTAGGTTGTAAGAGAGAAGATGATTATTTACCAAAAATTGTTACAGAAGCTTTAAAAAGTGGAAGTAGTGCTGGTATTAAAGTTGATTTAGAAGATAACCTAAAGACTTATTATCAAATCCGAGGTTGGGACTGGGAAACAGGCTGGCCAACTAAAGAAAAATTAGATGAATTAGGAATATAAATTCTTATTAGCTTTTTATTTTTATTTTGTTTTTAAATTTATGTTAGAGTTAAATCCAGATGTATATCTGTTATTGGGTAAGATATACATGGGTGGAGATAACCGAAAATTTGGTCTACTTCTCGAATGGTTACCTCAGGTGGCACAAAAACGTTTCCCGATACTAATTTTGTTCTGCAAAAAGCACAAGCACCCGAACGACATCCACTATTGATTAAATAACCCAATTCTTTTGTTCTCTCTAGACTATTCAATAAAGGTTCAGTACACGACGCTTCAAAAACTTTTTGTTCCTTCCTGCCTTGACTTATAAAATCTACTGTAATTTGAATTTCTTTAGTTGCGTCAATTTCTTTAGGCCAACCCATTATTTTTGTTATATCTTCAGGAACTCCATATGCTTCGTAAAGAATACGGTGTTTCGGGACTCCCATCGCTTCTAATTCACCTTGTATAAACATATACATATCTCTATTTCCAACGACATAGAAATATTTTTCTTTAATAGAACCAGTATATTTTGAGATTATATCTTTAGTTATAAAACCACATTCTCCTGCCCAATCTGGATCTGCTGAAAGCACATATTCAACTTTAATATTAGGTCTTCTATTCTGAATTTCTTCTAAATCCTCTCGAAATAATATATCTGTTTCCGTCAAACACCCAAAAATCAACACAACATTTAAGGAAAACATCCTCTCAGTGATATTTCTTAACATAGACATGAAAGGAGTTATACCAGATCCGCCGGCGATAAATACTAAATTATCACCATGAAAAATTGGATTATAATAGAAATTTCCCATAGGTTCTGTTGCCTCAATTATATCACCAATTTTTAGATTATCAAGGAGATAGGGGCTAACAAATCCTCCTTCTTTTCTTTTAATACCTAGCTCGTAATATGCAAGTTGATTTGGAGAAGATACAATAGAAAAAGGACGGGAAGTTCTGACGCCATTAATTTCTACTGTAAGTCCAATGTATTGCCCAGCACGGAACGGTGCTAAAGCTTTTTTAGGTTCTGCAGAGATAAATCGGAATAGCTTTGTATCGTGCGAAAGGCTTTCAATGTCGGTTACCTGCAATAATTGCTTTTCTGGATGTATTCGATCACATAGGTTTTCTAATCCATCAAAATACCACGGTATTGGTTGAACCTCGTCTCTCCATTTCTTTAATTTCTCTGCTTTCCTATATTTTTTTATATCTTGATTTATATCATTATACAATCTTTCACCAACTCCCTTCTTTTTTATCTTCTAAATACATTCCAGCAGCAATCCTTCCGCTAAGAATGGTAGTTGAATAACCACCACCAAAATTCGTCCATGAACCTACTTGATATAGTCCAGGGATAGCACCTCGACTTTTTAATCGAAGTAGTGGACCATTTAAAATATCTTGCGTATATCCATATACAGCTCCATCCATATTCTTTGAATATCGATAATATGTTAACGGTGTTGCCCCTTCCGCTACTTCGATATAATCACGTAAATTTGGTGATAAAGTTTTTTCTACTGATTCAACCATTTTGTCTCCTATAAAATCTTTTATTTTATGATATTGATCAGGAGAGATATTATACCATAGCTTTCCCATCTGAAGTGTAGTGAGAACAAGTTGAGTAGTTCCAGGAGGAGATATAGTATCATCAACATGATTATAACAAGCCGCTACAATATATTTTGGAGGTTTTAATTTCTTGAATGTCTCGTAAGCTTCATTCATATCATAGGTTTCGTTAATGAATGTTTCATGAGCGTCTAATCCTAAATTTTCGGGTGTAGTATTTAGACCCAAATAGACTGAAAAGGCAGAAACGCCTATTTCTGGGGCGTATATTTCTTTTTTATAATTATCTGGCACGATTTCTGGCGGAAGCATTTTCATTGTTGTACAAATAGGATTGACATTTGAAATTACAGCTTTGCAGCGATAAATATCTCCATTGATGAGTTCGACACCACATACACGTCCATTTTCTACAAGAATACGATTTACCAAAGCATTATATCTGATTTCACCGTTTAAATCCTCAAAGGCTTTTACCATAGCAGTAGTTAGCGCGTGAGATCTTCCTATTGGAAATACAGCACCATGTTTCAAAAATGTAGCTAACATAGCAACAAAAATATAGGCATTAAGTCTTATTGGAGGTAAACCAACATACCCCCATATATTACTAATTACCGCAATTAACTTCTGATCTTTAATAAATTTATTGAAGAGCTCCATAAGAGTTAGCCCAGGGACACGTGCAAGCCAAGGATGTTCTTTAAGAATCTCCTCTTGGGTAAATTTTCCTTGTTTAGACGCAATATAATCAATTCCCGCTTGTATTGCTCTACATACTCCAACAAATCCCTCTATCCCCTCTTTCTCAGCGGGAAATAGTTCAATTAATTTTTCAGTATATTCATCGAAGCCGAAGGGAATTTTTACATCGTATCCATCGTAAAATACACTTCGATATAACTCTGGAACTTGCTTAAATTTAATTTTCATAGGAATGACTCCTAGATTTTCTAAAAATTTATACAGAGTTCCTTTATTATTTTCAGAGCCAATATCACTTAACTCGTGCAAGGCTCCTTCAAATTCAAATCGTCCTCTAACGAAAGAAGTTGCAAATCCCCCTGGTACATTGTGTTTTTCAAGCAATAACACTTTTTCTCCCGCAAGAGCAAGCTGACACGCAGCACCAAGACCTCCAAGCCCAGCGCCTGCGACAATAACAGGATAGGTCGCAATAACTCGACGCTCATATATATTATTTTTTTCCATAAAAAATAATTCTATTTGATCGCTTTTAAAGAATTACTTATATTAGAGAAAGATGATGTTTTTATAATAGACGATTTTTTTAAAGGAGATAAGTTTGGATCAAAAACGGAAAATTCGTGTCCTCATGGCTAAACCTGGTCTGGATGGCCATTTTAGAGGAGCTAAAGTAGTTTCAATGGCACTTAGAGATGCAGGAATGGAAGTAATTTATACAGGACTTCAAAAAACGCCAGAGCAAATAATCCAAGCTGCCTTGCAAGAGGATGTGGATTGCCTTGGAGTCTCAATTTTAAGTGGCGCTCATATGACACTTGTACCTCGCATTTTAGAGCTCGCGAAAAAACAAGGATTATCTGATCGATTAATATTAGTTGGAGGGACCATTGTCTTAGAGGAAGAAATTGAAGCTCTCAAGAAATTAGGAGTAGAAGAAATATTCGGTCCAGGAACTCCTACAAAAGAGATTGTGGATTATATTTACCGATATTTCGAGAAAACTAAGTAATCCATGATATAAATGAGCCAAAAATAACTTTAAGAAAAAGAGTGAAAAAATTGTTTGATAAAGAAAAATTAAAGAATATAAAAAATAATGAAAACTTCTGGAAAAATGCGATTGTTCAAAAATGGATTGAAAGATATGGTGAAAGAAAAAAAGAGTTTAAAACTACTTCAGGTATAAAGCTAAAAACCATTTATACCCCTACTGATATAGAAAATTTAGATTACTTAAAAGACCTCTCATTTCCTACCGTTTATCCATTTACTCGTGGAATTTATCCAAACATGTATAGGGGTCGAATATGGACCATACGGCAAGTAACTGGTTTTGGAAAAGCCGAAGAAACCAGCAAAAGGCTTTCCTTTTTACATAAAGCAGGACAGACAGGTCTGAACATCGTTTTTGACATGCCTACTCATTTTGCACTTGATTCGGATGATCCCCTTGCTGAAGGTGAAGTGGGAAAAGAAGGAGTCGCGATTGATACTCTTGAAGATATGGAACATCTCTTCGAAGGAATACCCCTTGATCAAGTAAGTACTTCATTGATAACTATTGGAGCAGCACCAATATTATTAGCAATGTATATTGCAACTGCTGAGAAAAGAGGGATACTTCCTGAACAATTAGCAGGCACTATTCAAAACGATTCCATAACAGCTCTAGCCGTGACTGGCGTTTCCGCCGCATTACGACCCGATCCTTTTATTAGGATCGCCTTAGATACAGCTGAATATTGTATTAGAAATATGCCAAAGTGGTATCCATTAAGTATTGTAGGATATCATATACGTGAAGCTGGAGGAAATGCGGTTCAGGAATTAGCTTTCACCTTAGCTAGTGGTATTGAGTATCTAAGAGAACTTTCAAACAGAGGATTAGACACAGACGATATTGGAAATAAAATAACTTTTTTCTTTGGTGCACACAATAATTTATTCGAAGAAATCGCAAAATTTCGAGCAGCCAGAAGAATGTGGGCCAAAATTATGAAGGAATGGTTCGGTGCTAAAGATATAAAAGCCATGATTTTAAAATATCATGTTCAAACCTGTGGATCTACTTTGATCGCTCCACAACCAGAAACAAACATTATAAGAACAACAATACAAGCTCTAGCAGCAGTATTAGGAGGGGTAAACTCCTTACACACGAATTCTATGGATGAAGCTTTAGCTTTACCCACTGAAAAGGCATCAAGAATTGCTGTAAGGACTCAGCAAATACTCGCTTACGAATCAGGTGTAGCTGATGTAAGTGACCCTTTTGGGGGATCTTATTTCATGGAGGCACTTACCAACGAAGTAGAAGATGAGGCTTATAAATATATCGAAAAAATTGAGAAAATGGGAGGTATGATAGAAGCTGTGAAAAAAGAATTTATTCAAAATGAGGTTGCACAATCAGCTTATAGGTATCAAAAGGAAATTGAGAAAGGAGAAAGAATTATTGTTGGATTAAATAAATTTCAGATTAAGGAGGAATTAAAACCTACTCTATTTAAATTAGACCCTATGATTGAACAGAGGCAAATAGAAAGAGTTCAAAAAATAAGAAAGATGAGAGATAACAATAAGGTCAATGAAGTTTTAAACGATTTCAAGACTAGATTCCATAAAGGTGAAAATATCATGCCACCCCTTATTAGGGCAGTAAAAAAATATGCAACAATAGGAGAACTCAGCGGAGTATTAAATGTGAGAAGCTTATAAATTAAAGAGTCAATTAACGTCCAATAAATACTGAATCTCTTTTTTCTTTAAGTGCTTCCATCGATTCTCTAAAATCATGAGTTGTCAATGTTTTTCTTAAAGCTCTATTTTCCTTATCTAAAGTCTTGCTCAATATGTCATAAAAGTAGCTATGTATTGTTTTTTTCATTAATTTAATTGAGAAACTAGGACCTTTAGGAGGTATTAATCTTAATGCTTGTTCTCGAGCGTAAGGCATTAACTCTTCTTTAGGTAAGACTTTATTTACTAAACCAAGTTCAAGAGCCTGCTGAGCAGTAATATTATCACCGAAATAACAAAGTTCTTTGGCCCTTTGAAATCCCATTAAGAAAGGTAAAAGAAAAGATGAAGCAAATTCCTGAATTATCCCTCTTCTCACAAAATATAATCCCATCCAAGCATCTTCAGCCATATAGATCAAATCGGCTCCAATTAAGGGAAGAGTAACACCACCACCAATTGCCATTCCATTAATGGCTGCAATCACTGGTTTGGGAAAATTCCAGAATTTTAAAGCTAATTTCTTTTGAGCAACATCCATTAAATCAATCTCAGGATATTTTCTCATTTGGTGGAAAACTTCTTTTCTAAAATATGCTCCAGATGTGAAAGCATTCCCTTTTGGATCCCCTGTAATAATTAAAACTTTTGTATTTTTGTCGTTCTCCATATCATCTAAAAGATAATACATCTCGTGGAAAGTTAAAAGAGTCATAGCATTTCGTCTTTCAGGTCTACTAATAATTGCTGTACAAATTCCATTATCTTCCTTTTTACATATAATATCTTCAAAATCTTCTATCTTTACCATCAAAACTCAACATTTCAGAATATTATTATTAATAATTTGCTGCATTAGTTTAATATTTTGAATGCAATTTTACAAGGTTAAATCTATAAAAATTTTCTCAAAACATTTCCAATTTTTCCTACACTATACCGAATGTCATCCTCATTAATTCCATAATGAGTAACAAAACGTATTCTCTGTTTGTCTATATTAAAAGCTAAAATTCCTTCTTTATTAAGAGCTGTAATTATTTTAACTACGCGAACACCTTGCGGAATAGATACCATGAGAATATTTGTATCGGGTTTTTGAATTTCTATAGGTAGATTTAAATTTTCAATTCCTTCGGCAAGTAATGTTGCATTTTTATGATCCTCCTCGAGTCTATTAATCCATTTTGGCTCAAAAGCTACTAAGCCAAAAGAAGCGATTATTCCTGCTTGTCGCATACCTCCTCCTAATATCTTTCGATACTTTCTTGCTTTCATAATTAAGGTTTTTGAACCCGCAACAATAGATCCGACAGGACAAGAAAGCCCTTTAGATAAACAAAACATCACGCTATCAACGTGTTTAGTAAATTCAATTGCTGGGATATTAAGTCCAACAGCAGCGTTAAATATTCGTGCTCCATCTAGATGTAACTTTAAGTCATTCTCTTCAGCAAATTGTTTCATATTCTGTATATCTTCAGGTCTAATAATCGCTCCACCGTGGTAATTATGTGTGTTTTCAGTACATAAGAGAGTGATAGGTGCTTCATTTGCGTTTTCTTTTTTATGGATAAGTTTTTGAAGATCATCAAGCAATGGCACTCCCTTATTTGATGTATACGTCCCAATCTTTAACCCGGCAACTCGAGTAGCACCGTCTATTTCATGTTCATAAATATGACTGAGATCTTCCAATAAAATTTCCTCACCTGGATTAGTCTGTGATAATAATGAAACAAGATTACCCTGCGTACCAGAAGTAACATATAATGCTGCTTCCTTACCTACGATCTTGGCAGCTTTTGCCTCCAACTCATTAATAGTCGGGTCTTCTCCATAAACATCATCACCTATTTTGGAATTGTCTAATGATTTAACCGCATCCCACATTTCAGGAGAAGGTTTAGTTATCGTATCTGACCGCAAATCAACTATTTTCATAAAGTTAGCCCATAATTTTACATTCGATTATATTGAGTTAATAAAGAATTAAAAACCATAAGTAAAAAAAGAGATAAAAATATAAAAAAAATAATATTATGATTTTAAAACAAGTGTAATTGCTCTAGTAAGGCGGATAACATCCATTACTTTTCCCTTTTCAACAGTAATTTGTTCCCTACTGATAACATGAGTGAAATCCCCGCGTCCCTGACAGATATTCACAATGGAATTATTATCACCTGTCATAACAATCTCAGGATCAGAGGCAGTTCCATTAATTAGTTTTGCCTTTCTCTCTTTAATTTCCACATAAAACGGATCTTCATTTGCTAAATTAAATTGGAAAGTCATTTCCCAATCAACGTCTTTTCCAGCAATATTAGTTACAAAAACTTGTTGTGCTTTCGGGATATTGTTCATTTTTTCAATGATTTTGCTTAAATTTTCGCTTGCGACACCCATAATTACGCGCCTCCCTCGTATTCTGGTTTATTAATCCATGTTTCATATTCATCTTCGGGTACAAAGAAGAAATCTGTCATTTTTCCTTCTCTTTCTTTCAAAAACACAGCCTTGACAACCCTGCCTTTCTTAATTTTCGATGGTACTAAGTTTTCCGAGAAAATTCCTTGAAGTAAAGCGGTGTCGGCTCCATCCAATTTAACAAAAGCTATGCCATATGGGATTGCTTTTATAAAAGCTGAAGTTGTGTACCAAACGATTGTACTCACTTCTATCTTTCCCGTTTGCTTCATTTCAATCCAATTGGTAGGCTCATAACATTCAGAGCAGTTGATTCTTGGAGGCATCCACGTTTTTCCACATTTGGTACATTTTGTACCTAGGAGTTTTTTGTTGTTTTTTACTTCGATAAAGAACTTCGATTGGCCGCCCATGGTGTATTTGTAGTTAATGGCGATCCTGTCTCGGATTTCATGTGATTGAAATTTATCGTCATTCATGGCTTCTTCAACCCCTCTTCATTTGCCATTACAATAACGGCTGCATAAGCGGCTCCTGGACCTCCGATCGAATGAGCAATGGACCGACCTTTTTCAATTGTGACTTGGTGTTTGCCAGCATCTCCTCTAATCTGAAGAGCGGCCTCTCCTGTGCTCATTATACCAGTCGCGCCCACAGCATGTCCACAGCCAATTAAGCCTCCCGAAGGACAGCATGGCAATTCACCATTTAGCCAAGGACCTTCGCCGGGCTTTTCGAAAGAATTTTCAATCCAAGGACCGCCTTCTCCGAATGGTACAAAGCCTAATTCTTCATAAGAAATTACTTCTTGACCGCTAAACGCATCGTGGAGCTCTGCAACATCGATTTGTTCCTTAATCTTGTTGTAGTCGAGCCCTGCCATTTTATAAGCTGCTTTAGCAGCTTCAATGTTTGAATAAAGCCGACCAATGCTCTCTCTGTTTCCGATAAAACAATCTGTATTTGCAGCAGCGACTCCGGTTATCCATGTAGGCTTTTCCACGCCGAGTTCTTTTACTTTTTGTTCGTTTGCAAGGATTAATGCGGCAGAAGCCTCGGAATAAAGACAGCAATCCAGGAGTTTGAAGGGATAACAGATAATTCTTGAGTACATAACGTCTTCGACGGTTACCTTCATTGGCGATTGAGCCTTTGGGTTGAGCAGAGCGTTCCCATGATTTTTAATGGAAACCATAGCCATATAAGCCAAAAGTTGAAAATATTCAACTGATTGTTTGCTCTTCGGTCGGGTTTCCAAATTCTTTGTAATGTGCATTTACCATAGAAACATATGAAGATGCCGCCATCATGCCCATAGGATATTTACGGAATATCGCGAAATGCGAATTAAATTCTTTCATAAGTCATATCCGCAGAATAGGCAATGGCATTTAATACTTCTGGTGTTGTAACTCCTGTTTGCTAACGCTTTAAACTAAATATTTACAAGATTCGTCATAACAGTCGTTACATTTCTCCAAACCAATGCAGAGACACAAATCCGACAATCCAGATGCAACTTCAGCATAAGCCATTCTCACAGTATAACCTCCCGTTGCTCCGCCCGACGCAATTCTCGTGCCAGGTTTGTCATTCATGCCAAGATAACTATTAGTAAATATATCGGGCATGAATTGGCGTTCAAAAAGCTCATTATAAATTCCATAAACCGTGGACTGCAAATCTTTATGTATAATCTCTGCCCCGTTTTTATTTGCATCATCAAGAGCCAATCTAGTGGCATCAAACGCCAGCTCAAAATACGTTTTATCAAGATACCTTGCTCTAAAAGGAGTAATGCCTACTCCGATTATCGCAACTCTATTTGGCATTTATTTTTTTACCTTTTTTCATTTTTTATATTATTTTTAATAATTAATTATGATTAAATCTTGATTACACTTAATAATATTTAATCTTCTTAAAAAATGGTTAAAATATATCGAAAGATTCAAGAAACTAGATTTCTTTACTTTATGTTTTCAATGGTATTTTTAATAAAGAATTTTCAATATTGAAAATTCATTTGATTAATTATTCTTTTAAACTCGAGCCACAGCTGGTACAAAAATTATCATCAGCTTTAACCGGCTTTCCACACGTAGGGCAAAATTTTACACTTAGGGGAGGTACGACAGGTGGTTTAGCTATGGCTGGTTTTGGAATTTCAGGTTTTTTTGCTAATATTAGGAGGGTCACTAGAATAACAATACTTGCAATAGCTATGATACTTAAAAATATCCACCACCAATTATAATAAAGAAAAGCTCCTTCTAATACTATTTCAGCGATTGTATCTCCATCATATGTCCATACATAATACAGAAGAATTCCATCACGAGTGTATATTGATTTAGATTCATGTTCCTCGCACTTCTTAGTGAATTTTGGTTCCCACTTAGTTGAGATACCACATTCTTCTTCTGTGAAAAAGAATATTCTTTTTTCCTCATTAGCTCCACCTTCTTCATTATCATCTTCAAGTTCATCTTCAAATCCATCAGCTAAATCATCCCAATCTGTATTTGCACTTACAAAACATTTGAAAAGACCATATGAAAAAGCCATATGATCTGAATAATAATCTTCGTCAAATTTTGGAATTATTGCCCTTTTGTTATGATCTTCTCTATCCCAATCTTTCTCATCCCAATTTTCGGTTTCGTAAAAATTGTATAAATATGGCACACAATTGATTTCATCACTATCGTAATCAAATACTTTTTCGTCTCTAATTTCTAAAATATATATTTTCCATCCTTCAACATCTTCGTCCCATTCGGATTGATCAAACCACCAATCAGTAAAATTTTCTGCGTATGCTTCCGAATAACCAAGATCTTCAATATAATCTTGAAAAGGATCCTTGTCGAATTTTGTGGTCCAAATATAGGTTTGTCCCTCATTAATTCCACAATAGTATGGTTTATAATAAGCTAAAGCATAATTTATTAGCGGTAGTAAACATATTGTAGTTAGTGAGATAAACAGCATAAATTTTGAACTTTTAATAGTTACACACCCATAATTTTTTATTGGATTCATTTTTTTAATGGACATTTTAAATTTATGATGTAAGAGTATTTATACATTATTGTCTCTAATAAGAGAATTACGGTTAAAAATCGCTTTTAATACTTCAAAAAAGCCAAATTTCAATTAATAATTTTTAAATAGTGAAAGTATATAAATGTAAAATATAGGTGAATTTTAAATAATGAATTATAGTAGAGGTAGAACTAATAATGCCTATTTTGAATAGATCAAAAATACGACCAGATGTGCTCAAACTCTACGATGATGTTTTTAAGGAGCAAATGAATGGTGTCATTGAATTTATAAGTAGAGAAGAGAATAAAGAATTTAATTTCCAGACTATCTATAAAAAAGTCATGGATGCAAATGAACTTTTTTTTAAAAGAGAGAAGAGCGTCGAGGAACTAAATAATATATTGACGAAAAAAGAAAGACTCTTTATGGTAAAATTGCTTCGATATGCATTCGAGTATGGTGAAACTTTAGCACAAAAAAAATCCCCTATACCTGATGATGTAAAAATAGAGAAAATTATTGTCAATGGTATTCCTGCTGAGTGGCAAATCGTACCTGGGGCTGAAAAGAGCAGAGTCTTATTATACTTCCATGGAGGGGGCTGGATTATGGGGTCTCCCAATACCTGCCGATTACTTACAATTGAACTGGCCAACGCAACTAAAATGCATGTTTTAAGCGTTGATTACAGGCTTGCACCTGAGCATCCATTCCCTGCAGCAGTGGAAGATTGTGTTGCTGTATACAAATGGTTGTTATCGAATGATATAAACCCCGAGGATATAATAATTTCAGGAGATTCTGCAGGGGGAAATTTAACACTCGCAACACTTATAAAATTACGAGATGATGGAATTCCTTTACCTGCTGGAGCAATACCAATCTCACCAGCCACAGATCTTTCATTTGTAGATGATATTTCAAGCCTTGATGATTTATTTATTAAAAACGGTGAAACCGATCCAATTTTAGCCGATCTCGGAATTTATTGGTGGTCCTATATTTATATAGCAGGAGCAAATTCTCGAGATCCGTTGATCTCTCCTGTATTTGGGGATTTAACAAGATTACCACCGATATTAATCCAAGCAAGTTCATGTGAAATGCTTTATAGTGAGATTAAACGTTTTTTTGAAAAAGCTAAAGAAGCAGGAGTTGATGTTGAACTACAAACTTGGGATGATATGGTTCATGTATTTCAAGGATTCGGACTGCACATACTTCCTGAAGCAGAGGAAGCAATAAAAAAAATTAGCCAATTTGTCCAAAAATTAATTTAATAGTAAATCAGGTGAAGAAATTTTACAATATCTTGAACTAAATAGATAATTTCTTGAGTTTCTTTCTAAGATATAAGATTCTCTAAGTTTACTTAATCAAAAATGCCAAATTTCAAACGATTTTATTGTATTACTTTGTCGGTTCCTTTGAAATAGCTAAATACTTTATTAGTAAATAGATCTAATGCATCAAAATAATTTCCGAGACCAAAAAGCTCTATAATAAAGTATTCAGCACCAGCATCAGTATATTCGCATATTTGTTCTATAACTTCATCTGAAGAACCAGCAATTATTACCGCTTCTATAATATCTTCAGGGATATTCTCCAAAGCATAATCTCTTAATTTGTCCGTATATTTTAACAGTTCTGTCATAGGTAACTTAAAGACTTGTTGCGAGTTTAATTCTTCTGATATTGTAATATTATAATCGTCTAATAATTCAGGATTAAGGCATATTGAAGCACCAACAGTGCGCCCTACTTCATGTGCTTTGTCTGGATTTTCGTCACTAATAAAAACAAAAATTTCACAAGCTTTTACGATCTCATCGATTCTACCTGCTTTTCTTAACTGAGTAAGGTGTTTTTTGTATAGTTTTGGACTATAATTTATAGGTATCCAACCATCAGCATGTTTTCCAGCAAACTCAATCATTTTCGGACCATTAGCGGCGATCCATAATTTTGGTAATACTTTTGTTGGATACTGTAATCTCGCATTCTTTAAATTATAGAATTCTCCTGAGTAATTTACAGTTAATTTTCGTGATTGAGAAGTTTTCCACAATAATTTTATCACTTCTATAGCTTCTTTCAATCTTTTGACAGGTTTATTCCATTGAACTCCAAAATCAGTTAAATTCATCCCCTCCCCTGTGCCAATTCCTAAAATAAACCGATTCTCTGTGATCCTCTGCATTGTGAGAGAATCTAATGCGATTTGAGCCGGATGCTTTCTATGAGGATCGGTTACACTAGAACCTATTTCAATATTTTTAGTTTCTGCGGCAGCCCAACCTAATAATACATTACAACTAGGGATTTCCGCTCTTGGGGGAGTATGGTTTAAATGGTCCATAATAAAAACTGAATCATACCCAACGCTCTCGGCATATTTAATGGATTTCAAATAGGTGTCGGTTTTCATAAGTATAAAGGAGCTATTCGTTCCATGTTCTATTCCAAATTTTACATCCAATTTTCTCACCATTAATAGAAAATTTTCAAATTGGTTTCTATATTGATTACTAATTGTTTGATTTATATTTTTTATTAGATATTTTAAACTTATAACGTAAGAGTATTTATACATTATTGTCACTAAAAGGAGAATTACGGTTAAAAAGCGATTTTAATACTTCAAAAAAGCCAAATTTCAAATGAAAAATTTAAAATTGATTCATTTTTTTATAATTAATCTCATTATATTATGAATTATTCTTAGAATTAACTTTATATTATTTCATAACACAAATAAATACATTATAAAAAAAATTCAAAGAAGTTGGATATACATATGACTGAAGGAAGTTATGCTGAAGAGATAAAAGAATATTATGAGCCATTAAATAACAACGAAATATTCAAAAAGAAATTCAAAAATCAACAATTTAAAGTTCTCTTAAATCCGAGTGATGATGATTACGCAGCTCTTGTAATTGTTGATAAAGGAACCATTTCAGTTGAAGTAATAGCAAATAAACCTAAAGAAAATATAAGTAAGGAAGTCTTAGGTTGGGACGGAATGATGGAAACTACAAAACAAATGTTTGATGACATTGATGAGGGAAAAATCTCAACTGGCGCTGTTGTAAGAAAAATGATCTCAGGCAAAATTAAAGCGAAAAATATCAGAATAGTATCCAAATTAGATAAAATACAAGCTTTATTAACAAATAAATAAGATTTTTTTGATTTTTTTTTCATAAGATATTCATATATTTGTTCTAAGATATAAGATTGAAATGAAAAAAAAAAGGATTTTAATTTAAAATATTTCCTTGTTCACTTTTATTTGCGCTTCTGTATTATAATATGAATACCTAATATAGTGAAAAAGATATTAATAATTATAGCTATTATGGTACCAGCATTTAATATATTATACATAGCAATGCCCATAATTTGAACGATTATCATTAAAATTTGTACCAATACGCCGAATAACACCCATTCCTCAATCTTCTCCCAGTTATCTAATTGCTTATACAACCTTATCAAAACTACTAACCAAGCTATAAACATTGCTGCTACAAGTCTAGCCATAACTGGATCAAAATAGCCTGCTTGACCAAGTACTGCATGATAAGTCTCATAAGAAATAATAAACCACAAGCCGTAAATAATTAACACTATCATACCTGCAATCCAAAAGATTTTAAGCTCTTTCTCAACATCTAATGCCATTATTTTTCCTCTCTTTTTATTTTTTTTTTTAATTTCTATTTTTTATTAGATATTTCAACCATAAATTTATGGATTACGTAAAGAATTGACAATTAAGTATTTAACATTTTTGTAATAGGTGATTTAGAAAGAAAATCAAGAAATTATCTATTTAGTTCAAGATATAAGATTTCTCTAAGTTTACCTAGTCAAAAAAGCTAAATTTCAAATGATAAATAAATTATACATTTGTTCTCTTATTATTATATCTTGTTTAGAAACAAGTGTTAACCTAAATAAAGAAATTAAAATCTCTAATTTTTTTTATTCTTTTTTTCTTTTAGTTTTTCTTTAATATTAGGATTTTTAGAATATTTTATTTGAGAATTGATCCAGATGGACAAAATCGCTCAATTCCCTCCGGTATTTTGTTCCACTTTTCCCAAATTTTCTCTCATATCCAAGTCGGAATATCAATAACAACCGATAATTTTTTTCGGGAATGTGTAGAATTTTTCTAATTTTACGGACGGATTCGATATTCATCAATTGACCACTTACGAGTTGTGCACTTATTCCGAGATTATTTGCAGCGAGCCATATATTTTGCATTACGCCCCCAATACTCATTATGCCCCATAAATGCTTTAACGAACCAACTCCGGGTCGTTTTTGATTGTAAAGAATAAACAATAATACTTGCGAATTTTGAATTAATGCGGAATATAAATGCATTGATTTCCTCCAAAATTCGTCGTCTTCAACCAGTTTCGGATTAGTCTGTAAATCCATAACAAATTTAGGTAAAACATCGACATAAACTCCGTCTTTTTTAGTTTCGAGTTCTTCTATGGTGTGGCGAACCCAGTAGAAATGCTCATCGACTTCCTTTTTGCCGAGCCTAAAACCTACTTCAGAAAGTTGCCTTTTAACCTCCTCGTCCTTTACAACAATTATTTCAAATGGTTGCGAATTATGAGGTGTTGGCGCGAAACGGGCTGCTTCAAGAATCTTTTTCAATTCAGAATCAGGAATCGGTTTTTTTGAAAACATCCATCTCGAACTCCTCCTAAATTTAACTAACTCTTCAAATTCCATTACGCATCACGATAGTAATATTTGAAATTTCTTTTTTCATTTTTTATTTACTTCAATTAATATTTAATATTCATTTGATTGATATTATCATCAATAGATTTATTTATCTCACTATAAACTAATCTTATAATAGCTAATGCTAAGGATTTGCAGTCATCTAAATCTATAATTTTTTTTTATTTTATCCTGATATTAAATCATATTCTCTTCTAAAACTATATTTGAAAAAATAATAGTTTCAATAAGACGTAAAATCCAAAAAAACCTATTAAAAAGGCAGCTTCCCATTTCTTAAGAGTCTTTTCAGTCCATAAAAAAATATATGCTATTGATATTGCAATAAAAAGCATTGGTATATCAAACATTATTAAAATAGGTTCTACTCTGAAGTCTATTATTATTGCTCCTGCACCAGTAGCTAGGAGAATGTCGCAAATGTTAGAACCTAATATATCTCCAACGGCAAGTCCATGTGAGCGGCGGCGTAATGCTGTTAAATCTGTCATTAGTTCTGGTAAACTCGTTCCTAATCCTACAATTAAAATACCTATTACATTTTCGGGTATACCTAATTCTCTTCCCAGAGTATGAGCACTAAGGATTGTTAATTCAGCTCCAATAATTAAAATAAAAAGTCCTATTAAGAATATCCCAACATCTTTCTTAGTTGATAACTTTTCAAAACGCTTATCAACAGCCTCAAAACTTTGAGGGTCCAATCTTTTTTCTTCGATGGTTTGAGTTTCTAATTTAGTCTTTTCTATTTTCCTTTCGCTTTTAATAATTAATAATAAGTAGAGAAAATATATTGCCATCATTATAAGAGCGTCTATGCGAGAAATTGTACCATCAAGAGCAAATAAAAGAAATATGAAAACTGATATAAACAACATAAACCCTTCCCTTATTAAAACCCACTTACTCACATAAACGGACTGGGTTAGTCCCAATATTCCTAAAATAAGCGTTATCTGGATTAGAAACGACCCAATCTTGTTTCCGATAATTATACTATCTACATTCGGGTCTATACCATATAATTTATCAAGTCCCCCCATAATACTTACTGCAATCTCTGGTAAGCTAGTGCCAATAGATAAAACAGTAAGCCCTACTAATAAATGGCTTACACCTAAGCGGTATGCTATATTTTCCAAACTAATAATAATTAATTTTGCACCAAAATATAATGCTACAAACCCTAAAAGAATAAAAACAATTATTAAATAGATCATCCCAATTTTTAATGAAAGGCTCATTTAAAAATATTTATATTTTTTTTATTAAACTTTAAAGGAGAAAATATCATTCATATTATTATGGCACTTGAAAGGAAAGATGCTCCAAAAACCTTTATTCCTACTTTTATGATATGGATTTTCCTCTGTAATATTGCAGCGATAATCCTAGCGATTATATGGACTATTCAATTTCCCGAGAGCTTTAGATTTGATGCGATAGTATCAATGTACATAATAATTGCGATAAATGGACTTAGCATCATTCTATTATATCCGATGCTAAATATGGATCCTATAACTCCATTTCTAAAGGGGGCACTCATATGGTTTATTGTAATATCGATAATATATGTTGTTTTGGGTGCATACATTGCATTAATTCCAGGAACAATCCAATTACTAGGAGACCTTTGGTTTCATTGGAAGCGGAATAAGCTGATAGGATGAATCTACCGATTCAATCAAACTGATAATGAATATTTAGCATATCAAGAAGAAATTTTGAGAAGGATGAAAAGATAATGACGACATTTGACGAATTTTTCATTTCTATCTTATAACTTCGAACAGATATATATGATAAAAAATAATTAAATTATATAAATTAAAGCAAATAGAAGTAGAATAGCTGGGAAACCTATTTCTATTAATTATTCATTTTTACTCTGACGTCTTTTATAAAACAGATATGCTGCAGTTAGTTGTGCTGCGGAGAAAAGAAGCATTCCGATTAAAGCTGCAGATATACTGGGTGTTAACCATAATTTAAATTCAGGATTATCTTCGCTAGGGGGACCAAAGCTAACATCTTCAAATCTGGGATCAGGCATATCTAGAGATGCTTCTATTATATTTTCATAATAGGTTGGTATAAATAAGGGTTCAATACTTGTCCTAGTAACCATTAAGACCGTTTCAATAATGTTGAATGCTATAAGAAATAATAATATACTGATAATAATTGCGGCTGATTTACTTTTATTTATACTACTCATGAAAATTACAAAAGTAAATACCATAAATGTATATAATAAAGCCCAGCTCATTGAATTTATGTATGTATCTGGTATTTCACCGTATTTATAATTTGTAGTGATGCCAATTATTATATAATAAAAAACTATCAAAATACTGTTTAAAACATATCGTGAGATTATTCTGCCTATAAGAAGACGACTTTTGCTTATTTTTGGAAATAATAGATTTCCTGTTTGTTTTTGAAAATCCTCAGCAATAATTCCCCCACCAAACGTTGCCGTACTTATTATTATAAGAATTCCAAAAAAACCAAAATATTCTTCAATATAATCAATAGGTTCTTCTGGTAATTCGACTCCAGCTGCCACTTCAAGTTCATATATTAATAAATTTAATAAAAAGATACTTAAATATACGAGAAGCATAATCAAAAAAGTTTTCCACGTCCTTTTAAATTCAAAATTTATTGTATCAGTAATCTGAGTAATATAACGTTTTATACCAATCGTCTGCTTTTCTGTAATTATTTGGTCAAGCTCTAACTGCTCTTGAATTAATTCTGTTGACATTTATTTACCTCCTAAATTTTTTCTTTCCCTTAGTTATAATTTCATTTCCGTAAGCCTCGTAAGAATCGCCAGTAAGGTCAATAAACAATTTCTCGAGTAAATTAGCTTTAGGTACTGAAAATTCTAATACATTAAAATTGTTTTTGAAGAGAGCATTATGAATTTTTAACTGATTTTTTGGAACCCCGTTAAAAGGTACTTCAAATATCTTAGAATTCTCACTAAAGGTAACTTTTATAGTGTTATCACCTTCTATTCCCGTTAAAGGCAAAATGATTTTATTTAATCTTTCCAATAAATCAACTAAATTATACTTTGATGTGTCATATAATTCAAAGTTTATTACACTTTTTCGAGCCATTAATTCTAAATTATCCAATGTATCAAACGCGATTAACTTTCCTTGGTTGATTATTGCTATCCTATCTGCTACTTCACTGATTTCGTAGAGTAGATGGCTGCTTAAAAAAATTGTTTTTCCCATTTGCTTTAATTTCAGAATGAAATCACGTACATCTTTTCTTGCTTTTGGATCTAAACCTGTTTGAGGCTCATCTAATACAACGATATCAGGATCGTGGACGATTGCAGAACATATTCCAATCTTTTGTCGCATTCCTTTCGAAAAAGTCTTGATTTTTTTATTTAACCATTCAGATAAACCGAACATTTCAACTACTTCCGCAACGCGATCTTTAACTTTTTTCCTTGGATATCCCTTTAAATTTGCAAAATAACTCAATATTTGACGCGGTGTCATATCGCCATAAAATGCAGGAATTTCTATTAAAAAACCAATATTATCTAAGAGATAATCTCTATTTTTGAGTGTTAATCTCTCTAATTTACCGTTATTTCTGATCCAAATCTCGCCATCTGTTGGTTTCAGTAAATATGCCATCATCTTCATAGTAGTGGTTTTTCCTGCCCCATTTGGACCAAGAAATCCTACAATCTCCCCACGCTTTATTTCTAAATTAATATTAGAAACAGCATAAAACTTTCCAAACCTCTTTGTTAATCCTCTAAATTGAATTAAAATATTTTCGTTATTTTTCATCTCTATCTTTAACGCTCTTCACTTTATTTTCATACTTTGCTATTGCTTGTTCAGATTGTTTTATTATATTTTGAACTAATATATAATTTCTTAATTTTCTTTCTAAATCACCTTTTAACAAAAATGTTAAATCTTTAAATATTTATTTGTCAAAGAAAAATAATTTAATAATTAATCTCATATAAATCCTTATGGATAAATTATTAGAAATCAAAAGAGAAATAGAAGAAAAGAAGGGTAGAGTATGGCTCGGGATAGTATCAAAAGCTGAGAAAATTCTTAATGACCTTAGCAGGTATTTGGATCACCCTAAACTCCATGAAGATCTTACATTGGCAGAAGAAATCATTAAGTTGTATGAATATGCAAAAGAAACTAATTTTACTAGAATGGAGGGAATTATTCGTAAACTCGATCAACTAAGTATCAAAATTGGAATTGTTCCAGCTGAAATAGAGAAAAAAAAACTAGAAGCAACAGATTCTACCCTACATGAAAAAGAACCAGTTTGTAAAAATTGCGATAATGTAAATAGAATCACCGCAAAATTTTGTGATAATTGTGGCGCAAAACTTTAATTGTATAATATAAAATATAGGGAAGGCTTTATATCTCGAACTAAATAGATAATTTTTTGAGTTTCTTTCTTAATCGCCCATTACAAAAATGTAAAATATTTAAATACTTATTTGATAATTTTTTATTTAATCCAAATTTATGGGTGAAATATCTAATAAAAAGAATTGAATCCAATAAGAAAATGAAATAGAGGTGGAAATTATGCCATATATTATACTTACTATGTGGTATCCGACACATAAGAGGGAAGAAGCTATAAAAAAGTATATTGAAGTATTAAAAAAATATCCTCAGAGTAAAGTACCAGGAAAAATGATTGTACCTGTTGCTGTAACTACAAATAAAAATGGAATAGTAGCCATGCGTATTAGGGAAGTGAAAACAGGTGACGCTCAAGCATTTGCAGATGCCTTGACCATGACCTCACAACAAATGGCGGAATTCCAGGAGATCGAGGGATTGGAATATAAAATTAGAGTTTGGGATACAATATCTGAAGCCATGGCCAATATAGGAAGGGAATCACCTGAATAGTGATAACTTCGGATGAAAAGTTTAAAATTTTAAATTCTTCTTTTTTTTCATTTCTATCTTATATCTTGAACTAAATAGATAATTTCTTGATTTTTATTGTAAATCACCTTTTAACAAAAATGTTAAATACTTTTTTGTCAATTTATTACTTACTCCATAAATTTATGGGTGAAATATCTAATAAAAATTGAATCCAATTAAAATAAAATAGAAATAGAGGTGTGTAAAAAATATGGTATATATTATGTTAACTGGATGGGTTCCAGCTGAAAAAGCTAGAGTATTTGGGAAAAGAGTACTTGAAGGGATTCGTAAATTTCCTACAGATGAATCAGTTTCGAAATTGATAGTACAAGCGGCTGGTACGAGTAATGGTTGTATCAGAGCATTCTCAATTAGTGAGGTTGTAGACGGTAAAATTACAGAAGCTATTACACGCGCCAATAATTTTGCCCTTTTTTATGCAGAAGAGGTAGGCGAGGGATTTAAGTATAATGTAGAAATCCTAATGTCGGCTATGGAAGCCATGCGTGTGATTGGATTAGAGATGCCAGAATAATTACAAAAAATGTTAAAAACTTTCAAATTTTTTTTTTCTTTACAGAATTAGCTGAATATTAACTAAACAAAGTGAATATATTAAATGCCAAATTGCGTAAATTGTGGAGAAGAACTAGACTCTGAATAGGATGAATGTCCCTATTGTGGCCATAGAAAGGTTTTCAATTGTTTAAAATGTGGAGGAGGTATTTCGCAACAACAAGCAGAACAATTTATTCATTTTCAGGGGCTATGTCCTGAGTGTGAAAAAGCAAGGAAATGGTGGGGCACAGAAATGAGTTTAGGTAGTTTTATTATAGCATTTGTTATTATTCTGTATTTTATTTATTTGTTTATCAAGATCCTAAGCTAATTAGTTTTGGTTTATATAGTGGATTTTTATATTTTTTTATATTTTAATAATGAAAAAAAAAGATTAAAATTAATATTTAGAGTTTTTTTAAATCCCATTCATTAATTGATTTTATTCTTTGATGACAAAGATCAATATTGTCATAACAATAATAACTATTTGTACAATGATAACAATCACTAGGGTACCTTGAATTGCATCTAGATATCCAGCAGTTTCTGGATCGATAGGAATTAAAGGAATTAGCCCAAACCAAAGAAAACAGACTAACAATGCTATCACCGCAAAAATCATGACGAAAATACTAGTAATCATTTGAGCAGTGTCATTATCTTTTAAGACTGTCATTCCTAATATAGTAAAAATAATCGATATAAAAGGAAGGATAATCAAAGCTACTACTGTCGTTCCAACACCAGCATAAGCCCACACTGTAACCTCTGTTTTAGGATGCATTAGAATCAATCCTATAAGACTTAATATGGCAATACCTAAAATGAAAGTTGTTATAATTAAAAGAAATCGGATAATTGAAAATATGAAATTCTTTTCCATTTCCATATTAAACGCCTTTTTTTATTTCACCATTTTTAATTAAATTTGGTAATTGATATTATTTATTGTCAAATCAACTAATAAAAACTTTCTCAATTTTCGTACGTATAAGATTCTCTAAGTTTACCTATTCAAAAAAGCTAAATTTCAAATGAAAAATTTAAAATTGATTTCATTATATTATGAATTATTTATAAACTTTTAATAAGAACTAGATATTCAATGGAAGCCTATGATATTGTATGGTTAACAATTTCATCAATATTCTGGATTTGGAGTGGAATCTGGTTAGTATATTTTAAAGCAAAATACAAAGAAATTAGGAGATTCCTCAATTATAAAGAATATATTGGTGTTTTAGGCCTCTTCCTAATTACATTGGGTTTAATTATTGAGATTATTTTATATGATCCAGAGTCGGAATATGATAGTGTTTTTGCATTTCCATTTTTATTAGCTGGAAATGTGACATTAATTATATGGGTGATTTGGGCAATATATAATTTAATTGAGAAAATAGAAGAAATTAAAGAAAATATTGCTATTTTTGGATTTGTTATTGCATTCATTTTAGACATAACTACACCTTTCACTATACTATTCTTAATTATTATCTATAGTTTTCGTTTTTTCTGGTCAGGAATAATGATATTTACTCTGATTAATCTAGAGAAATTTCGAGAAAAAGAGATAGAAGTTGAACAAAAGGAAGTTACAGTAAGAGAAAAAAAGAAAAAAGTTCCGATAATAGCAGAACAAACAGATATAAAAAAAAGAGACGAATTATATGAATGTCCGATGTGTAAAAGTAAAATACCAGCTAGACTAAGTAAGAAATATAGTATGGGAAGCCCTATTTTTTGTAAATATTGTGGATCTAAAATTGATTAAAGCCGAACAGGGGTGCGAATTTTGAGGACAGCTATTAATTCTCTTTTTTTCATTTCTATCTTATATCTTGCACTAAATAGATAATTAAGAAAAAAAATGAAAAAAAAAGAAGTCTAAAATTTTTAAGTTCTAAAGTCTTAAAATAAAACTATGGAAGATTTAGATTTAAAAAAAAGAGCAATTATCATAATTCACGGCATAATCATATGGGTATTATGTGGAATGATTATGTATATAGGAATGAGCATTACAAGTATAGAAATAACATTAATAATCCATGCGATCTTTGCGCCAATATTCGCTTGTCTAATTTCATTTATTTATTTCAAGAAATTTAACTATACTACCCCACTTATTACAGCAACAATCTTTGTGGCAATCGCTATTCTATTAGACATTTTTATTGTTGCCCTCCTAATTGAGCAGAGTTTTGAAATGTTTACGAGCTTTCTAGGGACATGGTTAGTATTTATTTTAATTTTTGCCGCAACTTTTCTTACAGGATTTTATTTAGAGAAAAAAGAGTAAACAATTACTCATAACTTTCTTTTTTTATACTAATGAGTAAAAATCAATTAATTAATAATTTTTAAATAGTAAAAGTACATAAATGTAAATATATTTAAAACAAAATAAAAAAAATGTTGAAATCCAAATTAAAGGTGAGAATTAATGAATGCAAAACAAATCTTCAGTTTATTAAGTGGAATTGTAACACTTGTGGCCACTTTTTTCTTTACATTGTTTAAATTTGAATTAGCAGAGAATACTTATTATGTGTCTGGAATGTATGGAATTATAAGGATTTTCCAAATGTTTCTCGATCCGATTTCGATGTTTTATATTATGGCAGTAGTTATCTTAATAATTTTTATGTCGTCGGGGGTTTTACAAATAATCGGTGTAAAAGCGCGCTTATTAACTATAGTAGGGTCGATCTTACCTCTGTTTTTTGGCATAATCATCTTATTAGATCCCTTTAATTTACTAAACAAATCATTCATAGGAATTCTCTTTATGTTAGGGGGCAAAGAATCAATAATACCAGATATCCTTCCTTTCGTAATTCCTTTTGACTTTGTAATTTTTGAGCGTCCTGAGTCCATTGGAACTTATTTTTTAATTCTAGGAGGAATGATTGGCCTTATCAGCGGATTATTCGAACGAGGTGAAGTTTAGATATGCAAAGCTCAAGATTGTTAAATTTTCTGTTAGTATTTACAATATGCTTTTTACCATTAATGTGCATTGCTTCTGCTGATGATGATAAAGAATGGTATGTTGGAATTAACGAGAATGACACATATATCTATTTAGTAACTTGGGATGGGGATCCTTATGAAGATTTCTTGGAAGCCTTGGGTATCTTTTCTGAAGAAACAATTGAAAATATCACCGATATATTGGGTAAAGGATTTGATTTTGAGGCGTATAAAATTTATATCTTAAAAATTAAAGAGGAAGTTGATTATACTGGTTATGAAGGGGTTCAATATTGCTACAATTTTTATACTACAGAAGATCGGGCGGAAAACGATTGGGAATTGGAAGATCATAACGAACAAGCTACCATTTTTAAATACACAGACCAAAGACAATTGTATAAATATGCTGTCCTTGAGTATGTTTGGTTTCCAATGGGCTTATCAACATACTTTATTGGAAATGACGTTGATTGGGAGGAATTAGCTGACAAGGTTAATGATAAGTTTGAAGACAGATATTCCAAAAGAGATGCTGGAGCAAGGAGAATAAACAATGGGATCTTCACTTTTTGCAAACCAGACACATTCAATAAAACCAATCTCGAAAAATTTCGCTCAAAGTCAATATTTAGTAGGCAAGGCGTTCTCACATATTACGAGTGGTCGTACGACAACGATATCATTTTGAAACTACAATTAGAAAATGCCCTAATCGTTGAATATTGGTTAATAATACTTATCATAGCAGGGGTAGCTGTCATAATAGTGATAATTTCAATCATAAAAAGTAAAAAGCTTTAATGTATAAGCATTTTCTTTTTGCTAATTGTAAATATTTTTTTAATAGTTAAAATAACTTTTATTAAATTCATCTTTCTTAGTCTTGACTTTACAGACAACACATTCTAAATTACCATTAGAGAAAAATTTCAAACTAGGATTGCCGCAACGTTTACAAAAGATATAAATAGAATCTTTTAAACTTTCGTTCTTAACCTCAACCTTTTGTTCCTTATGTGGAATGAATGAAAAATTGTCAGATAGTTTTTTAATTTTTATCCAATAACGTTCGTTGTTGTCAAATACAACTAAGACAGATCCCATTAAAATATGGAGGATTTTTCCTCTACGACATATTACATCTTGATTAGATTCATTAATTGACATCCATTTCTACCTAAGAGAGCAATGAAAAAATAAAATAGCCTTAAATTAAAATTTTTTTTATTTTATATAATTTAATTATTTTAAAAAAAGGTGTTAAGAAATGGTGGAAAAATTTCTTGAAGGAAAAGGAGCTCTCATTACTGGGGGAGCCTCTGGATTTGGAAGGGGTGTAGCCTATGCATTTGCAGAGAGAGGGGCAGATTTAGTTTTAGTAGATATTAATGAAAAACTCTTAGAGGAAACAGCTAAAAAGGTAGCTCAAGCATCTGGACAAAAAGTAATTCCTATTGTATGTGATGTTTCGAAATCCGACCAAGTAGAAGTAATGGCAAAGCAAGCATATAGAGATTTAGACAATGTGTACATATTGTTTAACAATGCTGGAATAGGGGTTGCCTATGGAAGAAATATATGTAGAGTTAAAGAACCAGATTGGGATAAAATAATGGCAGTTAATCTAAAAGGTCAGTGGTTAATTGCAAAATCGTTATGGCGAAAAATGAAAGCTCAAAAATTTGAAAATGAATCATTATCAGGTAAAATAATATGCACATCATCCATCGCTGGCTTGGAATTGCCACCTATACTTCCTGCATATAGTATAACTAAAGTGGGTGTAATTGCTCTAGCGAAATTATTAGCCAAAACTTTAGCTCCCAATATTACTGTAAACACCATATTACCAGGCATTCATGTGACTGGAATCTATATGAATGACGAAGATTTAGTAAATAAATTAATAGAGATTCAAAAAATTAAAATTCCATTAGGTAGAATTGGCACAGTTGATGATGTTACTAATTTAGTATTGTTTCTAGCATCACCGGCTTCTGATTACATAACTGGTCAATCTATTCCTGTTGCTGGAGGTCTTGCTATAATCTAAGACGATCTTTATATTAAGGAGAAGACAATTCATTAATTCAAGATGCCGATCTCAGACCTCCTAATCATGTTAATAGAACATATATCCAAAAAAGTAATGATAAGGATTTAAATATTGCCTTGACTATTGTAATTAGTAATGAATTAAAAATAATATAATGAGAAAAAGGACTAAATAATGATATCAGACAGAATTTTATTAACCACTCCTTGCTACCCGTACCCTACGCTCCCAGCCAATGATTCCCTCACAGATGCTATGGGTCAACGCTTTACCCATAAAGATGATATCTTTACAGTAGTTTCACATACACATTGTTATGCAAACCATATTTTAGCTCAGAATATCGATATTCCCGCTACTTTGCTTGAATATCCTAGATGGGACAATTTTACCGAAGAAGTTGATAAAGGCTATGCCACAATCGGCATCAGTTCGTTTCCAGTTCATCTTGATATGGTCATGAAAATGTGCGAATACATCCGAAAAGTATCCCCTGAAACAAAAATACTCTTAGGTTCCTATGGGGCTCAGGCATTTGATGCACAATACGACGAAGAGACTAAAAAAAAATATGTGGACCATGTGGTAAAAGGTGAGGGTGTAAGATGGCTTCGTGAATATTTAGGTGAGGATACAAAACGCCCTATATCACAAAAGTTAATGCCTAAATGTGGTGGTGCACCAGCATTTCTCAATATGGACGCTAGAGGCGGTATGGGTTTTGTAGTCACAGGATTGGGTTGTCCTGGAGGTTGTGATTTCTGCTCAACAACCGAAATGTATGGCCATAAACGTATTGAATTACTTTCACCAGAAGATTTTGTTGACCATGTTGAACTTTATCGAAAACACTTCCCGGGTCTGGGAGCAATTTTTGTAATCGAAGAAGATCATTTCCGCCATCCTCGATGGCTCATCAAAACTAAGGAAAGATGGATGCACAACAAAGATCTCATAGAAAACGTTGACTGGACTGGCTTTGGATCAGTGGATTTTATCTGGCATTTTGCGAGTAATTATGGGTGGGATGCCATTCCTGAGACAGGAATGGGTGCGGTTTTCATTGGTGTAGAATCCAAGTTTGCGGGTGAACATGGTTATAAAAAAACTAAAGAAGCTGATGCTCGAGAAGTGTTTCATAAGCTTCATTCAATGGGCATTCGTACACTTGGTGCGTGGATATGTGGTTGGGATTTTCATAACCATTCAAATATGTATGAGGATCTTAACTATTTTGTTGCTTGTAAACCTACTTACCAACAGCTAACTCGCCTGTCTCCTTTTCCAGGTACCGATTTATGGTGTAAGCTTAAAGATCAAGGACGTGTAATGAACGTTCCTTGGGAAGATGTACATTTTTGGAGCGGTGCGCAGAAAAATATCTCTATGGAGACCCATGAAACGTTGAATCTGACAGAATATGGGTATGACTTAATATACAATACGTGGGGTCCATCAATGCTTAGGAGGCTTGAAGTTTCACTCAACGGTTATGAATATTGCATGAATTCTGATAATCCCTTGATGAGGGATATCAGATCCAAATTATTGAAACGATCTTCTGTGGTAACTTGGTTGATGACAGGTGCAATGGATCGATTTGCTCCGAATGGTGTTGTGAGACGACGAGTCTTAAAAACAGATGAAAGATTTAGGGACCTTATTGGTGAACCTACTCCAATGATGGAATTAATTTCGCGTAATATTGAACAGAGTGCTTTGAAATTTAAAATGAAGCATATGTTTGATCCATTTAATCGAAAACCAAGGGAACAACCAGCTAAGAAATATTTCTATGAAAAGGATGGATCCATTAAAGATGATGATATTCCTTACATAACAGAGTATCCAAATAAAATTCCGAGAAAAATTCGGAGAGCTGCTAAGATTAATAGTTATAAATATAAGCTCTTTGGCAAAATCTTAGGTGCTAGGTATAGAGTTAAATCGAGAAAAAGATCAAACGAGTTAGATCAAATAATAATGAACTTTATAGGAGGACAAAGCTACGGCGGATTCTAATATTCGCTAAACAAGCTTATCTATATTTTATCTAATAATCTTAAAACGTAAAAAGTAATTACTAGATAATTTTTTTTTGGTTTTTAATTGGTTTTACCTATTTAAATCCTTATTTTAAAAGTTTTTATAATTCTTAAGATATTTTATAAACTATACTATTATAAAAAAACCAAATAATTGACCGTTTAGGTAAGAAGTAATGATAAAAACAAAAATAACTGATATGTTTGGGATAAAATATCCCATTCTTAGCGCACCAATGGGTCCCTTTTATACAACTGATTTAACGATTGCCGTTTCCGAAGCGGGTGGACTGGGGACGTTAAGCCATGTAACATTGCTTGGAAAAAATTCCATAGAAGATATGAAAGAACAGATTAATAAAGTAGTTGAGGGTACCGATAAACCATTTGGTGTAAATATACGGACAGCAAGGATTCAAACAGATCATAAAATATTGTTAAGAAAAATTGCAGAATGGCGTAAAAAAAATCCAAAATTGCGAGAACAATTAATTTATGGACTAACAAGTGCGGGGGGTTCAAGAACAGCAAGTCAAATATGGAAAAAATCTGCTCCCGATATATATCATTTTCATGTTGCACCAGCTTTATGGTTGGTTGATAAAGTATTTGCTGCGGGATGTGATGGTGTTGTTGCTACAGGTACGGAAGGTGGAGGGCACCAATCTTATGAAGGTGTCACCACATTAGTTTTGGTATCACAAGTAGCTCAAAAGTATCCAGAAAAGCCATTAATTGCTTGTGGAGGAATTGCTTCCCCAGAAAGCGTAGCAGCTGGTTTAGCTATGGGTGCTGATGCGGTTGCTATGGGAACTCGATTTATAGCTTCAAGACAAAGTGAATTTCACGCTAATTATAAAGCGCTTATTCCTCCAGCTACAGCCAAGGATACAATGCTTACTACAGGAGGATTCGGTCCAATCCGCCTATTAAAAAACAAATATTGCTTAGAACACGGTGAGGTAATAACTAAGGAACAAAAAATAGCTCAAGAATTAGCTTATGATTTAGATAGATTCCTTGAGGATTTAAATAAGTATATGATTGTGTATACAGAGGGAGATGTGGAAAATGGCGCTATTCCGGTTGGACAGACCGTCGGCATGATTGATTCGATAATGGACGTAGATGATATTGTATCAGGATTCACTAAAGAAGCAGAAAAAATCTTGAAAAACCTTTGTTCAAAAATCTCTTAAATCCTTTTTTTTTTGTTTTTTAAGGGGTTCGAGTTTTTTATAAAAAATCTATAAATAAAATCTTTATAACTAACCTTATCAATATTAGTTATAACAAGTTAATTTATCTAAAAAAATAGATAGAAGATACAATTATGTCAAAATATAGTGAAAGATTTTGGAAAAAGAATTGGGATCCTGGTTTAGAAGATCTAGATCCAAGTTTGTGGGAAACATCTTATCCTGATGCGGTTAGAAGTACCTTCAAAGATTTTCCAGAAAAAGTTGCGTTGACATTTCAAGGGTTAGAAATTCCTTTTAAGGATGTCGACAAATATTCTAATCAGTTTGCTAATATGTTAATTGAAAATGGATTTGAGAAGGGTGATATTGTAGGAATTAATTTACCAAATATTCCTGAATACGTTTACTCTTTTCTCGGTACGCTTAAGGCAGGGTGTGTCGTTTCAGGAGTAAGTCCACTTATGTCAGATGTTCAAATGCACTATCAAATAAATGACTTAGGAAGTAGCGGGAATAATGTAGCATTAGTTACGTTAGACGCCATTTTTCAGCATAGATTGAAAAATATTGAATCAAAATTACCACAGCTTAAACTTGTAATAACCACAAGCGTCATTGGATCTTTTCCAAAGGAACAACAAGAAAAAATCAAAGCGGTGAGAGATATTCCTTCTGGAGAAGTTACTCCATTAGAAGGAAAAACAGTTCTTGACTTTTGGGATGATGTTTTAGCGAAATATTCAACAGAAGAGCCAGGTGTTAAAGTATCTCCTGACGATTTGGGATTTATCCAATACACTGGAGGAACTACAGGACCCCCAAAAGGAGCAATGTTAACGCATAGAAATATCGTGTCAGACCTTTTAATTATTCAAACATGGCTTGGGTGGGAACGAGGAGCAGGAGTTGCTTTGTCTGGATTCCCTTTCTTCCACATTGCTGGATTATACTTCTGCGAGAATTGTATTTATTTAGGCTGGACACAATGTTTAATTGCTGACCCCAGGGATGCGTTGTACATATGTAATCAAATAAAACAATATAAACCAACTGCCCTTGTGAACGTACCCTCACTTTTTCAGATTTTAATAAATTTCCGAAAATTTAAGAGGTTAGATCATTCAAATTTAGATGTTTGCATTTCTGCCGCTTCTCCCTTTCCGAAAGAATCTCAAAAATTATTAGAAAGCATAGTTGGTGAGGGAAAATTATGTGAAATGTACGGAATGACGGAAACCTCACCACTAACAGCTTCAAATCCTTATAAAGGAGAACGGAAATTAGGATCCATTGGAATGCCACTTTTAAACACAGAACTAAAACTAGTAGACCCAGATACAGGAGAAGAGGTCCCACTAGGTGAAGCTGGAGAAATATGTGTACGAGGGCCCATGGTTATGAAAGGTTATTTAAATAAACCAGAAGAGACTAAAAAAGCAATTGATGCTGATGGATATATGCATACTGGAGATGTGGCAATGATGGGCGAGGATGGTTATCTAAGAATTGTCGATCGTACTAAAGACATGATAATTGTAGGTGGTTTTAAGGTATTTTCTTCGAAAGTAGAAGAAGTATTAACTAAGCATCCAGCGGTTGGAATGCTTGCCCTAATTGGACTGGCTAATCCTGATCGCCCTGGTTCTGAAATTGTCAAGGCTTTTATTCAAATAGACCCAGATTATGAATTTGATGGAAACAAGGAAGCGTTAAAAGAAGATATTATTAAGTTTGCTAAAGAGAATTGTGCACCATATGAGGTTCCTAAAATAATTGAATTCAAAGACGAATTACCTCTAACTGTTGTGGGTAAAATCGATAAAAAGCTTTTGAGAGAGTAGAATAAAAAAAATAAAATAATTTTGTTTTTTTCTTCTTAATTAAATTAAATCCTAAAATCAAATAAATAATATTTTTTTATTTTCCATGTTTTACTTTGTATAATGGATCTGCTTCTTGTAATGCTCTTCTCTGAACTTTTCCGATTAAATTTTTAGGAATATCTTCGATGAATTCAAATATAGCGGGGACTTTCCAATATGCCATATTTTCTTTAGCCCATGCTTTTAAATCATCTTCCGTAATTTTGCCAACAAATTCTGGCTTTAGCAATATCCATGCCTTTGCTATTTCTCCAACTTCACCTTCAGGATCGGGTAATCCTGCAACAGCAGCTTCAGAAACAGCATCATGTTTCATGAGCAATGTTTCAACTTCAGTGGGAAAAACCGAACGACCAGCCATTTTGATCAATTGCTTTTTTCGGTCCCGTATTTTCACGCAACCATCATCTCTCATGAACCCAATATCACCTGTAAGAAGCCATGTACGTCCATCCCAAGTTTTTAATGTATCAGCAGTTGCTTCTGGCCTATTCAAATACTCTTTCATTACTTGAGGGCCACATACACAGATTTCTCCAACGTGTTCCTCTCCATATTTCGAACCAGGCAACCCATCAGCAATAGGACCCTTCTCAAAATCATCAGGATCAAAAATCCCCCAGTCTGTACCTGGTATAGGCATTCCAACTGTACCAATTGGACTTTCACCAAATAAATTTCCTGCACTAGAAACACAAGTGGATTCTGTTAAGCCATAACCCTCCACTACTCTACCCCCTGTTCTTTCTTGAAATTTCTTTTGAACCGGTAAGTGTAATGGACCTGCTCCTGAAACACACAATTTCAGTTTTCCCGTTAGATTTGGGAATTGACTAAGATCTGGAAAATCAGCGATTCTTTTAAAAAGAATTTCAGCTCCAGGATAAGCAAAACCTTGTGGTGAGGGCATATCATTAATAGTTTTAAGTAATTCTTCTGTAGGTGGTGGTCTTGTAAATAATAGCATCCATCCTCCTGCAGTGATAGCAGCATTCAATACAGCTGTTATTGCAAATGCATGAAACATAGGCAAGACACCGATAACTCCCATACCAGGTTGTTCTCCTCCTAATACTAATCTAACTTGCACTGCATTACATATTATATTAAAATGAGTTAACACTGTTGCCTTAGGAATCCCGGTTGTGCCTCCTGTCATTATATATGTTCCAGTATGTGTGGTAGGATCAATTTCCACATCAGGAACGCTTGGCTCAGTCGTGAAAAGCTCATAAAAATTATAAGATGGATCAAAATCAATTTTGCCCTTCCGTATTTTACGAGTCTTCCTAGCTATAAATTCCTTAAAACTTTTTGGTCCAGAAACTAAGTCAGCTACATTTGTATAAATTATCAATTCAATGGTGGTTTTATCTATAATTTGTTTAACTAATAGATTATACATGGCCTCTAAAGTAATCATAGCTTTAGCTCCTGTAATTTCTAAATGATGTAAAACTTCAATAGGTTTATAAGTAACATTTATACCAGTTGGAATTAGGCCAATTTTAACACATGCATAAAAACATATGGGATACTGAAAGCAATTAGGCATAAGGAGTGCTACAACATCTCCTTTTCTTAATCCTAAATTATGGAGGCTTGTTGCAACTATATCTATCGCTTCACCGGTCTCTTCGTATGTCATCCAAGAGCCTAAATAATGAATTAAATTAGAATTCGAGTATTTTTTGCGTTGCCGATCAAAGAATTCTCCTAATGTAATTTTTTCGAAATCGTAGTTTTTAGGGACATTCTCTGGCCACCATTTTTTAAACCAAGCTTTATCTTCATTAACTTGCCATTCTTTAGCCATATTCATAACCATTTTAATTCACCTTATAGAATTTTTTAATATGTAAATAACTTTTAACTTTTGGATAAAATGTTCAAATAATAATATTGCTAGTATTCTATTTAAGATTTTAATATATATTAGGTACAAATTTCCATTCAATTAAAGAAAGAGTTTAAAGATAAACCTCTAATTTTTTTTTTAATTTCAGTTTTATCATCAATAATTTTTTTAATATATTTTGAAATCTCTTTACGTTGTTCAATGCTAGCAGGAATAGGCAAAAAAATTTCCATTATCCTATCACCTATCGTTGCGATTGTCCCTTGAATAAATGTGATAGCTTGAATTTGTTTTTGGACAATATCTAAATTTAAAAGGTATAATAAAAGGTAAGAGTCAATAGTTTCTTTGTTTTTTAATATTTTTAATTGAAAAATATGGCTCTGGATTATTATTTTTGTATCCAATTTTGAAACATAAGCCGTCTTTCCAATTAAGTTTGGACCACCATCTTTAACTAAAAGAATATCTCCCTCTTCGATGTTTTGCTTATCTTTATATTGCTTATATACTTCTTCCGATGTTTTCTTGTGAGAATCTAAGTTAATTTCCCAATTATTTATTTCGCTTGTGCGAATAAAAGGTATATCTCCTAATCCATATACGTGAGATCCTATCTCATTTCCTCTTGGAAAATATCCCCCCTTATTGGTGTGAATGATTTTTTTTTTGATTAGATCTTTTATAGATAATAATGTAAATTCATTATTATCCGCAAGCTTTTTAAGAGTTTTTTCAACTCCAGTATAATAATTTGGGATAAATATATTATTTTTAATTTGACTAAAATTTATCTTAAACGTTTTTTGTTCTTTTAAATAGTTAAAATCTTCATTTTCTTTAAGTTGTATGTGGAGATCGATTAAATCGTCGTTAATTAAAGGATTTCCTGCCTCATCTAATTTTTTACTTCCATCTTTATTCAATTGATAAAGGACTTTTCCATCTTTATTGTGTCCTACATTATCCACAATAGCAAAATCTATTTTATAGTTTTTTGGAATTTTGGTTAATTTCTGAAAAAATAAAATACTTGATTTATTACATGTGTAAGGTTGAAAAGTATTTTGATCAAGACTAACAACTCCTAATATTTTTCCTTTTGATTCCAAATATTCCCATATATATCTATCGGATGGATTTCCAAAAATTCCTTCAGGTAAAACAATGCCTAATTTGCCACCCTCCTTAAGTAATTGAACACACCTTTCAATAAATAACACTTGAGGAGGTTGTTGTTTTATTAATCTATTTTGCATTTTCCATTTATTATTATAAACATCTTTCCAAACATGGCCTAAATCGTACTCTTTCAGAATTCTTTTTTCATTTATAGGTATCTTAGCTCCGAATGGTGGATTCGTTAATACATAATCAAAACTATCATTCTTTATTTTTTGTTTTGCTTGAGCTCTATAATTTTTATTATCCAACGAATCTTCGCAATAAATATTTGATTTTCCGCCGCTTAAAATATCTAAATACAAATTACAGATTTTTGCTAAAAATAGATCTCTATCTATACCATAAAAATTGGAGATAATTTCAGCTCTTCTCTTATCTGAATCAATTTTTGCCCACATTAAATCCTTCGCTTCAAGCAAGAATCCCCCATGTCCGCAGGCGGGATCAAGTATTTTTGAATCAATTTCAGGATCGAGATAATTTACCATAAATTTTGCGACGTTTGGAGGAGTGAAAAATTGTCCTCCTTCGTCTTTTAAAATTTTACTAACAAAAATTTCGAAAGCATCGCTTAAAATATCTTTGGACGATTCGAGTAGTGAAATGTTTTGTAATTCTTTTACAATTAAATGAATAAGTTCTTTATTTAAGCTGATATTTTCATTATCTCCAATTATATCAGGATATTTATCTTTAACTTTTTTTTTAAAAAACGCCTGAATTCTTTCTAGTAATTCTTGATCTGTCTCATTATCCTTGATGCAAAATTCCAAAATATCTTCAGGCGATTTACTAATCTCATCAACTAATTTGCATAATAATAGATTTATAATTTCTTTTGAGCGCGCCCTCGTATCTGTATCTGTGTATTTTAATTTGCCATATAAGTGTTGATTAATTGAAATAAATGTTTTCTTTAAATTCGGGGATTTTATTAAATTCTTTTTATACAACATTATTTCATTTTATTTGTTTTCTCAATAATGACATTAATTAATCAAATTATTATTCTTTTTTATTAAAAGAAAATTAATTTAAATTGTGCCTTCAAATAATTTAGATTTTGGACAATATATTGAATTTTCAGTAAAAAAGCGTTTTGGAATTATTACGCTTAATAGGGTTCACAGATCAAATGCTTTTACAATTGACCAGTTAAAAAACCTGAAAAAAGCCATAGAATACTGTCAAAAAAGTGAAAAAATAAGAGGTATAATTTTAACGCATAATGGGACCTCATTTAGCACGGGAATGGACTTAGGAGCTATAAACGGAAGCGCCCACGCGGCAGTAAAAGAACTTGAGGGAACGGCAGCTGATATATGCAAATTACTGTATAATGGAAAGCCAGTTATTTGTGCTGTAAACGGACGTACGATGGGGGAGGGTGTAGTATTTTTGATATGCTGTGATTACCGAATTGCGACAAAAGAAAGTTTCTTTCAATATCCAGAAATAAATTCAGGAATCTTTCCTGGGACAGGCTGTATTGTTTTAATGACTAAAATAATAGGGATTCCTTGGACAAAAAAGATGTTAATGCTTGCCGAAAAAGTAGATTCAGAAAAAGCGTTAGATATTGGATTAATTGATCAAATTGTAGATTCGAAAGAAGAACTTATGCAAGAAATGATGAAAAAAGCGAAATTTTTATTTACGAAAAATCAAACTGTTTTAAACGCGATTAAACTATGCTCCAATCATTTTCTTAATAAATCTTATAATACAGCTTATCAAATAGAAAAAGAAGCTTCAGCATGGTATGAGCACACTGATAAAGATCAATTTATAATAAATTTTAGAAAAAAATTCGATATTTTGGATTAATAAAAAAATACTTAAATACTTCTAAAAAGTAAATTATAATTAATTTTATTTTCAAAAAATTTTAGGTTAAAAAAATGTCAAATAAAAAAATTTTACATAGCAAAAAAAACATGGCTTCATACGGTTTCGGCAGCATGAGTAGGGAATTCGTTCAGATGGCTTTTAATGTATTAGTATTCTTTTATTATGAAGTAGAAATCGGCCTGAACGTGTGGCTTATTGGTCTAGCATTAATTATATTTGCGGTATATAATGCCATTAACGATCCACTCATAGGTTATTTAACAAATAGACCATTTAAGTTCACTAAAAAATGGGGTAGAAGATTTCCATGGCTTCTTTTAGGTGGAATTCCTCTTGGATTTTGTTATTTTCTCATATTTACTCCACCTAGTATCGATCCAATAGGGGGTGCATGGATTATTTTTGCTTGGCTTTTGTTTACTACGTGTTTATTCGATACCTTTCATTCTCTTTTTTTTGTAAATTTTCAATCTCTCTTCCCCGATAAATTTAGTTCAATAAAGGAACGAAGAACTGCTTCAGGAATTTTTATTTCTCTAGGTATAATAGGGGTTACTTTGGGAGCGATACTACCTCCATTATTCTATGATTTTAAAGATTTACAGTCATATATGTTTCAAGGGTTAATAGTAATGGCGATTGCTATCCTTATGATGTTACTCGCAATACCAGGTTTTCGTGAAGATAGAGAGATGATTGACCTTTACCTCACTTCCTATGAAAAACAAGCTAAAAGAGAATCCTTCCTTAAATCAACGAAACTAGGTTTTAAACAAAAATCATTCGTAGCTTATATGATATTATACACCTTGTATTGGGTTATAATAAATTCTTTACAAGCATCTCTACCTTATGTTGTTCGATTCGCTGTAGAACCACAATACCAAGAAGCTAGATTTACTACATTTATTATGGCTGGATTGCTAATAGGAACAATAATTTCACTTCCTATATGGGTTAAGATAGCACAGAAAACAAACGATAATGGTAAAGTTATGTTAATTTCAGCGACATTATTGGGTGTTTTTGTATTCCCATTAATATTTATTAATTCATATTGGTTTCTAGTTATCGCTATTCTTGTGTGGGGTATAGCTCTTGGAGGATTTTGGGCTATGATATTTCCTGTGTTTTCGGATGTAATCGATGAATCTATTGTAAAATACAAGAAGCGCGAAGAGGGTACATATATAGGAATTCAGCAATTTTTTGGACGTCTTGGGCTCATCATCCAAGTTTTAAGTTTTGCCATAGTTCATGAACTTACTGGATTTGTGGAAGGAGCAGATAAACAAACCCCTCTAGCAATATGGGGAATTCATCTACACGCAGCATTAATACCTATGATTTGTATTTTCATTGGGGCTTTAATTTTTTGGATGTTGTATGATCTAAATCCTAAGAAAGTCAGTGAGAATAGACACAAAATAAAAGAAATGGGTCTTTAAATAGCGTTTCTAAGGCTTTATTCACTTTTTTTTTACAATCAATCGTAAATATTATTTTAGAATACTCTAAAAATTTCTTAAAATTAATATAAATTATGACTTCGAATAATTTAGATTTTGGAGAATTTATTGAATATTTTTTTTATAATTTTTAAGAAAAAATTCAAAATCTATATTAAATTCTTAAGTTCATGCTAAGTGAAGATTTTAAAGATATATTGTTTGAAAAAGAAGATAATGGAATTGTTACTGTTACTTTAAATAAACCCGAACGAAAAAATGCATTATCACCTTTAACTTTACTTGAATTATGGTATGCTGTTGACATTGCTGAAAAAGATAAAGATATTAGAGTCATGATCTTAACTGGATCTGAAGAAGCAAACGCGTTTTGTTCGGGAGGATACTTCAGTACAAAAGATCTGAGGAGAGAAATTCCACCAGAGCATCTTAATGAAGTTGATTTGAGAGATATGGCATCAAAGAAACTCTGTCTAAAATTTTGGGATTTTTCGAAACCAGTTATAGCTGCAATGAATGGGTTAGCAGTAGGAGGAGGTTTTACTCTACCAGTTGTTTGTGCAGATCTGGTTTATGCTTCTGAAGATGCATGGTTTGGGCTTTATTTCATTAAAAGAGCAGTATTACCTGATTTTGCCACAAGTTTCTTGCTTCCGTTTATGGTAGGGGTTCAGAAGGCTAAAGAACTTTTTTATTTTGGGGATAAAATAACAGCATACGATGCAGAAAAACTCGGATTTGTCAATAAAGTACTACCTCGAGATGAATTAATGCCTTACGCTAGAGAACAAGCTTTTAGATTAATTCCTCCTAAAGGTCCTAGTAAATCTATAATATTAATGAAAAAAACAATGCACACCTATTTTAAAGATATAATAGAAAAACAATTAGATTTAGAAAATAAAGGATGGATTAAAACGCTCATTAGCAAGGATTTTAGCGAATCTTTAAAAGCTTTACAAGAAAAACGGGATTCTGTGTTTATAGGAAAATAATAATAAGTCTAAAAATTTTTTGAGTAATTTGTTTTTTATCGGATTTCTTCAATAAAAAATTTAAATACAAAATGTTTAAATCAAAATTAAAGTTAACTTATTTAATTATCTTAAGATAATTGAAAAAAGAGAAAAGAATAAAAGAACTCAAAGAAGAATAATTTTAAACCTTATACGGGAAAATGGTGATTGTTTTGGCTAAAAAGGTTCAAGACGATTCAAAAGTGTTTATAGGCAGAAAAAAAAGTATGAATTATGTGCTCGCTGTAATGGTAGTTCTCAACGAAAATAAACCAGTCCGTCTTTTAGCACGAGGGAGATCGATTTCTAAGGCTGTAGATGTTGCTGAAATTGTTAAAAACAATTTTTCACAAGGAGCCACATATGGTGAGGTTTTAATTGATACAGAAGAAATTACAAACAAAGATGGCACGAAGAGTAATGTAAGCTCATTGGAAATTGAAATTCTGCCACCAAAATAGAAGTAAAAGCTCTGGAGAATATTAGGAGATTTTCTCGCTTCTTTTTTTTTTAATTTTATATTTATTTTACAAGGAAGTCTTTAAATCGTTAAGTTTTATTTGCAAATTCTCAATATCCGATTTAATAATTGTATTATCATTTATTTTATTAATAACTTTTAAAAAATCCTTAATCAACGGATGTTCTATAACGATTGTAGTTTGATTTAACGTGTTAACGTCTAAAATTAGAGCAGAATCTAACTTCTCACCAGTACCAAGAATATCTTTTAATATTAGTTCTTGTTTGTCTGTGTAATTCAATATTGTAATGTCCTCCCCTATTTGAGAGCCATCGTTTTTCTTTATTATTTTAAATTCGCACATATCAAGTTTTACACTTATTTCTTAAATAATATACTTTACTATATGCTTAAATCTAATAAAAAGAATATTTTTAATTTATATTTAATAAACTAAAATATAACTATTATTTTAAACAAAACTGAAATATCAAGAGAATTGATGAAAATATGGCAAGACCATACCAGAAAGCTAATATACCTGGACCCGAGATGGGAACCTCAGTTTCTGACCCAAAAGTTATGGCAAATCTTCTAAAAAGTCCTAAGAAAAAAGTAATCATCATAGGTTCAGAATCATTAAGATGGGAACTCGACGGGAAAAAGGTTGCTGATTATTTTATCGAGATTGCGAAGAAGCTGGACTGTCATGTGATAGCAACAGGTCATATATATAAATATTTAAAGGATAAAATTGATTCTGGCAAATTATGGGAAATGTCTCTCATAAACATTACAGGACGGCTTGTTGACATCAACTGGAAAGGCTTAGATGGAGAGGGACAATATGAGATGGCAATATTTGGAGGTCATCTAGTATATTACGTATCTCAGACACTGAGCCGAATTAAGAACTTTTCAAATTGGGTAAGAACTATAGAACTCGATAAATACGCTCATCCAAATGCACGCTTTAGCTTGCCAAATATCAGGGACGAAGAATGGAAAGAATTTTTAGAAAAGGTTATTGAGAATTTATAAAATGATTGAAATAATAGAAAAAAAATAATTTAATGAGGAGATTTATGAAATGAGTTTTTCAGATATGCCTGTTGATGTTGGTCCTGTATATGAAGGTGAACGGATCAGAGGAAATCAAATGTATGTTGAATTAGGCGGCCCTAAAATTGAAAAACATTTCGAATTAGTCAGAGTTAGACCAGATAAAGATATCAATGATGGGCAGGTAAAAATTGTTGGACCTGACTTGAAAGATATGGAAATAGGTTCAAGCAATCCAATTGGCATTTTAGTTGAAGTTGCAGGTCCTGAGTTGGAAGAAGATTTAGAAGCCGTGTTTGAAAGAAGAATTCACGAATTTTGTAATTTCGTTAATGGAATAATGCATCTTAACCAAAGATATACTAATTGGATGCGAATTAGTAAAACTGCATTCGAGAAGGGATTTGATAGCCTTAATTTTTTAGGAGAAATTTTAATTAGGCTGTTTAAGGCTGAATTACCAATTATTAAGAAGGCACAAGTCACACTTTATACAGATGCTAAAGAAATTGAAAAACCTCATGCTATGGCACTGAAAATTTACAATAAGAGAGATGAAAGAGCTCGAAGTATTAATGATGAGGATGTTGATATGTTCTATGGCTGCGTTTTATGTCAATCATTCGCTCCGACTCATGCTTGCTGTATAACTCCAAATCGTATGAGTTTATGTGGCTCTATTTCATGGTTTGATGCCAGAGCTGCAGCACGAGTAGATCCTAAAGGTCCTCTGTTCGAAGTACCCATTGGTGAGACCCTTAATAAAGAGGCTGGAGAATATTCTGGGATAAATGAAATGATCAAGAAGCGTTCACTAGGAGAAATTGATAGAATTTATCTTTATTCAGGAATGGAATTCCCACATACATCATGTGGATGCTTTGAAGCTATAGATTTTTTGATTCCTGAAACAGGAGTAGGACACGGTATTATTGACAGAAGCCATGATGGTGTTGCTCTCAATGGTTTACCATTCTCAGCAATGGCAAATCAAACTGGTGGGGGAAAACAAATGCCCGGTTTCAATGGGATTAGTATTCAGTATATCATTTCGCCGAAGTTTCAACAATATGATGGAGGTATTTACAATGTTGTGTGGATGGGCAAAACTGTAAAAGATCGTGTCGCTGAATTATTGCCAGCTGATCTTGTCGATAAAATCGCTACTGAGGAAGAAGTTAGTGATTTAAGCGAATTACCGGCTTGGTTAGAAGAAAAAAAACATCCTATTATAGAAACTGAAGAATATAAAGCTGCTATTGGCGGTATTGAAGAAGAGGAAGAAGAATATGAAGAAGAAGGAGCAATGATGCCTATAGGAACTGTTGGAATGACTATTCCAGGAGTAGGCGGCGCTGGTGGCTTCAAAATTATACTGAAGAACTGTAAGATACATGCAGAATCGATTATTATCAAGAAGACCGAACCAAGAAGGGGCAAGAAATAAATAGTACGGTTTAATTTTTTCTTATTTTTTTACTGTTTTTTGTGTCTATCATTATTTATAACCAAGGTGTTATAATCATTAGAATTTACGAGAAATTCAGAAAGAATATAAAAAAAATTGATACATATTTATAACTTAGCTATTAAAAAAAAATTAAATATAATATCCCGTGCTATCTTCCGTATACTCATTTTTATCGTCATCGTTCTCGTCATCGTCATCTTTGTTGCCCATGATCTTTTTATAAAAGGCTTTTATAATATCTTCTGGATCTGCATTTGGATCGAGATCTTTAAAATCTCTTGGATCAATTTTGATAATCCCGCCTCGCTTGAAAGGAATAATCTTACTACGCATCTCCCTTTCAATTCTTTCTTCTCTCCTAGACTTCAGACTTAATTCTTTTTTCATTAATTCTTTCAATTCATTTACCACAAGTTTATCTAATTCGTTACCTTCAAGGTCCAATAAAATCTCGTTGTCAAAAGTTTTTGTAAGCCGCCTAATAGCTTTTTCCCGTTTAATTTCCGAAATCTGGTTAATTGAATTTAATCCTAGAAGATTTAAGATATTAAGCCAATCTAGTTTAACTGTCCAAGAAAATTCTTTTTCTGACATCTTTTTAATTATCTTTTTCTACAATTATAAAAGTGTTTTAAAGAAGTTAAATTTTTTCTTTTTTCTGTAAAATTATACAAGTTTCCCAAATAAATATTTAATTATTTTAATCTATAAAATTAGCTGATAAATTTTCAAATACTTGAATTTCTAACTCTGAATCGTCATGCATTATCCAATGAAATAGGTTATTGTTGAGAATAATTTTTGAAATCTTATTTTTAAAAATTAATATTTTTTCTTTTTAATAGAGATATATATTTTCTCCGCCAATCAGGTTCGATTTTACCAAGAGCTAAGATTGCTTCTTCCCTAACCCAATCATACCAATCTTTTAACGCATTGATCAAAAAAGAAATTGCTCGTTCATTGCCTAATTCACCTAATGCTTTAATAAGCCCTCGCCTCAAATATCCAATCTCTATTTTATTTTTATTTACTGCTGTATCTTTTAATGCGTCTAATAATAACTCAATTAGTGTTTCACCATTAACTATTTTTTTTAACGCTTCAAAAGCATATTCCCATACGTCGAAACTTCCTAATCCAAGATTTTCTATTAGAGGGGAAATGGCTCTTTTATTTTTTAAATTACCTAATGCTTGAATGACTCGAATACGAACTAATTTACTTGAAGAATTTAGCATCTCTAATAATAAATTCGCTGAGGATGTTTCATTAAGATATCCTAAAGACTCAGCAGCATGCATTTTCAATCTATCGTCATTGCTTGTTAAGGCTTTTTTCAGACTTTTAATAATAGTTTCCCTGAATTCTTTTCGTTCTGCTAACGGTACTAATAGATTTAGAGCAGTATATTTAACATCAGGTTTTTTTTCGTTTTCTATGACCCAGATCAATGGTTTTATAGCTTTCCTTTTGTTGTAATTAAATGCTAATAGTTTTGCTGCTTCCATTCTTACATCAGGATCCTCGTCGGATATGAAATAATTCTCAATTTCTTCAAAATGTGAATTATCCTTTAAATCATTCAATATTTCTAAAATTCTCATTCTTGTCTTTTTATTATCTGCTACAGTATATAAATTATGAAGCCTTTCAATCGCCTCACTTCTCCCAATTTTATTCAGATCTTTTATTATCGAATCTGGGGCAATCAAATTTGACAAGTTTATTTTTTATCATATTTCTACATGATTATGAGAATTTAAAATTTTTAGTTATATTAGTAAAGATCAAATTTAAATCATTGACAGGTGGGAGCTGTGAATATTAATTTTTAATTCACTCATAAATGAACTTGTATAAAAAAAATTCTGAATTAAAAAACTAAAGTATATAAAATAGAAAATATGCGTATTTATCTGGATTTAGGTAAAATAATGCTTAAATGATTTTCGGAAATCATTTATATATTCATTGTCAATTTCACCGAACTTAACATCACCGAATTTAATGTTCCCAAGTGACCTATGTTTCATAATTGCTATATAGTGTTTAAGGGATCTCTCAAAATCACCTACATTTAAGCTATTAACCTCCGCAAATTTAACAAGTCCAAATCTGTCTAAATAATCTTCAAAAGCAGTGATCGATTTTCCATTATTTTCAGTCATTTTACATTTTCACGTCTTTTTATAAATTTTTATTCAAATGATTTTTTAATTAAATAAATGTTTTTTTTATAAGAAATTATAATCTGATATTTAAATAAATTCCTAAATTTCCAAGTATTAAGAGTTTTGATATATTCGATAATGTATATTTTTAAAATCTACAATTTTTTTGAAAATTTTTAAGCAAAAGTGATAATAATTTAACTTATGAAGAATGATTTTTTTAATCCAAATTTAGGAATTGAAACGAAATGAGTAGAAAGATGGACGATAAGATCTATTTAAGTTATTTGTTTCAATCTTTAAAAGTAGACGATTTAAAAAAGATCTGTAGAGATTTTGAAATAAAAGGATATTCAAAATTAAAGAAGACGGAGCTAATCGATTTCATTCTTGATTCTTTAGCAAATGAAGAAATAAGCGAACTATTAAAGCAAAAGGAATTAGAAATAATATCAAGCGAAATAAATTTGGCATTAAAAAAGATTAATAGGGAAAATAGAGAAAGTATTTCAAAAATTGAAATTGTTAATCAAGATAACCACGAGATTGAAATTTTGTTTAAAGGTTTTAATTGGGAGGTCACCTCATTTTTATCTATAACAAAAGAAAATATTGAAAATCCCGAAAGAGATTGTGATTGTAGAATAGGATCAAATATGGGTTTTTGTAATCATTTCTGGGTTGGTTTTATCTTTTCTTTGAAAGAAGGTTATTTTAAACTTTCCGATTGGACATTAACATTATTACCAGATGATTTTAAGGAAAAAATTAAGTCAATAAAATTATCTAAAGGAGAGATTGGAGAAGGAAAAGCCGAATCAGTAAGTATAGTAGATGAGAGTTCGGATTCTTTTCAATTAATGGGACATATTGACAAAAGCATTACAGTTTATGAGGGAGAAATAGAAAATATCCTTGAACGACAACAAGATTTCCAGGGAAACATAACAACCTATTATGTTATTACATTAAAAAACGCTAAATTTGGCCCTAGAGTACAAAAAAAAAGTGATTTTCGTGAAGAAGATATTGAAAAAATAGAGAAACTAAAGTTAAGAATAAGTGAAAAATTAAAGAATGATCATGATTTAAAAAATGGAGATAAAATCGGTGGAAATGGAAAACTTACTAAAGATAATCTTTTAGGTTTCATTGTAAAGAATATAAGAAAAATTGAGAAAATATAAAATCGTAAGATTAATTCTGCTAATCTAAATATGAATACTATTTATAAATATTGAGGCTAAAAGATTGAAAGCTGATAATTCATATACGGATTATGCTTACAATTTAATAAAAACAATCGAAGAGAAGTTTGGGCCACGCTACTCTAGTTCTGAGGCGGAAAAAAAAGCAAATTTATTGGTAAAGGAAGAATTTTCGAAATTTTGCGATAAAACATATATAGAAGAATTTCAAACACATCCTAATTTATATCCGCAAGGGATATTCAAAGTCACTGGTCTTTTTGGGGGCATTTCATTTATATTTTTTCTTATGATATTTCCACTTACAATTCTAGCTGCTTTTTTAATTTTGCTTGCATTATTCATACTATTTGCAGAATTAATGTTTATGAAGCGATGGATTAAATTTCTTTTCAAGGAAGGCATTTCAAGTAATGTTTGGGGAATTATTAAACCGATTGGGAATGTAAAATTTCGAGTAGTCTTTGAAGGGCATATCGATTCAGCAAAGCAAATGAGATTAGCAGAAAAAGAAGGGGATCCGTCAATGTTACCTCTTTTATTAGGATTTATATATCTACTTTATACATTAGCATTTTCAATTGTAGAATTCCTGATTCAAATGTTTATTGGAAACTCAATAATGATTCTCTATGATTATGGAATATTCCAATTCACGATAATTGATTTATTCTATTTTATACCATGGTTAATCTTATTTCCATGTTTTTTATATCTGATCCGTGGAGTGACAGGTAATACTGTAGTCCCTGGAGCTGCTGATAATTTATCTGGTGTAGCTGTTACCGCTGCTCTAGGAAAATATCTAAGTAAAAATAGACCAAAAAATGTTGAAATTATAATAGCTTCAATGGGTTCTGAAGAAATTGGTGACAGAGGTGCGAAATATTTCGTAGAGCAACACGGGGATTTACTCAAAGATTCTTATGGTTTTGTTTTAGATGACACTGGGGCTGGTAATAAACTTTACATAATTGAGGGTGATTGGATGCATCAAACAACATATAGCTTTGAGGTCATAACTCGTATGGAAAAAGCTGTTGATCTTTACAAAAAAGAAAATCCAGATGCGGCCCCCGTTGGAAAAAGAAGAAATGCTTTAGGATCTTCTGATGCTTGTATGTATATCAAGGGAGGCTATAAAGCTTCTTTTCTTGTAGGAGTGCAAGAATTCGAATCTGGGAAAAAAAAAATAAGTAAGCCACCTCATTGGCACTCAATCCACGATACATGGCAAAATATTTCAAAGAAAATGCTAAAAGACTCTATTGGAATAGCACTTAAATTTGTTGAAATTGTAGATAAAGAGTTTGAGTAGCATAAATCTGAGAATGATCAAATAAGAAAATGAAATAAAGAAATGAAAAAAACGAAGTTAGGATTAAAATTTTCTGATTTTGAGATCACTATACTTCAGCAGGAGCGGTCATTCCTAGAATTTTATATGCTTCTGTGTAATTCAGCATTACATCAGTCTTGTATTTAAATCCTTCAATTCCAGCAGCCATGAACAAATTTCCTTGTATGGTAAGCTTTAAAGCTTCTTCAACTTTTCCTTTCACTATGTCGCTAATACCTATTACTAATATATTCCCGTCTTCAGTATTTCTAACACCGATACAAATAGTTTTCTCGATTGTGGGATCTGGAGGGCTTTTTTTGAGCCACTCAATATACCTTTGTGCTACCTTACTGGATTGATCAGGTGGAAAAGTAACTTGATTTATCCCTAAAACCATAATTATCACTCTCCATATTTATTTTTTTAAAAATTGAATTTCGTGGTAAATATTATTTCAATTTTTAAATATTTAAATCTTTACATTTTTGTAAGTAAGACTTTGGCTTAAATCCGTTAACTCAATCTTCTTTAGAAAATGAAAGAAATATGTATAATGAGTTATTATTAAAAAATATGAAGATAAATGTGCCTAAATCTGGTTTTGTATCTGATTCAAATATGATCCTTGGACTTGATTTCTACCAGCTCACGATGGGTGCTGCTTATTATCAATACAATCTCGAAAACAATATCAGGGAAAAAGATGATATTGCTACTTTTGAACTTTTTATTAGAAAATTCCCTAAAAATCGTAATTATTTAATTTTTGCCGGGTTAGAACAAGCGATTTATTATCTCCAGAATGCTAGATTTAACGATAGAACAATAGATTTCTTGAGAAAGAAGGAGGTTTTTAAAAAAATTGATCCTAGCTATTTTGACGAATATTTACCTAATTTCAAGTTTAATTTGGATGTATGTTCGATGAAAGAAGGAAATTTCTTCTTTCCTAATGAACCAGTTATGAGAGTTCAAGGGCCAATGTTTCAAGCCCAAATAGCTGAAACATATTTACTCAATGTTATTAATTTTCAAACAATAATTGCTTCAAAAGCTTCAAGGATTAGAAATTTAGCTCCCGATAAGGTCTTTCTTGAATTTGGTACAAGGAGATCACATAGTCCACTTGCGGGTGTATACGCAGCAAGAGCTAGTTACATTGCGGGATTCAACGGTACAAGCAACGTAATTGCTGATATAGAATTAGGAATTAATTCATCGGGTACTATGTCTCATAGTTATATTCAAAAATTTGATAAAGAAATAGACAGTTTCAATTCATATTACAATATTTATGACGAAAACTCAATTCTTTTAATTGATACCTATGATACTGAAAAAGGGGCTCAAAAATGTTGGAACTTTGGGAACAATATAAAAGGTGTAAGAATTGATTCGGGAGATTTAATTGAACACGCTAAAAAAGTTCGAAAAATTCTAGATGAAGGTGACTGTGATAAAGTTTTAATCGTTGCAAGCTCTGATTTAAATGAATATAAAATAAAGGAGATTATAGACAAGAAAGCTCCCATAGATGCTTTTGGTATTGGAACAGAATTGGCAACGTCTCGTGATGATCCAACCATTTCTGGTGTTTATAAATTAATTGAATATAATAATAAGCCCAGAATTAAGATTAGCGAAGAAAAAATAACTTATCCAGGAATAAAACAAGTTTTTAGGATATATGATAAAAATGAAATATTTAAAGAAGACATTTTAGCTCTGAATATAGAGGCACCACCTCCTAATTCCGAGGCTTTATTAATACCTGTTATGAAAAACGGAAATCTAATAAACGAGCTACCAAAATTAGATGAAATCCAGCAATTTTATTTAGACAATATAAAAAAATTACCCGATAATTATAAGAATTTGAAAGAAATCCAAATTTTTAAGCTGAAAATTTCGAAAAATCTAAATGATTTAACAAATTCGTTGAAAAAGAAATATGTATAAAAGTTCTAAAAAGAAATATCAATAATCTATAACTCAACTACTTAATAATAATAATAATTTTAAATGTATAGAAAGTTTTTTTAAAATTAATTCTATTTTAATATGAATAATTAACCTTATTTTCAATTTAGGTGTAAAAATTAATGTATCATATTGACGGAACGGATTATTTGAACACGCCCTACTATACAAAAACAGAGAGCGTTTGTCCTGAATGTTTACAAGTAATTTCAGCTGAAATTTACGAAGAAAATGACCAAATCTGGATGAGGAAAACGTGCGCCGAACATGGGAATTTTAAAGATATACTCAGTTCGTCTGCAAAATATTATAAATGGACTCATTATAAAACAGATGAATGGAGCTTTGACAAGGATGGAGAGGCTAATCCTCCAGATTGTGAGATTACTGATCCTAGGGGATGTCCATATAATTGCGGTCTGTGTCCCGAACATTTATCTACTTGTTCTTTAGCGTTAATAGACCTTACAAATCGATGCAATTTCAACTGTAATTTCTGCTATGCCAACATTCAAAAAGCAGGATATTTAGTGGAACCCTCTTTAGAAGAGATTGACCGAATTATGGAACACTTTAGAAGTAAACCGATTCCACCTCCTGCCATCATGTTTACAGGTGGCGAACCTACGGTAAGGAAAGATTTTCCTGAAATATGCGCTATGGCTAAAAAATACGGTTTTAAAGAAATAATTGTCGCAACTAACGGGTATGGATTCCAGAAAAAGAAGGGAGGACTTGAATGGACTAAAAAGGTGTATGAAGCAGGCTTAGACACATTGTATCTTCAATTTGATGGTATTAATAATATCACTCACGAAAAAACACGTGGTATTAAGAATTTAATGGAATATAAAGAGCGAGTTATTGAAAATTGTCGAAAAGCAGAATTGACATCAGTTGTTTTAGTGGCTACAATCGCGAGAGGTGTTAATGATATAGAAATAGGAAATATTATTCAATATGCTATTGATAACATTGATGTGGTAAGAGGAATAACATTTCAACCAGTTTCTCTATGTGGTAGAATTACTGCTGAAGATATGCAAGATTTGAGAATAACTAATGCAGATATAATTAAGGAGATCGATAATCAAACAGGCGGTAAAATCAGTATTGAAACTTCTTGGTATCCTTTAACAACTATCGTTGAGTGGGGAAGAATAATTGCATATTTAGCAGATGTAGAACCTGTTGAATTTACATGCCACCCTGATTGTGGATTTGCCACTTACCTAGTCATCGACCCAGAAACTAACGAAATGGTCTCAATAATGGATTATTTTGACCCTTTCAAGATTATTGATTTTGCTAATAAATTTTGGGAGAAAATTAAGAAAAAAGAAAAACAACCAATTAAGTTCTTTTCAAGCATTTTAGGAGATTTAGGTGAGTCTTTAGATAAAGGGTTGAATTGGCTAGATAAACAACAGTTAAAAGCTAGATTCCTTTTAGCTATGTTGCAATATACAAAGAAACCAGGTAAACTTATGGAGATATTCAGCAGGGTCTTAATAGATGGAAAATGGGATAGTATAAGTGCCTTTACTCATGGAACACTTTTAATCAGCTCGATGCATTTTCAAGATGCTTATAATTTCAATATTGAAAGAGCAAAGCGTTGTATTGTTCATTTTGGAGTAGCTATGCCTGATGGGACAGTAAAAGAAATCTCTTTTTGCACAATGAACACTTTCCACCGTCAAGATATAGAAAACCAAATTTCGAAGAAATTAACTGAAAAAATTAGAAACGAATTCGATACTACAGTAGGACTTCGAGCAGACGAAGTTGATCATGAACTTGCCCATAATGGGGGAATAATAAAGGAGGATAAATTTAATAGGTGATATATTAATGGCTGAAATAGATCCAGATACTGGTTTAAAAATCAGAAAATTAACAGAACTAAAACCTACAGCTGCTGAAGAGTACCAAGAAGCGATGTTAAAAAGGGTAGATCATTTTTCACAGCAAAGAGATTCCACGTTTAATAGCTTTGTAGAAAATACTATTGTGAGTGGTCTCAAGGTTTTATTGGACTTGAAAGTGAAAGTTGACGAAGCGCTTGGTGACAATAAGGAAAAAGTCTATGATATAGTTGAAAAACTACTTTTATTTGGTTTATAATTTTTTTTTCACAATATTTTTTTAAATTACATTTCTTTAATTATAATGGCGTTTAATGTAATTACACTTCCAGTTGTATTCTTATTTATTGCGAATGGATTTGGACAATTATATTACGCGATTAAACTAAAAAAGAAGTACCCAGAAGAACATAATATAATAAATAGTTATATCTCTTTTTTTTTATGGATTATAGCAGGATTATTATATCCCTTCATTTATTTAACGGACAATTCACATATTAGATGGTTTCAAGCATTATCATCATTTTTTATTTGTATATTTACTCCTGCAATTCTTTTTCTAATATTATATTATCAATATAGAGTTGTTAAAAAGAATCCAGAGATAAAGAAAAGAAGAAACTTCTCTTTTTTTTGGAAAGAATTTAACCAGAAAACAAATGAAGGCCAAGATTTTAAAAAAAGTAAATTTAAAAAAGACTTAAATAGAAAAACTTTACATTTATTTCCAGCAAGCGTAATAATTATATTATGGGTGTTTGCCGTTCATATATGGGAAGGGATGTGGAATGCCGACCAAATTTGGGGTATAAGTGGAGAAAATTTTGGAAAATTTTTAATTATCACAGCGGGATATTCTGGGATTTTAATTTTTGCTGCTTTGGATTACGTAAGATTGTCGTATATTTTTAAAAACCGCAATATATTTCATTTATTACCAGATAATATCTCAAATCTATTAAAAAAGGCTTTAAATAGAAATGAATTATATGAATTTACGAGACCTGCCGTTTTCGTTTTAACACTCGTGCCTATCTTTTTTTTTCCATTTGGAATATTTGCAGCCGCAGCTTTAATTGCGACTATTGGTGATGGTGCAGCCTCTCTTTTTGGTATAAAATTTGGAAAGCGTAATTTCCCTAAAGGCAGTGATAAGACTGTCGTTGGGTACATAGCTGGATTTTTCGTTTCATTCGGTATTAGTATTCTTGCTCTATGGATATTTGAAAGTGATTTGGTTATTGAAAAAATATTAATAATCGCTTTTGGAGGAGCGGTTATGTTCTTTATAATTGACTATTTAAGCCTTAAAATTGATGATGATATTTTAAATCCTTTATTTTGCGCAATAGTTATGGTTTTATTGTATTATTGTCTATAATAATAACGAGGATAAAAACGATTTAGTATAAAATATTATTTAAAAATGAAAATTGGATACCCATGTATTAATCTATCATTAGAATGTAGAAGTAGTAAAACATTTAGATTAAAAAATTATTCGGAAAATAAACTAAAAGAAATAGTCAAATTAAATTTAGATTGCTTATCTCAGATTCTAAAATATAATCGTAATAATAATCTTTTTTTTTTTAGAATCACTTCAGATCTAATTCCTTTCGCTTCTCATCCGGTAATGAAATTCAATTGGCAGGATTATTTCAAACAAAATTTTTTTCAAATCGGGCAATTCATTAAAACAAATAAAATGAGAATTACAATGCATCCGGGACAATATAATGTATTCAATTCTGTTAATCATGACGTTTATGAACGTAGCCTTTACGATCTTTTTTATCATGTAGATGTGTTGGATTTGATGGAATTAGATTCTAGTGCAAAAGTGGTGATTCATGCTGGAGGAGTATATGGAAATAAAAATGAAAGTATCAATAGATTTGTTGAAAGATACAAAATTTTAGATGAGAGTATTAAAAATAGATTAGTAGTTGAAAATGATGAAAAAAGTTACAATTTAAAGGATTGCCTAAAAATTCATGAAAAAACGGGAATACCTATTATTTTAGATGTGTATCATCATGAATGTTTTAATTCTGGTGAAACTATCAAAAAAGTATTTAAAACATTTAGTAAGACTTGGAAAAATGAGGATGGGCTTCCTATAGTTCATTATAGTAGTCAAAAAGTAGGAGGTAGAAAAGGAAATCATGCAAATTCAATTGACCTAAAACATTTTCAGAAATTTATTGAAGATACTTTAGATTTTAATTTTGATTTAATGTTAGAAATTAAAGATAAGGAAAAGAGCGTTTTAAAAGCAATGAAATTAATTAAAGATGACCCAAGATTTAATTTATGAAAAATCGTTAAATTATTAGGATATTAAGAACAAATCTAGATTTAATTCAATGAAATGATCTAATGATAAATTTATCTCTAAGAATTAATTAAAAAAAAAAAGAAATTTAAATTATATTTAATCCATCATTGAATTATTTAAGCTGATCTATTATGAAACTCATAAAATTACCTAAAATGGATGAAGAGGAGATAAAAGCTTCAATTGAAAAAAAAAATTTATGTAGAATTGCTTTTATTGATGATGATTATCCATATATTTCTCCATTCCAGTATGTTTTGTTTAATAATTCCCTTTATTTTCATTTCACTAAATATGGAAAAAAAAAGAAAATTCTCTCAAAAAATGCAAAAGTATGTATTTCAATTGAAGATTTTTCACCTGATTTGAGTAAATATCATTTTATATCAATCCAAGGAAAATTAAAACTTATTGAAGATCCAAGCGAGAAAGCTGATGTAGTAAAAAGAATGGTAGATAAGGCAAAGAATAATTTTTCAACAAACTTTCTTTCTGCTCATGGGTTTGAAAGAGAAATGGGTTGGGACAGCTTTCAAGCTGAAGGTCAATTAATATACAAGCTCGAAGAAGTAGGGCCTCGAATTGGACTTAAATCAATGGAATAAAAATATTTTTTCTAAAGTATTTTCATAATAATAAAATGAAATTTTTCGACTTTGATGAGAAAACTCAAGAAAATTTTAACAGTTTTTTATCAAATTTCAAGCTTGTTAACTGGAAGACTTGGCTTAGGTTAACTTCACGAGAGGATTATGAAGATCTTGCGTTAAAATTATCAGGATTAGATACAATTGATAATCTTTTTGAACGAATCAAAAAAGAAGAAACAGATTCAAGAAGTTTTTCGATAGAGCTCTCATCTTTTTTAAATTCTTATAACTTCAAAGAGCCTTTAATTTTATGTCATACTTCAGGAACGACAAATAGCGAGATATCACAATTAAAATGGTTCCACATGACAAAATATCTCATTGAAAGAGTTTGGGCTCCTGGAATGCAGGCGATTTTTGAATCAAGTGGTTTGGATTCTAAATCCTCAGCAATTATATTCGTTCCTTCACGTTTGAAATTTGATGGAATCAATAAGGTGAATGGAAAAGAATATATTTCTTTATACTCGTCAGAATTCTCGCAAAGAGTTATGCTTTCAGTTTTAAAACCTAAAGAGTACTTATTTTATGAATATAAAAAAGCGACTGATTTAGAAATAATTTCAAAAATTTTAAATTTGTCAGATATCGCAGTCATATCAGCACCAGCTATTACAATCTTAAAGTGGGCAAATAAGAAAAGGTTTCGTGAAGAAATGAAAAAGTCCTTTAGTAATACAAAAAAAGACATTCCATTTGAATCTAATAGTATAATAAATTTGATTAAAAGAGAAGGCGTTAATTCTGCTTCAAATAAGATATACAGCTTATTATCAGATAAATTATCTAATACAACAATTATATTTAGTATTAGCTCATTAAACCAAACTGATTGGGATCTCATAAGAAAATTCATGAAATGGGATAAAGGTAAAGAAAAATTCACGAATCTATATGTAGCGTCTGAAATAGGACCATTTGCTGCGAGTATTAGTGAAGGTGATTATGAAATTTCTCGCTCAAATCAGATGTTTGTTTTTCCTTTAACTGTACCCATCATTGAGAAATATGGAGAAAGAAGCTTAATTTCAAGATCTTCTAATAAAATAGGAAAATTATATGTATCACGCTTTAATAATGGACATGCTCTTATCAATATCGATATTGGAGATGTAATATATATTAAAAATCAAGATGCTCTACCGATAATAGACGGAAAAATATTAAGAGCAGGATTTGATCTTAAGTATCCAATAAATATTTCTAAAAAAGTAACGATACCTTCAAACTATAACTTATACGCAGGAGACTTTTTTTCTTTTGGAAAGTTTGATATAATTGATCCTCGAAATCTATTAAATTGTTTGAATAGAAATTGTCAAAATAATATGGACTTAATGTTGCTTATAGAATCAACTGATAAAATCAATGAAGTGCAGCCATGGAAATTAGTATTACAAGTAAATGAAAATTCCAATTGTGCAACATTTAATGATTTTCTGGAAAAAATTTCTAAATGCCCAAAAGAGCAAGGAATATATAACGCAATAAAGGAAAAATATCTCGAACTAGAATTAATTGATGAACCACCTGTTGATTTTATAAAAGCAAGGTCAGAAATGTTATCTAAGGTTAGAAAAGGTCAAATTCCAAAGGGAATTCTAAAAAAATGGCCTCTTTATATTGTGAGTCCTTTTTCTTAACATATAAGAAAAAAAAATTTTTATTTAAAAAGATCTAAGTGGATTCTTCCATCACGTATTTCTATAATCCTCTCAGTTTTTTCGGCAATTCGACGCTCGTGAGTTATAACGATAATCGTAGTTTTAAATTCTTCATTAATATCTCGAAAAAGATCATAGACTTTATCAGTAGCTTCTGTGTCTAAATTACCGGTTGGTTCATCTGCTAATAAAATTTTTGGATTATTCATTAAAGCTCGTGCAATCGCTGTTCTTTGTTGCTGACCTCCTGACATATTGTTTGCCAGATTATTCTTAACATCTTCAATCCCAATAAACCTTAACAACTCTAATGCTCTCTCTTTAACTTCTTTTGTTATTTTCCTTTTGCTAATTCTATAAGGAAATAATACATTTTCAAATGCGGTGTATTCTGGTAGAAGATAATGGTATTGAAATACAAAACCTATTGTTCTATTTCTTAATTCTGCCAAATCGTTTTTGGTCATCTGATCTGTTCTTTTCTCATCAATATATACCTCTCCTTTAGTGGGTTTATCCAGGGTTCCAATAAGATTCATTAATGTTGATTTACCACTTCCAGAGGGGCCAACAATAGAATTAAATGAACCTTCTTCAATTTGTAAATTTATATCAAAAAGAACCTGTGTGGCAACACCAGTATAGTAAAATTTATCTATGTTCTTTAGCTCAATTACATACTTATTTCCTTTCGTTATCGCTATATTTCTCTCACTTCTTAATTCTAATGCTTGACTATCAGCCAGTTCTTATCACCTCAATTGGATTTAACTTAGAAGATTTAATTGCTGGACTAATCGCTGCTGAAACAGATGCACCAATAATTATAGCCGCAGAAGCTAAAATGAAAATTGGATTGTATTCAATCACAATAAAATCGCTGGCAGACGCTTGAGTAAAACCCCAGAGAAAAAATATACCTAAACTAATACCACCTATTGCACCAAATATGCCAAGGATTAACCCTTGAAACAAAAATATTAAACTAGCAGTTCGATTAGTTATTCCCATGGCTTTTAATATACCCAATTGCTGTTGTTTCTGTACTACACTTATCGCAAGAACGCTTGATATCCCAATAACTACTGAAATAAGGACAAAGGATTGAATAAATAGACTTGATAAGTTTTGCGATTGGATAGCATTTAAAAGTTGTTCATTTTCATCGATCCAATTTGAAATTTTCAGACCATCATCATCTAAATTTAATTCTTTATTAATATCATCAGCAATCTCATCAGCTTCAAACAAAAGTTCACTTTCAATCTGCATCTCTATAGATGTAACAGTCCTATTTATATTGAACATTTCTTGTACTGACGCAAGAGTAGTAATTATCCATAAACTATTAATTGCTTCTGATTCAAAATCATAAAACCCTACAATTTTAAATGTACGATTAACAGCTATACTTTTTTCTCCAATTTTTACGATTCCAAATATAGTAATTCTATCCTCAATATCGAGATCTAATTCGTCATTTAATTGTTTTCCTATGATTGCTTCAAAATCAACGCTTGGTTCATCTCCTTCGTATATTCTTTCTGCAATACTATAAATCCTATCAGCATCATCTATATTAAATCCTCTTAGTAAAACATTTATCGTTTTTAAATCATCTTGAATTGTAGCAGGTCTGTCTGCTGCTGCCGAAATTGCAGTTATTTCATCAAATTCTTCTACATCATCCATAATGCCATTGTATCCCGCAATAAATGGATTTTCTGTATCAGATTCAATAGTTATTTGAGATGAATTACCAACTAAATTATTTACAAAGCTTTTTTGTAAACTTTGAAGCAAAATTCCAACAAAAATTTGGACTGAAATCCCTATGGATATACCAATAATGATTAACACGGTTTGCCACTTACTCCTCTTAAAAAATCTCAGAGCTATACTCAATGGTAAGATCAATTTTCATACCTCCTCAACTAATTTTTTAATATCATCATAATTTTCTAAGAAAAAATCTGCTCCTATTTTTTTAAAAATCTCTGGATTATTCAAAAAAGCTAAGCCACCCACGATTATTTTACCGTCAAAATCCGTATATTCTTTTATTAAAGAAATCGCCTTCTCCGCTTCCACAAGATTATAATAATTAGTAACACACAAAGCAATAATTTTTGGCTTTAATATATTAATTGCATCTCTAATTTCAGTCCGAGGTATATCTGCACCAACATAGATTGCTTCGCAGCCATAAAATGTGAAAAGATCAGCAATCATTTTCGCCCCTATATCATGATATTCCTCAGCAGGACATCCAACGAAAACTTTAATTTGTTTTTGTTTTAATCCCTTTTCTCTCCTTTCTTTGATTATATAAGGATAACATATTTCAATTATTGTTCTTAATATCGATGTTCTAATGTGCTCCTTCCATATACATAATTTTCCATCTTCGGAATCACAATAAAATAAATTAAATGCAGGTTCAAGGATTTCAGAATACAAAGTCGGAATATCTATTTCTTTGCTGTCAAGTTTAGAAATAATAAACTCAACACATTCTTGTTTATTCTCGTTATCGAGAAATGTTAAAAAAATTTCATAAAATGGATGCATAAAACATTCCCTCCTAACAGATTACTTGAAGTTCTAAGTACTATTATATTTATGGATTTATTAGTTCAATCTTTATAAATCCAATAGAATTAAAATCAGATTCTTTAAAAAGGTAATTTTTTATAGAATTTCATAAATAAATTATAAATATATAAAACTAAATAGATTATATTGTTATTACATTCTATTATTATATCCAATGATATTTAAGGAGTTAAAGTATGAATAAAGAAGAAATATGTTTCATGCCTGCTTATGAAATGGCAGACAAAATAAAAAGGCAAGAACTCACCTCGCAAGAGATAACTGAAGCGATAATTGAGAGAATTGAAAAAATAAATCCGATAATCAACGCCTACTGTACACCAACTTTCGAGTTAGCTAGGGAAATGGCGAAAAAAGCCGATGATGCAGTTAAAAAGGAGGAAAAGGCAGGAATATTAAATGGTATACCTACATCAATTAAGGATCTTATGGAAACAAAAGGAATTAGGACTACTTTTGGAAGTAAGATTTATGAAAATTATATACCTGAAGATGATGATCTAGCAGTAAAAAAACTGAAAGAAGCTGGCATTGTTCTTCTCGGGAAGACAAATACTCCAGAACAGGGATATAGAGCTGTTACAGATAATTTAATTTTCGGAGAGACTAAAAACCCATGGAAATTGGACAGGACTTCAGGAGGATCGAGTGGTGGAGCTGCTGCAGCAGTCGCTTCTGGACTTGGACCATTGGCTTTAGGTTCAGATGGTGCGGGTTCTATAAGAATTCCTAGCTGTCTATGTGGTGTATATGGATTAAAACCAAATTTTGGTAGGATAGCTAGAAAATTTCAACATATGGCATTTTGTACCTTATCTGTTTATGGGCCAATCGTTAGATATGTTAAGGATGCAGCTTTAATGTTGGACGCAATGGCGGGACCAAATTCTATAGATAAGTATTCAATCCCGCAAAAGAACATTAACTTTGTAAAAGCTTTAGAAGAAAAACCAAATCAGTTAAAGATTGGCTATTCTTTAGATTTAGGGATCGCAAAAATAATAGATGAAGATGTTGAAGCTTTATTAATTAATTCAGTTCAAAAATTTGAGGATTTTGGTTGGAGTGTTGAAAATATTAAAATCAAATTAAAAAAAGCGTTTGTTTGCTTTGCGGCTATAATAACTACAGCTACTGCTTATGATTATAAACCATTGATGAAAGAATGGAGGGATAAACTAACTCCTGATCTCGTTAAATTGGTAAATGCTGGAATGAATTATAATGCTTTAGATTTAATACAAGCAGAATCTCAAAGACAAAAGATAGAACAAATAGTTTATCAGTACTTTAAAAACTATGATATTTTAATAACTCCAACTACTGCTGTTCCTGCTTTTGAAATCGGAAAAGTGTTTCCTGAAAGAATAGCAGGTAAAGCTGTTTCGTATTTAGGATGGATACCTTTTACCTTTCCTTTTAATATGACATGGAATCCTGCCGCATCTATTCCTTGTGGGTGGTCAAGGGATGGATTACCTATAGGTATGCAAATTATAGGGAGAAACCTTGATGAAATAACGGTGCTTCAAGTTTCAAAAGCTTTCGAAGAAATTCAACCGTGGCAAGATAAAAAGCCTCAATTCAATTAATTTTTTTGTATCAATATCTTGAAATTTTAAATTAATTCGCAAAAATTGAGTATAAAAATAGTAAAATTAAGTGTGAATTAACTTTGGACTATTTTCAGATATTTTTGGAGGGGGAATAAATACATTTCTAGGTCCTGATCTTTCGAGTTTGATTGCATTTTCAGGGCAATGATAAGCGCATAAACCACATCCAATACACTTATTCTGATTTATAACCGATATCATATCTATCAATTCCGCTGCCTCCGTTGGGCATATATCAACACATGTACTACAGCCAATACAACTGTCTACATCTACATTCGATACATATGATGTTAAAGAATACATTGGAGTCATTCCACGATAATAACATTGGAATGTGATACAACAACATTTACAACAGTTACAGATAGTAACTTCAATATTTTCAGGATTAAGATAGGCGTGAATTGCTTTATGAACAAGACCGTGGTTTTTAGCCTCCCTTAAGATATTCAATGCATCTTTCTTAGAAATTTGCTTAGCACCATGTTCAATTGCAAATTGAGCATTCC
>JBHLJY010000007.1:0-126020 GCA_048887225.1 Candidatus Hodarchaeota archaeon
AAAATTAAGGTCAAAATCCAAGGCACTACGATTGCAATTGCTATTGAAATTATCGTTTTATAATAGCGCTTTAAATTATGAATTACCTTTTCCGTAATTTCTTTTAACGAATCAGGATATTTATATTTGAATTTTCCCATTTACTCTCACCGTGATTTTATTTTTGTGTATTTTTTTTTTATTTTTTCTACTTTTTTTCTTGTTCTGTACCTTCGCACTTGAAGTATGATTGCGAGAGCCGCAACCGCTCCTAAAGGAATGTAAACCATTAAAGCTCCTAGAGTTTGAGTGTAAGGATAGATCTCCTCTGCTGTGAAAGGTTCCACATCAAATTCATCCATTTCAACGCCAAACAATTCACAAAGTCTTTCGTGAGGAATACGGTCACCAAGATATTCTAAAAATGTCGCTGCACCAATCACATGATGATTTGGCGCCTTACCATAATCATATTCATACGTACCATTTGTTGCCACTAAATTTATAAAGTTCCAACCACTCGTACGACCCCGACGCATTTCCCCCAAATCGACGGAAAAATCTGGTATTATGGGATCAGCAGTTTCCACAGGTGTCGTAACCATTCCAGAGCCTTGATATATAGCAGCAAGTGGACCCATGGGACTTCCACCAAAGAATCTTGTCATTTTCACTTGACCGCCGGTGGCAGTTCCTACCTTTCGACCATGTGTAATGTATTGATGGATATCATAAGAACTCGCCGAATAGCCAAATATATAATCGATATAAACACCTACTCCTTCAGTTCCGTTATATGTAAAGTTCATTTGATAAATTGCTCCTAAATTAAATCCTGTATCTTGCGTAAACTCATTTAGGTGTAATGTGATTTCTTGCCACGTTGTAGGCGCTGTTTCTTCGAAAGATATTTGCTTGGAAGTCATTTCACGTCCATTATTATCAAGGAGAGTAACTGAAAGATTGCCATTTAGGGTTGTGTAGTTATCATAGTCAATGTAAAAACTTACGAGATCATTTTTTGAAAGATCTCTTGGAGCGCTACTAAAATCACCACTTAGATTCGCTGGCGCCGATAGGGTCCATAGTAAAGATTTTCCATCTTCATTAGGGATCCGTTCGCCATTAATCTTCACCCGATTACTCCCCTCGTCAACAACTGTCCCAGAAGGACTCGAACTCCATTCTGGTATTGATCCTTCTATATCATCAATTACCGTAATCTCGCTGAATCTATCCCTAGCATTTTCGACTAATAATGTTGCGTCTCCTTTTGTTGGTAAAAAGATATTTTCAACTATATAAGCAAAAAAATCTTTAAATGATACTCCTAAAAGATCTAGCAAATAACCGGTTGCTACTCCAGAATCAGCCAATAACTCTGATGCTTTATTAGTATAGACAAGAAGCATTCCAATCCCATAGATCTCGTCAACATCATGTTCATAAAGAAATTTAGAAATTTGGTCTATATTCGCCATATATGTATCTGAAATTATTCCCCTAGTTTTCTGAAAATGATCTATGCTAACCCCATTTAATTCAAGATAATCCATGAACCTTTGTGTTGAACTTTTTTCATCTATTTTATTAAATTTTTGAGTAAATTCAGGTAATTCTCCGCTTCCAGGAACTACATATGAATAGGTTTGCGACCAAACCCAATTTCCTTTATCCACATGATCGACATTAGCAGCATAGTCCTCTAAATAGACTTTAAAGAGAACCTGTGTGCCTGCTGGAAAGGGAGGGATCTCTCCTTCATATGTCTCTTCTTGTAATGTTGAGCTTATTGGAAAAGAACCTGGGAATAAAGTTCCGACATATTCGCTCCACCATGCTGGTCCCTTCAATAAAGCTGTATCCCATGAGGCACCACCGTCAATGGAATAATATATATAAGTGCTATTAGAAATTCCAGTCCCCTCATCACTACCACCCACACTTATCTTTACTGGTTGATTGGCACTGACGGGAGCTCTAGTTATTGAATGGATAAATGGTGGTGGGCCTCTACTCTGGCCAGGAAGAACAAAATCCATCTCGATTCCATAGATAATAGGCAGTAATGGCTCACCATTTTGTCCTTCAGCAAGAATATATGCCTCAAATCCTAATGTAAGATCTAGTTGTATTCCAAGGAGGAAGGCGTTGATGAATGTCTCTGTGAATCTATCATTCTTCATTACTAAATATGCTTCAACAATTTTACGCTCATGTCCTTTAATCTCATATTCACGACCAATCCACCCCTTCGCAAGGTTATCATCTAAATAATTCAAAGTAAGATTGGCCCTGGGAACGATTATAGTATCATCACCCCTATTATCAAACTTTAGATCAAGAAGCCATGTAATTTCTGTCCATTCACGAATAGTATATTCAACGACTACAGGAATTTGACCTGAACCTGGCAAGGGACTGTTCTCTAATCTTATGATTTTTTCATTGACTCTTACTAATGAATTATAATAATTCTTTGAATTTTTTCCATATATTGCATATTCGCTTTGTAGATATATTCCCTCTATATCCCAGATATTATGTTCAACGTCGATTCGGGTGGGATTATAGGAATTAAGGAATTCTACTGTATCTTTTTCGAATTTTTTATCCACAATTCTCATGCCTTCCAATTCAACGGCTTCGGGTTTTGATAATACGCTAGTTAGTCTTAAATAAGGTGTTAAATCGCTTATTATCTGTGATCCTAACGTAGGAACGACGGTTGCTATGAGTGCTGTAAATATAATTAAATGCGGAGCAAATTTTTTCAATCTTCTTAATCTCATTGCTTCTTTATCACCTTTTTTATTTTTTGTATTAGTTTATTAGGCTTTCTCGTGCCGTTCTTAGATTTTTTAGCTATTTTTTCAGAAGTTAGCTTCTTAAGTGCCTTCTTGTTTTTATGACGGTAGAGCACCACAATTGAGAGCGCTCCAAGGAATGCTATGAAGATACCTAATATTGGGACGATTGGAGATGGTTCTTCGAATGTAACCGCAGTCTCTTCATATTCATCAGTTTCGACGATATTGCCAGCAACATCAACAATTTTTATATAATAAGTGATTTCAGAGCCCTCTGGTTGTGGAGGGATTTCCCCGTAATACTTTCCATCCCGTAAAACCATGCTTGTTTCTTTCCAATCACCATCATCAATTGAATAATAAAGAAAGACTTCCTTAACCTCTGCATCCTGTATTCCGGTTGCTATATTAATGATTATCTCATAATGCTTGTCAGGATCGTCAGGTTTAATGAATTCTGGCTCAGTATATGTTGGTGGAGTTAAATCATCATTGAATATATTAAATTTTACCCCGCCAAATCCGTTATAACGAAGTATACCCTTATAAACGAAAGTTGGTAAGCCATCATTACTTCGTATATAAAAGTTGTTAATTACACCGTATTTAATATCCTGAATTTTTGCATATTTATCACCATTAGGAAAAGGCCCGAGAGAACCTTGCGGGACATAGTCCAAGTCACATAATTGCCAATACATCTGCCAATAATAAGAGTCAGTGTCGGGGATTATTAATTCATAACACCCCAGCGCAGGTTTGTATATAACGCGAAAGGGGTTTGTTATGGGGTCCCACGTGAAAGAATTTACTGTTACCTCATCCATGATAAAATGGGCCATAAGAAAACCACCCGCAAATCCAACTTTTTTCCAGAATTCAATATTATTCGATGGGCAGGTAGCTTTCAGCGTGATTTTAGGTTCTGCTGCTTGTTTACCGTAGATTCGTACTAAAAAGGGTCCATCACCGACTTGAAAATGATCCACTTCTTTATCGTTTTGAATAAATTTAATGTCAGTAAAAATTGTGAGTCCCAGATCCGTTACAGTGATAAGAACTGTATGCTCTTCAGAGTATCCATCAGCATCAAAAATGGTAATTGTATAATTTACAATAACAGAAGCATAATTTTCAATGTCGATTTTTGGTATATTATATCTAATCCAAACAGCTGATTGCCATGCACCGGATTGAACTGTTTCAAATGGCCCGTTAACTGTTTCATTGCCAATAATAGTATAGTTCGATGGGTTGTTGTCAGTAGCTTTCCACTGTATATAGTACCCAAGAGTTTCATTATTAATGGTTTGAGGTGATGGAAAAACTGTAATTATTGGAACTTGTATGACTGCGGTAACAATAACAGAATCCCATATTAAGTTTCCATCTGTATCGTTAAAGTATACAGTAAAATTATAAATATTAGCATCTAAGGCTGGTATATCATATGTGACCGTGCCTGCTTCCCAAGTATCATAATAAGGAATGCCGGGAACCGAAACATTGCAAGTAACTTTAATAGCATCAGGGTTGTCGTCCCAAACGTCCCAGTCTAATGAAGCTCCAGGAGTCTTTTCATAAATGGTTTTATCTTCTGGAGTATCTATAAAATGAGGAGTATAGTCCCATTCGACAAATAATTTAGGATAATATTCGGGTTTCCCAAAGTCATAAGACCAAAAAGAAATAGCTTCCGTGACTTCAGTACCTTCCCCCGGTCTAATCCATGCTCCAAATATACCATCCCAACCATCGAGAACTATGATTTGCTGTAGCAAATTCGAAAGATCAATAGTTTGAAGGGTTTGATTAATGTCTTCAGTACCATCAAGCTCCCAGGTAAGATCACCTATCAGTGGTCTATTCCAAATATTTTCAACAGTGTCGGAAAAATCATTTGTTGAGGATTGATTAAATGCACTAATGGAGGTATTAAATCCGGTCCATGGGAAGCCAAAATAAGTAAGATTTGCGACAGTTAGATTAATATAGGCTTTAATGATGCTAGCGTTGTTTGGAACAGTAATATTCCATCGGAGAATTGTTCCGATGCAAAAAGAAGGGATGCTCATAGAAGCCAATCCCAAAGTTATATTTGTATCAGTATAACTGGTTCCAGCAACACCAACACTCCATGCATCGTCCTCAGACTGAGTTATATTGAATGTCTGATTAAATACACCAGCAGGACCTGATAGTTTAGGTAAAATGTCGTCCTGGATTGGAGATTTTTGGTCTGGTGTGAGATTTTCCTGAGTTGGAGATTTTTGCTCTGATGTAAAAATGGTCGTGTTATTAAAGTTAGGCAACAGCAAAATAGATATCAAAATCGAACCAAGTAAAAGTAAGGAAAGTATTTTATGACTATTCTTTAATTTTCTCATTTTTTTCGATCCCTCTTTTTTTTTTTCGGATTTTAATACCTTTTTTTCTCATTACAATGTAAATAATCGTAAGAGCAGCAATAACAATTACAACTACAACTATGATTGGTATTACAATAGCCATAACGTCTTCAAGAGCAAATTCTAAGACTACTTCCTCATCTTCATTCATAACCTTATAAGAGGACAAAATGCCCTCCTCGTTGAATGTCATCTCAATTATAACATCGTCTCTATGAATTTCAGGATTATACCAACATATTAATTCCTGTCCAAATTTTTCATATAATAACTTATCTTCATCAGTAGCCCACCATTTATACAATTCTAAATGAGCCAAATAATCTTCTACGTTAGTTGGAACCCAAGGAACGTAGCTATCCTCAATGGCTTTATCTGTTTCGTGATCCTCTGGATTTGCAAACCATGTAAATTCTTCATCTTCATAATCCGCATCTCCAAATTTATCTTTATCTGTCCACATCCAGATATCATATTTGACACTATACGCATCTTCTATAGCTTGAGTCTTAGTAGATTCCATATTAGCCTCATCATTAACCTCAGTAATTTCCCACTTCATCTTTTTTCCCTCTTCAATGTCCTCAAAAAGCTTATTATCGTCGTAATGTTTACCCCATGCTTCCTTCATTTTGATTTCATCAAATGTTTTACAAACATAAATGTACTCATTGCCTTCTTTTAATCCAACCTCGTAATCATCATCGTCATCATCGTCAGCAATCGCATTATTCGTTGTTATTCCGAGAATTATTGTAGCAAAAAGTAAAAAACTAATGAAAATTAGTTTTGTTTTCATCACTTTTCAACTTTTTTTTTAATTTTTTTTTAAATTTTTTCGATGATCAAATGTTTGCATTTTGAAACTAATGATCATCAATAATTGAAAAACCCTAAATACTCTATTTAAAAGGATCTGGTAAATTTTTGCAGTAAAAATTTTTTCAAATATGACTAAAATTAAAAATTTTGAGTTATACTAAATATTGGGATAATTTTTAAGTCCCATTTGATAGATCTGTTAAAATTTAGTCCTTTATTTTGAATTTTTCCAAAAAGAAGAGAAATTAGATTAATCTAGCATTATAAATTAATATAATGCAAAATTATGCTTAAGGGTTATTTGGAAATAACTTCCCTATAAGTTTTTACTTTTATAAAAACCTTTAATGGTATTCTTGTTTTTCAAAAAATTTTTTCTTATATTTTTAATCAATTTTACATCAGAAATATATACTTAAAATTGAAGATTCTATGTGGGAGAATATCGATTGCCCCGCCCCAAGAAGGAAGAGATGATATAAAGAGATTTTAGTCCTTAAATCAATCGATTTTAATCTAAATGAAATAATAGAATGAAGCTGATATAGTTTTTCGTCATCAGATGTTAATTCTAAAAACGATTCAAAATATTAAATTTTCTCAAAAGAAAAATAATTTGACTCACCCTCTTTTGTTAAATTCTTAATAATAAACAAATTTTTAGATAATGTCTTAAATATTATTTGAAAAACGATGTCAATGGATAAATGGTTTACAAAATATAAATCTAAAGAAGAAAAGAATAAAATAGAAGAATTTTTTAAAGTACTTCCAGAAGAAAAAGTTCAGGAATTGAAGAAAAAATCAGTCCGAGATTTAACCCAGAGGAAAAGGAAAAATAAAGAAATTAAAAACAAACCCGATGATTTTTTAAGCTATGTAATTGAATTTAAGGATTGGCTAAACAAGAGAACTTATTTAAAAGGTGATATAGATAAGATAGAAACGTGGATAAGAAATTTAAACAAAAAATTAGATGCTGAAAAAGTTCAAGGTTTATTAGCTAAAAACAATGTAAAATCTCAATTAATTAACCAATTTAGAAAAATTCCGCATAATATTTTGGATGAAAAAACGAGAATCGCGATAAATAAAAAAATTCGAGAGGCAAAAAGAAATAGCTCGGATAATTATTATCTAAGGAAATTAAAAACTACGATTCAAGAAAAATTAAAAGAAGCGAGTTACTACGGAATTTTAAAAAAAATATTAGAATTTAAGGACATATAAAGCCTCAAAATTAAAAATACTTTATATTATATCCATTTTTATTTTATTTAATATGTGGTTAATTTGCCCGATTGCTGGAGTTGGAAAACGCCTACAACCCTTTACATATTCTAAGCCGAAAGCTTTTCTTAAAATAGCGGGCAAAAGGTTAATAGACCATAACTTAATTAAGTTGAAAAAAACTTTTCCAAAAGGCACGAACATATGTGTTATTGTAGGGTACAAAAAAAGACAAATAACAGAATATTTGACTGAGAATTATAGTAATTATTTTAACATATTCTTTGCCGAGCAAAAACCACTTGGATATTCTGGAGATACTCCATATTTTTCTGGTCTCGGTGATGCTATTTTATTGGCTAAGGATTTTGTTAAAAATGATGATTGTTTTATTTTTTTAAGCGATAGACTTCCTATGGAAGATTATTCAAATATTCTTCTAAATTTCCATAAGGAAGATTGCGACGGGATAATTAATATCAAACAAGTTGATAACCCTCAATTATACGGAGTTGTTCTTTTAGATAAAAATAAAAAATATATAACGAACGTTGTAGAGAAACCAAAAGAATTTATCTCAAATTATGCTATCTCTGGAGCATATATATTTGGTAAAAGTATGACACCTCGCTTATTTGAATTATTAGAACAACAGAGTAAAATTAAGCTTGAAAATGGTCAGGAACATCAAGTTGCACCCGTATTGCAGCAACTTATTGATGAAGGAGTGAAAATCAAATTAAACGAAGTTGATGCCGAAATAGTAGATTTTGGTAGACCTGAAAGTTTGCTAAAAGGGCATAGGCATTTACTTAATGAAATTAAAATTCAAAATCCTTTATACGAAAATCTATTTCAATCTGGTAATGTTGTTGATTCTAAGATAGTTCCTCCCGTTTTTATAGGCGAAAAAGTTAAAATTACTGATTCAGTTATAGGACCGAACGTTTCTATAGGCGACGATGCAATATTAGATAAATGTATTATATCTGAATCGATTATTGGAGACGGAGCACACTTAAAAAAAATTATATCTTCTGATAGTATCATTGGAGATTATTCAATTTTAGAAGACCTAATCAAGAAAAATATTACAATTGGAGATTCTTCTTATATCACGACGAGTAACATGAAATCTTTTTAATAGTTTAAAAGGAAAAAATGAAAGGTGCACACAAAATCCGGTGATGGCAAGTAAAAATGAAAGTGGATTGCATCCGAATTTTGCCGATCTAAAATTGAAAAAACAATTTATTTTAAAGATCTATAAATTAATTATTTGTTTTGCTTTTTTTTTTACAGAATATTCACTTCTTATTAAAGAATCTTACTAAAATTTAGTAGGACTTATCATTTTTTGTTTAATTTTTGCTCCAGTTTTTAAAATAGGTTAAGCTATTCAATTAAAATTAAATTTAGAAAATTTGATCCTTCAAAAAATTACCATATGCATTTAAATAGGAGAGAGAAAATCTAAATTATAGTTTATCGGTAAATTTGTATATGACTATATGCTTATTTTCCTATTGACATTATTGTGCATGATTGCAAATATTGACTAATACAGAATATAATCTCTAAAAAATTTAACAAAAAAAAAAAAACCAAAAATGATTGAAAGATTAAAAAAGCTGTTAAAAAGCAGAAAAAAAACAATTATTAAGGTTAGTGTACTTATTTATGTGATATTATCAGCATATCTTCTTCAAACAGATGCCATTCTATCTATTTCTCGAGATAAAGGTAAATCCGATGTAGAAGAGGAATATAATTTCACTCAAATGGGTAATGATCCACCTTTTTACTTTGAAATCAAAGATTTTTTTACAGATAATTTAGATGACTTAATATTTCATTCTTCAAGCTCCACTCCGTTTATAGATGAAGAAATAGAGACAGCTGAGATTAATATTAATTGGCTCGATGTTGACGACAATGATACGACTCCATTTGTTTCAAATGTAGATTTAAGCAGAAGTTTATTAAAAGTTGCATCTTCTATAAACAACGGGCATGATGGAAGTAAAATTCATATTAATGATAATGCCGAAAATAGTTGGGAATGGGCAATCACTCAAGTTTGGTGCTCAGGTTCTGGTACTGAATCTGATCCTTATGTAATTAAGGACCTTATAATTAATGCTGGTGGTTCGGGAAGTGGTTTATTAATTGAAAATTCAAATGCGTATTTTAAGATCGAAAATTGTGAGATTTACAATTCAGGTTCATATTGGTATGATGCTGGAATTAAATTATACAACACTACTAATGGAGAAATAATCAATAACAACTGTTCGCTAAATGCTAACGGGATATATTTAAAATATAGTAATGGCAATATTGTCTCGGGAAACCTGGCGAATAATAACAATAAAAAAGGGATATCTTTAGGGATGAGTGAAAACAACTCTATCTCTGGAAACACTGCTATTAACAACAATAAATATGGGATATTTTTATCGTATAGTAATAAAAATAATATTTCAAGAAACATCGCAAATTGTCATAGTGATTATGGGATATCTTTATTGTATAGTATGGATAACACCATTTCGGGGAATACAGTTAATAATAATTTTTGTGGGATCCATTTAGAGCTTAGTCATTATAATACCATCTCGGGAAACACCGCATACTACAACAATAGGAATGAGGATTATGGTGCTATAGGGATACGCTTATACACTAGCAGTTATAATATAATTTCAGGAAATACTGCAAAATACAACACTAGAGGGATATATTTAGGGTTTGAGAGCAATAATAACACAGTCTCGGGAAATACTGCAAATAACAACATTGTTAGAGGGATAGATTCAGTTAGAAGTATCAATAATTATGTTTTGGGAAATACCGCAAATAACAATAATGAAGGTGGGATAAGAGTAAAAGGACATAGTCGCAGCACCATCTCGGGAAACATCGCAACCATCTCGGGAAATATCGCAAATAATAACGGTGGTTATGGGATATATTTACAGTTCACTTATAATAACACTGTCTTGGGAAACACCGCAAACGACAATAATGGCTGCGGAATATTTTTACAGAGTAGTTATAGTAACACTATCTCGGGAAACACCGCAAATAACAATTGTGGTGAGTTTCTTTGGGCAAGTGGAGGTATAACTTTATTTATGAGTGATAGCAATACTATTTTGAGAAACACCGCAAACGAAAACAATCGGTATGGGATATTTTTAGAGACTTGTAATAACAACTATCTTTTGGGAAATATCGTAAACGAAAACATTTTTGGGATATATTTATTGTATAATCTTGATAACATCATCTCGGGAACCATTATAAACAAAAATATTGAGTACGGGATAGATTTATATGGAGGTAATAACAACTTATTTTATCAAAACTATTTCATTAATAATGGTTTACACGCTCAAGATGGCGGGACAAATACGATATGGGATAATGGAGTTATTGGAAATTATTGGGATGATTATACCGGTGTGGATGAGGATAATGACAATATCGGAGACACGCCCTACATTAAAAATGGTGTAATCGATAATTACCCAATTATTTGGGACGACGGGCAAAATGGACGTAAACTTCATATTGATGATATTGCCTTAAATAACTGGGATTGGGCAAGTAGTCAAGCTTGGTGCTCTGGTTCTGGTACTTATGCTGACCCTTATGTAATTGAGAATCTTATAATTGATGGGGGTGATTCGGGAAGTTGTATATTAATTGAAAATTCCAATGCATATTTTAGGATCGAAAATTGTACGGTCTACAATTCAGGTTCATATTGGTATGATGCGGGAATTAAATTATACAACACTAATAATGGAGCAATAATTAATAATAGCTGTTCGCTAAATGCTAACGGGATTTATTTAAAATATAGTAATGACAATATTGTCTCGGGAAACCTGGCGAATAATAACAATAAAAAAGGGATATTTTTATCGCATAGTGATAACAACACCCTCTCGGGAAACATCGCAAATGACAATAACAATTTTAAAGGGGTAGATTTGGATTATAGAAAAGATAACCAAAACAAACTCGAGGACATCCAAGCAAATCAAGATGGTGAATTTGGGATATATTTATATTATAGTGATGATAACACCATCTCGGGAAACATAGTTAATAATAACTTTGATGGGATATATTTACATTATAGTGATGATAACACCATCTCGAAAAACACCGCATACTACAACAATTGGCATAATAGATATCTTGCTATAGGAATAAGATTATATCATAGCAATAAAAACTATATTTCAGGAAATACTGCAAAATACAATTCTAGAGGGATATATTTAGGATTTGATAGCAATCATAACACCGTCTCGGGAAATAATGCAAGTAACAACATTAATAGAGGGATTGACGTAGTTTATAGTCTTTATAACAATGTTTCGGGAAATACCGCAAATAGCAATGGCGAAGGTGGAATAAGAGTAAAAGGACAGAGTCGCAATATCATCTCGGGAAACACCGCAAATCATAACAGTGTTTTTGGGATATGTTTACAGACTAGTTATATTAACACTGTCTCGAGAAACACCGCAAACGAAAATAATGGTTGCGGAATAATTATTTATGATGGTGATCATAACGTAATTTCTGGAAATACTGCAAATAATAATTATGGTGAATTTTTAGAGGGAAATGCATTCCTAATCTTTCTGCTAAATGAACTTGATTTATGTGGAAGTGGTATAATATTAGGATTTTTACTCGGAGGTAGTAATATTAACACTGTTTCGGGAAATACCGCAAATAACAACAGTAATCATGGGATAGGTTTAGTGAAGAGTAATAATAACATCATCTCGGGAAACACCGCAAACAACAACGATAATGGGATATATTTAAATGGTGATAATAACGATATTTTGGGAAACACCATAAATAAAAATAAGATCGGGATATTTCTAGAAGAATTTTGGTTTCTTGATATTTATTTTTTTTCTTGTGACGACAACATCATCTCGGGAAATACAGCAACTGACAACACTAAATATGGGATATATTTACTAAATTGCGATAATAACGATATTTTGGGAAACACTATAAATGAAAATAAGATCGGGACATTTTTAGTGAACTCAAATGAAAATATTTTACATAATAATATCATCTATGAAAATTCAATAGGTATTTACATTTGGTCCTCAAGTGAAAATATTGTAACTGAGAATGTTTTTGGTAAAAATGATCAGTATGGTATTTTAATTCTGGGACCATCGTCATATAATACATTTTATTTAAATTCATTTTATGGAAGCTCAATTTGCCACGCGAGGTTTTGGCTTTATACAGGAACGGGAAATTCATGGGACAATGGAACTATTGGGAATTATTGGGATGATTATACCGGTGTGGATGAGGATGATGACAATATCGGAGATACGCCCTATAATAAAAATGGTGTAATCGATAATTACCCAATTATTTGGGACGACGGGCAAAATGGACGTAAACTTCATATTGATGATAATGCTTTAAATAACTGGGATTGGGCAAGTAGTCAAGCTTGGTGCTCTGGTTCTGGTACTTATGCTGACCCTTATATAATTAAGGATCTTATAATTGATGGGGGTGGTTCGGGAAGTTGTATATTAATTGAAAATTCCAATGCATATTTTAGGATCGAAAATTGTACGGTCTACAATTCGGGATTAGGGGTATCGGATGCGGGAATCAAATTATACAACACTACTAATGGAAAAATAATTAATAACAAATGTCCGCTAAATACTTACGGGATATATTTAGTGTTGAGTAATAATAACATAATTTCGAAAAACACCGTAACTTTCAACAGTAAGTATGGGATATATTTATTGTATAGTAGTGATAACACTGTCTCAGAAAACAGTGTATATTACAGCGGTTATGGGATATATTTAGTGTTGAGTAATAATAACATAATTTCGGAAAACATCGCAAAATACAACACTAAAGGGATTTATTTATATTATTGCAGCGATAATATCATCTCAGAAAACACTGTAAATAGCAACAATGATTATGGGATAAAATTAAAAATAAGTAATAACAACATTATTTCGGGAAACAAGGCGAATGATAATAAGAATTACGGGATATATTTATTGTATAGTATCGATAACATAGTCTCGGGAAACACCGCAAATGACAACGATTATGGGATATATTTAGTGTTGAGTAATAATATAATTTCGGAAAACATCGCAAAATACAACACTAAAGGGATTTATTTATATTATTGCAGCGATAACATCATCTCAGAAAACACCGTAAATAGCAACAACGATTATGGGATATCCTTAGTAAATTGTATCAATAACTATGTTTCGGGAAACACCGCAAATGACAACGATTATGGGATATATTTAGTGATGAGTAATGATAACATAATTTCGGGAAACACCGCAAATGACAACGATTATGGGATATATTTATTGATGAGTAATGATAACACCATCTCTGGAAACATCGCAAACGACAATAACGATTATGGGATATTTTTATGGAGTAGTTATAATAATTATATTTCAGGGAATATTATGATTGAGTCAGGTTTAGGTTTTTACATTATCGGAAATAATCGTGAACAATACTCATCACATCACATTGATAATACAAATATGTTAAATGGAAAACCAATTTATTATTATGCCAATAAGATAGGATTGAAACCGGCAAATTTCACTAATGCTGGACAAATAATCCTTGTCAACTGTAGGGATTCTATAATTTCAAATATAAATATATCTCATGTAGATATTGGAATCTTACTATTATATAGCAGTAATAACACCATCTTAAGGTGTAATATGTCAGATAATGCTGAATACGGTATTTACCTATATTATTCCAACAATAATATACTTTCTGGAAATACTGCAAACAATAATAATGATCATGGGATATATTTAAAATATAGTAATGACAACACCATCTCGGAAAACATAGTTAATAATAACTTTTGTGGGATAAGGTTTGAAGATAGTGATAGCAACACCATTACGGGAAATACCGCAAACTACAACAATAGGAATGAAGATTATGTTGCTAATGGGATATGTTTAATGAGTAGTGATAAAAATTATATTTCAGGGAACACCGCAAACTACAACTCTAGAGGGATATATTTAAGGGGATGTGGTAACACCATCTCTGGAAACACTGCAAATTACAACCTTTATAGAGGGATAGATTTAGTTTATAGTAGAAATAATTATGTTTTGGGAAATATGGCAAATAATAATAGCCTAGGAGGCAACTTGCATGATAAAAACCGATGTGGGATAAGGTTAAAATTAAGCAAGAACAATATTATTTCTGGAAACATCGTAATCAACAACGTCGATTATGGGATACTTTTAATTAATAATGCTGATTCTAATACTATCACTAAAAATGTTATAATCGATAATAAAGGTGTAGGAGCTGGATGTGTCAAACAGTTAGAGACCTGTGAAAACAATACCTTTTATCAAAATTTTTTCATTAACAATGGTTTACACGCTCAAGAGAACGGAACTATTACAAAATGGGACAATGGTTCTATTGGAAACTATTGGGATAATTATACCGGTGTGGATGAGGATAATGACAATATCGGAGATTCACCATACACAGGAATTTTAGCTACTGCCGGCAGCCAAGACAATTACCCAATATATCGGTACCATCATGGACCAATTTATATTGATGATAATGCCGAAAATAACTGGACTTGGGCAAGAGATCAATATTGGTGCTCTGGTTCTGGTACTGAATCTGATCCTTATATAATTCAGGATCTTATAATTAACGCTGGTGGTTCGGGAAGTGGTATATTAATTGAAAATTCCAACGTGTATTTTAAGATTGAAAATTGTGAAGTTTATAATTCAGGCTCAGATTTGTATGATGCGGGAATCAAATTAAACAACTCTAACAATGGAGAAATAATTTTTAACGACTGTTCGCAAAATTCTAACGGGATATATTTAGTTTTGAGTAATAATAACATAATTTCGGAAAACACCGCAAATTACAACGGTAGGAACAGAAATAATAATATCTATTGTGGGATATGCTTAATCCATAGCAGTTATAATATAATTTCAGGAAATATCGCAAAATACAATATTAGAGGGATATATTTAGAGTTTGGTAGTAATCATAACACCGTCTCGGGAAATACTGCAAATAACAACATTCATTACGGGATAGACGTAGCTAGAAAAAGTTTCAACAATTATGTTTTGGAAAACACAGCAAATAACAATGACGTTGCTGGGATAAGAGTAAAACTGAATAGTCGCAACACAGTCTCGGGAAACACCGCAAACTACAACACAGGGATTGGGATATATATACAGATGAGTAATAACACCTATATCTCTGGAAATACTATTAATAATAATCGTGCCGGACTAGTTTTACAGCAGTGTAATAACAATTATATCACTGGAAATACTATTAATAACAATTTAGGTGTGTATTTATGGGCATATGGAGGTATAGCTTTATATGCGAGTGATAATAATATTATTTTGGGAAATACCGCAAACAAAAATAAGATCGGGATATTTCTAAAGGAAGGGGTACTTTTACATCCATTTTCTGATGAGTATTGCAATCTTAACACCATCTCGGGAAACATTGCTAATAATAATGTTCAGTACGGGATATCTTTGGATTATAGTATGGATAACACAGTCTCGGGAAACACCGCAAATAACAATGGACTTTCTGGGATATTTTTAGATGGATCTACTGATGAAGATTGCAATCGTAACACTATCTTGGGAAACATTGCTAATAATAATGTTCAGTACGGGATATATTTAAAGCATAGTCATATTAACACAGTCTCGGGAAACACCGCAAATAACAATGGACTTTCTGGGATATTTTTAGTGAACTCAAATGAAAATATTTTACATAATAATATCATCATTGAAAATTCAAGAGGTGTTTGCATTTGGTCCTCAAGTGAAAATATTGTAACTGAGAATGTTTTTGGTAAAAATGATCAGTATGGTATTTTAATTCTGGGACCATCGTCATATAATACATTTTATTTAAATTCATTTTATGGAAGCTCAATTTGCCACGCGAGGTTTTGGCTTTATACAGGAACGGGAAATTCATGGGATAATGGTTCTATTGGAAATTATTGGGATAATTATACCGGTGTAGATGAGGATGATGACAATATCGGAGATTCACCATTCACAGGAATTTTAGGTAGTGCTGGTAACAAAGACAATTACCCTATATATCGCTACTACCATGGACCAATTTATATAAATGATAACGCCGAGAATAACTGGGAATGGGCGAAAAAACAAATTTGGTGCTCTGGTTCTGGTACTCTGACTGATCCTTATGTAATTAAGGATCTTATAATTAAAGGTGGTCCTGTACCTGGAATTGGTATATCAATTAAAAATTCCGATGCGTACTTTAGGATCGAAAATTGTAAGGTTCACCATTCAGGAACAGGAATTACATTAAAAAACACTAATAATGGAGAAATAATTAATAACGACGTTTCGCAAAATACAATCGGGATATCTTTAGAGAACTCAGATGGAAACACTTTAAGGGATAATCTCCTCGTTGATAATGTAATAGGTCTTATCATTAGGGATTCCTCAAACGAAAATAGTGTAATTGGAAATAGTTTTACTAATAATCTAGGTGGCATTCTAATCGTGGTACCACAGTGGGACAATATAATTCATTCAAATTCATTTTATGGTGGCTCTTGGGACTTTTATTACGTTTAAAGATTATATAAAAGATTAAAGAAAAAAAAGAATAAGAAATGATATCAAAAAACAAAAAGAAAATAATTCTTACCGTTGCGATACTTTCTATTGCGATGATCTTAGCAAATATTCTTCAAGCAGGTACAGTTTCAATTGCTCCTCTAAAAACAAAAAATCTTTCTTCAGATGATATAGATGAGGAAACATATCAAGCCCCAGATAATGACGATGAAATAGAGACTGTTAGGACTGCAGGGATTATCGAAAGCCCAATTTATATTGATAATAATACTGAGAATAACTGGGATTGGGCAAAAGATCAAGGTTTGTGCTCTGGTTCTGGTACTGATATTGACCCTTATGTAATTGAGGATCTTATAATTGATGGTGGTGGTTCGGGAAGTTGTATATTAATTGAAAATTCCAATGCGCATTTTAGGATCGAAAATTGTACAGTTTATAATTCAGGCTCAGATTTGTATGATGCGGGAATCAGATTACACAATTCTATAAATGGAAAAATAATTAATAATGACTGTTCGCAAAATGCTAACGGGATATGTTTAGAGGATGGCTCAAGTTTCAACACTTTAAAAAATAATTTCATCGTTGAAAATTATTATGGTATTTCAATTTGGACTTCAAGTGAAAATAATATAACTACAAATACTTTTAGCAATAATGATTATGGCATTTTAATACTGGGATCATCGTCATATAATACATTTTACTTAAATTCATTTTATTTAAGCTTTTATTTCCACGTTTTATATTTTTTTTGTCCAGGAACGGGAGATTCATGGGATAATGGTATTTTTGGAAATTACTGGGATGATTATATCGGTATAGATGAGGATGATGATGGTATCGGAGATACCCCGTATAATAAAAATTCTGTAATCGATAATTACCCAATTTGGGATGATGGGTATGATGGAACTCCAATTCATATTTATGATAATCCCTATAATACCTGGGAATGGGTGAGTACTTTATCTTGGTGCTCTGGTGATGGTACAGAGGATGAACCTTATGTAATCCAGGATCTTATAATTGACGCTGGTGGATTGGGAAGTTGTATATTAATTGAAAATTCCGACGCATATTTTAGGATCGAAAATTGTACAGTTTACAATTCAGGATCGGGGTATGCGGGAATTAAATTATATAGCACTACTAATGGAGAAATAATTGATAACGAGTGTTCTTTAAATAGTTACGGGATATACCTAATGTCTAGTGATAATAACACAATCTCGGGAAACATTGCAAATAACAACTTTTATAGGGGGATATATTTGTCTTATAGTGATAGCAACACAATCTCGGGAAACACTGCAAATGACAACGATTATTGGGGAATATATTTATATTTTAGTGAGAGCAACACAATTTCGGGAAACATTGCAAATGACAACTTCTATAGGGGGATGTTTTTGTATTTTAGTGATAGTAACACAATCTCGGGAAACATCGTAAACAACAACGATCACGCAGGGATAGTTTTACTGGAATCAAATGACAATATTGTGATTAAAAATACTTTTTTTAATAATTTCTATAGCATTTACATTAGTGGAACATCTTCAGACAATGTTTTTTACTTAAATTCATTTTATGGAAGCTTAGTAAAGCACGTTCGTTATGGGGTTTATTCAGGCACGGGAAATTCATGGGATAATGGTATTGCAGGAAACTATTGGAATGATTATAAAGAGATTTATCCAAATGCAACTAATAATGGAAATATTTGGGATATATCTTATGAAATCTATGAAGCTGTATCAGAATACGATAATTATCCATTAGTCCATCCATATATAAGTTCAATTTATATAGATGATGACGCCGAAAATAACTGGGAATGGTCGAGAAACCAATATTGGTGCTCTGGTTCTGGTACATATACCGATCCTTATGTAATAAAGGATCTTATAATTGACGCTGATGTCCCGGGCTATGGTTTATATATTAGAGATTCCGACGCTTATTTTAGAATCGAAAATTGTACGGTTTGCAATTCAGGACGATGGGCTGTTGGAATTAAATTAGTCAACACAAATAATGGAAAAATAATTAATAACAACTGTTCACTAAATAACTACGGGATATTTTTATCAAATAGTGATAACAACACAATCTCGGGAAACACAGTGAATAACAACGATTACGGGATACGCTTTGTTGAAAGTAATAACAACACAGTTTCGGGGAACACTGTAAATTACAACAACCAGTATGGGATATATATCTCGTCAAATAATGCAGTAAATCCCTGTCGCTATAACACCATATCGGAAAACAACTTTTCTAATAATATCAAATATGGGATATATTTGTATTTTAGTGATAATAATACAATCTCGGGAAACATCGCAAATAACAACGGAGATGATGGAATAATGTTATATAGTAGTAATTTTAATGATGTCTCGTTTAATAACGCCAGTTTTAACGGTGATGATGGCATCCATTTAACGAAAACTTCCCAATATAATTCAATTTATAATAACAATGCATTCAATAATTCACTATATGGTATATGCTTGACGTATGCCAGTCATAATAATACTATCGAGAACAATATTTTGGTAGATAATCATAATCATGGTTTATGCATCTACACACTATGTAAGGATAATATAGATATTAATAATATAGAATATAGGACTTATGAACCGGACCCTGGAATTTCAGAAGCATATGCTCTTCTTATTGGAGGATCTGCTAATCCTTCAGCCCCTTATTGGTTAAAACCAATTATTATAGACAAATTTAAGATGAAACAAGAGAATATTTTTACATTAAAAACAGATGCAGATCATAACCAAATCGGTAATCTAACAAAAGAAATAGTTTACGAAGCTTTTGATAATATATCTAAATTAATTGATTCGAACGACATTTTCTTCTTTTTTATTTACGAGCATGGTGGTACGTCTGGTAATTTGTTAATGAGTTACTTCTCTTACAACCATGAAGATGGGAGTTTACAAGAAAGTTTAGATAAAATATATTGCGCAGAACAATATGTTTTCATCCACTCTTGTCATTCCGGTGGTTATAACGACGAAATTCCCCCATCCTTGAGTAGTGAAAATCGTTTCCTCATTAGTCCATGCAAAGTTGACCAACTTTGTTGGAAAGGTATTGGTCAATTTATAGAAGCATTTGAGACCTCTGTAGAAAATTTTTTCCAAAATGGTGATTATAATCAAGATGGATTCGTTGATTTTAATGAAGCATTTAATTATATGGTTGAAATTATAAATAAATCTGATCCTGTTTTAAGTGATGGGATTTATAATACGATAAATAATCCCGTGGATGGAATACGACCTGTAATTGCTAATGTTAGTGAAAAATACTCTGAAGGAAACACACGTATAGAATTAAATTTCACGATCGATGGAATTGGTTATGTAAAAAGCATAAATGTTTGGTTAGGAAAATTGAATGAATTCAATAATTTGGGAGAATTGATTGAAAACATTTCCGTTCCCGTGATTTACGATAACAATGGGGGTCAAGGACGCTATTATTTAAGTCATACAACATCTCAAGTGATTAATACATATTTTATTCATGTAAAGTACGAATATTCAGCCAGAAATACTGTATATAATAGATTTATTGATAATGATAACAATGATATTCCTGATTGTATGGAAATTTTTGACACAGATGGAGATAGATTATCAGACGGATTTGAAATTTATATTAGTGAAACAGATCCATTAGATAAGAACGATCCTTTCTTCTTAATCCCTCCCGGTTCTGATATGTCTTTCATTTATCACGATCCTATTTTAATCTCTTCCAATGATGATTTTACGCCTGAGAATGGAGTAATAGGGGGAAGCGGGAGCCAACAAGATCCTTATATAATTCAGGGATGGATTTTTAAAGGTGATGGTTTGACCGATCAAATTAGCATTCAGGATACGGATAAATATTTTATAATTCAATTTTGTATTATTATTAATTCTGGGACTTCAAATATTATAATGGATAATGTTTCCAATGGAATCTTAATAAATAATTTTATATCAAATTCCAATAGAGGTATAGTTATTTCAAATTCAAATACAATTATTATACTCGCTAATATAATAAAAAATAATGAATATGGTATTTATTTAAATAACTCACATTATAATTTAATTTGGGGAAACACTGCCACCAACAACGATTATGGGATATATTTATGGCTAAGTGATGATAACACTATCTTGGGAAACACCATAAATGACAACACGGAATATGGGATATTTTTAGAGGATAATTGCCGTAACAACACTATAAAAGGAAACACCGCAAATAACAATGATTATGGAATATATTTAGCAAATAATGATAATAACATCATCACGGGAAATAAAGCTTATCATAATAGAAATGGCATTTATTTAAGTAATTCACATTATAATTTCATTTCGGAAAACACCGCATCTGATAATAATAATGGAATAATATTAGAACATAGTGATAATAACACAATCTCGGGAAACACCGCAAACTACAACAGAGTGGCTGGGATATATTTAGAGGAAAGTGGTTATAATATTATATCGAGAAACACCGCCAACTACAACGGATGGATTGGGGGGATATTGTTATGGGATAGTAATAATAACAATCTCTCGGGAAATATTATAAACAATAACGATTATGGGATATATCTAATTAATAGTGATAAAAATATACTTTCAAGAAATACCGCAAACAGCAATGTTTATGAGGGGATATATTTAGAATTTAGTAATAACGGAAAAATCTCAGGAAACACCGCAAACGAGAACGATTGGGATGGGATATGTCTATGGTATAGTAATAATAACTCCGTCTCGGGAAACACCGCCAACTACAACAGTTTTAATGGGATATATTTAATGGGAAGTGATAACAACATCTCGAGAAACATTATAAACAACAACACTGAGTACGGGATAGATTTATATGGGGGTAATAACAACCTCTTTTATCAAAATTATTTCATTAATAATGGTTTTCACGCTCAAGATGGCGGAATAAGTACGAGATGGGACAATGGAACTATTGGGAATTATTGGGATGATTATTCCGGTGTAGATGAGGACGACGATAATATTGGAGATGCGCCCTATAATAAAAATAGTGTAATCGATAATTACCCTATTTATCGTTATCATAAAAGTCCAATTTATATCGATGATAGTGCCGAAAATAACTGGGAATGGGCGAAAAAACAAATTTGGTGCTCTGGTTCTGGTACTCTGACTGATCCTTATGTAATTAAGGATCTTATAATTAACGGTGGTGGTTCTGCAAAAGGAAGTTGTATATCAATTAAAAATTCCGATGCATATTTTAGGATCGAAAATTGTAAGGTTTACAATTCAGGATTTCAGGGTATCGATGCGGGAATTATTTTAATCAACACTAATAATGGAGAAATAACTAATAACGATGTTTCGGAAAATTGGTTTGGGATAACTTTATGGAACTCAGATGGAAACTTTGTAAATCATAATAATCTCGATGAAAATTTTATTGGTATTATCATTAGGGATTATTCAAGTGGGAATACTATAACTGAAAATACTTTTAGCGATCATCAGGGTGGCATTCTAATTGCGGTACCAATGGGAGACAATGAAATTCACTCAAATTTATTTTACGGAAGCCGTTCTTGGGACTTTTTATACGTTTAAAGGTAAGAATTGTTAATATAAATGAATTTAAATCTTTTTTTTTCTAAATTTTTCAATAAAACAAAATACATCTCCTTTTTTGTCAGTCTGTCCTAATAAGTAAGAACGATTTAAAATTTTCCACATTGATGATTTTAAAGGGATTACTTTTTATTAAAGAATTTTACTAAAATTCAGTAGAAATTATTATTTTTTGTTTAAATTTTACTCCAGTTTTTAAAATAGGTTAAATAATTTAATTTAAATTAAATTTGGAAAATTTAATACTTCAATAAGTTACCATATGATTTTAAATAGTATTAATAAAATATTAAATATAGTGATATAGGCATATGTCGATGTGACTATATCTCAATACAGCATATATTTATAATAAATCTAAAAAAAAAATAATGGAAAGAACAAAAATGTTATTAAAAAATAGAAAAAAAACAATACTTACCGTTGCGACACTTACTATTGTAATAATCTTTGCAAATATTCTTCAAGCAAGTACAATTTCATTTGTTCCTCTGAAAGTAGAAGCATTTTCTCAAAATAATTCGAGTGATATTGATACTCAAAATAACATCGGGTTAGATGACCTCAAAGAAGATACTACTAGTTTTTCAGATGATAAAATCAGTGATTTCCAATATGATCTTTCATCAATGAAAATTCGAGATGATAATAAAGTTGAATTTGTTATAAAAAAAGATGGTTTGGAAATTACTCCAGAAATAAATCAACTTTTCATTGAGTATGATGTTGAAATTCATAAAGAACTCAATTCAATTAACTGCATTATTGTCTATATCTCACTAGATTCAATTGAAAGTTTTATACTTGATGCAGAATCTACTCTGGGAATCGCCTATGCGGAACCTAACTATATTTATAAGGCTAGTTTTATCCCCAATGATTATTATTATTTAAGTCATCAATGGGATTTACCATTAATCGGCATGGAATCAGCATGGGATTACGGATTAGGTTCTCATGATGTATTAGTTGCGGTTATTGATACAGGTATTGATTATAACCATCCTGATCTTACTGAAAATTATGTTCCCTTAGGGTATGATTGGATTAATGATGATAATGATCCGTGGGATGACGAGGGTCACGGAACTCATTGTGCAGGCACAATTGCGGCCAGTATTAATAATGGTGTGGGTATTGCTGGTATGGCTAATGTTTCTATATTCGCAGAAAAATCATTAAATGCAACCGGCTATGGAACACATGCACAAGTTGCATCAGGAGTAGAGCATGCTGTAGCGATGGGTGCCGATATTATTAGTTTATCTCTTGGCGGTTATTATGATTCTTCAACATTGCGAGTAGAAATTGAAAATGCAATAGATCAGGGTGTTATGGTAATAGCCGCAGCTGGAAATGATGGTGTTAATATTCCTCACTATCCTGCTGCTTATCCTGACGTAATAGCTGTTGCCGCAACTGACCAAAACGACCAAAGAGCAGATTTCCCTGGCTGGTGGGCTTCAAATTTTGGCGATTGGATTGATATCTCGGCACCTGGGGCTTTTATCTATTCTACAATCCCAGGAAATGGTTATGCTGCTTACAGTGGTACATCCATGGCTTGTCCTCATGTGGCGGGTCTTGCAGCTTTAATCATGAGCAAATCTCCAACCATTACTCCAAGTGAAATTGAAGAATTAATAATCGATAGAGCAGTTGATCTGGGCGATTCTGGATGGGATAAATTTTATGGATGGGGTAGAATTGATGCAAATAATCTCCGCCTTAGTAATCCAATTCATATTGATGATAGTGCTGGGAATAACTGGGAATGGGCAAAAGATGAATTTGCCTTACCTGGTTCTGGTGAAGAGTGGAATCCTTATGTAATTCAAGATCTTATAATTTATGGAAGTGGTTCGGGAAGTTGTATACTAATTGAAAATTCCAATGCATATTTTAGGATCGAAAATTGTGAGGTCTACAATTCAGGCTCTTTTGTAAATGATGCGGGAATCAAATTAATCAATACTAATAATGGAGAAATAATTGATAATGACTGTTCGCAAAATTACGGTGGGATACTTCTAGAGGAAAGTAATATTAACACCATCTCAGGAAACACTGCAAATAAAAATGATAATTTTGGGATACATTTATTAGGGAGTGAAAAAAACACTGTCTCTGGAAACACCGTAAACGAAAACTATTTTGGGATATATTTAGCAAATAGTAATGATACCACTATAACCGAAAATACTTTTAGCGATAATTCAATTGGCATTTTAATTCTGGGAACATCGTCATACAATACATTTTACTTAAATTCATTTTATAGAAGCCCTTCTTCCCACGTTTATTACTTTTTATATTCAGGGTCGGGAGATTCATGGGATAATGGTTCTATTGGAAACTATTGGGATGATTATACTGGTGTAGACGATGATGATAACGGTATCGGAGATACTCATTATTATAAAAACGGAGCAATTGATAAATACCCGATTTGGGACGACGGGCCTTATGGAGGTAAAATTCATATTGATAATCATGATTGGAATAACTGGACGTGGGCAAGCACTCGAATTTGGTGCTCTGGTTCTGGTACTCCTAATGACCCTTATGTAATTCAGGATCTTATACTTGATGCTGGTGGTTCGGGAAGTTGCATATTAATTGAAAATTCTAATGCCTATTTTAGGATCGAAAATTGTGAGGTTTATAATTCGGGATCTTTTGTTTTGGATGCGGGAATCAAATTATACAATACTATAAATGGAAAAATAATTAATAACATCTGTTCGCAAAATAAAAACGGGATTTTTTTATGGAATAGTAATGATAACACTGTCTCGGGAAACATCGCAAACAAAAATGATAATATTGGGATACCTATAGTTTATAGTGATGATAACACCATCTCAGGAAACATTATAAATGACAACAGTGATGCGGGGCTATTCTTATTTGTGAGTGAAAGAAACACTGTCTCAGGAAACACTGTAAACGACAACGATGCTGAAGGGCTGTATTTATATAGTAGTGATGATAATAGTGTGACTGGAAATAATTTTATCGATAATACGTATGGCATTTTAATTATGGGAACATCCTCATATAATACATTTTACTTAAATTCATTTTATAGTAGCTCAATATCCCATGCTAAGTACGATTCTTCTTATATAGGAACGGGGAATTCATGGGATAGTGGTTCTATCGGAAATTTTTGGGATGATTATGAAAAAAAATATCCATATGCTAATCCTGATGGAAATATTTGGAATATGCCTTATGATATTTATGTACCTTTATCGCAATCGGATAATTATCCAATTTATAGTCATGAACCAATTCACATTGATGATAATGCCGGAAATAATTGGGAATGGGCAACCACTAAAGTTTGGTGCTCTGGTTCTGGTACTCTTACTAATCCTTATGTAATTCAGTATCGTAAAATTGACGCTGGTGGTTCGGGAAGTTGTATATTAATTGAAAATTCTGAAGCGTATTTTAGGATCGAAAATTGTTTGGTTTTCAATGCAGGAACAGGAGGTTACCCCCCCTACGAGGAGGCAGGAATCAAATTAAACAACACTAATAATGGAAAAATAATTGATAATGACTGTTCGAACAACATATACGGAATATTTTTACAGAGCAGTAATGATAACATAGTCTCGGGAAACACCGCAAATGATAATGATTATACTGGGATAATCATAGATAATAGTGATGATAACACCATCTCAGAAAACACCGCAAATGATAACGATTATACTGGGATACTTTTATATAGCAGTAATGGTAACACTATATCGGGAAACACAGCAAATAACAATGGCAATAGTTTTGATGGCGCTGGGATATATTTATATAAAAGCGATTTTAATAACATCTCCAGAAATATCTTAATCAACAATGGTAGAGCATATTATTATGATGGTTATGGGATATATTTAGGGGAGGAATCAACTCTAAACATTTTAAAAAATAATCTCATCGTTGAAAATTCCAATGGTATTTACTTTTATAGATCAGGTAACAATAAAGTGACTGAAAATGTTTTAGTCGATAATGAACTATATGCCATTTCACTTACAAATTCTTATGACAATACAATTTATTTGAATTCATTTTATGGAACTGATGTTTATCTATGGGATTATTGGTTGACCGATTGGGATTATGGGGGTCTTGGAAACTATTGGGATGATTATAAAGAAAGATATCCATATGCTAATCCTGATGGAAATATTTGGGATACGCCTTATGTGATCTCTTCTAGTACTGGTTTTGGTGGAATTGATTACTTTCCGTTAGTCAATCCATACGATTCCAGGGATAAGGAAAATCCAATTCATATCGATGATACTGCCTGGAATAACTGGGCTTGGGCGAAAAGTCAAGGTTTGTGCTCTGGTTTCGGTACAGAGGAGGAACCTTACGTGATTAAGGATCTTATAATTAAAGGTGGTCCTGTACCTGGAATTGGTATATCAATCAAAAATTCCGAAGCGTACTTTAGGATCGAAAATTGTAAGGTTCACCATTCAGGAACAGGAATTACATTAAAAAACACTAATAATGGTGAAATAATTAATAACGACTTTTCCCAAAATACAATCGGGATATCTTTAGAGAATTCAGATGGAAACACTTTAAGGAATAATCTCCTCGTTGATAATGTAATAGGTCTTATCATTAGGGATTACTCAAGTGAAAATAGTGTAATTGGAAATAGTTTTACCGATAATTTAGGTGGCATTCTAATCGCGGTACCATGGTTGGACAATACAATTCACTCGAATTCATTTTATGGCGGCAGATGGGACTTTTATTACGTTTAAGGTTAAGAATTGCTAATAAAAATAAATAATTTTTTTTTCTTTTACATTGCTTCACTTTTTAATTTTTCATAATACATTAATCTACTGTTTTTTTATAAGAAATTAAAAATCCCTTTAATTTATTTGAATTAGCCATTAAGGAAGGGCTCACAAAATATTTAGTGTGTTGTAAGATCATGTATATTTTTGCATATTTTATTAGAAAAAAATTTAGGATAAAAAGCCATAAAAGGAGCTCTTTTTAAACGCTCTCACATATTTTTTTTTTCAAAATATTTAAAAAAAAAATTGTGTAGTTTACTTTAAACATTTTTTAATTTAACTGAATTTTGTATCTACCCAAAAAGTCTATTAATTAAAATTTAGGTCTTTTATCTTGCCATGGAGCGATTTCTTCAAATGCTTTAGAGATCTGCAATACAGTTAATTCATCAAATCGCCTTCCAACAATTTGCATACCAATTGGTAATCCGTCGCTTGACCAACCACAAGGGACTGATGCTGCAGGTAATCCAGTTAGATTGAATGGATATGTGAAAGGGTACCATCCAGAATGAGAGACAGCTTTTCCTCTGATTTTATCAACATGGACCTTCCCTAATTCAAAAGCAGGGACGGCAGTTGTAGGAGTTATTAAAATGTCATAATCCTTGAAAAAGCGGTAAATAACTTCATCTAAGGCTATTCTCTGGGCGATTGCAATATGGAAATCTACTGCTGATATTGGTAAGCCTAAATCAATTTGTTTTGCATATCCTGGTGTTAATTTTTCTCTCCATTGTTCGATTTTGTTACCATTGTCATAGGCAGCGGTGGCTGCTGCAAATGTATAAAAGGCATTTTCTGCTTTTCTCATTTTAATTTTTGCTTGTTCAGTGGTCCAATCGAATTGTTCAAATTTTGTTATTGCTTCTAAAACAGCTTTTTCAACATTTTCATCGATGGCTTTAGCAATACCTAAATCTAAAGAATATCCTATTTTTAATTTCGATGGCTTTTCTTCGATTAGATCAATATAATTAATTGGATCTTTTGGTAATGATTGTTTATCACCATTATGAGGGCCTTTCATTACATCTAACATCAGGGCTGCATCCTTTACAAAGCGAGCTAATGGCCCATAGTGATCCATAGTATAAAAATATAGTGTCTTCCGTGGATATTTTGGAATTCTTCCAAATGTAGGTTTAAGTCCATAAATTCCACATAAACAACTAGGAACTCTGATAGATCCCCCTGCATCAGAGCCTAACGCCATAGGGCTAATACCTGCAGCAACAGCAGCACCTGCACCCCCAGATGATCCCCCTGATGTTTTTTCGACATTCCAAGGATTTTTAGTAGCACCAAAAACTAAATTATCTGTAATAGTAACGTGACCAAACTCAGGAGTGTTCGTTTTTCCTAAAATAACACACCCTGCCTTTTTTAACCTTTTTACAACAATCTCATCTCGCTCCGGTATAAAGTTTTCATACATTTTAGAGCCATATGTAGTTCTAATTCCCTTTGTCATAACTAAATCCTTGATACTTGTAGGAACTCCATTTAAAACACCAAGTTTTTCTCTCTTTTTAACTGCCTCATCGGCATTTTTTGCCATCTCTCTTGCTAAATCAAATGTAGTAGTGCAGTAAGCGTTAATTAATGGATTAATTTTTTCAATCCTTTCAATTATAGCCTCAGTTATTTCTTGAGAAGTCATTTCTTGCCTTTTTATTGCGTCTGTCATGTCGCAAGCAGACATAAAACAAATTTCTTCTTTATTCATGATTAATATTCATTTTTTATATTATTAATAATAATTTTACTGACAACATCTAATATAAATATAGTTTCTAAGAATAATCTTAAGAAAGGAAAAATTAAAATTTGTTCTAAAAAACCATTAATTGAAGGAAACTTTAATATCTAATTTAAACCGATTTAAATAAATTCTTTGATGGCAAATTGAAACTGAAAAAGAGTTTTTTAATCTTATTGTTATTAATTTCGTTAATTAACAGTTTTTTATGGATGTCAGTGGAAGTTAAAGCCCAGAAATACGATTTTGAGCTCGATGAGGATGATGAGTTTATATGGGAAGTAACAGAAGTAAACCCCCATAAATTCGAAAAAGTTTTTGGGTTTGAACCTAATTTTGAAAAGAACGATGAGACTAAAAAAACTATAAAAAGAATAGATGATACTGGAGATGGATGGTCCCTCACTATAGAGTTTTGGGATTTTAAAATTGACAAAGACGATAATGGAACAATAATTTACGAGGTCGTTCCTGATAGTCCTGGAGATTATGACGAAAATTTTTTTATTCCAACCCCAGTAAATGATTTTCTAGCAGAAGCTGGTGAGGATTTGGGCTCTGAATATACTGTGTCGGGTGATACTATTGACCGTAAAGAAGAAGATTATACAATGACTAAAAAATATGACCAGAGAGGAGTTTTACTAAGTGAAGAGTACGTTGACGACGATGGAATTGTACTGGTTAAAGTAGAGGGAACATTCCGCGTCATACCATCAGGAAAAATTGAGTTGATTTTAGGATTTATAGCGTTAGCAATAGTTGCCATAGTTTTTGTTATAATAAAAAAGAAAAAACTTCTTATTAGAAACCCTTAACTATCTTACATAAATATGTATTATCTTAAGGGAAATTTGACATAAATATGTCATTTCAAAAAAAATATTTAACCAAGATAAACATTTTATAATATATTTAAATTAAGAGTATTAATTTAAGTCATAAAAATGGAAGACTTTAGACTTAAAAGATTAGAAAAATTCTCAGGACGGGAAGGACCACTCGTATTTATCATCATGGATGGGATTGGTCTAGGAGGAAATGATAATAACAATGCTTTATATTTAGCAAATACACCTTTTTTGGACAAATTACAAAGAGAATGCCCCAAAAAGAAGTTATATACAACCTTAAAGGCTCATGGTACAGCAGTAGGTTTGCCCTCTGACGAAGAAATGGGAAACTCAGAAGTTGGCCACAATGCATTCGGGGCGGGAAGTGTTCCAAAACAGAGAGCAACTTTGGCAAAGGAAGCCATAGAAACGAAATCGTTATTCTACAGTAAAAAATGGATTGATTTTACGAATAATATAAAAAATAACAATAAAAAACTCCATTTTATTGGGTTATTATCAGATGGATATGTCCATAGCCATATTACTCATTTAATAGGATTATTATATGGATCAAAAGATTCTGGTATTAAACATGTTCGGTTACATCCGTTATTAGACGGAAGAGACGTACCCCCTCAATCTTCTCTTGAATATATTGAAGAATTACAAGGAGAATTGAGAAAAATTAACGGCGCAGGAGACTATGATTATCGTATTGCTTCTGGTGGTGGTAGAATGCGGGTTACAATGGATAGATATAATTCGGATTGGGATGTTGTAAGAAGAGGTTGGGATGCACATGTCTGTGGGATTCCCGAAAAATTTCCTAGTTATAAAGGCTTTTTCAAATCTGCTGAGGAAGCAATAAATAAGGCAAGAGAACTTGATCCCGATATTAGCGATCAATATTTGCCATCTTTCGTGGTTATAGATGAATATAAAACTCCTATTGGAAAAATGGATAATGGCGATGGAGCGATTTATTTTAATTTTAGAGGAGATAGAGCCATCCAGATTTCAAGAGCTTTTGATGAGGAGAATTTCAGTGAATTTAAGAAGATATGTAATCCAAAAGTAAAATATTATGGTTTATTACAATATGATGAGAAATTAAGCATCCCTAACAATTATTTTATAGGACCTCCAAGGATTGATAATACAATTGTAGACTATATGCACGCTAATAATATTAATCAATTTGCAATATCTGAAACTCATAAAATTGGACATTTAACTTATTTCTGGTGTGGTAACCGAGATCTGAAAATTACTAGTGAAAAAGTTAAAGATAACAAATATGAATTAAATATTTCAAGATCAAGCCTAAATGAGAATTATATTGAAGTTGTTTCAGAACGATCAGAATTGATAAAAGAACATCCCAGGATGCAAGCTTATGAGATAAGAGATGAATTAAATAAAGCAATAATTTCTGGAAAATACAAATTCTTGCGAGTAAATTTTGCTAATGGAGACATGGTAGGACACACTGGAAGCCTAAGTGCTGGGATGATTGCAGCTGAAACAGTTGATGAATGCGTAAAAGAAATTGTTGATGTAGTAAATAGTTTTGAGGGAATTACAATTATTACTGCGGATCATGGAAATCTTGAATATATGGCCGGAGACTTCGAAACTGCCCATACACTAAATCCAGTTATGTTTGCAATTGTAGACTCCGGTTATAATAATGAGTATATTATAAACGAAGATATTGAGGAACCTGCCTTAGGCAATGTAGCTGCGACAATATTGAATTTGTTAGGATATAAAAAACCAGAAAAATATTTAGATTCATTGATAAAATTCGTTAATATATAAATTTTAAGGCGGTATTATTTTACTTCATTAAAGATTTCCAGCATTTCTTTTACACTATAATCTCCACATAAGGGTCCGAATGACGCCACAGGTTCGTAACCACCATATTCTGCGTATTCTAAAAGAGGAAAGAGATAAGCAATCCAATCGTTGGCGTTTTGAAAAATAAAAGAATTACTCTTTCCTGTTGGAGATTTTCTTAACAGCGATTTACTAAAGTCTTCGAATAATTCACCAGGTACTGTTAATATACTTAGTTCTTTCGATTTTGATTTTGAATTGACTTCAATTTTGATATATTGTAAAACGGAATGACAATATATTTTTAATCTTCGACGTCTAATTGTAAAAGAAGGAAAGTTGGCTTGCTCAATTAGAATTTTAGCTATTGGTACTATTAAATATTTTTTTAAGGAGTAATATAGTTTATTTGTAAACCAAGTATTTGAAAAATATTTAAGATCTTTCAATGGGACCCTTAAATTCCTTAAATAAGAAAAAAACTTTAATTCTTCAAAATATTCATTGTCTTCAATGGATTCTGCGAGTTTTAAAGCTTCTTCGGCTATGATATATCCTATTTTTTTTGTATGTGTGTAAGTGCCTAATTGATCATATATAAGCTTTTTATTTAAATGCTCATAGTCAGCACTACAAGTCGTAATAGGATTTAGATCTCCACTTGCGCCATTAAAATAAATACTTTTTATGTTGTTATTAGTTAATTCATTAATTCTATAAATTATTCGGCCAGGATAATCTGATGAGATTTTATTGTTCATAAAAGATAGGGTTGTTGGATGACAAGCGTAATTAATAATAAATCCAATAAGGTTATTATCATTTAAACTTCGAAATGTAATTACTCCCAAATCTGGTTTTGATCTTTTCGTTGGATGCCTTCGATTTATAACGATATTTGGATTAAAGCTTTTCTTAATCCATGCTATTTTACAAGGTGTTAATCCATTAAATAACTTCTTAACCATTTTAAGAATTTGATACACAAACCAGACAATATATTTGTCGTTTCTATTCACGCCAAACATTATCCCTTTTACTACATTAAAAAATCCCCCTAGCCAATAAAATTCTCCCGTAAGATCTGGAGCTGAATGTGTATGGGTAGAATGAATCAGGATTTGAGATGGATCTATAAAAGAAATTTCGTCTCTTATTTTTCTCTTAATGTAATTTGCGATGCTTAGTGGTACTTTTAACAAATCTAAAGAAATCAATAATAAATTGTTATTCCTATTAGTCGCTTCAATTAAAACTCCATGAGCATAAATATCATCTAATTTACCTAAGCAAGGATCTGGTCGGGTATAACCCGCCATTGCCATGCCAATATAGTTCTTTGGTGTAATTTTGATTCTACTAAAAGCTACTCTCATCAATTTAAATAAACAGTAGTAAATTTTTAAATCTTTGATATAAAGAACAAAAAAACTGATAATTTTTTTTTTCTACTTATTATCTTTTAGGATGACCACGACGGACTATCAAATAAACAATAAATCCTATTATGGGGGTCAGGATAAGAATTATTAACCATAGTTCTCCATTTAAATCCCTTTTAACAGCGTCTTTGTAAACGTATTGAAGTATATAAATATACAGTATAAACAACGCAACAGCAACAACGATAATGATAGCAATAAAAACAGGCCCTAATTCAGCCGCCATTTCTGCCCGATCGCTTCTATACATAAGAACCATTTTAAATTCCTCCTAATTTTTTTTTAATTTATAATTTAGTTTTATAATTGAGTAATTATGATCTTTTCCATTTATAGTTTATATAGTCCATTTTTTATAAAAAAATAGATGTCTTTAAGATAGTCGAGAGTCATACTCTTTTCCATTATATTATTCAATCATTTTATTTAGCCAATTAGAATCTTCTTTTAGTTGTTCATAAACATTTATATCACCAAAATCCCCTCTAACCTGATTTTTTTCCATTTTCAATACTCTGACTTTCCAATTTCTTTCTTTAATACCAACACATATAGCTTCAGGGATTTCTATTTCGCCTCTTTCAGAGGGTTTTACCTTTTTTAATACTTCAAAAATCTCTTTAGAAAAAATAAACACGCCACAGTTATTAAGATTTGAAATGGACCTGCCGATAGGTGGTTTTTCGATAATGTCACAACAGAAATCCCCTACACAATAAACAGCCGCACCTTTAAAAGGATCATCCAGATAATTTGCAACAAGTATAAAATCATGCTTTTCGTGCTTATATATATCATACACTTTCTTGTAGACGCTATATGGTACAAGTATATCACCCCAAGTTAAAAAGAAGTGGGATGTGTTAATTAAATCTTCGCACAATAACAACGCGCCTCCTGTACCATTTAAAATATTTTGATTAATATATTCAATATTTACATCCCATTTAGAGCCATCTTGAAAATAATTAATAACTTGCTCTTTAAGATAACCAACAACAATAATAAAATCATTAAAACCAGCAGCTTTAATGCCATTTAAAATATATTCTAATAAAGGCTTTCCTTGCAGGGGAATCATAGTCTTTTGGTAAATTTCGGTATAAGGTTTCATACGATTTCCAATTCCAGCACATAAAATAACAGCTTTCAATATTTTTCAACTCCATTACTTGCTTTTATAATATAAGCTATCCCCTCGGCTTCTTCAATTGCGTTTTTGAGAGGAATTTCATTTCCTGGGAGAGAGAGCGCAAACATAGTACCTCCAAATCCAGATCCGTTAATTTTTGCTCCCAAAGCGCCTGATTCTAAGCATTTTTTTACCATAAGTTCTATTTTTTCAGTATAAATTCCAATATTATTTTTTAATTGAAAGTGGTGCATATTCAATAGGTTGCCTAATTGTTGATAAAAATCTTTTACTTTAGTATCTTCGCATAGATAATCTTTAAAAATCAATTTTTTTGCTTTTACAGTTATATCTCTATTTATAAGGTTTCCCACGACTTTTTTTTGGTATTTTTTTTCAAGATTAGATAAAAATGGTTTGACCTCTTCTAAAGATGTTTTATACTGATCAAATGTAGGTAGAATTTCTTTTAAAGTTTTGAAGGCATTAAGTGCCAAATTTTTAACTTTCATAAGATTTTCTACTGTATCTTTCTTTTCTAACGAATTACCTAACACAAAACCATCAATTTTCTCTTTAATAGATACAATATTTGGTCTAGGAAATTTAGGCTCCAGATAAACTAAATTCCCATAAATTGAGCAATAATGGTCCATCATTCCTCCAGCTTCGTTAAATTCTTTTACTTCAGTATTGTAGCCTTCAATAGCTAATTTGGATTTTTTATTAATCGTTACACCACTAATTTGGTTAAGAAAATATAGCCAAGCAATTACTAAAGCAGAAGAACTGGCAACCCCAGCGTTAATTGGTATATCTCCTGTTATTTTTATTTTATATCCTTTATTAAATTTAATTCCTTTTCTTAAAAACAGATTATATCCACTTTTCAAATAATCTCTTTTTGAATCGTATTCTAGTTCTCTATTATTTAATGAGATTTCTAAAGTTTCATCTAAATCGGGAAGCTCTATAATAAATTGTGTACTCGATATTCTTTCTGCTTCTAAATAAATATATCTTGATATAGCCATTGCTATTACGGGAAGATTTAAATAATCCTGATGTTCTCCAAATAAACAAATTCGTCCAGGAGACTGAATTTTGATCATTTTATTAAATTCTTTGATTCAACCAATATAGATATCCAATATAATAATTATATTACTCTATCAAATTAAGATATTATTCCGATTTTATTTTTTTTCATAAGAAGTTCATATATTTGTTCTAAGATATAGGATTTTTTAATGTTAAAAAAAAAGTTTTTCTTATGCTTAAGAATTATTTAGAAAAAGTACTATAGCTCATAATTTTCAAGTTCATAAAGCCATTGAAAACATAACTTAAATCCCGATAAATTTATAAATAAATTTGGTTCTATTTTATTTATCTAAAATTATAGATTCTTGAATAATTATAGAAAAGGAATAAATAAATTAAGAATATATTGATTCTCATTTTTTAATGAGATAGCTGTTATTTCTTATAATTTTAAAAAATAAATGATTTAACTTGAATGATATAGAAACCAAGCTTAAGAAATTAAATCAAAAATTAAAGGAATCCGAAGAAAAATATAAGAATTTAGTTGAAAAATCAGGACTGAGCATAATTATTTTTGATAAAGATGGAAAATCTCTGTTAGTAAATAAATTAACTGCAGATAATTTAGGTAAAAAGCCAGAAGATTTAATTGGAAAATCTATATTTGAATTTCTTCCAAAAGATAAAGCAAAAAAATATTTAAAAATGATTAGAGATGTCATTGAGTCTAGAAAAGCGATTACAACTGAGGACATATTTAAATTACCAGACGGTATTAGAACTTTTTTTATAAATATACAACCAATCTTCGATATAAATGGTAATGTTACAAGTACTCAGAATATTTCTATAGAGATTACCAAGCGCAAGAAAATCGAACAGAAATTAAAAGAATCTGAAACAATATTCAGAGCTATTGCTGACCAATCTTTAATAGCTTTATGTATTATACAAAATAATTTAATAAAATATTGTAATCAACGATTGGGTGATATAACTGGATATAATATCGAAGAAATGATGAATTGGACACCTGAAGAATTAATTAAATCAATTCTTCCAGCCTATCGTGACTTTGTTATAGAACAAATGAAAAAAAGACAAGAGGGTTCAGATGATGCGATAGATCAATACGAACTTCAATTCTTTAGAAAAAATGGTGAAAAAATTTGGATTGAGATTATTTCAAAGGGAATTAATTATAAAGGTGCACCTGCTGATTTAGGTATAATCCTTGATATTACCGAGCGCAAGAGAATCGAACAGATATTAAAAGATTCTGAAAAAAAATATAAAATTGAGCGGGATAATCTAATTAATATTTTAAATTCTATGGAAGATGGGGTTTACATCATCGACCAAAAACATAACCTTGAATATGCTAATCCAATACTTATAAAAGATTTTGGTCCATTCGAAGGCAAGAAATGTTATTATTATTTTCATGGTCGTAAAGAAGTATGTCCTTTATGTAAAAATAAAGAGGTTTTTACTGGAAAAACAATTAAATGGGAGTGGTTTTCCTCTGAATATCAAAAAACTTATGACCTAGTTGAAACTCCTGTAAAAAATCCTGATGGTAGCCAATCAAAATTAGTAATTTTTCACGATATAACTGAACGTAAAAAGATTGAACAAGAATTAATAAAACAAAATATTGAATTAACAAAATTAGATAGAGCTAAAAATAATTTTATAACAATGGCTACTCACGAATTAAAGACCCCTCTAATTTCTATTGCTGGATATACAGAGTACATTCTTACTAAGCATAAAGAAAATTTATCTATTGACATTAAAAATGATTTATTGATCGTGCAAAGAAACATTGATCGTTTGCAGAATTTGATCAACCAACTATTAGATGTTATAAAAATGGAATCTGATAAAATGGAATTAAATTTAGAATTAATTAATATAACTGATATCATGTATAGATGTTTAAATGAATTGAGTTATTTAATTAAAGAAAAAGATCATGAAATGATTTTAAATATAGATAATGAGATATTTTTAAACATTGATCCTGATCGAATTTTTCAAGTCTTTTCCAATCTAATTTCTAATGCGGCTAAATTTACTCCAAAAGGAGGCAGAATTGAAATTTCTGCCAAAAAAGAGGACTCTCGATATTTGTTTGAGGTTAAGGATAATGGTATTGGATTATCCAAAAATGAACTTAAATGTGTGTTTGAAAAATTTGAAACCGTTAAACAAGATAAAAACGAAAATTTTCCCACAGGTACTGGACTTGGATTATACCTATCTAAAGGACTCGTAAAAGCCCATGGAGGAAAAATGTGGGGCACTTCAGAAGGTAGAAATAAGGGTTCTACATTTTACTTTTCTCTGCCTATCATTAAGAAATAGTTTTAAATAAGACTTGTTTCTATAAAAATTATAATACTTTTTCGATAGATTTCCTAGGCATTGAAAGTATTTACTTTCTGAAAAGCAGGAAAATATATATTTAGTTCAAGATATAAGATTCTCTAAGTTTAACCATTCAAAAAAGCCAAAAAAAAGATTAATTTTAACCTTAGTGCTTATAAAAAACAATTTTAATTTTTTTTGTGTAAAGAAAATGCTTACATTTTCTCAATATTATTCCGATATTACACTTGTTTTTTTTTTATATATATTTAGATAATATTGATTTTAATAGAATTTAAATGATTTTAGGATTAAGTCCTGATCTTTCAAAATCATGATAAGAGATATAGTAATTATAAAGGATGGAATGCCTTTATTATCAAAAAATTTTTCTAATTCTCAAGAGAGCATTTTTGCTCAAAAAGATGATCTTATTATGATATCGGGGTTTTTCTCGGCATTGAATTCTTTTTCAGATCAATTTGATGATTTAGGTTCGATTAGCGAATTAAAATTTGATTCTAAAAATAACAACTTGAAATTGTCTTTTTTAAAAGATAAAAGCATACCAAATTTGATTTATTTGGCGAGTTTTGACGAAGAATCTAAGGGAGTAAATGTGCATCGTTATTTAAGAAAAATGTCAAATACTTTTTTAAGAAAATATAACATCGATCAAATAACAAAATGGCGTGGAAGAGCTGACACATTTAAATCATTTGAAGATATTATTAATCAATACGTTGATGACGAGAAAAAAGAAACAGAAGTAGAGTTTAAAGAAAAGGTGGTTAATCTTTTTAATTCTGTAAAAGAAAAAATTGACGAAGAAACTGTTATTTCTGAGTCTAAAAATTCACCAAATCTAAAAATTGAAAAAAATAAAGAAGAATTAGTTCCAGATTTTTTTAAATTTATTCCTTTTTTGAGAGTTACAAAACAAATTAATCCGAAATATTATCTAACGGGTGAAATTTCTCACAAAGTTTATAATCATATCGATGGGGAAAAACCAATTATACAGATTGCTAAAGAATTAGATGTGACTCCTGAAAATGTTCACAACATTTGTAAAAATTTAATTAAATTGGGATTTATTTCTATTAAATATTGAAGAGGAAGTTATTTGTGCTTTCTTCTTTCTTGTTGTTTCTTTCTTCTTTTTTCTTTTTCTTGGATTTCTTCTTCTAATTCCATTAATCCTAATTCATCCTTTCCAGTAAATTTAAATTGTCCAGCAATTTTGCTTTCTTCTTTTTCACCAGATTTAGAGATCTTTTCAAAAGATAAAATAATTGGTTGTCCTTGATTTAATGCTAAATTTACAAAATTTATAAAACCCAAATGTTTACTAGGAGCTATATTGAACTTCATACATACTTCATTGTTTTTCTTCGTTCTTGTTTTTAAGACCAAACGCAATCTCATGGAAAATTTTCTTAGATATTTGTTTTAACTATTTAATTAAAAGATTCAAAATAAAAAAATTATATTATAATTATAATTTACACTATATTATAATTTATATCATATAAGCAATCATGCCTTCAAAGTTAAGAGTGCGATATATATTTCGACCGTTAGTAAATCTCGTAGCGAAAGGTCTAAGCAAAATAGGTGTAACACCTAATATCGCAACTCTTTTAATGCTCATCTTTGCTATATTAAGTTCTATTTCACTTTTATTTTTTAATAATCTCCTCTATTTTGCTATTTTTTTATTTATTACTGGTATTATGGATGGATGTGATGGTGCTATTGCTCGATTAACAAATAACTCAACGAAATTTGGCGGATTTTTTGATTCTATAATGGATCGAGTCTCAGAATTTTTTATTTTTCTTGGACTCCTTATTTTCTGTTGGAATCAATTACTTTGGAATCTAATTGATATGAGACTTCTCATTTTTATAAGCTTTTTAGCTACTATTATGATAAGTTACACTAGGTCAAGAGCAGAGGATTTTTATAAAGGGGATAAAGGTGACTTCGATGTTGGACTTATGGCTCGTTCGGAACGATTATTTTTTTTGATGTTAACTTCGTTAATAGCCTTTTTTTACGGATTTTTTAACGAGTTTTTATTTCTCTTTATGTTGTTAGTAATTAGTACTGCATTATTCAGATATGCAAAAATTAGTCGAAAAATAAAAGGGCAAGAATTGAGTGAACATTGAATCTAATTATTGTAATTTAATATTGAAGTAAATATTATGATATTATATAGTAATGATAAAAGATGAAGGTCAAAAAAGAATCATATAGATGAAAGCAAAAAGTCTTAAATGTTATCTTTGTGGCGGGAATATTATATATAACGAAGAAACACATAATTATATTTGTAGTGAATGCAATGCAGCTCACGATTCAGAAATGTTTAACCTTGATGATATGAAAAATAAGACTAAATATCATTTAACAAAAATCAAAATATTAGTAGCTATTCTTGCGACTTTATATGTTTTATATTTCTTTTATAGACGCTTTTCTTAAAACTTTTTAAAGAAAATCAAATGTTTTTCCCATCTTGAAAAAGAATTCAATCTCTATGTTTATTTAATTCAATTATAACTTTATCCCCATCTTTTAAATTTAACTTATCCCTCAAATATGGTTCAGCCAAGATTTCAATAATGTTTTTTTTATGATGCGTTCTTGCAATATCTAATATTGTTGCAAAGATTTTGTGTTCTCGGTCATCTAAATGAGATATATAACAATTGTAACAACGAACTGATCCATATGTTCTTTCTGAATTTTCATCTTTAAATCCATTAATTATAATTGGAATGCTATTTTCTAAATTTTCCCTTAAGAGTGAAATATTGAGATCATTCATCTCTAAATTTAAAGTTCCTAAATATGGTTTAAATCCTAATTTTTCTTGAAACTGATGATAATAACCTTTGATTGCAACATAATAAGCACCTTCTCTCATTCCTTCTGTAACTTCACCTACAATTAAAATATTTTCAAGAATATTCTTCAATTCCTTGTAGACATTAAGCATAATATCTGCCCCCGTTTTTGGAATTCTTATAATTTGTGTCTTCCCCTCAATTTTTCTTTCAATCCATCCCAGTTCTTCTAAATCTTGAATTCGCCGAGATGCGGTTTGCTGACTGACGCCCATAATTTCACCAAGCTCAACGCTACTAATATGAATAGATTTTTGATTTCCTATTTGTTGGCAAAGATGATATAATGCAAACCAATTTGCGTAATTATCAGGCCTTAGTTCTTCTTTTGACACAAATTCACCTTTTTATGAATGATCTTTTTTATATCTTTCAATGATTTTCTTCTTTATTAGGCTTGAGCTATGCAGTTTGTATTTATCGTAAAATTCTTCTATTCTTTTTACTTTAATATGGTTCATCCCTTTCATTTTAAGGGCGTTTTGAAGTCTTTCAAGGCTAAACTTTTGGTCTGGGCCTAAAAGTATTATATCGGGATTTAATTCTTCCACTGTTTTAAGAGTGTCGTTATCATGCCTTCCTAATTTTGCATCTTTCACATTTTTAATACTTTTCATTACTTCCAATCTTTGTTGTTCTGGAATAATTGGCATCTCTCCAGAATATAATTCTCTATTTTTATCTGTAGCAACTATAATATAGACGTCTCCTAATTTTGCAGCCTCATTTATCAAAAAAATGTGTCCAGGATGTAAAATATCAAATGTTCCAGCTATTAGAACTCTTTTCCGTATTTTTTATCATCTCACATTTAATTTTCATTCAGTTAATTTACAACTTTAAAGGAAAGCCCGAGGAAAATCGGACCTCTTATATCAATCTTTTTTTGTTTGGAATGAATAAACTCTTGAATGATATCGTCGAGTTCAATATTAACTTCTGAGGCTCGATAACACATCTTTACTCTATGATCATAAGAATTTTTACCTTGCTCAAGCATAATTTCAATATTATATGCCATTTCTGAAGCAATCCCTTCCAAATAAGTCATTCCAGTATCAAAGCCATTGCCGGGACTTTCTTCTGGTGATAAACCTAAAATGCTTCCATCCTTTACCCAAATTTTATTTAAAGTGGCTGGACCAAGAAGTTGAACACCTTCATCTTTTTCCCAAATAGTCACATCAATATTTTTATTCTTGATTATACCATTCCATACCTTTATTTCTACTGGGGAGGAATCGTTCTTATGTTTAATAGATTTCTCAATTATAGCTTTTTTAATTTCAATTCCTATTTCAGTTAATGGAATGTATTTGTATTTAATTCCTTTACTTATTTCCTCGTCAGTAAATGAAATGTCTTCATAGAAATATGGGTACACGAGCTTTCTGATATCCTCAATTTCAGTCTTTATCATACAAATTCTTTCTACTCCGAAACCAACATTAAAAACTGGATATCCAATATTATATTGAGCAAGACTAACGGGACTATAAAATCCGCCATCACCAATCTCAATCCATTCTTTAGTTTTTGGATGCTCTACAAAAATTTCAAATTCTGTTTGGGGAGCGTAATATTTTGAAGTAGCTTTTTTTATTTCAGATTTATTATTATTGAAACCCATTTGCTCACATATTGAAGAAACTATGTTTTGACAATCTTCTAAAGATATATTCTCCGCCATTATTACTAAAGATAAAGTATGAGAATCATATAAATGAGTGGCATCTATTTTCTGTTCTCTACGAAATTTAGGGCCAATTGTAAAATATTGAAGTGGTAAATTCTTTCTCTTACTCAAATTACTCAATACTTTAAACCATAATGCTGTTGTATGGCTTCTAAGGGTATTTTTAGTAGGAATTGGTTTAAGATTTTTTAATTCTGGAAATATTTTATCAATGATTTCAGAGGCTTCGCTTTCTTTTATTTTTAATTCATTTAAAAAAATCTCAATTAAATCATCCGCTTCAATATCCCCTTTTTTATATTTTCTAAAAATATCTTGTAATGAATCGATTTTATCGAAATTGGGGATTATAGATTGAATCTTTTCGATTTTCTCTTTTGAAATCCCGATATCCGGACGGGGAAGCCCCGCTAAATAAAATAATCGGTCGAGGATTAATGCGGCTTCTGGACCATATTGTTTATATATCTCATTCTCTTCAACGAACATTGGTAATACTAATTCTTCAAATCCTAACCCAATCATTTTGCGTCTGGCTTCTGCGATAAATTCATAAACAGGGTGAGCCAGACCTTTTTTTTCTAAATTAAAAAGATTTCCTTTTAAATTTAGAAGATTTCTAGATTCTAACCAAGCTCTCTCATAATTCTTTTTTGCATCTCTTTTTATTTTTTCAATGTCAAAAGGCATTATTTCTCTTTAACTTTTTTAATTATGTTAATCGAATTTTATTTTATCATCAATACACTCTTTTAACTCAGATATTCTAAGTGTTAATGAAATGTCTCCTCTTGTTTTTTCAATAATATTTCTTCCCACATCAATTTTATGCCTTAAATCTTGAGTTATTCCTGAAGGGTAATCTAAAGAAAATAAGTTTGTATAAATTTCGTCCATATCTTCTAAAATATTATTTAAATCATCAATTCGAGAATTCCTAATGTTATCTAATGCGTACCGCCGTAATTCTCCTATTACATCTGCTAAGCCTAATAAATAATGAAGAGAGTTTACATTTAATTCATTAGAGGTTGGCAAGGATAAATTATTGACAATTGAATAAAAGCAAACTGCTTCTGCATATTCTTGTTCAGGAGTTTTTAAGTATTTAAAAAAAATTCCAGGATTTTTATTGACCAAATTTGTGAGAGCTTTCAATTTTAATTTAACTTGGTCAATTTTTTCTTTATAAATATTAAATTCCTTTCTATGAATTGATTTAATCGCAATGCTACAATTTCGTATTATTTTGCGAGAAATTCTTAATATCTCCTCTCGATCTTTATCAAGTTCATCTAAACCTTTCGTAATTTCTGAAAAAATATTTTTAAGATTCATATGAATAACTAGATAACTTGGAAATTATTAAAATTTTTAATTAATATAATTAATTAACAAAAGTAAGTAAAATATTTAGAATTTATCAAAAATATAGTTTAACAAATAAACTAAAGAGATAATCGTGAAAATCTTATTAATTCATTCCGATGGAGTGTTCCTTATCTCGAATATATTTATAAGCGATTTTTAACCTTAATCTTCTTTATAAATCAATTATTTTATTAGGTGTTCACATTTTTAATATTAATTTAATATTACATAACCCTGTGTAATGTTTTCTCTAAAGTAGTAAGAAGTAAAATTATATATAGACATAATCATAAAATATATTCGGTGGTTAAGGTGTTTGAAAAACCACAAAAAAAATTATTTTGTTCAAATCCGAATATATGCCAGAAGAAAAAAAAAAGAAAACAGAATGTGCAGATGATCCTTTTTTATTAAGTAAAGCTAACGAAATTTGTAATGCGAGCGACCATATTGATGAATATCCAAGTTCCCCAATCCAAACCTCTAAAGATTTTATTGAGGGTACCCCTTATATTAACTTGGGAAAACCAATTGAGGATTTAACACCGAAGGAATTCAAGGAATCTTATAAGGGCGTATATTCTAACCTCTTTAAGTTCGTAAAAGATCGCCATAATATCGATTTAGGTATCATGACTCGAGATGGTTTAACTAAGTTAATAAGAAAAATGAATTATTATGGTATAATTTATAATTTTACTCAGATAAAAGATGGAGAAGGGAACGATATTCATTATGGCCCCAGTTGGGTAAAAGATGATAAAAAAGTTATCGCTGGATTTCATCGAATTGGTCGAGCAATTAATATAGAGGATCGGAAAACTTTATATAAGAGAGAAAAAACTGGAAAACATTTTGAGAATACATTCCAAAAATTAGGTCCTAGAGCATTTAATTTTAATTTTTTAGCGGTTTGTAAAAATGAACAAGAATATAAAGCTACTGAATATTTTTGGCAATTATATTTTAATAGAGAGGAAAATGAAGATGGTTATGATTTACGAAATAATGGCAATTTTAATAATAGATTAGGAAGTATGTATGATAATATTTCAAATCTAATTTTACCCAAATATTATTTAGTAAGAGATATCTTATATGGCTTAGACAAATTCGAATTAGATGAGAGATATAAAAATTTAAAGGGTATAATCTCCGTTAAACAAGCATTAATACATAATTTTGGGATAGAGTCTATTTTTAAAATAAGGGCTATGTTAGTCGCTCCTTTATTAGATTATAATCTTAAAAGAGGGTTAACCGAGCAAGAAAATATTGAAAAATTGATAGAGTCTGGTTTTGGAATGTTTGATAAAAATCTAATACAGGAGAGGAGTAGAGAGTATGGTCCATCCTCAACAAGGACAAATCCCAAGAATCTTTTTCAAAGAATACTCGTATATACGTACGGTCCCCCTAGAATCCGACCTAGTAGAGTCTTTACTCATTATGAGCAACTTAGAAAAGAGAATTTCTTTGAACCATTCATAGAGTATCTTAAAGATTTAAATATTGCCGAAATAATTGGTGAATCACAAAACGATCAAAATACGCTTTCTATTGTAGATTATTTATTTGAAAAATGTCTTTCACCTACTTATATAGTTAAATATTTAGGATACAAAGGGAGTGAGGCAGAATTATTAATAAATAAAATAAACAATTACTTGAATAGGAGATGGAGACCTTTGATAGAGCAGTTTTCTTGGGATAAACTCAGATTATTCCTTAAATTCCATCCATTAATAATTTCCACACATAAAGTATACTCTAAATATTTATAAAAAGTTTATAGATGATATTGCATTTCATTTTAGAGTTAATTATGATTCAATTGCTCAAATAAACAGAATCCTTACTTAATACTTTTTTATTTAAAATTCAATATTAAAAAAATTTATCATTTATATTAGATTCATAGGATATATATAATTATTTGGTGTTTGTTGCATATGAAAATGTTATTAATTCATTCAGATGGCGTAGAAGTAAGGAAACACAAAGAGGCAACAAGCAATCCTCAAGAGTTTTCTGAAGATTTCATAAAATTGGATGGTTTAATACTTATAGCTTATGTTTCTATCGAAGACCAAGATACATATGACACAGATATAATAGCTAAACAAGGAGCTGATGTTATAGAAGAAGCAATTTTCCTTATTACAGGGTTCCCTGAAAAAATACGTCAAAGGAATGAAGAAATAAGAGAACATAACCGAAAAGTAGAAGAAGGTAAAATAAAAGGAAAACCAAGAAAATATCTTGAATTAATCGCTGGAAGGGATAAATACATTGTTGACAAAGTATTAGTTTATCCATGGGCACATTTAAGTAAATTTTTAAGTCAAGATCCAAATGCGGCGGAAGTATGCCCAAAAATAGCTAAAATCTTAGAATCTAAAGGAATTAAGTCAAAATTCTCTCCATTTGGATGGTATAAATCTTTTAAAATTAATTGTATCGGGCATGAAGTAGCTGAAATGTATAGAGATGTAAAGCTTTATATTCAGCCAGAAGAACATTTGCAAAAGGCTCAATTTTTTGTAATTACTCCAGAAGGAAAAGAAATAAAAATTCAAATAGATGACAATAAAGAAGTTTTGCCAATAAAAGAAGTCGATGAGGATTTTAATTTATTTATTAAATCAGAATTAGGTGTTAGAAGAGCTGATCTCGGAGAAGAACCACCGCATATTAAGATAATGAAAAAGTTTGAGCTAATTGATTTCGAAAAAAATTCTGATAGTGGGAACTTGCGTTGGTATCCTAAGGGTGTAATTATGAAGAACCTTATCAAAAATTATTTAGATGAGAAGTTAATTGATTTTGGAGCAATTCTAGTTGATACACCTATTATGTATACCGTAAAAAGCAAGAAATTAACTGCCCAAACTGCGAGATTTCCAGCCAGAACATATTGGGTTGAATCAGGAAATAATCGATTTTTACTAAGATTTGCTGGGGATTTCCTCCAATTTGATATGTTTAGTGGAATGAACTTGAAACCTTCCTATTTCCCTCTAAAATTATATGAATATGAGCAGTATGATTTCAGGAGGGAGAAAGAAGGAGAATTAACTGGTTTAAGGCGATTAAGAGGCTTTGTCATGCCAGATTTTCATACTCTGTGCAAGGATTTGGATTCATCTGTTGAAGAATTTAAGAAACAATATGACTTAGATCAACAAGTTGCCGAGGATTTAGGAATTAAAGATCACTTAATTTTCAGGACAACACACGATTTTTACAAAAAAAATAAAGGTTGGATTAAGGAATTAGTAAAAAAAGAAAACAAACCTGCTTTATTGGAACTCTGGGATGATAGGTATTATTATTTTGTTTTGAAGTTTGAAAGAGGAGTACTTTCCGCTCAAGATAAAAGCGGTACTCTCGCAACAATTCAAATTGATGTTGAAAGTACTTTAGAATATTTAGAAGATAAAGATGGCAAAAAGAGACAAAAATATAATATTTACTTTACTGATGATGATGGGATTAAAAAGCATCCAATTATTCTTCACAATTCACCTTCAGGAGGTTTGGAGAGAGTGTTATGGGGGCTAATTGAAACAGCAATCAGAGAAAAGGATAAAATAGTTCCAGGGTTTAAAACGTGGTTATCTCCAATCCAAATAAGAGTAATAACTGTCAGTAATAATCAGAACGAATACGCTGGAAAAATAATGCAAATTCTTAATGATCAAGGTTATAGAGCGGATTTCGATGATCGCGAAGAAAAAATAGGAAAAAAAATAAGACTAGCAGAAATTGAATGGATTCCTTATATAGTAATTGTAGGTAAAACAGAACAAGAGAATGAAACTATTTCTCTTCGTAAAAGATTAATCGGACAACCGTTTGGCCCAAAAGGGAATACATCAGAGCAGTTAAAGAATATTCAACTAGAAAAGTTTTTAGAACTCCTTGAAAAAGATACGAAAGGATTTCCTAAATACAAGCTTCCGATACCATTTAGAAGGACTTCAACTAAAATATTCTTTCGTCGCTAGGTTAAGTTTAATGACAATTAAAGTTATTATATTTGATTTAGGAGGAGTTATTATTGAATTAGATTACTTAAACTTTTACAATAAAATAATAACGTTATCACCTTCAGAAAATCCCCGTACTCGAACTATGTTAGAATTCTTTCGGCAATCTGACTTATACCATCAAGGAAAAATGTCTGACGAGGATTTTTACCATCTTGCTTGTAATCTGCTACAAGTTTGTATGTTAAATCAATCTGAATTTTACAAAGCTTTTAATAGCATCGTTTCGCATCCTATTCCTGAAGCTATTGATTTGCTGAAAAAATTAAAAAAATTAAATAAATATAAACTAATAGCTATGTCAAACGTCAATGCTAGCCATTGGGATTATATTTTAAGAAAAAATTGGGATTTTTTAGATTATTTTGATGAATTAATTCTTTCCCATGAAGTGAAAATAACTAAACCTGATCCTAAAATCTTCACATATGCAATAAAAAAAGCCAAATGTAAACCCAAAGAAATTGTATTTGTAGATGATGGGTCTAATAATGTGCGTTCAGCTGAAAAGTTAGGAATTATAGGAATTCATTTTATAAACATAGAAAAATTGATAAAGGACTTTGAAAAATTAAATATAAAATTTAATTAGATCTCCATACATACTACGCATGCTTTTGCGATATAGTTGAAAGCTTTCTCAACATTATCTCCTGTCTTTGCTGAAGTTTCTAAATAATCGCAGCCCAATCTTTTTGCTAAATCCTCTGCTTCCGTTCTATCCACCTGACGTTTCAAATCACTTTTATTCCCTAATAAAATCATCGGTATGGTTTTTTTAACTGTCTTTTTTATTGATGACACCCACCCTGGGATTTTTAAGAGAGATTGTGGACTAGTTAAGTCATAAACTCCTAGAGCTGCATTGCTTCCTTTGAAATAAATAGTTCGGAGTTTATGGAATTGTGGTTGCCCACCAATATCCCAAAGAAGTAATCTTACTTGCTTTCCTTCAATTTCAACATCCTTTATTAAAAAATTTGATCCAATAGTCTTTTTCAAATCCTCACTGAAGTGATCTTTTACAAAACGAAGTAAAAGAGAGGTCTTACCGACGCCTCCTGGTCCAAAGAGAGTAATTTTGAATTTAAATTCGCTTGATTCGCTGATTTCAATAACCTTTTTCGAGTTATTTTAAGTCGATTTTGTTTTACTTCTAGTACTAATATTGATATAATTGTTCTAAAATATTTATATATTTATAATAACTTTTAGCCAAAAATTATTTTTAATCTCATTTGAATAATTTCTATCTTTCAATAACTTTTTCAATTTTTTTCTTTTTTTTAAAGGTTTCCTTAATTTTTTCAGTTTCTTTTATTACAATCTCTTCAATTTTTTTTTCAATCTTCTTAGCTTCCTTTTTCACGGTTTCTCCCGTCTTTTGCCCTATTCTACTAATTTGTATCATTATCCATTCGGGTGAGCCTACTCCATTGCCATATTCGTTCCAAATATAAAGAAGGAATCCTAAAAAACCTAGGTAGGCGAGACAGACAAATGGAAAAACCACGATGCTAAATTGACCTATATATAAAAGAAGAAAAACATATTCAACTAAAAATAGACTCAAAGATATTTTTCCGTAATATTCTATCATACTGGTAAATTTATTATCGTGATTCTTAATATCTATGAGATAGAAACAAATAGCAATAAGTAGGAGCGCAGCACCTAAGTTATAAAACATATTTCCCATTGTACCCCTTATTAAGAATTCAGGCATACCCGGAAAGTTATAATAGTTTTGTTGATTCATAATTGAGTATAATCGTAAATGAGGGTATTCAGATTCTACCATAGTCTCAGGAGTTTGCAATCGCAGACCTAATATTACTCCAAGTACGACAAAAATTATTCCCCAAATCATAAACAGCCTAAATAAGCGGAAATAAGCATCTTCAGTTCCTAATATCATTGTATCGTAAAGATATTCACCAAATATACTTGAAATGAAGCAAACTGAGAGCCAAGGGAAAAGCGTTATTTCGGGAGTTGGTGATGTGACGATAAAATGCGTAAGCCATATTAATGGATTGGAATCCTTTTCTAAATAAAGAAATTCTCTAAAAATTGGTGAAATCAGAATAATTATAATCCCAATGACAGCACGAAACCATTTTTTCAATTTTACTGCGTAATATGAGAAAATCTGAGAAAATCCAATAAACATAAGAATGTTCCAACCCCATAGGTTGAGAGGAAATGGAATATCAGGACGAACCACGCTTAAACCTATTAAATTAAAGATCATTCCCATTACTATAATTGTAAATCCTCTCGAAAAGATTCTGTTTCGAATCACTTTATCAGGTAATTTTCCTTTTTTTCTCCTAATGCTGAAAATTACGCTAAGCGCAGAAAGGAAAATGAATAGCGATGGTCCCAATATATCAAGCGCAGCGTATGCCATACCGTGTATGTATATCCAATCGTCATCAAACCATACACTAGATGTATGGGCAATAATTATAAATATAATCGCAAAACCCTTGACGAAGTCTATGGATCTAATACGTTGAGGAGACGCGTAATCTCGGATATCTTCAATAGGGATCTCTTCTTTCAAATAACTTACGAGGTCAGGTTTTTTTTCTTCTTTTGACGACATTCTTACTATTAATAATAAAACATATTTCCTTAAAAATTTAAAAAACAAATTAATATTTTTAGATATATTTTAATATTAGTTTATTTAGTTTTTATGATTTGAACATTTGCATTAAACAAAAACATGTCTCTAAAAGAAAAATTTAAGACACACATTGATTACAGAATAATAGGATTGGTTGGTTCAATATTACTGATTATATCTGAATTTTTACCTTGGTTTTCAGGATTCTCATGTTTTGATATTTATATTTTATATACTATCGTAGCTGTAGAAGAATCATTTCTATATTTATTTCCACTAATAAGTGGAATCATTTGTTTAATAGCCAGTATTTTAATTATTTTTGACCAATCATATAAAATTAATTCTGTTCTTATTAATTTCATTGGTTTGGGTTTTCTAATATTATTTCTTTTTGAAATAATTCCTGGTGAACTGTTTTATCTTCCAAGTGCAGGTATAGGATTTTATTTATGTATAAGTGGCACTCTTATAACCTTGATTGGAATAATTATGATATTATTATCAAAAGAATAAATATTAAGAAGGTAATAAATTATTAGCAAAAAAAATGAAGATCTTTTAAAAAAGGATCAGAATCAAGGCATTGAATCTAGTTTTTATTATGCCTTAAGTCACGACATTCGCAGAAAAATTATCAAAATCATTGGTGATGATAGATTTTCGTCATTTACGAATCTCAAAAAAATTTTAAAAGTAAGTACTGGTACGATTTATCATCATCTAGATTCATTATCTCAATTGATTGAACAGAAAGAGGACAAAAAGTATTATTTGACTGACTTAGGAATGTACGCATATAATTCTTTAAAAGAAAATATTGAGATAATAGAATCGCCAGATATTTCAAAACGGGAATTTAATTCGCCTTTTTTGAGATTTTTAATGTTTTTAACTCCTAAAAAATTTATTTCATTTGAAGAAAAAGATAAAGTTTATAATTCCATAGTTTCTCTTAGTATTTTAATGATAGGCGCGATACTTTGTGGATTAAACGCATTTTACACATTTTTTATATTTCATATAGAAACTACAGAAGATATTTATAAGTTAGAAATTATTTCTCACGTATATTTTTCTATATTATATATACTTAATTTCATAATTTCTTTTTTGCTCGTAGAAGGAAGTTGTCGTTTATTTTACAAGAAAAAAGAGAGAACCCTCGATTTCCTCTTTACCTTACCGATTATATTTTATCCGATGGTAATTTACTTATTAATACATTTCATTTTATTATCTTCAGAATTACTTATTAAAATAACATTTTTCCGTATTATAGATGTCTTTCTACTCATTTTTTTTCAAGTTTTATCCCTGTGGTTGTTAACCTATAGTATTAGTGTGAATAAAGGATTAAAAATCGAAAATGGATTAATAGTTTCTTTATTTCTACATTGGGGTAGTTTTACAATTGTTTTGTTTTTACTTATTTGAATGTTTCATAAATTAATTGAATAAAAATCTAATTTTTTGAAGGTTTCCATAATTTTAGTCAATCTTATTCGTGAAGATTCGTAATTTTTCTCTTTTGTAGCTATAAAACATGAATATCGAATATTTCTATTTTGATTTGAGTTATTAAACGAAATTGGGGGAGTAACAAGTTCAGGTATTTCTTTAACCAATTTAGGGATTATTTCTTCCTTAATTTCAATAGCAGTTTTATTACCATTATAATCCAATTCTATTCTTGAAAATTGTGAAAAATTCCTAAAATGTATTTCAGAGGAACTCAAAGACTTCATTTTAGTATCCCAGATTAATTCAGCGAGATTCTTATCAACAATATTTCTTATTCCAATATACGAGGTAGTTAATCTTGGATTTATTTCTATGAAATATATTGATTTATCTTTTTTTCTTATAAAATCAATTCCGTAGTAGCTTGAAAATTTTGAAAGATCCATATTTTCTAAAATTTTGACTAAATTTTTTGTTATTTCTTCATAATTTTCTGCGGGAGTGGTTCCACCGAGATATTCAGATTCCCCGTTATGATTCTTTATATTAAGATTTTGAGTGTTAACACTTAAAATAATTGGGTTACTCGAAGTTCCTATCAACGATACACTCAAATCTCTCCCCTCTATAAATTCTTGGAGAATATAATTTCTATTAATATCAAGTTTTTCAGTTAGATCTTTAAAAAACTCTCTTATTTGTTTTTCATTTTCAAAATAAAAGATATTCCCCGCTCCTACACCATCTTCTGGTTTAATTATTACTGGACAAGTTAATTGATTAAATTTTTGAATAATAGAGTTTGCATTAAAATTTTGTTTTTTTCTAGAAATCAGAAATGATAGTGGAGTATTTGCCTTAAAAGTTTTAAAAAATTCATATGTATCTAATTTATAAGTGCCTAAAGTTATACCATCTAAATCCTCGCTTAAAATTTCCTTATTATTATTTTTTACGATTTTAGTAAGTTTATAAAGAATATCTGAAAATTCTGGAGCAATGAGAAAGCAAAATTCGCAATTTTTAACTTCCTTTTCAAACTTTACGAGATAATCATCATTTGCATTAACTTGTTTTATAATATCAGCTTGTAAAAATTTCTTGTAAGAGATTCCTCTATAATCTAAAAGTATGCTAATTTCAAAATCTAATGATTTAAAATCCTCTATGATTGATCTTAACATCCCAAATCCTTCGCAAAATAACGAAGTAGGGATGTTAACTTGATTAAATCCACCACCTGAGGCAAATTCAAATAAAAAGATTTTTTTTTTACTCATATCACTTATTATAATTTCATTTTTCTGATTTTTAAAGATGAGTCTTTCATACAGTTTATTTAATTAAGTTTAAAAAAAAATGATGAATATCTTATTTAACTCAAATTTAATAAAAAAACTTTAAGGTTATAATATGTCATCTTTTTTTCCAGAAGAGACAATGCAGAGAATAAGATTTCTGCATTATAAAATTAAACAACTAGGAGACGCTTTAGAAAACGACGAAGATTTTAGCTTAGACGATCTTAACTTAGTTTTTGAATATACAATGATTTTAAATGTAATTTATAAAAAAGAAGATCACAAAAAGATTTTAAAAGAATTAGATATAATTCCATCTTTTCATGATCCTATCGAGGACAAAGAGATAGAAATAAATGATTTGATTTTTGAATGCGCTCGTGCTTTATGGATATTGGCAAGAGCTTATTCAAAACTTTCAGATAATTTTGAGGATGAGGAAGATTTTGAGAATGCTATAATTGCAATGGTAGAATGTAGCAAGATTTACAAAGCAGCGGCCTATTTCAGCGCAGCCGCTATTAATCAAAAAGAAAAAAGCAGTACGCTACTCCCTGATAATTTAGAATTAACTTCTGAAGAAGCTCGCGGGTTGGCTCAAAGTATTGCTGCCGCAAAGGAAGAAGATAATAATAATTTATATTTTTCCTCAAAATTGTATTCAGGACTCTCATTACTATCAAAAAGATTATTTTACCTAAAAAAACACAATGAAATAAAAAAACAACAAATAAGAGCCCAATTTCATTATGATATGGGGAAAGCGTGTCACCTAAAAGCCCGTGCATCCTTAGAATCTTCGATAACAGATATTAATCTAGAAAAAGTAAAGAAATTAAAACAAAAAGCTCAATTTTACTATTTAAAGGCTAAAGATATCTGGGAAAATATGCTTAACAATTTAAAGGATCTTACAAAAAAGGAAGAAGAGAATTTAGATAACAACATATCTGTAGTTAAGGAGCATCTAAATGAAATCGATGAAGAGATTTTAGATTACGAAGAGATAAAGAGAATTCAGGATCCTGAGCCAGTTATAGTAGTTCCTGAAAATTTAGCGCCTTTTGTACCGAAATCGACAGTATATTTAACTAAATTCGTACCGAAAGATTTAAATGTAAAAAGATTTAAGAATTTCCAACGCAAGAAATTGGAACAAAAAATACCTTATAGTAGAAAAGAGAAACTAATAGATAAAAAGGCAGGAATCGTTAGAACCTTAAATGAATTAAAACAATTGAAGGATAATAAGGAGATCGCCATAGAGAAATTCGCTGAACTTATGGAAAAATACTCTACAAAACTTAAAATGGTAGATACGGCTATAGAAAAACTAAATTCTAAGTCTTAATTTTTTCTGAAAACTTTAATTTTTTAAATTATTTTCATTTTTATTTTAAGAACTCTTTATTTAATCATGTCTGATCAATTGGCATTATTAAAAAATATAAAAAGCATATTATCGGATTTAGTTTATATTAATGGAGTAATCGCAACAGAAATAATAAGAATTACAGAAAATACTGCTGTTATTCGCCGTGGAGAAGAATTCCTGAATAAAAGTACATGTATTCAAGAACATAATCAACTAAATAAACGAATTATAGATATAGTAAAAAAAAACTGTCTTAATTTAGAAGACACCACAAGTTTAAAAAATCATGTTTTAAAACACGGAGACCAATAAAAATAATTCAATTTAAAGCATTTAATTTAAAAGAATAAAAACAATTTAAATTAGCTTAGGGTAATATAATGGATAAGATTAATATAGAAAATATTAATATTCCAATAAAAAAGGATAACATTTGCCTTAAGGGGTCTATATATTTTTCTTCAAATACTCCCACTAAGGCTCCTTGGATTATAGTTTTAGCTGGTTTATTATATCACAGAGGTAGTAAATTCGTCAAATCCTACATTGAAAGATTTGCTTACGCAGGATATTATGTTTTATCTTATGATTATCGTGGTCATGGTGAAACCGTTAAAGAAACGGGAAAATTTAAATATATTGAAATGATACCAAAAATTTATTTGGATATTCATGAAGCTATAAGTTGGATATTAGATAAACAATCTAATAGGATTTTGAACGACAAAATTGTATTATTTGGAAGAAGTGTAGGAGGAGCAATTATATTAACTAATGGTTTTATAGATGAAAGAGCGAAAATCTTAATTCCTCTTTGTACAAGATATGACTATGCATCTATTGGAATTAAATACCCTCAAAATCTAATTGAAAAAATTAGTCCTAAGTATTTTTTAAAAGAAGATCCGTCAAATAATCATAGAATTTTAATAGGGCATTGCAAAGATGATCAGAGAATGCCTTTTGAAAATGTTATACAAATAAAAGAGCATCTTGCTTTAAGTGATGAAAATGTTATGATATTTGATGAAGGGGGACATTCCTTCAAAGGACATCGAGAGGAAGTATTTGAACGCTCTATCAATTTTTTAAAAAAATTATAAGAAAAGAATTAATAAATTAAATATCAAATTATAAAAAAGTGTAAATTTAATGGACAAAATTCTGATTGTAGGACCTGCATCTCAAATTCTTGGGGTAAAAATCGCTCAAGAATTAGGCATCGAAAGCCTGAATACTGAATTTAAAACTTTCCCCGACGGAGAAAACTATTTAAGAATCAATATTGAAGATGAAACAGAAATAAAAGGAAAAGAAGTTATAATTGTTCAATCATCTGGACCAAGTTCTAGTGGTAATCAAAATACCAGATTATTTGAACTTTTTATGATGATAGACTCCGTAAAGCGCATTGGAGCAGCAAAAATCATTGTAGTAATCCCTTATTTTGCTTATGGTCGTCAAGATAAAATATTTAGACCCGGTGAGAGCCAATTTGCTAATCTAATTATAAGAATTATAGATTCTATGGGCATCGATGAACTTTATATAGTGGATATTCATGCTCCAGAAGTTTTAGAAGAAACTTTTTGCAAAACTATAAATATTGATTCCATGAAAGTATTAGCTGATTATATTAAGTCAAAAGGTGCTAAAGATATTGTAGTTGTCGCTCCAGATAAAGGTGCTGTCGAAAGATCGAAAGCTTTTGCGAAATATTTTGGAAAAAATGTGCCTGTAGATTGTTTTGAAAAGAAAAGAGATTTTAAAACAGGTGAAATAACAATGTCGGGTAATTTAAGTCTTGAAGATAAAGATGTAGTAATTTCTGATGATATTATTGCAACAGGCGGTACTATGGCCACAGCAATAAAATTGTCTAAAGAAAGTGGAGCAAATAAAATCTATGCTGTTGCTACTCACGCATTGTTATTACAAAATGCAAAATATAGGATATTGAATGCGGGTGCAGATGAAATAATTGGGACAGATTCTATAGATAACGAAGCTGCCAAAGTTTCATTAGCAAAAACAATCGCAAACTTCCTAATATAAGAACTAAAATGATTAATAATTATTTATTATTCCCAAAACTATTCTTCTGGTTTTGTTTTTTAAATCCTCAATAGTAGAGCTATTTTCTATTTTATATTCAGCTTTCTTAATAACATCCTTTAATCCGAAATGAATTTCCCTTTTGTCCCTTTCTCTTAATTCACTAATAGTCTTAGGATCATCGCGACGTCCTCTTTCATAAAGTCTTTTGAATCGTATATTTTCATCAATAACCGTTGCTATTAAAGGGAATTTCCAACTCTTTCTAAATATATTTATTTCTGCGATTGATCTCACACCATCTACAAAGATAACATCGCACTTTAAATTATTAATTAATTCAACGCACATTTTAGCAATAATTTCTTGTCCACCTTCGTTTCTTAAATTATTTGCAATCTTTCCTAAATTTACGTCTGTAGGTTCGATACCCCTTATTTTTGCTTCGTTCCGTATTACATCTCCCATTGTGATTATTGTCCCTAAATCGCTTATTGCTTCCATTGCAGTTGATTTACCGGAACCAGGAAGACCACAGAATCCTATTACTTTCAATTTGGTAAAATTAAATTTTTAAATATAATTTATATATTAAGTTTATATTTAAATTCTATATAGTCTTAATGAAGAAATGATTAAAAACCGTATAAAAAAATTCATTTATGAATGTAGATCCAATTTCAGATCCTATTTCTGCTCCTGTTTTTCTTTCATATAAAGCATATAGGAGAATCGTTGGATATGCAACTAGGTATGCTAATAATCATATTGATGAGAAAGACTGGAAGGAAGTTTATGGAATATTAATAGGATCCGTAGAAAAAAATAAAAAAGTAGTTATAAAAGACGCCGTTCCTGTTTGTACTGGTTTGAGAACAGGAGTAGAATTAGAACCTATACATTATGTAGATTTATCACAAATTGATGCCTCTTTATATGAAAGATTTATTAAAAATAAAACAACAGATTTTTTTATCGGATGGTGGCATTCACATCCAGGATTAGGTTTTTTCTTTTCAGAAATAGATTGCAAGACGCATTTAGGATATCAAGATAAAAATCCTTTCGCTATTGGTTTAGTTTTTGACCATACTAAGATGAGTCCAAATTCTTTGGGTATAGCTGCTTTAAGATTAGATAATCCAGAAAAAGGTATATTTAGTAAATATGTATTAGTAAAATTAAATTATAAGGGAAAAAAAAAAGCTATAAATCAAAAGATAAAAAAATTAAGAGGTGCTATTCAAAACAACATAAAGATGGTGCTTAAAGAACTCGATTATATAGATGATATTTTAGTAAGAAGGGAATTAATCAATCTACAGAAAAATTATGGGTTAATTCTAGTTTCAAAAGACAACAATTTAGATATTAAAAAGCAAGACAAGGGTAAAATACAGGATGAGAATAAACTATATGTAGGACAGCCAAAAGATTATAAGAAGTCTTATAAAATACCAAGATTTAGAAACGAGATCGAAGGAGATTTATTAATGTATTCAACAATTTTAAAACATTTTTCAGAAAGGGGAAATACAATAAAATTTGAAAAGAAATTGACTAAGTATAAAAAAAAATTAAGAAAAAGGTTAAAAAAACCTAATCAATGGTATAACCGGTTAATGAATGATTTTACAAAAAGAATTGAGATTATAAATCCCTATAAAGATTATTTAGACACCAATGAAAGAAAGATCATAGAAGTTTTTAAAAAAACCATAACAGAATATTATAAAATCTTAAATAATCTAAACAAAAAAGCAGAGTTAAATTAAAATGCCTAGTTAATGCAATATAGAAATTTATCAGATGTGCTTTATTGAGAGATAATAAAAACTGTCTGATTTTAGTATTTGCTTTTTAATACATTTAAATATTTAAAAACTAATAACAAATTAAGAAGTTTTAAAAAATTTTATATTCATAAAAATATACTATTTATTGTATAACTTCTTTTTAATCAACAACGTAAAATTTTTATGGTTTTATATGGCTAACGCAAATACGATTTTTATTAAAAATCGACGAGATAAAAGTAAGATCATTAAAGACGCGATTTTTGCTTTCTCTGGTGGGCGAAAATCTATTTTAATCAAAGGTGAAGGTGAAGAAATATCAACTGCGGTTGAAATTGCCGAGATTCTAAAAAATCGATTATATCCTGGTATAGAAATAGAAAATGTGTCTTTGGGAAGTCGTCCCTTTTATGAACGCAAGCATAGAGGCTATAATTATAGAAATAAATCTAATCAAAATAAAAAAGATATAATTTCTAAAATCGAAATTTTACTTAAAACTAAATCTTAAATGTAATTCTATGACATTTAAAAAATTTTGTTGTGATTTATGACAATTGGCTTTAAGAATTTAGGACCTATGATTAAGGAGTTAAGATTACCTGTTGTATGTGAAAAATGTGGTAATTATATATATAAGATGTGGTTTTACGATGAAAATTCTAAACATAAGGAAAAAATCGTTTTTGTTTGTAAAAACTGCCATAATAATTCAAAAAAATAGGAAATTCTAAATTTTATAGTTATTAGTTTTATCCAATTTTTTAGCTACTTTTTTCTGTTTTTTGTTTTCTAAGTACTTGTTCCAATCGAAAGCAAAGATAATGTACATCATAGTTAACGTCACTAACAGCATTATACTTTCAGTAACAACGCTTTGGATGTCGTCAGAATTAACCCCAAATGCAGAAAAACCTAATAATAATAGAATGGGGAGTAAAACATAAAAAATGGTAGTAATATTTTTTCCTAACCACCCAGATATTAAACATTTTGAAAAATTAAACTCTTTTTTTTCCAACATTCCTAAAGCTATCCATAATGGATCATCAGGAATAGGTAAGGCAGCAGCAAGAAATATATATAAATACGTGCGATTGGGGTGATCAAGAATTAATTTACCAAAACCTTTGACATTTTCAAGGGTTCTAGAATCTTTGCTTTCTGTAAATTTTCTTGCGCCTCTTCCCAGTAAGAAACTAGTAAGTTCACCTAACGCGCAACCTAGACCAGCAGCAATTGCAATCCCTATGATCTCGAACCAGAAGGGTGCTGTCAATAATATTTCTTCCATTCTTAACCCATTATTCCTATATCTTAAATAAATAGAATTAGATAAAGAAAATAGTACAAAAGGGAAAGGTATTGGAAATCCTATACTTGCACTTCCAATGAAACAGATAATGAGCGAAATTAAAAGCGCCCATAAATAATTTGGTCCTTTAGTAAGATTTGCAATTTCTTGCCTTCCTTTTATTATGGTGTTTTGAATATCTGGCACTAGAAAAAATAATACAAGATAAATTACTACTGCTAAATAAAAGAATGTAAAAACAATAGTTAAATTCTTTCCTATCCCCATTCTTAGAATTAACTCTTTTATTTTTTATCTTAGTTTTTATTTGATCTTAAATATTTTGGTGTTCAATCCATTCCTTGCGTACAAAATTTCTTCAGTAATAATAACTTTACCAACTTTATTTACCTTATTTGGCATTTCAAGATTTTCAATAACTATAATCAATTCATCTGTTTTCGGATTATAAACCAAATCGCCTTTTTCAACATCTTTGATAGATTTTGGATTTATACCTTCTCTTAAACCCAAACCAGGAAGCGTCCAATATTTCTTCGATCCAAAACTAAAACGTCCTCTTAGTACAAATGGCATCTTATCAAGTATTGCATCAGCAGAAATCGGAGCAAAAATACGGTCAATATAACCGTTTAAAGGTGTTATCCCGAAAATTTCAATCTTGATAGGGATATCTCCACCTGATTCTGACATATTCTATAAATAAAGTAAATAAATATTTATATTATTTCAAAAAAGTAAAATTTTTAAATGTTTTATTTTAGCGAGGAATTTTGTATAATAGGAAGATTTAAATAACTAAAAAAAGATACTATATGTGGACAATAGAAGATATGCAATGGTTAAAAAACGTAAACACAGTCTGAGCTGTTGAGCTGTATTACGAATATTTTTAATCGGTTCTTAATTCTCGACAATTTTTTATTAATAACCTTAGCACATATTAACAGAAAAAATACTTATATATTCCTTTATTACTCTTGTACAAAAGTACATTTTAATAAAGAATTACACAAAATTAACTAAATACGTTCCTTATAACTTTAAAGATTAGAGACAAAGCAACTTTTCTACTTTGATCTCTTGTCGATTTAAATAGTTATTTCTAATACCCGAGACAATTAAACCATAAAAATCGTTCTTATGAAAAAACAAAAATAGAAGCTTTGATTTCGTAGGATAATTGTCAGATCTTAAAAAAATAACGATCTAAATTCCTTCGAAACAATAATTCTTTAAATTATCGGAGCTTCTATTGTCCTCTTTTTTTCTCCTTTTTAAAAGATTATTAAATATATTTAAATCCGTTTCATAATCAATATCGTGAAAATTGATTTTTTTTTCTATTTCCATGGCAATTATTTCACTTCCATTTCTTATCATATGATTTATAATTTCTCTAATTGTATTTACCGAAAATTTATTCTCAAATTTTTTAATCCGTTTAATAAAATCAAACGAAAATATAAAAACAGGTATTATTTGTTTTATAAAATCTGAATCAGAAAAGTCCTGTAATTTATATTTTTTAATTTGTCTTATAAAGCATTTAGAGTCTTTCTTCTCTATATCAGCGATTGAAATTGTTTTAGATTCTTGTTGTTCTTTTAGAGCGCTAATTATCATTTCTCTGTAAAAGATTAAAGGATATTTTTGAATGAGATTAAAATTATTAACAATAATGCTAAAAATTTGATTTAGTAGATTAAATTGAAAAATTGTGTCTCCAGGAATCACAATATATATAGAATTTCTCTTAAATACATTTTTACTTGTAGTAATGGTTAAAAATGAATATAAGGGTCCTAATTTATATTGATTGCCAGAATCTATTATTATCAGTTTTTCTTCAAAATTAGAATTATAATTCTTTATTGAGGAAACACATTCATCAATCTTCATTCCCAAATGGCCTTTTACTATAGCGATTCGATGAATTCCTAATTCAATTAAACTAGAAATCGTATGCTCTAAAATTGAAATATTATTTAATTCTTTAATTTTTATCAATGGTTTTGGGATGTTCTTGGTAATTTCTTTAAGTCTGATTCCTTCTCCAGCACATAGAATTATTGCTATAATTTTATTTTTCAAAACTATTCTCTCGTCGTGACTATAGTTTTGCCGTCCAAATCAATTACAATAGTGTGTTCTTCTTGAGCTACAGGAGCTCCAGTTCTTTCCACTAAAATTGGATAATGATCAAGTATTTTTTTTCTTAGAAATGAATCTATTATTCTATTAATTTTAGTTTTAGGGATGAGATTATGATTTTCGAGGAAACGAGGTGAGAATGGAAGATGTTTACAGTATTTCTCAATATTATTCATAAATCCTTGTTCTTCGTAAGGTATATTTTTCTTAATTTTTTTAACAAATCGATAAATGTAAGAGCGTTGTCCATTGTCAACTCTTCCTACTCCAGAAGTTGCGAATGGTTCACACGCATAGGCATCGCCAGGCTTTAAAACTTGATTATGAATTTTTTCTTTGTAATTTGGGATAAATGGTCCTGCGTGTAAAATGTATTGCTTTAATTCATGACCCCCTAAATTTACAATTGGTCTTAAACCATGAGCGATAATTCTATTTGCAATAGCTTCACCCATTTCATATAATTTGATACCCGGCTTAAAAATCTCAATCGCAGCTTCAAGACCTTCTTTTGCTGCATCGACATAATTTTGAAGTTCAGGGTCATTATCAATATTAATTGTAAAAGCCGAATCCGCTATATACCCATTAAAGTGAGCCCCAATATCGATTTTTAATAAACCATTCTCGGGAACGACCGTATTATCATCTATAGGAGGGCTATAGTGAGCAGCAATTTCATTTAAAGAGATATTTATGGGAAAAGCCAATTCACATCCATTATTTAATATCTTAGCCTCACATCTATTGGCAATTTCTAAAAATGAGGCACCTGATTTTGCAATTTCACGAGCTAGCTTTTTAGCAGCGATTACAGCTTTTCCAGCTTTTATATAATCTTGGAGATAATCTTCACTCATTTTTGAATAAATATTAAAGTAATTAAAATGGATTAAGGAGTTAATCTATCTGGAGTTCGCGGATACATCACGCTTTCTCTGATATCTTCCAATCCACACAAAAATGTGACCCATCTTGCTATACCAAGACCAAAACCAGCGTGAGGTGGCATACCAAAATCAAATGTTCGAAGATGCGACTCAAATGAAGCAGAATTTAGCCCCTTTGCTTCAAGCGTCGCAGTTAATTGTGCTTTATTATGAACCCTTGTCCCACCTGACGTTAATTCTAACCATCCCATTTGTAGATCGAATGATTCACTATATTTTGGGTCTTTTGATGGCATAATGTAAAATGGTTTAATTGACATGGGCCAATGAGTGATGTAATAATATCCTGTTAATTCTTCTCCTAATTTTCGATAAGCTTCTGTCGAAATATCCTCACCCCATTCAATTTCTATTCTAAATTTAGTATTTATTAATTCCAAAATCTCGTCGTAAGTATATCGAGGGAAAGGAATTTCTGGTACTGTTGTCTTGTTTTCCATTTTTAAAAACTTTAACGCATCCATTTTATTCTTTCTAATATCTTTGATAACATTATGAATTAATTCTTCTAAAATCTTGAGGATATCACTCATATCTGCAAAGGCCATTTCGATATCTAGGACAAAAATCTCACATAAATGCCTTTTTGTACGACTCTTCTCAGCTCTGAAACATGGGCTAATTTCAAAAACACGTTCATATACACCACTTAATTGTTCTTTATATAATTGGGCTGACTGTGTTAAAAAGGCTTCTCTCTCAAAATACATAATCGGAAATAATTCAGTCCCTCCTTCTGTTGCTGATCCGATAATTTTCGGTGTTGTCATTTCTGTAAAATCGTTTGCAAATAGAAATTTTCGAATAGCTCTTAGTAATTCTCCTCTTATTTCAAAAATTGCCTGATTTCTTAGAGATCTCAAATCTAAAGCTCTATTATTTAGTCTAAGATCCAATTCTGAAAGAGTCTCTCCAGTCATATCTATTGGTAGCTTTTCTGGAGTTTTATTAAGAATTTTTATCTCAATGGGAATAATTTCAATACGACCAGGAGCTTTATCAAAAGCTTTTACTTTTCCTTTTACCATAATACAATATTGATACCCTAATTTAGCTTTTTCAAAAACTTCGTTGGAAACGATACCTTTTTTTAAGGTTATTTGTCGCTCGCCATATTTGTCTTGAAGGTTTATAAACTTTAAACCTCCAAGATCTCTATAATTGCGAACCCAGCCGCCAAGTATCACTTCTTGATCAACTAATTCAGGAGTAACATCTTTTGTATAATGTGTTTTTCTCCATTCACCAATTTCATCTAGCATATTTTGTGGCAAACAATAATTTTTTTTAAAAATTAAAATTTGAAATGTAGAATAACAATAAAATTTTTTGTCTTCTTATTCTAAATTATGGTAAATTTAAATTGGAAAGGGAAACCTGAAAATAAAAGAATTTCGTCAGAAAATCAAAAAGAGTTTCCTTTTCAAATTATAGAAATTCATCACCTCATTCAACAACAGATAGTAAATAGAAAATTTAATAAAAGTTGGGAAAATCTCTTGATCTGGGGTGATAATCTTCCTATTATGTCGCATTTATTAAAAGATTTTAAAGGAAAAATAAATCTCATTTATATTGATCCCCCTTTTTATACAGGAGGGGATTTTAATTATAAAATTCAAATAGGAGAGAAAGAGATTTCTAAAAAATCGAAACATTGGATAAGAATAAAAGCGTATAGTGATTGTTGGAAAAACGGCCTCGAGTCTTATCTTAATTTCATTTACGAAAGATTACTTTTAATGAAAGAATTATTAGCACATAATGGTTCAATTTACATTCATTTAGACTGGCACGTATCTCATTACGTTAAAATTATGCTTGATGAGATATTTGGAATTGAAAATTTTAGAAATGAAATCATTTGGGCGTATCCTGCAGCATCTGTACAAACAAGAAGATTTTTTATGCGATCATTTGATATCTTACTATTTTATTCAAAATCAGATGATTATATTTTCAACGACGATCCAAATATCTATATGGAGTATTCTGATCGCGTTAAAATGGCATTAAAAGAAGATAATAAAGGGATTTATTATTATCGTGGTGGTAGTCACAATGGCAAAAAATTATCACGAAAAGTATACATTAAAAATCAAGGAATTTTTCCAAGAGATGTATGGAATGATATTCCTTATGTGAGAGCCAATACTTTAGAATATCAAGGTTTTTCAACTCAAAAACCAGAACGCCTTTTAAAACGGATTATTTTAGCATCTACTAATGAGAATAATTTAGTAGCAGATTTTTTTTGTGGATCTGGAACGACTTTAACTGTTGCGGAGAAGCTAGGAAGGCGATGGATCGGCTCTGATTTAAGTCAACAAGCAATTCATATGACCAGAAAAAGACTGCTCGATATCCATAATAGCAACGATATTTATAAATGGAACGAGAACTTTAATAAAAAGCCTCAATATTTTAAAATTTTAAAGTTAATAGAAATTGTTGATGAGCCAATTATTCCAATTGATTTTTTAACAGAAAACGCCAAAGAAATAGATTTTTTAAAAATGGCGGGAAATATCACATTTAATATTAAAATTAAAAAAAAAGAAAAAAAGATATTAATAGTATTATGTAATTACACTATTCCTTTTATAAATTTCATCTCTGAAAATGTTAAACAATTTATATCATCATTCTCAGATTGGATCGATTATTGGTCAATAGATTTTAATTTTCAAGATAATAGTTTTAATAATATGTGGGCCTCTTATAGAACTCCAAAAAAAAGAAGACTGTCTCTTATCGCGTCATTTAATTATAAAAAACCTGGAGATTATCAAATATTAGTAAAAGTTATTGACATTTTTGGAATAGAAACAATTCAAAGTTATACTGTAAAAATTATTTAATTATTTATTTCATTAATTCTCTAAGAAGCATTGTAGCATAGGATCCTTTTGGGAGTGAAAATTCAATTTTTATTTTTTTTTTACCTGGAAAAAGATCATCATCGTTTAGTTCAACGATATTTAATCCAGTAGGTTTGGCAATCATAGCTCTAAATGAACCTTTAAATCCAAACTCATATAATAAATCGCTTTTGTAAATGTTCTTATCAATATGTTCTTCTTTAATGATTACTTCAAAAAGATTTTTCATAAGGAGAAAGTGATCTAAATTAGTGTTATATCCTACAATAGGAACAACTATCGTAGCCCTATTGACTTTTATTGCTTCGTCCAAATATTCATCATAAAGCCCCCCAAGCCTACCATATATATATTTTATTTGAGTAACATTTCCATTATCATCATCTAAAATACTAATAGTATCTCCTTTAACCGGTTTTAAGGGTATTCCCATTTTGACTCGTAGAGAAATCATTTTATTAAAAATGTAAGATTGAAACGAGCTAATTAATAAATTTTTTAAGTCTGGAGGGATTGCATTAAAGCAACCTTTATAATCTCCAGGAAAGTCTATTAAATGTTTAATCATAGACCTTTCATAAGAGAGGCTTTTTGGAAAGGTTTCATAAATCTTTTCAAGGTCAATATTATTCTTTACATTACTACGAATAGACTGCAATTGAGGACTTTCGGAAGAGTATTTCACTGAAACAAACTCATCGAACGCTTTTTCAAAATTTCCTTCTAACAAATACCTTCCTATTTTATGAGAATTAGGTCTATACTTTCCGAATCTTTGAAGTCCAAAATAATTTGGGAATCCTTGCTTTTCTAAAAGTTCAATTAAATAATCAATATTTTTCTCTAAATTCTCTTTATTATCAATATTTCTTATTACTATTGTAAAATTATTACCCCAATTAACTCCTAATTTTACTGGCTTTTTGGTTGGTTCAATACATCTAAAAAACAAATCCCTTATCTTTAATCTTTTTAATTGTTCAATAAAATTTCCTCTAATAGAAAGCTTTTGAACGCTAATTGAACATTTATCTTTTAATCCAGAATAATATACAAAATTCGGTGAGATCTTTAAAGCTTGACTAATTTCATTTATAGCTTCAAAAGTGTCTTTATTAATCTTAATCAAATTAAATGTGGTATATTTATCTTTTGAATCTTCTAAAAAAGGTGTATAGGTGAAATCGTCTTTAATTTCGAGGATTTTCCCTTTAGTGGTTATTTCTTTTACTATAAAATCTTTATAAGTGTTTTTGTATACGCCACCAATGCCACCTATTTCTGCTGTGCTGTATATCTCAATTCCTACAAATTTTTCAACATCCGTGTTGTTATTCTTTATAATAATTGCAAATCTCCCGTTATTTTATCAATTTCAGTTGATAAAGCAGGACCTATCCCCAAAGCAGTCATAGTACCAGGATCTAATTGAGTTAAACCTGCATCCTTAACAAGAAAACATGGAATTCTATTTTTAAGTACCTTCTTATATATTTCATTAATTTCTTCCATACTACTAACCTTTAATATAACTTTTTTTTGTCCTGAATTTTTCCATTTTTTCCATTCTTTTTTAGTTTTTACTCTTGCTAAATCGGAGGCAGAAACACTAGCATGACATGCTTGAGCACATTTCTTCCCAGCACTCATCTTTAAATCTATTCTAATTAAAATAACTTGTTTAAATTTATACATAGACGAATACCAAGGTTATTCTTAGGAAATTATTTTATCGATTATAAGTATTCAATCCTTGTAGTATTTCCAGTCAATTCATAAATTAATTCTTCAAGCTCGTTACTGGTGAATAGTATATTATTTTTGTCCGATTTACGAATTACAGCTTTGAATTCTATATCCCCAGTAGCAAGGAAAATTTCATTTAAAGAAACTAGTTTGCTTGGAGCAATTAAACTTTCAACCACGGGTCTAGGTTTGTTAGTCTTCTCGATTAAAATTATCTTGTCGATCTTATATGATTCTCTTATCCATTCCATTAATTCTTTAGTAAATTTTAATTTATCTTTATATCCGACTTCAAGGATGACGACATCCTCATAATCTATTGCCTTATAAAAAGATACCTCTTTTAAGAAGCCAAATTGTTCGTGATCATTTTCCTCCAGCTCAACCAAATCTTTTGCTAAATCTAATTCGAATTCTGTCAATTTTCCTGTATCTAATCTTTTTTGACAGCTATTACATAAAAATCCTGAATTAACGCAAGTAAGACAGGCTGGAAGAACTTTCATTACCTAATTGAATACTTATTTTTTTTTATAATTCAATTATATCGCAACTAATTTGCTTAATTAGTCGTTCAGCTGAGCTTGGGTCAGTTTTGAATGTATAAAGTATTTTTTTTGTGCGAAGTTTCAATTTAACTACATCTTTTATTCGTTTTACCCGACAGTGGAAAGCGTTCTCAGCTAACTCAAGGAATTTTTCTTCGTCAAATATTTCTCTTGGCAAACCTAATTACACTATAACAAAATCAATTATTTATTAAATCAATTATTTATTTTCTATACTTAATAAAATTTTAATTTTTTTATTACATAAAACAACCATCTAGCCATAAAACTTATTTGAAATCTCTTTTTTTACAAATCATTCATATTTATTTATTATCAAGACAATTTTAGTGGAAAAAAAAGAAATATAAATTGATTTAATATGAGCCCGCTTGACGATCCAGTGAAGAGAAAAATAGCACAATACCATCTTTTATTAAAGAGTGTCTGCCGCAGATGCGGTGCTCTTAACCCACCAAGAGCTACTAAATGCCGACGTTGTCACGGTAAAGATTTACGTGAGAAAAAAAAAGATTTGCAAAAGTAACTCTTAATTTTCGTTTTAAAGATAAAATTTTCGTAAACTTTTTTAATTTTATGACTTAGAGATCTATATAAAGAACTTAAATTATAAAAATAGAGTGAAATAAGTATGGCACAATTAGGCGGACAACCTATATTATTATTGAAGGAAGGCACTGAAAGAACTCGTGGGAAGGATGCTATGACGAATAATATCGCAGCAGCAAAAGCTATAGCAGAGGCAGTAAGAACATCATTAGGGCCTAAAGGTATGGATAAAATGTTGGTAGATCAATTTGGTGATGTCGTAATCACTAATGATGGAGCTACAATCTTAAAAGAGATTGATGTACAACATCCAGCGGCTAAAATGATGGTAGAGGTGGCAAAAACTCAAGATAGTGAAGTCGGAGATGGGACAACAACCTCTGTAGTTCTGGCAGGGGAATTATTAAAGAGAGCAGAAAAGCTCATTTTGCAAAAAATCCATCCAACCGTAATAACAGAAGGATTTCGAAAAGCTGCTGAAAAATCTATTGAGATTCTTGATAAAATGTCAATAAAAAGCGGTATAGACGACGAAACGCAACTTAAAAACGCTGCAATGACCTGTATGTCTAGCAAAATTGTATCCGAATCAAGGGAACAATTAGCAGCAATTTGTATGGAAGCGATTAAATCAATTGCTGAAAAGGATGATAACGGAAATTGGGTAGCGGATATTGATAAGGTTCAAATTCAGAAAAAAGAAGGCGAGTCAATGGATGACACACGCCTCATTAAAGGTATCATTTTGGATAAAGAAGTAGTAAGCCCAAGCATGCCTAAATCTGTAAAAGATGCTAAAATCCTTTTACTACAAAGTGCTATTGAGATTGAGAAGACGGAATTTGATAGTAAGCTTCAAATAACCTCTCCAGAACAAATTCAGCAATTCTTAGACGAAGAGGAAAAAATGCTTCGAACTATGGTTGAAAAAATTATTAATTCTGGTGCGAATGTTGTTATTTGTCAGAAAGGAATAGATGATATGGCACAACATTTTCTATCTAAAGCTGGAATTATGGCAGTAAGACGGGTAAAAAAATCTGACCTTGAGAAACTGTCAAAAGCAACTGGTGGAATGATTTTTACGAATTTTGATGATGCAACAGGAGATAAACTTGGATGGGCAGGATTGGTGGAAGAACGAAAAATTATGAAAGATAGTTGGATTTTTATTGAAGAATGTAAGGATCCTAAATCCGTAGTAATTTTAATCAGAGGAGGTACCGAACTTATAGTAGACGAAGTTGATAGGGCTATTCACGATGCATTATGCGTAATTCGGGATGTCGTAGAAGATCAAAAAATTGTAGGCGGGGGAGGTGCTCCAGAACTAGAAACAGCAATTCAATTAAGAAAATTTGCATCAACTTTAGGTGGGCGGGAACAATTGGCTGTTGAAGTATTTGCTGATAGTCTTGACATTGTACCAAAAACCTTAGCTGAAAACGCAGGGCTAGATCAAATCGAAATACTAATGAAATTGAGAGCAACTCATCAGCAAGGAAATAAATTTGCTGGTCACGATTTAGATACTGGTGAAATCATTAAAGACATGATGGAAGTTGGAGTTGTTGAGCCTACAGCTGTTAAAGTACAAGCAATTAAAAGCTCAGTTGAGGCTGCATCAATGATATTAAGTATTGATGATGTAATCGCAGGAGCCAAGAGTGCAATGCCCCCAATGCCTCCAGGAGGAGGAATGCCTCCAGGCATGGGAGGTATGGGAGGTATGCCTCCAGGTATGGGTGGGATGCCTCCAGACATGATGTAAGAATTTTTATTTTTTTTTCTATTATTTTTATTTCTTTATTGATACTACATTGGCTACTTTAAAATTTATTTTTCCTTTCTAATAGATTTGTTTTCAATTTCTTTTTCTTTTTCATTATAAATTAAACTTTTAATTGGATTGTATCATTGTGAGTATTATGAAATTTATTGATTTATCTATACCTATTATAAATCCAGATGAGATGATTTTTGATCCTCCAGCAACTCAACCTCACATCGATTATAGCGATCACGATATGGGAGCAGAGCAAATGATGGGTTTATTTATGAAAATTAACCCAAAAGAACATTTACCTAATGGAAAAGGATGGGCTACAGAATTAATTCAACTAAGTACTCACAGTGGTACACACATGGATGCACCTTGGCATTTTTCATCTATTCAAGATAAGGAAATTGGACAAAAGGTGGCGAAGACCATTGATGAGTTCCCTTTGGAATGGGGTATTGGACCTCTTATAGTAATAGATTGCACTGATTATGAAGATGGATATGTATTGAAACCAGTAGATATTGATAAAAAATTAGATAATATTAATCATAAATTAAAAGAGGGAGATATTATGTGTGTCCATACTAATGCTTCAAAATATGCTGGCACCAAGGAATATACGAGCCGAGGGGCTGGGATTGGAAGAGAAGCAACGCTTCATATAATTAGACAAGGTGTTCATGTCGTAGGAACTGATGCCTGGAGCTGGGATGCCCCTTTTATGTATACTTCAAATAAATGGAAGAAAATGGTAAGAGCTAAAGCACCAGATCCCTCTATCATCTGGGAAGGACATTTTGCTGGTATAGAGCTTGGTTATTTTCAGATGGAAAAAATGGTAAATTTAGATAAAGTACCACCCGTTGGGGCAACAATTTATTGCTTTCCAATAAAGATTGCTCGAGCGAGTGCTGGTTGGGTTCGAGCAGTAGCAACTGTTCTAGACTAATCTTTGTAAAATAATTGAGCTTAAGAATTAATATTTATTTAAAACATATGTACTTTAATATATTGGATTCTTGATTATGACGAACAATAAAAAAATTGGTATAATTGTTGATAACGATTTTGCTTCCATGAATAATCCTCCTTATCCTCATCCTATGTTTGTTTCCTATGAGAATCCTAATCGAATTAAATTTATAATTAATTATTTCGATAAAATACATCTTTTTGAAGATGAAAGAATAATTAAACTGTCTCCTATGTTAATAAACGAAGAGATTATTGAATTAGGTCATTCAAGATATTATATTGATTCTATTAAGCGACTTTCAAATTACGGAGGCGGACTGTTAGGGGATGAAATCTTCATTACAAATGATACGTTTTATTTAGCGAAAAAAGCTATCGGTGGAGCTATAAGTGCCGTTGAAAATGTAATTAAGCAAGAAGTAAATCAATCATTTGCTCTTATTAGACCTCCTGGGCACCATGCTTTACGAGAAATGAGTTCTGGACTTAGTATTTTTAATAATATTGCGAGTACAGTTCTTTACTTGAGAAAGATTTTAAAATATGAGAAAAAAATTGCTATAATAGATATAGACGATCACTTTGGAGATGGAATTGTTCAATATTTTTATAATGATCCGAGTGTACTCTATTTTTCTGTCCATGAGTTTGATTTTGTAGAGGGAGAATTAGGATTTCCTGATGAATTAGGCAAAGGTGAAGGACTTGGTAAAAGTATCAATTTTCCGATTCCAGTCGGTCTAAGTGATGGAGAATTCTTGGAATTTATGGACATTCTTGAACCTATTTTAAAAGAATATCAACCAGACCTTATCCTAATCGCTGCTGGATTTGATATGTATTTCGCTGATCCAGTTGGAAATTGCAATTTAACTAGCATATCTTATTTCAGATTCGCCGAAAAAATTTTAAAAATAGCAGAAAAAGTCTGTAAAGGCAAATTATCGTTCATATTAGAAGGAGGATATGATTTAATAGGGTTGCCTTACTGCGTTCACTCTGTTATAAAAGCTCTATTAAATGAAAAATATGAACGCCCATTATTTGAAAATTTGGATTTCCAATATGAAACTAAAATGGATGAATTAATTAAAATTAAAAATTCCTTAAAGGAATTATTGAAAAATTATTGGAATTCAATAGAATAATAAAAAAAATTTTTAATTTTTTATAAAAGGCTAGTTAATTTTAATGCGTAAGATTGTACAGCAAATAATGCATCTCTTGGTCCTACTTGAGGATTTATATAACAGATTAAGGCGCCATTACCTCCGATAGGAACAGGAGCAATAATAATATGTCCCTGACCGGTAATATTTGTCCCAATTTTTCTCTCTTCCGTGTTTTCCACGACCATGTATTTAATTCCTTGTATTGTTATACTTGTAATGCCTTTTTGACCTAGATCGGGATTATTTTGGATTAATTCATTAATAGGACCTAAATCATTTGAAATATCCCAATTTTCGGTCTGTGTAACGAGTGAACCATCCAGACCGATTATAGCAACGCCATGAACATTTTGTTCCTCATCTAACAGATCGTTAATTAAACTCTCTATTGTTGACATTTTTTACAAAACATTTTATTATAATCTTATTATATGTAATACAACTAAAATTTATATTTAAATACTTTTCATATAAAGTGGTGACAAAATTATTTTTAGATTGATGAAGAAAGCTGTAAAAATGACACTTCGGGAGAAAAAAATGTTTGTCGTTTTTATGCTTATATATACAATATTAATTTTTTTAACAAGTTTTTTTATTCAGATAGCAACAACTCCTAATGGTGGTGGCGGAGAACTTACAACTTTTTTTATAATAATTTTCTTTTCTACATCGCTAGTTCTTTCTCTTTTATATGCATGGATAATTGTTGCCAGAAATAGAAGAACATTTGCAACATTAAAGTGTATAGGTTGGACCAATGGAAATATTAATAGGTTAGTTACAGGAATTATTTTATATACGACTCTTATGGGTTTTATCATTGTAATAGAAGTGTTATTTCATTATGCGGCTATAGTTACATACCTGCAATCAGCAAATATATCAGCAAACATACCTGCAATATTAATTAGCTTAGTTCCAGTTGCTTTAACATTTGTAGTTTTTTTAGTTGTTCAATTAGTCGCAATTCTTTTAGCAAATAGGAAAGTTTTAAAGGTAAGACCAATGTTAGCACTAAAAAGGGTAGGTGAATAAAAAGATGCCAGTAGTTAAAGACGTTATAATTGATGCTATTGATGTAAATAAAGAATATAGACGAGCTGGGGCAATAATAAGAGCGTTAGTAGATATTAATCTTACAATTAAATCGGGTGAATTTGTTATAATTCAAGGACCAACTGGATGCGGAAAGTCAACATTACTTAATGTGTTATCAGGTTTGGATTTACCAGACTCAGGTAAAATAATTTTTGATGGTGAAAATATAGCAAGGGCTACGGAAACACGCTTAGCTAAAATTAGACGTCAAAAAGTTGGTATGGTTTTTCAAGACTTCAATCTAATTAAAACTCTGACAGCAATGGAAAATGTCGAATCAATGTTATGGCCTACAGTATTAAGTAATAAGGAGATCGAAAATAGAGGTATTGTAGCTCTACGAGATGTAAATATGCTTGAAAGAAAAGACCATTTCCCTGTTGAAATGAGTGGAGGCGAAAAACAACGGGTAGCAATTGCAAGAGCAATAGTGGGGAAACCGAGAGTCGTCTTCGCTGACGAGCCCTCGGGTAATTTAGATCCTGATTCAGAAAATCAAATTATGGAACTTTTAAAAAATATAAATCGCGATTATGAAACAACAATTCTATGTGTTTCACATCGAGATTCCGTAGCTAAACATGGTGATAGAATAGTTAAAATGGATAACGGAAAAATTATTTAAGTTAAATATTAAAAATTTCTTTTAATTTTTTTTGAGTTTTTGTCGTTTTGATAATTATTGGACTAAAGATCATTTTAATACTAGTAATTTTGATTTAATCAAGATAAATATAAATATCTTAAGAATATAAAAATATTATAAAATTAAATAATAAGATAAATAAAGAGGTTTTAAATATCGGATTTTTACGGATTTTTGGATCGGGCATCGTTGGAATGATATTAATGATTCCAATAGCTTATATTTGTTTTGTTTCATTTGATACGCTAAGCTTAATTACTGGCGGTTTAATTCAAAATATACTTGGGTTGGTAAGTGGTTATGGAGAAATTGTTATGTTTATTTTCGGTGCGTTCTTAGGAGTAGGTTTAGTTTGTATATTTCCGATTCATTGGGCTCTTATAAATCATCCTGATAATATATTGTTATTATTAGCACTTGTACTTCCTTGGATTATTACTTGCTCTATAGCTTCGTTTTTGTTTGCTCATAGTCCCCGAGGAGGTATACATACGAGTTTAGCTATTGGACTTGGCTATTTCATTCTGATGACGATTCCTTACCTTCTATTCTCGTTTTTTTTAAGTCAAGCTGGTCTTGCAGGAGTTAGTATAATTGATGGTATCACAATAGGATTAACTGGGATGCCATGGGTACTTTCAGCTCTTACTGCTACAATGGAAGGAGCTGGCATTGGAGCAGTTTTTGGAGCGCTTGTTGGTAGTTTTAAATATAAACCAGAAGGAAAAGAAAAAAAGAAGTCAAAAAAATCTAAAAAAGAGTTAGAATCCATAGTGGAGCCCACTTTTGATTAATAATTTAGTATAACTGCTACAACCAAATTTATTGATGAATATTACACCAATTATGGAGAAAAACTAATTCTAGGAAATGACTTCTTACTAATTGTGGAGCTAAAAGAAAGTAATTTGTTTATCTTAAGAAAAGTTATTAAATTTTTAAATTTTAAAAATAAATATATTTTATATAAGAAAAATAGGTATAAAAATTAAGTTAGAGATGGCATATTATGCCTAAGGAAATTAGAGGTATTATCGTAAGTCGATTAGTTGTTTTAATATCTATAATAGTGCTTCCAATAATTATATTTTTGATTTTTATTTTTGCGGATTTTAAACTTTGGTTTTCTGACAATCTGGCTTTAAATTTTTGGATAATAAAAATTCTCTGTCCTTTAATATTTAGCATATCATGGATTTTTTTTTTAATTCTATTTTCAACAAGATTTTCAATAGCTATTGAATCTATGGATAAAACCGTTGCGGTTGTTCCTATTAGATTGAAACTATTTTTTGGAGCAAATGCGCTCTTTATTCTTTTTATATTTGTGTTTCCAATAATCACACCAATAATATCTGTTTTAAGTTTCTGCAGTATAGCTTGGAGGTTAACTTTTAGAAAGGAAGCATGGGAGGAACAAAAAACTCCCATGTTCACAAAGATTTTAATGGTAATTTTTTCAGTACTGCCAATCATTTGTTCAATAATCATATTACCACAATATTTAATTTTAGCACTCTTCTTATGGGAGGATTTATGGGTTCCTCTATTGCCTTATCTTTTTAAAATTTCATACGCAATATATACAGCATTGGCAATTGGTTCATTATTTTTCTTGATTGCAAATAGAGGTATTAGTGAATATGAACAAATCTTTGCTGAGCCTAAATCAGAAGCAACAATTTGGTATATTAGAATTCTTGAACTATTTTTATTTATTTTCTTTTTGTTTTTAGAAGGATTTTTTACTGGATTTCAAAGATTTGAAATCATTGATTTATTCTATTATAGCGGTTTTTTCATTGGAATCATCGTAGCTTTTATTAATTTTATTAACGGTAAAAGGAAAGACGTTAGTTTTAAAAGTTATTTTTTCGGGTATCTTTTAGCAGGAGTTTTTATGGGAGCAAATCTGCTTATATTTAATGCCGAATTATCATTTTGGATTCAAATGTGGAGTTTGATAATTTCTGCTGTTTTATTCATTTTTATCTTCTTTTTTACGTTTATACGAGTAGAAGAATCTGAATTTTAGTACTAATAATTAATAATTCTTTTTTTTTAAGCTTTTATCTTTCTAATCAATAATTAGAAAGATTTATTTTTTATATTTAGAAGAGAGAGGTGACCACTTTAACTATGGTAAATTTTTTCTTTAAAATATAATTTAAGTGAAAAATTGAGATTTATATTAATAATTGAACTATATATAGTTAAGCTATTAACTATAATTCAAAGAATTTAAAGATTCTACTGCAATCGAACAATAATTATTATATAGTTGATTTAAAATTATAAATTTAAGAATATTTATTTTTTAAAACTTGTTTATAAGAAAAGATGTGATGAAAGAAATGAATTTTAAGGCTTTAATGATTATTGCATTTTTCGTTGTTTCGATGATTTCAATTCCAACAATGGTTTTTGGACAAGAAGATGAAGACTCTGATGAAGAAGATCAGGCTGGTAATTTTAAGGATTTCCGTGGAGGTTTTGGTGGAATTTTTAGCGAGAACATGGGTTATGGTGGAGATTTAATTGGGAGATTGTTTGAAATTCTTCTTCTCGACGGAGTAGATCTTGAAGATGATGAAGAAGGAGATGGAATTTATGTATTATCTGCCAGTGATACAGAAACTTATACGGGCGAATATGATTTTGCAAAGGAAGGAGATACTGAGGAGATCCATTATTTACCATTTGTAGACTATTTAAGTCATAACGAAACCTTCGGGACACAAAAATGGCATTCTCCTGACGGAATAAATGATTATAATGAAACTCATATAGACGGATTTGCCTATTGCAGAATTGAAAAATCGGGAGGATTCGATTATGATTTACTCGTTGGTGCTGCTCTCACTCTTATTATCTGGGACTATGATGGATCCTTTATTGAGGCTGCTCAAAAAGTGCTTTCTTGGGCAGAAAAATTCGATGAAGATGAGGATGATCCAGAAGTAATTGCTGAGGGAATTGAAGTATTGACATGGCTCTTAGTTCATATAAATGATATTTTTACTGGTGATGAATTATTTGTATTTAATCCAATTGTTTGGCAACAATTAGATATAACACCTTGGAATAGCAGTTTAGGGAAACCATCCGATTTCAATATTACTAAAACTTGGTATGATACTGGTGATGATAATGAAATTGATGGTGATGACATAAAAATCAAAGATAAAACTTATCCTCCTATTGATGGTCAGGATATTTTAGATGATTGGTTAGCTAATGCAACTGGTCCATTAAGAGATAGTTACATGCAGTGGTTATTGAATGATACTATTCCTGCTGAGGATGTGATAGAAACTATCTGGACTCAATTTTCATTTGATATTGCTCAATTATGGATGAAAGAGTTCTACATTGAAATAGATATGAGCAAAGTAGATGAAATTAACGACGATGATGATGTTGAGGAAGTTTTTGGTGGATGTGAAATCGAATTTTTTCTCTTCACACATCATTTAGCTGGCGTTTTTCTATATAATGATGATAATGAGGATGAAAAAATTACGGTTGCATATGATTATCTCAGAAACGAATCCGCAGATTTAGGGCCTGATGGGAAGCATCCAATAATATATACGAATGGAACAGCAGCAATGATACCCACCTCTAACGAAGTTACCCATCAATTAATATTAGGAACTGTCGGGGGGTTTAGTTTTGATGAACCAGATGTTAAGGATGATACTGTAAAATGGGGATTAAGCTTGAGCAATGCAAATGTTTCGGCTGTACCAGTGGGTGTCGATCTAAATTCTTATCTTAATGCACCTCAGGAACAACTTGATACAATATTTTTTGGTTTAGAATTTGAAACCGATATGGAAGATCCTGATGATGAAGGTGAAATAGAAGCAGAAGGAAAATTAAAACTAGATACTTACTGGGCTGAATGGAATGATGGGAATGGCCCTAATAACCAAGATGTCGAGCAATATGCATTAGATATGGCAATCATCTATGTATCAACCGTTTTACACTTTGAACTAGACATGGATAAGGATGATGAACCTGATGATCCTGATGATGAGTATTTGGATGAACAAGATTACTCCTCAACAACACATACTTTAAAAGTTGGAGATTATATTGAAGAAGATGCTGAGGATAAGCTTGATTTTGTCGACATTGCTGGTCCATATTATTCTCTTATCAATAGTAGTGGGAGTAATATTATTGATCAAGCAACTACAAGTATTATCCCTGTTGCATTATGGGAAGGAGAACACGTTTCGCATGGTAAATATGCAGGTGAAGAAGAAACACCCGAGGATGAAAATTCTAGTGATATTGATACTGTAATAAATGCTAAATGGAGTATCGTTCTCTATGCTGTTTGTTATCCTGGCTTTAATGGTACAGGTATGGGTATCTTGCATGACCCTATTTTCAATGTTTACATGGTTTTTACACCTGAAACTGCTGGTTTCTGGGCTTTAATTCTTTTAATAGCTGGCATCGGATTGGCAGGAGTAGCAACGATTTTAATTAAAAGAAGAAAGGATAGGAAATTCTAAATCTAATACAATATTTTTTTAAATTTTTTTTTAATTTTAATTTTTAACTTAAGAATTCTACTCTATTATTAATTATATTGTTTTTTAATGTAAATAAAAACCTATTTTCAAGAGATTTATCATTAGGAACAATTTTAAGTGTTTTACAACAAAGACTTGCGATATATATTTAAATTTTATAAAATATTTATACAAAAAATACTTAAATTTTTGATAATAAAAGACTTTTTTTAAAGAACTTAGAAATAATTATTGAAGAGGTTTCTCAAATATGAGTCCAATTAAAATGGACGATACTTATCAAGTAAATGAGAACAAGCGATGGTTTCAAAAATGGTGGCCAGAAAATGTGCCGAAAAATGTAACTTTTAAAGAAATGACAATGAATGATATGTTAGACGAACAAGTAGAAAAATATAGGCGCGATAATTTTATCTATTTTTTAGAAACTTGGATGACCTATGGAGAATTTCATCAATATGTTTTAGCATTGGCTACGGCTCTGGCTAATTTAGGTGTTAAAAAAGGTGATGTTGTTGCATTTCATTTACCAAATTGCTTCCAATATATTATTAGTTATTTTGCCACAACAAGAATAGGTGCTATTTCTTCTGGTATAAATCCTACATATCAACCTTTGGAAATTCTTCATCAATTAGACATTATTAAACCTAAAGTTTTAATCGTGTTAGATGCATTGTACGAAAATTACATCATGCCAATAATAGCCAAATCAAGAATAGAAAAACTAATTTACACTAATGTTGCGGATATGGCGCATGGATTAGGGATTAAAAGAGCTCTCGGAAAACTTTTAAAAAAGATACCTAAAGGAAAAGTAGATCGCCCTGGGGCAATTAACTTTATGGATCTCTTAGATACTATACCAAACGTTCCTAAAGTGGATATAGACGTTAAAACTCATCCTGTAACTTACATAATGACGGGAGGGACGACTGGATTACCAAAAGCAGCAGTAATAACGCATTTTAATGCTGTATCGAACGCTAAACAATGCATGTATTGGTTAGGAGGAGAAAAACCTGGTATTGGAAGTGTAGGGATACTGCCTTTATTCCACAGCTTTGCTCATACTGTAATTATGAATGCCTCTATTGCGTTTGGAGGTTGGATCATGCTATTTCCAAGACCACCAACAGTAGAAGATTTATGCAAACTTATAGAAGAGATTCCTTGTCCAGAAGGTTTAGTGTATGCGGGAGCAGAAATTTTATTCAAAAATTTAGCAGAATTTAGAGCCATTAAAAAGTATCCAAAAGTTATGGGAAAATTAATATTATGCGTATCTGGGGCAGGACCACTACACAGACCAGTTCGAGATGCGTTTATCAAAAATACTGGAGGAAATATTGTTGAAGGGTATGGATTGACCGAGACATCGCCCGTTGTGAGTGCAGGAAATCTGTTCAGTGAGAGCCCAATTGGCGTAATCGGTATGCCTGTCCCAGGAACTAAATGGGGTATCTGGCCCATAGAGGACTTTTCTAAAGGTCCAATTTGCTTAGGCAACCCAGACGATACAAATTTCAGTGAGGAGCACTCAGGTGAGATATGTGTTTATGGTCCACAAGTAATGTTAGAATACTTAAACGAGCCCAAAGAAACTGCTAAAACCATCAAAGAATATAAGGGGCAACTATGGCTTTTAACTGGAGATATCGGATTTATGAATGAAGATGGGACAATCGAAATTAGAGACCGAAAGAAACAACTTATTAAATATAAAGGTTATTCTGTGTATCCCAAAGAAGTAGAGGAGCTTCTAATGAAGCATCCAGAAATTTCTGAGGCTGCTGTAGCTGGTCTACCGCATGAAGAATTTGGAGAGGCTGTAAAAGCTTGGGTTGAAGTTATTTCAGGCTCTATGTTAACCCCTGATGATATTAAAGCTTGGGCTGAACAGAACATGACACATTATAAAAGGCCACTTTACATCGAAATACTTGAAGAGGTTCCTAAAAATTTGATAGGAAAAGTTCAAAGAAGGATTTTACAAATTAATGACCCTCTTTGGAGAGCAAAGTATGGAGATACTCAGTAAAGTTGTATTATAATTATTATTTTATTCAAGTTTTATATTTTCTTTATTTCATAAGAGTTAAATCAATTATTAAAAATTAGTAAAAACCTGAATCTTCCATCATTAATCTAGTTAATGCTTCGAAAGTTGTTTCTACATTCTCCCCTGTTTTCGCACTGCATTCTATAAATGCAGCAACATCCCTTGATTTGGCCATTTTTATACCCTCTTCACCTGTTACTTCTCGCTCGACAGCAAGATCGGCTTTCCCACCGACTACAATTATTGGAAATAATTTATTCATTTCTTTTTGAATTACAAGCAACCAATCGTCAATATGAGCTAAAGATGAATAATTTGTTATGTCGTACATAAAAATTCCTCCGGCTGCGCCTCTGACATAAGTTGGTAATATAAATCTAAATCTTTCTTCTCCACCAAAATCCCAAATTTGCAATTTAATTTTTTTATCATCAATTTCTAGACTCTTTACTTCAAATTCTACTCCAATAGTCATTCTGGAATCGGATTTAAAAAGATTAGTCATGTATCTCTGAGTTAATGTGGTTTTTCCAGTACCTGCATCACCAAAGATGACTATTTTATAAGTCGCGTCGTACATCTTGAATATAGGATTTTTTTTCTTAGCTCAATAGATAGATTTTTCAATAATTTATAAATTCCTCAAACTTATAAATAATTTTATATTATTTAGACGTTTTTGAATTTAAATTTAATTCAATCAATACATATAAAATATGTAAAAAACTGATAAAATTTAACAAATTTTCATTATTATTGAACTTTGAATAAATTATTGTTTAATTAACTTCTATGAAAGTAATTAATAAAAATACTATTGCGAAATATCTAAATAATTACATATCTGACTATTCAATAGAGGATCTCGAAAGTTTTATTGAAATTCCACCAGCAGGAATTAATTTTTCATATGCTTTCCCAGCTTTTCCATTAGTTAAATATAAAAAAAAGGATCCTACGTTTATAGCTAAGAATTTGGAGAAGAAATTTATCTTACCGGATTTTCTAGATAAAATTGAGGCAAATGGACCATATTTGAATTTTAGAGTTAACGCAAAATTAGTTTTAGAGAATATTTTTAAACTTCAAAATGATTATGGAAAGATTAAAGAAGTTATTAAAAAAAGCGAATTAAATCCTCAAAAAATTATTATAGAGTATCCATCACCTAATACAAATAAACCGCTTCATTTAGGCCACATACGAAACATGCTAATAGGGAATGCCCTTTCAAATCTTCTAAAATATAAAGGTCATAATGTATTCAAAGTTAATTTAAACAATGACCGAGGCATTCATATCTGTAAAAGTATTCTCGCGTATAAGAAATGGGGAAATAATCAGGAACCTATAGATAAAAAAACAGACCATTTTGTTGGCGATTTTTATGTCAAATATAATCTAATGGAACAAAAAAATAAAAAGCTAATCAATGAAGCAAAAGAACTTTTAAAATTATGGGAACAAGAAGATTCCGAAACAAGAGCAATGTGGAAAAAATTAAATTCATGGGCCTTGAAGGGTTTCAAAGAAACTTACGCTAAATTCGATATTTCATTTGATAAAGAATATTACGAATCAGATTTCTATTTGAAAGGAAAATATAAGGTTATTGAGGGCTTAAATAAGGGTATTTTTGAAAAAAGAGATGATGGAGCTATATTTGCTAAATTAAAAGATAAATTTGATCTTCCAGATAAAATTTTACTTAGAAGTGATGAAACCTCAATTTACATAACTCAAGAGATTTACTTAGCTTCCTTGAAAAAACAAGATTTTGATTATGATAAATCAATTTATATCGTTGGAAATGAACAAGACCTTTATTTTAAACAATTTTTTGCAGTTTTAGACATGATGGGCTTTAAAGAGGAGATGTATCATTTATCTTACGGAATGATTAGTCTACCTGAAGGAAAAATGAAAAGTAGAGAAGGAACTGTTGTTGACGCTGACGATATTGTTGAGGAAATGGAAAATCTGGCTTTCGAGGAGGTTAATAAAAGATATCCAGAACTTTCAAATGAAGAAAAATCGCATCGAGCGAAAATTATTGGAATGGCAGCTTTGAAATTTTTTATATTAAAATATAATCCAAAGTCAGATTTTATATTCAATCCAAAAGAAAGCATTTCGTTTGAGGGAGAAACAGGACCCTATATTCAATATTGTTTTGCGAGAATTCAATCAATAATTAATAAATCAAAAGAAAACATTAGTTTAGATATAAACTTTGAATTATTGAATCATGAAAAGGAAATAAATTTAATAAAGCAATTAAATTATTTTCCAGAAATATTAGATTCTACAATCAATACATATGGAATACATCTAATACCTCAATATCTTTTAACTTTAGGTCAAATATTTAATTCTTTTTATGGCGAATGTCAAGTTATTTCAGAAAATAAGGAATTAGAAAAAGCAAGATTATTATTAATAAAATGCGTTCAGATTATAATAAAAATTGGCTTAAATATTTTAGGTATTGATATATTAAACGAGATGTGAAAATTAAATAATTAAAGAGATTAATTTCTATCATGAAATTTTTTGATTTTGGAGAAGTCATCGATTCTAATACTGAATTCGTAATATTTGGCATCCCTTGGGATTATTTATCGTCTAATAAAGCACCTAACTCAGCAATGGCACCAAATAAAATACGTGAAATTACAGAAAATTTGGCACTTACTACTGAAATGGGTTTTAAGATACCTAATTTAAAAGTGGTAGATTTTGGAAATATAAACATTATATCGACGAATGTTAATAAAAATCTAAAGGAGATCAAAAACTTCGTTAAGAAAATTTATAAACAAAAGAAAAATGTTATTCTCGTAATGATTGGAGGAGACCATTTTTGCACTTTTCCTGTTATAAAAGCTATTGGTAATAATTTTAATAATAGAAGTGAATTTGGTGTAATTATATTTGATTCTCATATGGATTTCTACGAACAATGGGATAAAAATATTTATTCACATGCCACAATCTCTCATAGAATTTACGATTTAGATTACATAAATAATAAAAATCTCATAATTGTGGGAACGAGAGACATTGATATTCCAGAGTTAACCATAGCAAATAAGGAGAATATTGTACATCTTGATGCTTATATGTTAATTGATGATGGTTTAGAAAAATTTATAGAACGCATCGTCGACTTTTTTAAACAATCAAATATCAATTACATTTATGTTTCGATCGATATAGACGTATTAGATCCTTCTATTGCACCAGGCACAGGTTACGCTATCCCTGGAGGATTGTCTTATCGAGAAATGTGGCAAATTCTAAAAGAATTAGCAAAACAATTTAATATTGTAGGATTTGATTTAGTAGAACTCGCACCAAATTTAGATCTCTCCAATAATATGACCTGTAATTTAGCTGCCAAGTTAGTAATTGAATTAATATCTTTCATCGCGAATAATAAAAAAATTTAATTGATTTAAATGCCCGTTGAAGATTTTAAAGAAAAATTGAAGAATGTAAAACAGCTTAAAATATCGGAAAATACAAAAATTGATGAATTAATTAAATCTTTTAAAGATACGGGATTTAACGCCAAACGTTTAGCTTTAGCATGTAAAATTTATAAAGAAATGGTTGATGATAAAGATTGCGTTAAATTTTTTGGATTAGCAGGCGCCCTAGTACCTGCAGGAATGCGAGGAATCATACATGATTTTATTAAGGAAGGTTTTATTAATGTATTTGTTACAACGGGCGCAACCTTAACGCACGATATTGCTGAAACTCTAGGTTATCATCATCTTCAAGGAGATGTTAATATTAGTGAGATTGATGATTCAAATTTGCGTGAAATAGAGATAAATAGAATTTACGACGTTTTTCTGCCTAATAATGTTTATGAAGGGATTGAAAATTTTATTTCGCAATTAAAAATTCCCGATAACAATATGTCTGTTAGTGCATTTTTAAAATATTTAGGAGAGCAAATATACGATAATACAAATTCAATTTTAAAGATCTGTGCGGAGAAGAACGTGCCTATATTTTGTCCAGCTTTTACAGACTCAGGACTAGCGCTACAATTGGGATTTCATAATCAAACATTGAATCTTAACCATTTTAAAGACATGCTCGAAATGGTTAATTTAGCTTGGGAAGCAAAGAAAGCTGGTGTATGTATTGTTGGAGGTGGAGTGCCTAAAAATTTTATTATGCAATCGCTTCAATTTTGTCCAAACGCAGCTTCTTATGCTATTCAAATAACTATGGATCGACCGGAAACTGGCGGCCTTAGTGGTGCTACATTGCAAGAAGCAATTTCATGGGGAAAAGTAAGCAAGAAAGCTAAATATTCTACAGTTATTTCAGACGCAACAATTGTGCTACCCTTAATCTTTTGGTATCTAAAAACATTAAAAAAAGCTCATTAGATATATATATTACTCAAAATAAGAAAAGGTTTAATTAATAAAAAGTACCTTTTAATTTTTGTTCGATTGTTTTTGTATCTGAACCAAATATTTCATCAAGATTTCTCCTAAAATTTTTAAATTGAGATATTTCAGACAAATTTTTTCCATCGTATTTTGCTTTAAATTGACCTATCACTTTCTTTAATGAAGGTTGAACAATTTTGTGAATAGCTTTATCTATTTTTTTCTCTTTATCTAATATAGCGTAAGAAATTATACTTTCTGGATCTGGACTGTCAGAAGGTTTGATTTGGTCATCAATAAAAGCGATAATATACTTTTTCATTTCAAAATATTCCACTAGATCTGTTGAAAATGAGATTTCAGCGAAATCTTTGAGTGCCATTAATAAACTAGCACGAAGATCAGCATCGATTTGTTCTACTGAAGTTTTATGATAGCTCGCATTTGCTAAAGTAAATCCTCTGAATAATATTCCAGCTTCGCGAATGACCATTTTAAAATTATAATTTCTATATTTTTGGAAAGAAATTATATTATATATTATTATATATAGCTTGATAATAAATTTAATTGGTTCTAAAAGAATTTCTTTTTATATGAATTATAAAATAGATAATTAGAAAAAATTCAATTTTTATATCATCAGATGAAAAATAAGAACCAAATAAATCCTTATGATATTTGTACGTGGCGTCCTATATCTGAGTGTAATAATTGCACGCTAAAAGGTTATCTAAAATGTCATTTTAAAAAAAAAAATTTGTTAAATTTTATAGGATTATTTCTATTATTCGCCATACCCGCTTTTGCTGGAGTAATTATTGCAGATTATGGATGGTATCTTTTAGGATGGATTGCGTTTTGGATATTTTTTTTTGAGTTCTGGGAAATTCGAATCCTGTGCAGTCATTGCCCGTTTTATGCAGAAAAAGGAAGATTTATTCATTGTTTTGGTAATTACAAAAGTTTAAAAGTATGGAAATATCACCCTGAACCCATCAGCCGTAGCGAGAAGATACAGCTTTTAATAGGATTTCTAATCTTTTTTGGATACCCGTACATCTTTATGATACTTGGGAAGCAATATGTCTTTATAATACTTACTTCGATTGGGTTAATTATCTTTCTTGGAGTTTTAATTAAACGAAGATGTGCTAAATGTATTAATTTTTCTTGTATTTTTAATCGAGTTCCCAAAGAAGTCGTTGATGAATTTCTCAATAAAAATCCGATAATGAAAGAAGCTTGGGAAAAAGCAGGTTATCGATTGAGTTGATTGTCTAAATATTTCCCATATAATTTCATCAATTAAGAGGCTGTAAATTAGAATAAATTATCTCAGAAAATTAAATGTTTATATAAGATTAGGGGCAATTTTAATATATTAAGTCTTTAAATTACAAATGAGGTATATACAATGGCGAGAGATTTTACAGTTGCAGATGTATTAGGAATAATAGCTATAATAGTAGCTATAATAGGATTAATCTTTGAACCTTTAATACTAGGCGTTGTTGCTATAATCTTAGCGTTAATAGGATTGTATCTAGTTAGAGGTTCTGATAGAAAAAACATTTTTTGCATAATAGGATTAATTCTCGGTATAATTTCTGTGATTTATGGCATAATTATACTTATTATGCGTTTAACGCATGTACCTCCAGGTCAAGCAAAAAAATAAATTCTTTTTTTTTTTCTTATTTTAAATCAAAATTATCATTAAAATATCTTAATTTTCCAATGGAAACCAACCAAGAAATCGAAGAGTTTTTAAATGAACTCGATCGAGAGAAAGTAAAGAAACAGAAATAAGATGTTGAAATGATCGATAAAAAAAAAATTAAATCTTGTGCAGAGAATATAACAAAATGTGTCAATATTAAGGAAGGTGAATGTGTCTATATTAAGGGTGGTGTTTATTGCCAAGAACTTCTAGAAGAGGTTGCTTTAGAAGTTTTAAGAAAGGGAGGTCTTCCTCATATAAGTTCAACCACAGATTATTTTTCAGAAATGATTTATAGTGAAGAGCAGATAAAAATAGAGACATTGGAAAAGACTCCAATTCACATTCTAAAACTTATTGAACATCTCGATGTTTATATCGTTATTGAACCTTTCGAGGATCCTTCATTACGAAATAAATTTCCCAGAGACAAATTATTTGCATCATCAAAAGCATCAGCACCAATAAAGGATATTTTATATGGAAGTAAAAAGGAGTACGCTCCCGGAAAAAAATGGTGTTACGCAGGTTTTCCGTCTAAAAAAGCAGCAGAATTTTATAATATCAATTATGACTTATATGAAAAATTTATTGTTGATGGAATGAGTGTTCCTATTGAAGATTTAATGAAGATTACCAGAAATTTAGGAAAAAACTTTGAAAATGCAAAAAATGTTCATATTAAAGATGAATTAGGAACTGATTGCTGGGTTTCAATTGAAAATCGCAGGATTAATTATGATGCGGGTATGTTAACGGATGAAATGATTGCTGTAGGAGATTTAGGTGGAAATCTGCCCGCGGGAGAAATCTTTATTGCTCCAAATGAAAATTTGGGCGAAGGTAAGCTTTTTTGTCCATTAACGATTGATAGATATAGTAATAAGATCTTGAAAAATGTAGAATTATATTTTAAAGATGGAGTACTACAAGTTGATAAGGTTTTAGCTGATAATGATTTGAAAGATTTAATATCAAGCTTTAAAGAGTGTGAGGAAATTGATAAAACCAAAGATCTTGCTGAAATAAGAACATATAATGTAGCAGAGCTCGGAATTGGGTGTAATCCGAAGATAACTCAAGCAATTGGTTATATCCTAACCGATGAAAAAATTACAGGTAGCGTTCATATAGCCTTTGGATCAAATAAAATGTATGGTGGTACATCCATATCTCAAATGCATTGGGATTTTGTAACAGCACCTAAAGCGAATATTACAATTGAATATAAAAATGGGGCAAAAAGAATTATAATGGAAGAGGGTAACTTAATCGAAGAGTAAATTCATATTTCTTTATATTATTAATTAAAAAACTACTTTCCGTTTTATAAAGAGTAATTTTCCAAAAATTGTACAATTTCTTCTAGCACTAATTTTTTAAATGTTATTCTGTCTGCTTTAAAGTTATGTTTTTTAACCATTGTTTCTTTCATTGTTGAATAACTAATATACACTAAACCAACAGGTTTTTCTGGACTCCCTCCTTTTGGGCCAGCAATGCCCGTAATTCCAATACCTATATCACATGGTTTCGACATTATTCTAACGTTATAAGCCATTTGTATTGCTACTTCTTCTGATACAGCACCATATTCTTCAATATATTTAGGATTTATTTTTAGGATATCAATTTTAGCTTGATTTCCATAAGAAACGATTCCTCTTTCAAAAGTTTTTGATGCTCCCGATATGCTTGTAAACATATGTGATACATACCCTCCAGTACAAGATTCAGCAATAGCAATCCAAATATTATTCTCAGAAAATTTATGGATAATTTTTTTAATTCTTTCATTAAGATCTTGGGACATTATTCTCAAATTAAATGTATAAACTTTTTTAATATCAATTTTTTATAAAACTACAACTAATAAAAATTAATAAACACTAGAAATAACATAATTCTGAATTTAAAAATTAATAATTATAATCGGAAAAAAATTTAACAGAGTGATTGAATGAGTCAAAATGAGAACGCATTTGTATTCAAAATAACTGTAATTGGAGATGGAGCTGTAGGAAAAACTTCTTTAATTAAGAAATACACCCAAGGTTCATTTCAAAAAGATTATATTAAAACTTTAGGAGCACAGTTTTCTAAATATGACGAGGAAATAGATGGCGATAATGTCAAATTATTTTTTTGGGATATTGCCGGTCAGGCGGAATTTATGTTTATGCGCCCTACTTTTTATAAAGGGTCAAAAGCAGCTATCATTGTATTTTCTCACGCCCCTGGAGAAGAAGAAAGTTATGAACACGTTGTTCAGTGGCATGATGATATCAAAAATTTCTGTGGAGATTTACCTATAGTATTATTTGGAAATAAACTTGATTTAGTTAACGAGAAGAATTTAGATGATAAAAAAGTACAAGATTTAATAAAAGACCGAAATTTCCTTGGATATTATAAAACTAGTGCAAAAACTGGTAGTGGAGTGTATAAAGCTTTTCAAGCAATAATAAGGGAATTATATAATAAATATAAATAAAGGCGCCTAATACCTATTTTGACGATATAGATGTATACTGACCAAGAATATCCTAAGATCCTATTTTTTTCATCTAATCATTGCGCACCTTGTAAACCTGTTGAAGAAATAATAAAAAGAATTAATATTTCAATGTTCGGAAAAAAATTATATATAGAAAAAATTGATATTGAAGAGAGTGCAAACAGAAATGTCATACAAAAACACCGAATAACGACAATACCCACAATAATTATTGCAGACAGAAGACTCACCAAAAACATTCAAGAGGAAGAAATTATTGATGCTATTCTCTACGGCTTCATTTCGTCAGTTAAAATATGAATAAAATCAAAAAAAGTAAAATGAATATTAAATATAAAATAATTTACAAAAAGTGAAAAATATGGACCGCCAATTATTATCAAAAATATTGTCACAAATGAAAAAACATCTCAAAGAAAAGAAGGAAATAGGGGATATGAAAGTTGGAGCTTTACTAGCTTTGGGACACCAATTAGAAGCTATATTTTATTATTTAGGCCACGAATTAGGAACTATTCTAAGTGTTAAACGAGTTAAAGATGTAAAACATATTCCCGAAGCGTTAAAAAAAATAATTTCGGAATATAATATTGGAGATATTACAATTACGGAAAGTAAAGAAGAAATAGTTTCATTAAAATTGAAAGGGCACTCTTCTAGTAAAGATTTAATTGGAAAAGGTATAAAAGCAGAAGGAAATTTTTGTTCTTTTGAAGCAGGGATGCTAGCTGGGATTGTCGAACGAATGAGTAATATCCACTGCTTTGCTCAAGAGTTAAATTGTAGTTTACAATCCGGAGAAGGTGCATGCGAATTCATGATAGTATTTCAGAAAGATTAATTATTTTTAATCTCTCAAATATCATAAAATTATTAATAATCGCGCGAATATTATAACGATATATAGAAAGTAAATTATCTTATTGATCGAAAATGACTGAAAGAAATTATGTTGTTAAAATTTGTTTGTTAGGGGAAGCAAATGTGGGAAAAACTTCATTGGTGTATAGATTTATTGAAAATAAATTCAGAGACAACTATAAAAGTACTCTGGGAGTTAATCTTTTAAAGAAAGATCTCGATATTGATAATTACACGGGAGTTTCGGCTCAAATATGGGATCTTGGAGGGCAAGAATCTTTTAAAAGTCTAAGGAAATTATATTTAGAGGGAGCCAATGGTGCTCTTATAGTTTACGATACAACAAAAAGAAAGACCTTTGATAGCCTCAGCGATTGGGTTCAAAGCTTTCGAGAATCAAGGGGAGATCAACCGTTATTATTAATAGGAAATAAAATTGATTTAAAAAATAAGATAAAAATCGACGAAAAAGAAGCTAAAGAATATGCGGAAAAAAATCAAATGGCGTTCCTTCTAACATCGGCAAAAACTGGTAATAACGTTGAAACAGCATTTAAAGAATTAATAAAGACTATCCTCGATAAAGCTATGTCGAATAAATAACTAGTAAATCATTTTATTTCATATTTCCATTTTTAACAAATAAAAAAAATATGTTTAAAAATACTCTTCAAATTTGATGTTTTAAGGTTTATTTATTTTTAAAACAATTCCTTTATAAAGGATACTTTACTTTATAAAAAATATAAAAAAAAAACCCATACTTTTTTCTTAATAAAACTCAATTTATCAAATATCTGCTTTAGATGTAATAATGTCAGAGGAAGAAGAAGAGGAAGAGGGCGAAGAAGAGGAAGAGAAGTATGATTATGAAACTGACTTAGATTATAAAATAGAGAATGTTGTAGCAACTGTAAGCGTTGAGATTACTGAAAAGATCGACCTTAACCAAATTGCCCGAAAACATGCAGAAGTAGAATATAATCCAGAGAGATTTCCAGGATTAGTGATGAGAATCGAAAAGCCACGTGCAACTATTCTTATTTTCTCTACTGGAAAAATGGTAGTTACCGGATTAAGAAGAGCAGCTGAGGCTCAAAGAGTTGTAGAAAAAGTAGTAAAAAATATTAGAAAAGCTGGAATTAAATTAGCTAATCCTGAAATTACAATTCAAAATATTGTCGCTTCTGGAGATCTTCATACAAACATTGACTTAAATATGGCAGCGATTGTTATGGAATATGCAATGTACGAGCCTGAAGTATTCCCTGGTTTAATTTATCGGATGCAAGATCCTAAAACAGTATTTTTAATTTTTAGTACTGGGCGCATTGTGTGCACAGGTGCTAAACAAAAAGAAATTGTTAGGGACGCCGTTTTAAAATTAAACCAACAAGTCCGTGAACTGGGCGTTGCTAAAAAAGATATTGCCGAATCTGAATATCAAGATATAACTTTTATCTAATTTTTTATTTTTTCCCCTTATTTTTACAATATTTCTATAAAGAACCGCAAAATTTACGTTTAATAACATTTTGAAATTCTTTAAGAACCCTCTTATTGACTATTCCATCACCATTGTTATTATAAAGAAGCACTATTTCTCCTGAACTTAAATCTTTAAATCCCGCAACTTCAAAATGATTATGACTATTAGCGCAAGAAATATATACCGAATCTTTTTGATTGTCGAAATTTAACTCTGAATCACATGTAGGACAATGATTTAGTTCAATTGATTGAATACTCCGCAATAATTTGTTCATTTCATCGCAGTACATAACAGGAAAAATTACTAAATCGTTAAAGAAAGAAAGTATTATTTGAATAATACTAAATTCAAATTTTAAAAGGAATAGTCAAAGTTTTTAAATTTATTTTGAGGCTCTTTAATTTCGTAATCAACTTTATCAACATGTGCATATTTTGGACCTTTTTTAGAAAACTCAAGTAATTCAAGCAATTTTTCACGGGGTCCTTCTGCTTCAATATATACACTACCATCTGGCATATTTTTAACGTAACCAGTTAAACCTAATTTTCTAGCAACTTTTCGAGTCGTATAACGAAAAAAAACTCCTTGAACTAGTCCATAAACGTTAATAATAATTCGCTTCATTTCAAATAATTAATTTCTTATTTAATTATTTACTCACTAGCTTTTTCATAATATTAATATATTCATCTAAATCTTCTTTTAATATTTCAGGATGAATATCCAGAGCAAAAACCTCCTCTGTTACTTTTTCTACGACTGGTAGATTAATCTTTGAATATTCAATATCTTTTCCATAAAAGGGACAAGACCATGGACAACCCTTAGGATATGCTATTTTTTCTTGAAATAATTTAGTCTGATATAATGGAATGGGATATAGTACTTTGCTCTGAGGAAATTTTTCTATGAAATGTTGTTTGTTTAATCCAATTATATTAGGTTGAATTCTTCCAATCCAATAATTAAAGGCGGGTTCACAATATTCTGGAACATAAGGAGGATCAATTCCATTGATATCATTTACTTTATCTGTTAAATATTGTGCATTTTTATTTCGCGCCTTTACGTAATCATCTAACTTCCTTAATTGAACTCTTCCGATTGCTCCTTGAATTTCAGTCATTCTATAATTCCAACCTAAACGATTATAAACATACCAAGAAGGTTCACCATGATGCCTGATTAATCTACATAACTCAGCTAATTTGTCATTATTGGTGGTGATCATTCCCCCTTCTCCCGTAGTCATATTTTTAGAAGGATAAAAACTAAAAGCACTAAAATTTCCTAATGATCCTACTTTTTTGCCTTTATATTTTGCTCCATGTGCTTGACATGCATCTTCAATAATATACAAATTATTCTCTTTAGCAATTTCCAAAAGAGGGTCCATATCAGCTGTTAATCCAGCTAAATGTACAGGAATTATTGCCTTGGTTTTATTTGTTATCCGTTTACTTATTGAATCTGGATCTAAGGTATAGGTTTTGTTGTCTATATCAGCAAATATAGGAATTGCGTTATTTTGCAAAATTGAGCTTGCCGTAGCTATAAAAGTAAAAGGAGGAACAATTATTTCATCACCAGGTCCAATTCCCAATGCTGCAATAGCAATATGGAGGGCCGCAGTTCCAGAATTAACTCCAATAGCATGTTTTACACCAATATAATTTGCAAATTCTTTTTCAAAATTTTTTACGACATTTCCAGCTAATAAGGTTAGCATCTGAGATTCAATTACCTTAATAACTTCTTTTTTTTCTTCCTCAGTAAGATTCATTTTAGCCTCTTAAATCTTTATTTTTTTAAGATTTGATTATAGCACATATAAATAAAAAAAAGAATAGCCATCTTAAGAATGTGCTTATTAAAAAATAGAAAGGAAAGGCTTTTTAGTATAATATAAAATATGTGTTATTTGTACTATTGTAAGCAACTATTTTATCTTTAAGAAGACTTTTTATAACGCTCTCTAACCAACGCTCACTAGTTTTTACTTGTTTTTTAATATCGTTATAACTTAGTTGATCATTCGTAGCTAATAAGAATAAGATTCTGCTTTTAATAGTTAATTGGTTTGAACTTAGTACTCTATCAATTCTTTTTTCTAAATCATAGAGTCTCATCTTCAAATCTGCGACCTCATTACTTAATTTAGCAATGACCTCATCTCTAGTTCTAAAGACATTTAAACTGAATTTAAATCTCCTTTCTAATTGTTCCTTTAAATCCTCTTCATTTTCATATTTATCAAGATCTTTGTTGAATTCTTCAAGAACGATTAGATAATCGTTGCCTTCATCAAATTTGTCTAATACAAGAACAATCACTATTTCTTTTTTGGAATTATAAAAGGAAACTGAATTCCATTCTTTCTCTTCCGTTATGATATACGATTCCGTAAAATTATGAGAAATTTGAATTTGTTGTACTACGCTATCAGGAATATTGAGATCCCCTGGAAACTTCAAATAAATTGTTCCACCAATTACCTCATCCCACTTTATTAGGAAGATTCCTTTAGGTATTATCTTTCACCAATAAATTTAATATATAATTTTAAAAATAAACTTTTATGACTTAATAATAATCGTATTGTATTTTCTTTATATTTTTATTTGAAATTTTTTAAGAAAAATAGTTCATTAAGTAAGATTATCTAAAAAAATATATATGACAAATTCGATTTCTTAAATAGAGGATTCTTTATGTCTGTTTATTACGTCTATATCTTAGAAACAGTAACTAATAACGGTAAAAAAGGCTATTATACTGGATATACTAATGATTTATTTAGAAGATGGAATCAACATCGAAATGGGACTGGGGCTAAATATTGTCGAGGTAAAAAAAAAGTTGAATTAAAGTATTTTGAAACCTATACAAATAGAAAAGAAGCTATGAGACGTGAATTAGAAATTAAGTCTTTTTCAAGGCAAAAGAAATCAGAATTAATTAAGAACTTCATTTATAGCTGATTTAATCGTTGGAAAAAGATAACTTTTTGATTTGTTTAGCTGGGTTACCAGCATCGGGTAAATCTAATTTTGCTAATAAGTTGAGAGAATTATTAGAGAAAAGATTTAATAATTTGAAGGTAAAAATTATAGATCCAGATAAGATTAGGGAGAATATAGTTCCAGGTGAATTTGATTATAATAAAGAACAAATAGTTCGAAACAAAAACTTAGAATCTGTAAAAAAGGAACTGGATTCAGGTTTCATCGTTATTAACGATGATTTAAATTATTACACCAGTATGAGACACGATTTGAAAGAAATTGCTGAAAATTTGGGTCTGAAATATTTCATAATTCATATATCGACACCACTTGAAATTTGCATAAAATGGAATGAAGAGAGAGGTAAACCAATTCCAAACAGCGTGATTCTTAATATAAGTCAAAAATTTGACGAATTTGGTAAATATAATTGGGATATTCCTATAGCAAATTACGATCTCTCTAAATTGAAAGATTTAAATCAATCAATTGAAAAATTGATTAATACCTTTATTCAAAACTTAAAACTCTTGAAAATTAGAACAGAAAAAAAAGAAATTGTTCAGCAAAGTTTAAGTCTGGATAATGAAAAATTAGATAGAATAACGAGAAAGATAGTTGGAGATTTATTAAGAACTCCTAAATATCGCTCTTTAAAGAATAAAATTATAAAATATCGAAAAATGTATGTGAAAAAGAGAGCAAATACAGTTTTAAGTGAATCTGATATTATAAAAACTTTTAAGCAATATTTAGAGAAGAGTTTAAACATTAAAATTTCCTAAGAATTCTTTGAGTAGAATGTTATTAAAAATAAAGAAAAAGAAAATAAACCATTAATTCCTTTAAATACTTGGATTAAAATATTTTATATATTAGTACATCAAATTTCAATCAAAATCGAAAATGACACAAGAAAAAAAGGCAATAAAATTAAGAATAGAAAGATTAGAAAAAAATCGTAGCGGGCGCAGTTTATGTTATGTGGACCAAGATGCTATCAACCAGTTAGGTTTATCTACAGGTGATATAATTGAAATTAGAGGTAAAAAAAAGACCACAGGAATAGTTGTGGCCAGTGTAGCTGATAAAGGTAAAGGTATTATTAGGATAGATGGGATTCAAAGGCTAAACGCAGGTGCCACTATCGGAGAGTATGTTACCATACAATTAGCAGAAGTTTTTGCTGCAGAAGAGATCGTTTTGACTCCCACGAGACCAAATATTGATATGAAAAGACAAGCTGAAGCAATAAAGGGTAAATTGATTGATAAACCTGTGGTAATCGGAGATATTGTTGATGTATTAGGAGCATTCGTGCAAAGGGATGATCCTGATAATCCTATGGCCGAAATCATGAAAATGTTTCCTTTTTTCAAAGGTGGAGGAAGGCGTCCTACATTAGGAACTTTAAGGCTTATTGTAGAAAATACTAGACCTTCGGGTAAAGTAGTTCGAATTACGCGTAATAGCAAAATAAAAGTAAACAAACGGGTTGCTGTATTAAATGTCTCAGGAGAAATTGTAACCTACGATGATGTAGGGGGTTTAAGTGATGAAATTCAGAGGATAAGAGAGATGGTCGAATTGCCTTTAAAGCATCCAGAACTTTTTCACAGGCTAAATATTGATCCTCCTAAGGGAGTTCTTTTCTATGGACCATCTGGAACGGGAAAAACTTTATTAGCTAAAGCTGTATCTCAAGAATCAAACGCTTATTTCATAACCATCAACGGTCCAGAAATTATGAGTAAATTTTATGGGGCAAGCGAAGGGAGACTTCGAGATATTTTTACAGAAGCTGAAGATAATGCTCCATCAATAATTTTTATAGATGAAATTGATTCTATCGCGCCAAAAAGACAAGATGTCACTGGAGAAGTTGAAAGGCGTGTTGTTTCTCAGCTGCTTTCTTTACTGGATGGACTAAGAGCGAGAGGAGAAGTAATTTGCGTTGGAGCTACTAATAGAATAAATTCACTTGATCAAGCATTAAGACGACCAGGTAGATTTGACCGTGAAATTGAATTTGGGGTACCTAATGTGAAAGGTAGAAAAGAGATATTTCAAATCCACACTAGGGGTATGCCTATTGAGCCAGATGTAGACCTTGACCATTATTCAGAAATAACTCATGGTTTTGTAGGCGCTGATATTATGGCAATAAGTAGAGAAGCAGCTATGCTTTCATTAAGAAGGATTTTGCCTAAAATAAATTTAGATGAGCCCATACCTAGTGAAATAATTCAAGAATTAAAAATTAAAGACGAAGATTTTGTGCAAGCTATCAATATGATAGAGCCATCAGCAATGCGGGAAGTTATGATTGAGATCCCTAACGTGCTTTGGGAAGATATTGGGGGGTTAACGGAGATAAAACAGGAGTTGAAAGAAGCTGTTGAATGGCCATTAATGTATCCAAAATTATTCAAGAAAGCGGGGATACGCCCTCTCAATGGAATATTATTATTTGGTCCACCAGGGTGCGGAAAAACATTATTAGCAAAAGCAGTTGCAACAGAAACTAAATCTAATTTTATTACTGTAAAAGGACCTGAAATTTTTTCTAAATGGGTAGGAGAAAGCGAAAGATCTGTAAGAGAAATCTTTAGAAAAGCTCGACAGGCAGCACCTTCTATAGTTTATTTCGATGAAATTGATGCAATTAGTTCTGATAGAGGTGAATATCAAGGAACACATATTTATGATTCGATAGTCAATCAAATTCTTGTTGAAATGGATGGTATCGAAAATAGAAAAGGGATTGTGGTTATAGCAAGTACGAATAGACCTGATTTAGTAGATCCAGCGTTATTAAGGCCGGGAAGGTTTGATAGATTATTATTTGTGACTGCACCTGATTATGATGCAAGGATTAAAATCTTAAAAGTTCATACTAAAAATATGCCATTAACTAAAGATATTTCCTTGAAAAAAATTGCTCAAATTACTGAGGGTTATAGCGGAGCCGATTTAGAAAATTTATGCCGTGAGGCGGGGATGAATGCTATTAGAGAAAAAATGACAGATTTAGAAAAAATCGAATGGAAACATTTTGAAAAAGCAATGGAAAAAATTAAATCGACATTATCTAAAGAAGTTGTTGAAAGGCACGAACAGTTGGCTAAACAAATAACTGAATCTCGTAATATAAGAGATACATCCGCAGATCTTTATAAATAAATTGAATTTAAATTATGTATTAATAATAATTCTTCATTTTTTTAACACTTTTGAAGGTTTATTTTAAAATCTTCACCATAGAAAATGTTTATATAAAACATCATCAAAGTTAGAGTAATTAAAAAAATTTTAGAGTTACTTTCTGTGAGTGAAGTAAAGATTGATTGGGAAGGTCACGTAAAAAAATATCAAGCCGCTATGGAAGAACTTAACCTTGATTTCTGCGTTTTGACTCGTATTAAATCCATTACTTACCTTTCTGGTTGTTTCGTTCCATGGAAAAGTGTAATTTTCCTACCCAAGGAGGGGGTGGGTGAGCCAATATTATTCACTGTACTTTTAGATGTAGAACGAATCAAGGCCGAGGGGAAGATTGAAACCCAGGGCTGGGGGCCAATGAAAGGTTTTTATTGGGAGAAAAAAATACAATCTGCTGCCAAAAAATCCGGTCTATTCAAACCAAAAGGAACTCCACCTCGAATTGGTGTTGAACTCGGGTTAGATATTTGTGTTACGGGACAAATGCTTTCTTATTCAGAGGCAGAACTTCTTAGAAAAGTATTCCCTGGATGTGAATTGATTGATTTTAACGATAAAACAGAGCGGATTCAATTAATTAAAGAACCTGAAGAAATAGCTATGCTACGTAAAGCAAGTGAAATAACAGATATAGGTCAAAAGGCCGTGAAAAAAGCTTTGAGTGAACGACCATCTGGGAAAGTTTTCACAGAAAATGAAATTGCTGGTATTGGTACATTAGCGATGAGGAAAGCTGGAAGTAATTACGAATGGACTTTCACTGGAAATCAAGAGATTGGATCAGGATATAGAGCAAGTTGGACATTTAATGGATGTACACCTGCTACAAATAAGCAAGTTAAAGAAGGTGAGTCATTATTAGTAGACTTACACAGTGAAATTGGCTGCTATCTCGGTGATCTTAGTCATAATTATGTTCTTGGAAAGTGTCATCCTGGATTAAAGACCTTTAACAATATATACGAACAATTATGTTATACTCTCATAGATAATATGGTTGTTGGTAATACTTTTGAGGAATGTTATAATGAAGTGCGAAAAGTGGCCGATAAAGCAGGATTTGGGAATGATTTATTTTTCGGGCTAGGGCATGGAATAGGTTGTATAGGAAACGAATCATGGCCAGTTGTAGTACCTGGGAAAGAATGGGGACCCATGGTGTTTGAAGAGAATATGGTAGAAATTGCTGCAGTCGTTTTTAATAAACCAGGGCTAGGAGGATTGAGGTTAGAATCACCAACATTTTTAACGAATAAGGGTGCTGAAGTCCTCCCGAAGACGCCATTTGAAGTAGATTACATATAAATTTCTTTTTTATATTAACTATAATTCTTTCACAAAACTTTCGATTCTATCCATAGCTTCCCTAAGTTTGCCAACATCAATTGCATAAGAAATTCTTAACTTATCAGCTGAGAAAGAACCAAAAATATCTCCTGGAACGATTGCTACTCCTTTTTCCTTAATAATTTTTCTTGAAAACTCTTGACTGCCTATTTGAAAGTTTTTTATAGAGGGCATAATATAAAATGCACCACGAGGTTTAAGAACATCAAAACCAATCTCTTTTAATCTATTATATGCTAAAAGCCGTCTTTCGTCGAATCTCTTTAAAATCTCATCGAAAAAGCTAATATCCATTTTTAATGCTTCTACAAAACCATATTGAGCAGCGTGATTTGTACCCGCAATTGTATATTGGAGGTATTTTTCCATTAGATCAATAATTTCTTTATTAGCTGCAACATATCCCAGCCTAAAACCCGTAGCGGAGTACAGTTTACTCATTGCGTTAAGTGTCACTGTTCTCTCAAACATATCATTAAGTGATGCCGGACTAATATGCACCAAATCCTCGTAAATATAATTCTCATATACCTCATCGCTTATCAAATATAAATCGTGTTCAAGTACCATCTCAACGATCTCTTCTAATTCTCTTTTTTCTAACACATAACCAGTTGGATTATTCGGCGAATTAATAAGGATTGCCTTGGTTTTATTAGAAATTGATGCTTTCATTTCCTCGATATTTAGACTAAAGTCTGAATTACGCTCAATTTCAACAACTTTTACACCAAAAAAAGAACTGCAATAGAAATACGACACGAAATTAGGTGATGAAAGAATTAACTCGTCACCGGGATTAAATATCGATGCAAACGTAAGAGTAATGGCGTTTGAGCCCCCATTACATAAGATAATATTTTCTTTCCAATTTATTTTAATATTATTATTTTTTTCTAACTTCTTTTCAAGCAGTTCTAATAGCTTTGGAATTCCTCTCGTTGGAGCATACATCGTGATGTTTTTTTTTAGCGCTTCAATATTACCTTGTATTGCTGGCTGAGGTGTGGGAAAATCAGGTTGACCAATACCAAGGCTAATAACATCAGAGCGCCCAGCCGCAAGATCAAATAGTTCCCTAATCTTGGATTTTGGAGCTGCAATTACTCTTTGAGATAGGTCTTTCATAATATATATCACTGACTTAATTATTTTTAAATAATTTTGTCTTTAAAGAATAAATATATAAAAAGAGTTATTAGTCAAATTACAAAATTTAACTAAGCCTTTTTACCCAATTTGTTTAAAATATTATGGACCAGATTTTCAAAAGCCTTTTCTACATTCTCGCCATATTTTGCGGAAGTTTCTATGAAATCACTCGCATTAATTTCGCTCCCAAAACTACTACCCTCCTCTGTTGACACTACTCGCTGTTCCGATAAATCAGTCTTGTTTCCAATTAAAATATAAGTCCCTTCTTTTTTAACATATTTATTGAAATCCCGCAACCATTTAGAATTAATTGTCTCAAAAGTAGCACGTCTAGTTATGTCATAAACTAATAACGCTCCAACGCATCCTTGGAAATACATTGAGCGAATTACATTATATTTTTCTTGTCCAGCAAGGTCCCACATTATAAGGCGAACATTAGCATTAATTTTTTCCAAATGCATATCCTTTCTAATTATGTTCGCCCCAAGCGTAGGTTTATAATCTTCCTGAAACGAATGTTCTATATACTGGTTAATTAGAGATGTTTTACCTACAGCTGCATCTCCCAAAACCACTATTTTGAACACGAATTCTTTAACTTCTTCCGACATTTTTAATATCTCTATCCTTGTAATTATTATATTTTTTTTATTCTTTATTTATTTTTTCCATATTAATTTCAAAATATATGGTTTATGAGTAAGATCTGGTATCTTTTCATCTTCATTTGTATAAATAACTCTTCTATTGTCTGGTATCGCTTTTTTTAAAGAAGTGACGAGAAAACCAGTGAATAAATTGCATGGAACTCCAACCTCACTGCAAAAAATACAATTTTGAATTTCAACTGTAACAGAATTTTTTCCTTGATCTATTATTCGAACGGCCCAATTTGTTTTAATTAATACGTTAATTTCTTGAATTATTTCTTCAAAAGGTTTTCCCCAGGGAAAAAGATAAAAAGCAAATTTTTTACCGACTTCATATTGAAGTCTGTAACATCCGTATAACAATAATTCTTGAGCTTTGATGATTTTCTTAAAAGATAAAAAATCTATCGTATCGTTTGGATCTACATTTTTGTTATCTTTTATCTTTAACATATCAGCTTCTCTTAACACAGATTTCATTCCATCGTAATCAAGAATATCTAAATAAGCTTGCAATAGAGCCGTAACAACCTTGTTTTTTACTTCCTCTTTATATTCGCCTACTATTAAAGTTCACCAATTATTAATATTGCAATCAACAAAATTTAATCCCATTTAAATTTTCACTCCATAATTACTTAAAATGTTATAGGCTAAATTTAAAAACGCTTTTTCAACGTTTTTTCCAGTTTTGGCACTTGTTTCTATGAATTCAATTGCTTTAATTCGCTCCGCCATGTTATGAGCATCATCTTTAAAAACATATCTTTGCTCTTCTAAATCGGCTTTGTTTCCAATTAAAATATATGATCCCTCTTTTTCGACATGGTTTTTATAATCTGTAAGCCACTTATACTCAACATTTTCAAAGGAAGAATATCTAGTAATATCGTAAACTAATAACGCTCCTGCGCATCCTTCATAATATGCACCCCTAGTTTTTTCATATTGTTCTTGTCCAGCAATATCCCAGAGAATTAAACGAGCATTGGAATTAATTTGCTCTAATTTGATGGTTTTCATGATTAAATTCACGCCCATAGTTGCTTTGTAATCTTCTTTAAACCTTTCCTCTACAAATTGGTTTACTAATGATGTTTTCCCAACTCCAGTGTCTCCTAATACTGCAAGTTTTAATACGTAGTCTGACATTTTATCTTCCTTTTTTCTTTATTTAAAGATCTAAAAGAGATAATCCAAATTGTGGATCAACAGCACGATTTAATTTTTGACCAATTTCATAAATATAAACTTCTCCAGTAATGGAAACGATTGATGGTGTACTTAAATGACCCCCAATAATATTATAATCCTCTCTACCAACTGATACATGGATATGTATTATTGGTTCTCCATCCTTATAAGAAATATTTCCCATGCAAGAAATTAATTCAACATTTTCTTCAAAAGTTTTAAAATTATATTTTTTTTCCTTAATATTAAAATATCCGATTGTGAATTTTTTAAAAGCTCCAATAACGTTGATTAATCCGGCTTTAATATTATATTTTTTAACAATTTCTTTTATAGCATCAATTAAATCCTCATCAGCCATTACTCTCGCAACAATAACCCTACCGATATTTGTTTCGATACTTTTCATTTTTTTAGAAAGATCTATCAGATTTTTTAGCGTTTATATTCAAGGAATACTTAAAATTACTATAAAATTCTTTAAATCCAATGTTTTTTATATTTTTTTTATAATTTTACTTTTATTTATAGATTTGGTTTTTTATAATGACATGAATTGTTATTACTATTTTTTTCTAAGAGTAAAAAATTAATTATTCTGATTTTTATATAATTTAACAATCAATGAATTTGTAATATTTTAATTATGAGCGAAAAGGTCACGATTTCTGGCGTTGAATTGAAGTTAACCGAGCCTGCTGAAGTTGATATGGCGTGGGTTGGTAATGAAGATATAATTAATGAATTAAAAGCGGCATGGATGGTTGTTGATGAGAAAGAGGATCTCCCACTAAATCCTAGAATATTAGGAAAACCTGGAGTGGGAAAAACAACGCTTGCATATGCTACTGGTAAATTGTTAAATAAGTATGTTTATATATTTCAGTGTACAATGGACACCAGACCAGAGGATCTTTTAATTAGCCCGGTTATTTCCTCTGATAATAAAATTGCTTATGTTGCTAGTTCGTTAGTGTCTGCTATGATTAAAGGAGGTGTATGTCTTTTGGACGAAGGGAATCGTATGAGCGAGAAAAGCTGGGCCTCTTTAGCTCCATTGATGGACAAGCGACGTTACGTGGACTCGATAATAGCAGGTATAAGAATTTATGCTCATCCCGATTTTCGCTTATGTGTTACTATGAATAGCGACAGTAGCACCTATGAAGTCCCAGAATATATTCAATCTCGTCTACAACCTAAAGTTTATATCGATTTTCCCAATAGAGTTGACGAATTAAAAATTTTAAAATATAATTTACCGTTTGCTTCAGATAAAATTTTGGAATATTGTGTAGATTTTCTCCAGAATGCACATATTCACGATGAGCCATTTACGGTAAGAGAAGGCATAAATATTGTAAGGTATTACGTTAAAACTCGGTCTTTAAACGGAAAAGATAAAATTACTTTAAATAAAAAAGAATTCAAAAGTTCTATTGCACACATTTTAGAAGAAAGTTCGAAAAGATATTGTCCCGATGAATATGAGGAATTTTTAGAAAAGCAAAAAGAAGAATTTTCAGATCGTCTCCTATTTTAAATAAATTTTTAATATTTTATAATCATTGGACTAAAAAAGATTTAAAAATTAAATTACAAAATATAACACAACTAAAAATAAGACGTGATAATAAGAAATGTCGAATGAAAATGTAAATAGGGAATTGTCGAATTTTGGGAGAAGAATGAAAATATTAGCGATAATGACGCTTGTAGGTTTCATATTGGGCATAGTAGGATGGTTTATAAATGTAACAATTATTAGTATTATAATAAGTATAATTATTATAATCTATTTCCTATTATTGCTAGGGAATATTAAGAGAGCTGGTAGAACACTTAATAATAAAGATTTACTATCATTTTCTCCTAGATTTTTATGGGGGACTATTATAAGATTCATTGGGAACCAATTATTTGGAATTGGAATTTTATTCATATTGATACTTATATATGGTGGAGAACCTCTCGCAACAGTGATCCCTTTTATAATAACGGCACTTATAGGTGTAGCCCTTATAATCATAGGATCGATATTAAGATTTATGGCATGGGGAGGTTTAGCTACTTTTTTTGAAACAAATTATCAACTATTTCCCCCAAATATCAGTGGTAATGGAAAAACGGGAGCTAAAATGTGTAAAATTGCAACTATTCTTGACATGACAATATTTCTTTCATCTATTGGAGATATTTTAAGGATAATAGGATATTTCAAATTGGCTTCCTTAAAAGATTTAATAGGAGCTCCAGTTCAGCCAGTACCTCAGCCTTTAGCGCCAATGCCTACTCCTGTAGAAGCTCCATCAGCGAATTTTTGTCCAGAATGTGGAAGTGCTATTACTCAAGGAGCAAGATTTTGTCCAAGTTGTGGAAGTGAAATACTTTAATCTTTTTTTTTTATTTTAATTTTAATTTAAACATTTTTATTATTGTAATAACTCTAAAACATGATAACTTAATCTTTGAGCTTAGAAATATAATATAAACCTATAGGAACAATTCTGAATGAATAAAACTCCATATCTTAAGTATAAAAACATTTACGTCATTCCATCTTTTCATTCGAGAATAGAATTTTCTAAATTAGTTCGTACAGCATATTTTTTGGTATTTCCAGATGTAATCGCAGTTGAATTACCAGACAATATAAGAAACGAAGTAATAGAAGGAATAGAAAGATTACCGTTTTTATCTTTAATTGCGTACACAGATACACTCAGTCCAAAAAAAATGAATTTTGTACCTATTGATCCAGGAGATTCAATTATAGAAGGGATAAAGATCGGATTAGAATTTGGTGTTCCAATTGAGTTTATTGATTTATCTATAACAGATTATTTGCCAACCAGCTTTAGACTACCAGATGATCATTCTTTAAATGAAATAGGACTGCCCTTATTTTACCAAAAAATTTCAAAATATTTTAGAAAAGAATTTATGACCAAAAAAATAGAATTAAGAGATAAATTAAGTTTAGAGGATTATTTAAAAAACCAAGAAAATCGAGAGCAAAAATATGACTTTTTAGAGAAGGATGTACTTCGCGAGAGATATATGGCATCGCATCTTTTAAAAATGATGCCTTTATATCATAGAATCTTGTTTATTGTAGGTATGGCTCATTGGGAAAATATTAAATATTATTTAGAGAATCCCGAAAAAATTCAGGATGTAGAATTAGATTTAATCCCTTATAAATTTGTTAAAATCTATAATGTGAAAAATAAGGACGCTCGATTCCTTTTAAGAGAATTACCTTATAATACCTACAAATGGTTAAAATTCAAAGAAAAATATTCAAAGGAAGTCTTAGAAGAACTTGAATCTCCAAATGAATTATATACGATTCTTGAATCTTATAATAAAATTGATCATATTAGAAAGATATTTTTAAAAGCGAAATATGATTACGAGGAAGAATTTAAAGAATTTGTTGATCTTCACAAATTAAAAACATTGTTTCAATATTCAAGGAATTTATCATTAGCAGAACAAAGATTATTGCCTAACCTTGCACATTTATTAATTTCTTCTAAAAATATCGTTGATGACGATTACGCTTGGAAAGTATTAAAAAAAGCAACTAAATATCCTTATGATGATGAAAGCAATAAATATGAAACGATGAAATTAAGCTTAGAAGGGGGATACGATCCTAGTGGACGATATATAAAATTGAGAAGACGCCATCCTTATGACTATGGTAAAGAGCGAGAGGTTCCTCTAAACAAACGACCTGAAGAAGAATATGAAGGACAATGGAGAGATGAATGGGAAGAAGGTAAATGGAATACCGTTTCGTGGCCTCCAGAGGATATAATTGAGGAGGATTATTTCGCTTATATTCGTAAGAGAGCGCTTAAGAACCTTAAAAATCAGCGAATTAAAATAGAAGAATTCAAATCGAGTCTAATGGATGGCATCGCAATTAAAGAAACAATTAGAAATTGGGCTTTTAAGAAAAAAATTTATGTGCGAAACGAACAACAAATTCAAGGAAAAATTGATACTCTTGTTGTCATTTTCGATCAGGATGATGAAGATGTGGAGAAATACCCTTATAGATTAACCTGGTGGGCGGAACATGATAGAGAAAGCGATATGGCCTTCTACTCAACACTTCCAGGAGACTATTTAATTGGACCAGGAATCTCTCATGTAGAGATAGGAGGGATTTTATCTATTTTTCCTCCTCCGAGATTAAAAGAGGTCTTTAGATCGTATATGGATTATGAGTATCGCGATACTCTTAATAAAGCTGAAAGGCTTTTGAAGGCAGCCATCCTATATTCGAAAGAAAGATATATAATATATGTTGGGGAAGAAACACCAAGGAAATACTTCTATTCTATGGCAGGAGTTAAAAATAGAGAAATTTTATATATCCCATTAGATTATTTTAGTCAAGAATCACTCAAAACCATTAAACATATTCATATACTTGCCGGAAAAGACAAAAGGAAAATTGCTCATAACTATATCTTTTTAGACACACATTAAACAGACTAAAAACAGTCTTTTTTCAAAAGAAAAAATATAGTTGATAAAAAATTTAAAAAAATAAAATTACTTTTCAATAGACTCTACATATTCTGAAATTTTCTCAGTTATTATTTCTGGTTTCTCGGCTTCGGCACCCTTTTTCACATGAGCAAGTTCCAAGCGCTCCCTATGCAAGGTATTCATAGCACAAAAGGGCACTTCCAAAACTTTGGTTGGGTCATCTGGGTCAATTATTCCATAGTGTACAAGACAGGACTTTATCCTATTAAGGTCAAAATTATAAGCGTCTTGAAAATGCATTGCACTAACAAGCATATTGCCAGTAAGTAAAAAGTTGCCAGCTGTTCTCATGTTTGGAGCAATTACTAGTTTGCCTAATGATTGAAAAAATTTGCTATCTAACACTTTTTTAATTTTTACATATTTAAACATACCAGCAAAGAAATAGGCCTTCATCATTTGCCTATAGCCAATATTGGTCATATCATCGATAAATTTTCCAACTGTAGCTGCAAGGCTACCATAATCCGCTAAATTAATGTTTCCTAAAAGACCGGTAGGTTTTGGCACTTCCCTCGATTGGACCATGTCGTAGACTTTGTTAGACCATCTAAGTAATCCTTCTACATCTACATAATGTTCAATGGGTTCCCACTCATTATTTTTGTTTATGATCCCTATAGTGGCAAAACCACAGTCGTGATGGCTTGTAGTTGACCAATTCGGAGCATCATCAAACCATGCTAATAATCCCGTGAATTTGGCAGTTGTTGCGAGAGGATAAAATTTTGTAATCATATTATTTGTTGCTTTATTAATATCTACTTTTAGGTCGGAAGTTGTGTATCTTAAATCCATTAATTCTTCGAAACTTATACGACCACATAGAGAAACTGGTTGGAAAACCACACCCCCACATATGTCTTTATATTCTTTGGCAAATTCCATAATTGGGCCAACTTGACTGTCGTTTACACCTTTAGCTATAACAGGGACTAACATAAGAGTAATTCCGCCTACTTTTCGAATATTATCAACAGCTCTCTTTTTGATGGGCCAAAGATTAACTCCTCTTACTTTTTTCCAAACCTCAGGAGCGTCGGTTGCATCAAACTGTAAATATATAGTATCGAGTCCAGCATCTTTCATTTCTTGAAGATATTCAATTGATTTAGCAATTCTTATCCCATTTGTTGAGACCATAATATCAAGAAATCCCATCTCTTTACCTACTCGAATCATTTCTGGGAGATCGTCTCGAAGCGTTGGTTCTCCGCCAGCAAATTGAAGCAAAACTGCTGGAGTTGGTTTCATAGATCTAAAATGTTCCATAATTTGTATGATATCGTCGAAACTAGGCTCAACAACATAACCTTTCGCACTCGCATTCGCGAAACAGATAGGGCATGCCAGATTACACCTATTAGTGATATCTATTAAACATATACAAGGAGCACTTAGATGATTCTTACAAATGCCACAATCATAGGGACATCCTTTCGCATCTTCCCTAATTCCTGAAGATACTTCACAAGGTTTCGTTGAAATTTTATCGCCTTTTGTCGAACCGATTTCTTCTGTAAATTTCATGCTCCACTTGTAATCGTCAGCATTGATGGAGATTTTATCCTTGAACTCGCCATGATCTTCACAAGTTTTTCGAAGCATTACATAATTATTTGTAGGATCTACATAAAATTGCGCTGGTATTTGCGTTAAGCATTCTGGGCACAAAGACATAGTTTCCCGTACAATCTCATACTCTGTCATAAAAATCAAATTTTCATTTATTAACTATTTATTTTGTATAAATAATTATTTGATTAAATAAAATAACTTGTTATAAAAATGTTTTAAGAGTAAAAATAATCTTAAGAATATTATTTTTAAATATCCATTTAAGGAATCATCATACGAAATTATTACATAGAGAAATCCCTAAACTCTTTTTTTATTTATTATTTAATCTTGATCAAGATATTAAAGAAAAAGAGACTCCTGCCAGCCAGACCTAAAGAGAAGGTCAGAAATTAAATAGGGGGAGGAGGGCAAAATCATAGCGTACTAAAATACGCTAACCAAAAGACAAAAATCCAGGGTGCGGCAGGAGTCATTTTTTTAAAGTTTTTATATAGGTTAGATTTTACTAATTGTATTTTGAGTTGTAAATGAAATTTAAATTTTTATCTTAAGATAATATATACTTTCCATTATATAAAATAATTATAATAAAAATTTAACAGTAATATTTAAATTAATAGAGTGGTATTTTACAAAATTGTTAAATGCTTCTTTGGCTATTTGCTGATTGGAAAATTAAAATAATATAATTATATAGGCTTTTATGGTAGACAAGAAAGAGGAAAAAGAAAAAAGCCCCTTAGGAAGGATTGAGCCCGAATTTAAATTCGATGTTGGCACAGTTGTATTCTTTTTTATTGGATCAATTATTTCTTGGTTGAATATGTTATTGATTTTTGCGTTCATGGAAGTTTGGGCTTTTTTATCTATTATTCTTATTTCAAGCATTCCAGGAATAATTGTTGCTTATAAAAACAGGTATTGGGGTTATGGATTTATGTTTGGATATTCTATGGCAGGAATTCCATTTATGATTTTTGTTGATTTGTTTATAGGAGGCTATGTTTTTGCAACAGCATTATTTATTTTTATAATCATGTGGCTGGTGTTTTGGAAAACGTGGAGATCTCTTTCGGCAATTAAAAAAGAAAGCGAATAAAATTGAGTACTAAATTTATAAGAAGATCAGTTTCTTGCATTTCACGCATTTTTTTCCTTCTTCCTTTGCTTTTTTCGCACACTCTAAACAATATTTTGTTTTACAAGCTGTGCATTGATAAATATCTCCTTTCAAATCTCCTTTATGGAATAGACAAAAATTCTCTCCAATTTTCTCGTATTTAGGAGGTAATACTGGAGGAGGGGGTATTTCTTTATTACTCATAATTACCAAATTTAATTATTTCTAACCTTTTTTATTATAAATTGGAATATCTTCGATATCGACTTCAATCACCTTCATGATTGCCTTGAATTTTTCTTTAATAGACAGAATTTTAGTAGCGTCTAAATCTTCTGCAATAATATAAGTCTCATAAAAACACTTTTCCATTTCGTAGCAGAGACCGGTTGTATGTAAAATATCTTTACTTAAATCTAGTTCTCTTAACACGCTAGATATCCCTTTCACTAGATCTGGTGAAAATTCAGTTAATTTTATTAGAACTTTTTTAATATTACTTGTTTTCGTAGGAAAACAGCTTGTTTTAACCACATCTTCTCGAGAAATGAAAATCAATAAATAATAAGGAGTTTCTGAAATTTCTTTTAAAACTTCTTTAGGAAAAATAGAATTCCTTAATTGGTCTCTATTTATTATCAAACCTAAAGAAATTCTATTCTTTTCTTTGCTTTTATCGCTTTCAATTCCCATATTAATCAATACTTATTATAATGTATTAAACAAATTTGTTGAATAAAATATTTAATTTTTATAATTTTTTAATTGTTACTTATTTTTTTATTGAAGAAAAAAACATCATATCACCGAGATAACGTATGTATTTTTTATAAAAACTGTTTTTTTTTCTTTTAAAGAAAGAGATTTTACAAAGAAAAGCTAAAAAAATAACTATATTAATATCTAAGATCGATAGATTATGTCTTTAAGATGGAAAAACGATTATATGGAAAACTTTGGATTTAAACATAAACAATTAGAATTCAACGATAATAGATTTCACGCGATTTATTTCGTAGATAGTGTGACAGGTGCTTTACTTTTAAGTAATAGATATTCAGATAACTCTCCCGGAATATCTAAAAATTACGACGATTTAATTGGCAGTTTTTTGAACGCAATAAACATGTTTATTAGAGAAATTAAAAGCAATAAAGACGAAGAAATTCAAGAAATAAATTTTAAAAAAACGCGAATCATTTATGAGAAGAGAGGGCGATTAATTTGTATCGCAATTTCTAAAAAAACCAATCTCCAAACTGAAAGACAGATCATTCACGAAATTATGAAAGATTTTTATTATAGATTTGAACATGAGATAAATGAATTCAAAGGTTTCATTGAACCTAAAATTTTAGATTATAAAACCCGATTAAAATACCTAAATTTGAACTCCTTAGTCTCGTTCAATAAAAATATTTAAAAAAAAGCGTTAACTCTTTCTGTGTTTTTTTAGTTGATCTAACCATTTTTCTAAGTCAGTTTTAGTTGTTTCGCGTTCATCTGGTTCACGTCCGATTTTTTTTTGTTCAATTTTTTCAATCTCGGATTCGAGTTTTTCACCTATTGCTTTTACATCAGCTTTCAAACTTTGCCGTTTTTCGTCCAATTCACGTTGTTTATCTATTCTAAAGGCTTTTTCCCCAACTGAATGAGTTATAGCTTTAGCTGAAGTTTCCATATCAGGTTTTAACTCTTTAAGTTCAGTGTCCCTCTCTCTTTTTTTGTCAATCATGAATGCTTTTTCACTGACAGACTTACTTATGGCTTCAGCAGTGCTCTCTATTCTTGGTTTCAATTCTTTAAGTTGAATATCTTTTTCTCTTTTCTTTTCAATCATGTGAGCTTTTTCTTCGATTGATTTACTTATTGCTTTGGCAGATTTTTCCATGTCCGGTTTTAATACTTTGCGTAGAGTATCTCGTTCTTTTTGTTTCTCGATCATAAAGGCTTTTTCGCCGATAATTTTGTTAATCGCCTCGGCAGATTTCTCAATTTCAGGTTTTAATTTCTTAAGTTGAATACTTTTTTCCCTCTGTTTTTCGATCATAAAAGCTTTTTCTCCGACAGATTTTCTAATTGCTTCAGCGGTACTTACTATTCTGGGCTTCAATTCTTTAAGTTGAATGTCTTTGTCTCTTTTCTTTTCAATCATATAAGCTTTTTCTTCGATTGATTTACTTATTGCTTCGGCAGATTTTTCCATGTCCGATTTTAATTCCTTGCGTTGAGCATTTCTCTCTTTCTTCTTTTCAATCATAAAGGCTTTTTTGTCGACAGATTTGCTAATTGCTTCCATTGATTTTGCTATGTTTGGTTTCAAACCTTTAAGTTGAGCGTCTCTTTCCCTCTGTTTTTCGATCATAAAAGCTTTTTCGCTGACAGATTTACTTATAGCCTCAGCGGTGCTTTCTATTCTGGGTTTCAATTCTTTAAGTTGAATTTCTTTTTCTCTTTTTTTGTCGATCATATATGCTTTTTCTCCAATTGATTTGCTGATTATCTCGGCAGATTTTTCAATGTCTGGTTTTATTCCTATACGTTGAAGATCCTTTTCTCTTTTTTTATCAATCATAAAAGCTTTTTCGCCAATAGATTTTTCTATTTGTGTTTTACTTTCTTCGAAAGATTTCTTTCTTCGTTCTTCAGTTTTTTTTAAATATTTTTCTCTCTCCTCCTTTTCTTGTTTGAATAGATCTTCAATAATTTTTTTCTGTTTTTTGACGTCTTCTGGATCTAATGGTTTTTCATTTTCTTCCATAAAATTCACTCTTATAAAAAAAGAAGGTCCTTAGTTATAATTATAAGACCTTGATTATTATAATTTTCTTATTGAAAATTAATTTTATAAAAAAATTAAAATGAACCAATATTGCTTTCAAAACTCTTATTTATTTATTGGAAGAGGTTCAAATGATTCATCTATAGAATCCATTAAACTCAAAACAGTAAGTCGCATTGCCAGCATTTCTTCAACTTCTTTCATTAATTTCTTATACGATTCTGACTCCTTTGATAAATTATACTCACCAACCAGTTGATCATAAGTTTCTTTTAACTGTAATTTTAAAGTGTCTTGACTATCTAAGCTAAGTTCTTGAATTTCAAGCCAATTATCAATCTCTTTCTTTATTTTAATTTCATTTTCATCGTTTAAGATATAAGAAACCTCTATTTCCTCATAATCCTTAATTTTGCTGAGATAGTCTTCATCTGAATACATTGGTTTAAGTAATAATCCGAGATTAATAATTAAAGGCTGAAGCTGTAATTTCTCTAAGGAACGGGAAAGAAAATTAAGGATTTCTTCTTTTTGTGATAGATTAGAATAGGTAATATATTCCTGAACAAATCTCATAAGTGAATTTTTTATTAATAACTCGTCGTAGTCTTCTAAATTTTCAGCCTTTATTTCTAAAGTTTTTTTTATACAAATAAAAACAGAATTCATAAAGGGTTTTATTTCTTTAAACATAGCAAAATTAGTTATAAAATTAAATGTTTTACCTAAGACTTTTGATTTTATATCCTCCGATTCCGATTTAAAAGTATAGTTTACAACTTCCTCCAGATCAAATCTATCATCAGGAATTGATAAAAAGCTTTTTATCTCGGAATATAAAGATCTAAGTTCAGTCACTACAATTAAAGTAATAGTGTATGCTTTTTTATAATTTTTTTTATAAAATCTCTATGAATTCATTTTAAAAATTGATTTTAAAAACTTTTTTATTTTATTACAAAGGCATTAATGCTTTACTACCATGTTTTTTAGCGGCTTCAAGGAGAGCCATTGCCTCTTGAATTGGAATTGACTCTGGAACTAAATCAAATACGTTCATACCCGATAATTTTAGCGTAGCATTAACAGTTTCAGCTAGATTATTGCAATCCCCAGTAAAAAAAATCTTTTTTTTACCAAATTCTTTTTTCATTTTTTCACCAATTTCATCGATAGCGCAATAACCTGCCACGAGACCTTTTTTATATCCTTCAGCTTTTAATTGATCTACAAGATCTTCGTCAAATCCTTTCCCCATTATAAGAAACCACCCACCTTTAAATTTTTCGGGATAATCATAAGCAAGCAACTGTAAAATAGTTAATGGATTGTTCTGACAACCTTCCCTACATATTAGTTCCTTCCCTTTTACGATTTTAACGTCTTCTGGAAATTCTTGTAATAGATCCCAATCATATTTTTCTTTGAACTCTTCCAAATCTTTCCCTATTACTTTGATTTTACTTAAATCTCCTTCACCTAATCCTCGCTCGTGGGCTATTTTCAAATGAGGAATTTCGTCTATAGTTAAACCAAAAGCTCTTCCACCAATGACATCAACAGCTAACGTGTCTCTTCCTCCGATTAATATGTTAAATTGTTTAACGAGTCGATCTTCCCAGGCAGTCGGAGGATAATGCCCGTGAGTGGTCCCTTCAATTCCATCGATAATTGTTATATCCGGTTTAATGTATTCATACACATCAATCAATTTTGAATGCAAATTATAGTTGTGATCTTTACCCCGGTCTTCATGTTGGGGATATCCCCATTGATTCTTTATGCCAAGTGTAACTCCTGCCATTGAATGAGTTTTAAGTTTTGGCAAGTTGATATAAGTTATCGAATCTCTATTTTCCATAATTTTAACAATTGTCATAGGTAATCTAAAAGTCTTTAAATTGTATCCTTTAGGATCGTCTTTTGAAGATGGTTTTCCCTTGAACTCGAAGGTTTTAGTATCTTCCTCGTCTAAATATATGATTTTTGCTCCTGCCTTTTTACAAACTTCCTTGTAACCTGTAATTGCGAAGACAATCCGCGTCATGTTTGATTGAGTGCTATTTTCCATAACATAAACTTTTGCACCAAGATTATTTAGGTATTTTATAACAGCCTCTAAAACTTCTGGAGAGGTATAAGCATGTTTCTTAAAATCTATACCATTTACTTTAATGTAGACTTCTTTTGAGCTTTTCAGGATGGGTTCTCCAGATTTCTCAATATTGGAAAACATTTGACCTACAGCAGGTTTAATCCCTTGTTTGGTATCAACTAAATATACTTCTGTCATTATTATAGTCACCTTAATTTCATCTAATGCAATATAATAAAAAATATTATCAATAATTCAAGGAACCTTTTTTATTTTATTAGAATTAGAATTAAATTAAAGAAATAAAATGTGTAAATTATGCCATTTTTCGAATATAATGGAAAAAAGATATTTTATCAATTTAGTGAAAAAGAAAAAGAGAGAACTATTATTTTTATTCACGGTTCAGGAGAAAACTCACACATATGGAAAAAGCAACTTAATGACCTAAATCTTAATTATAACCTAATAGCGATTGATTTGCCTTCTCACGCTGAATCAGGTGAGTTTTTAAAATTATCCCTCGATTTATATGTAGATGTCGTTAAAAAGCTTGTTGATTTTTTAAATCTTAATAAAATTATTTTATGCGGGCATTCGTTAGGAGGAGCAATAGCCTTAGAATATTTTTTTAAGAACCCTAAGGAGGTTTTTGCTTTAATCTTATGCGGAACAGGCGCTAGATTAAGGGTAAGTCCTATGATCCTTAATACTTTGAAAAATAATTACCAAGAATTTTTAGATTCCATATCTATGGGCTTTTATCGAAAAACACCAGGGGACATCATAAATGATTTTAAAAATGAATTATCCAAAACAAAACCAGAAGTTGTTTATCGCGACTTTAAAATTTGTGATAATTTTGATGTTATGGATAAATTAAGTTCGATTAATGTCCCTTGTTTATTAGTTTGTGGAAATAAAGATATATTAACACCAATAAAATACTCACAATATTTTAAAGATAAAATAAAAAATTCAAAATTAGTTATCATTAAAAATGCTGGACATATGGTTATGATTGAGAAGCCTAACGAGTTAAATCAGGCAATACAAGAATTTATTGAAAATTATTTGGATAAGAATTAAATATCTTAATTTTTTATTTCAGAATATATTTTATTTAAATTTTTTATTATCTGCAATTACACTATGATTTCACTTTTTTTAAGACCCAATTATCAATTATGATCAAACTGCCTCCCGCATCGTTCCTTCCAATTGGCTTTTCACCAGCTTGGCGGAGTGCGTCCACAGATAAGGCTCCCAGGGATTCCCGCCCAGAGTGGTGGCCCCCATCCACGTCGCCGATGCACCCGCTCAGCCACGGCTAGGGCAATCTTCAGGTGCCCTTGCTCGTTCGGGTGGCAGTTTAGCCCCTCAAAATCCTCTTTAGGATCGAGTAGGTGGTAGATGTCGATGACCGATACCCCTCGAGGCCATGTATGGTTTATGAGTGAGAGTGTGTAGGATAGCAGCCTGGAATGGACTGCTGGCCAGCCCTTCCCGGGCCTAGGGATGGGCGTCAGTATTAGAATCCGCCGAGCACCATCTCCTCGTAGTCGGTCTATGAGCCGCGTCATATTCTTGATATAATCTTCAGTTTTTATCGGTCTAGGCTCAAAATAGCCCGTAGCGTCATTTCCGCCCAGCTCAACCACCACGGTGCGGCAAGGCAGGTGTTCCTCGGCCAGCAATTCATAGGCGCCACCGAAGGGGGGAGGCCAGAATCCGCTCGGGAATGTGCTTGATGGGTCGGGGATGGGCGGATTTACCCAGTCGCGGGATGTCGTACCGCCGTAGCCCGCGTTAATTACCTCGAAGTGGCTCCCGAGCAGGCATTGGAGAGCGATAACATAGGGAATGCCACCGCCGGAAACCATACCTGCAGTGACGGAATCGCCTATGCAGAGGATACGAGTGGGATTCCCCCTCCAAGCCTTCACATCGCCTCCCGCATCAGATTCGCTGTACACGTCAGGCAGTGCTTTTCGATGCAGCAGCTGTTTAGCAATGTATTCATCTCGTGAGCTTAAAGGATTTTTATTGACAGTATCTTCTTTAGTCTGTGTGGTTGCTACTGTATCTGGTTCAGTTTGAATATTAGTGTTCAAGGCATTATTGCTTGAAAAAAAGGCGCCTAAAAACGTTACAGATATGAATAAAACCAGTATTGATTTTTTTTTCATTTTAAATTTCACTAAAAATTTTTTTTATTAAGTAAAAATGATCGCTTTTCAACTTTTTAATCTAAAAAATTCTAGATTAAAATATAATTTAAAATATGTTGAGATTACTATTTAAAAGGATCTTGTAAATTTTTGAAGTAATAAATTTTCCAAATTTAATTTTAATGAGATTTTTTAACCAATTTTAAAGATATATTAACACCAATAAAATACTCGCAATATTTTAAAGATAAAATAAAAAATTCAAAATTAGTTATCATTAAAAATGCTGGACATATGGTTATGATTGAGAAGCCTAACGAGTTAAATCAGGCAATACAAGAATTTATTGAAATTTATTTGGATAAGAATTAAAAATCTTAATTTTTTCTTTCAGAATATATTTTATTTAAAGTATCTATTTAGTTCAAGATATAAGATAGAAATAAAAAAAAAAAATTAAAATTAAAATTTATTCAGAGCTTCTTATAGTTGATTAGAAATTCAATAAAAAGAAGTGCAAAAATTAAATCTCCAGTACCTATCATTACATAGCTAATATCAAGAATGCCTAATAAAAAATATACCATATAATATAGAAATACAAGAATCTTTCCAATAACACCTAATACTATTAAAGCATGGTTATTGTCGATATTTAAACCAACAACGCCATAACCAATGCCAAAGAGAATGACTGCCCATAGAAATGCCTGATAGTACAATAACCCTAATATTGAGAGACCAGGACTAATGAAAAAAGACATTATGAGAATAGGGACAGCAAGAGCTAAATTCCAAATAGACCCAATGATTAACATATATTTATAATATGCTTTTTTTTCCATATTAAAATCCTCATTTAGATAATTCACCCATAAATTTATGGATTAAGTAAAAAATTGAGAAATAAGTATTTAAAGATTTAACTTTTGTAATGGGCGATTTAGATACAAACTCAAGAAAGTATCTATTTAATTCAAGATATAAGATAGAAATATAAAAAAAAATTGAATTAAGATTATTTTTATCTCTATTCTAATTTCATGCCAATATACCCTTGGGTTATTTCGCAAATTAAAAATATATAGAACATAATTTTTTGCATTGTTGCTTGGATCATCAAGCCTTCAGATGTACTTATATCAATGCCAGCAAATAGTAGTATTACATATACACCAAAAACAATTGCATAGACTAATAAAATATAAGCATATTTATTTGGAATTTGTTTATTTAGAAATTCAGCAATTAAATACGCAATTATAGCAAAAAGTCCAGATATACCAGAGATAAGAACAAGCATCAAGTGTTCATAAGAATAGAGATCCCAAGGCGTAAGAGCAACTGCGATCAAAAGGATCCCTGTAAAAATTCCTATGATTGAACCGATGAGAGAGAGAGCCTTTTCTTTCGTGGTTTCCTTAAAAAATTTAGGGAAGGCTAGCAAAAAAGAAATTAGTGATGTAGCCAAAATACAGAATGTTATAGTGAAAATCACATATGAAATTGTATTAGACTTGCCCGAATGTGCCCTAGTTCGCCCTAAATCACTGAAAAAATTATGCCAGAACGAATAACCTGAAGCATTAGGATTAATTATTGTTCCTCCTGCATAGAAAAACATTGCAATGGTAGTAAGAATGATGTATTGGACACAACCAATCATGAGAAAAATAAAAGCGAATTCTCTCCAATTTTTAATATTCATTCAAATTATCATCTCTTAATTTTTTTATTTATTTTTTAATTGGATTCAAATTAGATATTTCACACATAGATTTATAGATAATTTAAAATATTGACAAATAAGTATTTAAAGATTTAACTTCTTTGTAATAGGCGATTTAGAAAGAAACTCAAGAAATTATCTATTTAGTTCAAGATATAAGATAGAAATGAAAAAAAAAATTTGATAAGGATTCTTATCAAAATGTAAGTATAATTCTTTACAATTTTTTCACTTTTTCGGCGATTGCTTTCTTAATTAGTTCATATGCGGAAGGGTGGTGGAAGGGTATTGGGCCCGTTCTCATCTTTTTTTCATCAATAAACAAAGCATCTGCCATACCCCATTCTAAGAATATATCTCTATCAGATGTATTAATTTCGCGAAATATCACCATATCTCCAAACTCTGAGGCCGCTTTTTTTGCAATTTCAAATATTCTGTTTTGAGCTGGACACCATCCATTAATTAATGTGGTAACAACCACCTTTCCAGGTATAGTTTCAGGTGTTTTTTTTTGGTTTATCCATTTTGGGGGGATTGCGTCATCATAAAATGGCTTCCAAAGGAGTGCTTGAATCTCTTGTTTATCTACTATGGAATATCCATGTTTTTCAAACCAAGATCCCATCATCCAGAAGTTTGTAGTTAAACCCCATGCCACCATACCTTTAGCTCCTTTACTTTTCACATCAGCTTCCGCAGCCTCAAGTAAAGCAGTGCCTAAACCTTTCCCTGTAAAATTTCCTCTTCCCTCTTGATAATTATGAATCCAAATACAAGGTATAAAATATAAGTCATTTCCTTCCGCAACGGAATATTCTATAGGAATATATTGTATCATACCTCCAATTTCTCCATTGTCATCAACAGCAAGTTTTACTCCGAGACCTTTATTCTTCATGTTGTTATACCAAATTTCTTTATGGTTTCCTGCCTCTTTCATCATTTCTGACCAATCTTCAAGGCATACGAAATATAATTTCTTAAGTTCATCCGTTAAATCGATAACTTTCATTATTTATTATAAAATTTTTTGAATTTCTATTTTTTATTAGATCTTTCACCCATAAATTTGGATTAAGTAAAAAATTGACAAAAAAGTATTTAAATGTTTAACATTTTTGTAATAGGCGATTTAGAAACAAAATCAAGAAATTATCTATTTAGTTCAAGATATAAGACTCTATTTCTTGTGATCCCTCTCATAAGAACATCATTCCATTTAGAAGAAACTTACTCAGAAATTTGTCGGCGTTGTATGATTTTAATAATTGCTGGTTTTTTATACCAAAATTGAAAAAATATAGTAATGACAGCAATAGAGGAAAATATCGATATAAGAGATATTGATTCTGAATTCTTTAGTGCTTGGAGTATTTACTCTGATAAGGAAGAAGAACTGTTTAAAAGACCTACAAAAACCAAACATTATCTCAAAAGGCTTGATCTAATGCTCAAAAATCGTTTTATCTTGGCAAAACTTTTGTCGAAAAAAAATTTTAATATGAGAAAAATGTATCCATTATGAATTAACAAACTTGAATAGGTCTTTCATATTATATAAAGATGAGAACTATGGATTATTGGAAATATTACGATGTTACGCACAAGGAGCATCTCGTGTGCAATCCTGTGAGCATCGAAAAATTAAACGAGCTTATCACCCTCTTGGAGTTAAAATCATGTTCAAAAGTGTTAGAAATCGCCACCGGTAAAGGAGAGTTTCTGATTCTGCTCGTCGAAAAGTATAATGTATCCGCAATAGGCGTTGATATCTCGCCCTACCATCTCGGTGATGCTAAAAGAAAAGCGAAAGAGCGTGTCCCGAATGCCGATTTAACACTAATTGAAATGGACGGTGCCAATTATAAGCCCGATACACCAGAGAGCTTTGACCTCACATGTTGTTTAGGTGCCAGTTGGATTTATAACGGACATGAGGGTACACTTAAGTATTTGATGAGCCAAACAAAGCGCAACGGACTCGTCGTTGTGGGAGAACCATTTTGGATCAGCAAGCCACCAAAAGAGTATTTCGATCTCTCGGAAATAAAATATGAGATGTTCAGCAATCACGCTGGGAACGTGCAAATTGGAGAGAATCTCGGTCTAAAACTGCTCTACACTTTCGTGAGCACCCATGATGAGTGGGATAGATATCTCGGGCTCCAGTGGTATGCAATGGACAAGTATGCTCAAGCACATCTGGAAGATCCCGACCTTCCCGAGTTTTTAATCAAATTAAATAAAGAGAAAAACCTATATCTGAAGTGGGAGCGGGAGGCAATTGGGTGGGCTATTTATGTGTTTAGAAAGACGTAAATATAAAAAGAAAAAAAAATTACTCGCTTTGGCGATACTTACGGTTATGAATTCATATCACTCCGATGCCCTGAATGTGGGGGTTCTCTCGATAATATGGACAAGACACAAGAATTCGTAAAATGTCAATACTGTGGAGATATGTTAGAAAAAAAAGCATTTAATGTTCAAAATAGAAAAGAAGCTGTAAAAAAGTATAGAAAATTAGAAACAATAAAAACTATAAAAAGAACTAATTCTCCCGCTTTTTCTACATTTGAATATTTATACACAGAGGTATTTGGATTTCAAAGTCGTAAAGAATATGAAGCAAAATACAAGGATTATAATAACGGATCTTTTTTCTTTGAAAGAGCTCTTAAAGGATATTTCGAGAAATTATTCAATGGAGTATCATTAGAAGATATAATCGCATTATACAAATCTTAGATGTGAGTTAATGCATTAAGTTTTATAGTTATAAAGAGTTAATTTGATTAATCCTAATATAAAATAACAAATGAAATTTTTTGCGCAATTACACTTACGGTCCATTCCAATCCCGAAGATTAAAACTCTCGCTTGGAGTCGATGTTTTATCAAAAATTAAGATATGTACATATAATTGCGTATATTGCGAATTAGGAATTACTAGTAAAGATCAATTGATTTCTCCAGAACATAGAATAAGTAAAAAACCTACAATCAATTTTCGAAAAGAACTGTTTTCTGTATTAAAATACGTACCTCATTTAAATTCAATTACGTTTGGGTATAATGGTGAGCCCACCCTTAATGAAAATCTGTTAGATTTTCTTAAAATAGCCTCAAATGTAAGAGAACAAATGAAATGGACCAATGAAAAACCGAAACTGACCTTATTTACAAATTCCAGCACTCTATATTCACAGGAAATCAGTGATAGGGTTAAGCATTTTGAATTAGTTTTAGCGAAATTAGATGTTGCGACTGAGGAAGATTTTAAAAGAACAAATTGTCCACATAAAGACACTCCTACCCTCAAGACCATAATCAATTCTATTATAGATTTAAGAAAAGAAATGCCTATAGATCATAAATTAGCATTACAATGTCTTATTTATAATTCTTATAGAAAAGATTTCATACCAAATAATAATCCAGAAAATATTACTAAATTAGCTTATGCGATTGAAAAAATTAAACCAGATTTTGTACAAATATATTCCGTCGCAAGGATTCCAGCTCAATATTATGTCTTTGCGATAGATGAAGATAGAAAAAAAGAGATCATGGAAAAATTTAAGAAAATAATAAATGATGATAATGTTGAAATTAACTACTTTTAAAAAAGGAAATAAAATATTGTTAATTTATTTCTAATCCAAAATCCGGTAATGGTTTTTCAAAAACCCAATGGATTTCTTTGGGTAAATCATGATAATCTAATTTTGCTAAAATATCCGAAAAATCTCGGCTATTGTAGGTATTCCAGAATAATATGGTTTTGTCTTTTACGGATTTTTTATTCTTTCGGACAAATCCTAATAATGCTGCGAATGTTTTTCCTGTGTAAGTTGGTTCAAGTTTAATACCCTCTTTTTCTTTAATGAGTTTAATAGCATTGATTCCTTCTCGAGTTGGTAGACCATATTCACCTCCAAAATAATCCTCATCAAAATATAAATGGTCTAATAACACCTTAGGCATAGTTTTATTATGTTCCGATAATAATTTCCAGGTTTTTTTTGTCAATCTACGCACTCTATTTGAACTGCTATAAGCAGAGAAAGAAACCTGTACTGTGTGGATTTTTGTTTTTAATTCAGCAATTTTAACTCCTAATAATAAGCCTGCTGCAGTTCCAGAGGATCCACTTGCAACAAATAGATAATCTGGTTCTGGTATATCGCCATTATTAACTTGATTTTTTAATTCAAGTGCCGCATTTACAAACCCTAGAGTTCCTAGAGGCGTGCTACCACCCGGAACCATAGGATAAACATCAGGATCTCTCGGCATTTTATTATATTCATCAGTATAGAAAATCTCATTTTTAAAATACAAGTCAAGCAATAAGTTATTTCTCACGAGAGTTGTGATTGGTTGATCAATCAATACTGCCATTGGTTTCATGTTTAATTGACTACAAAATATTGCGTTTGCAACACAGTGATTGGAACCAAGACCGCCTGCTGTCATTACTTTTTTATATCCCATATCCCTAGCTTCTGCAAGAATAAATTCAAGTTTTCGGACTTTATTACCTCCGTAGAGAGGGGAAGAGAGGTTGTCACACTTCACCCAAAGCGAATTAATACCCAGTTTTTTTTCTATAGTAGTAAGTTTTTTGACAGGCGTTCTTAAGGGAGCAAGCTTTATCCAAGGGATATTAGATTCTAGATCTGGGTATTTTTCGAATAAAAGTGGTTTTTTTCGGTTTTCCGGCATCAATTAATTACACTAAATCGTTTAAGCTTTAACTTATATTAGATTCTTTAATCATTTTAAATTTTTTACTATAATTTTTGCAGTTTTTTTACCCACAATCAGAACTAATTCATCAAACGAAGCTTTCTTTACACCCTCAACGCTTCCAAAATGTTTTAATAACTTATTTCTCGTAGCAGGTCCAATTCCCTTAATATTATCTAAAATAGAACTCCTCATCCTCTTTGCTCTCTGTTTTTTATGCAATTTTACAGCAAATCTATGAGCTTCATCTCTTACTCTTTGAAATAACTTCAAAACAGGAGAGTTTTTAGGTAAAACTATTGGCTTTTTCTCTCCTGACACGTAAATTTCTTCAAGTTTTTTTGCTAAACCAATCGTAGGGATGTTCTGTACTCCTAAATTTTCTAAAATGCTAACTGCCGCATTTAATTGACCTTTGCCCCCATCAACTAATATTAAATCAGGTAATTCCCAACCTCTCTCCAAAACTTTAGTATATCTCCTTTCAATAACTTCTTTCATCATCGCAACATCGTCAGGCGTTGATTTAGAACGAATTTTAAAATAGCGATAATTCTTATTATATGGGTTTCCTTCAAGAAAGTAGACCAATGAACCAGTAGCATAGGTTCCCTCAATGTTGGAAATATCAAATCCTTCAATGATTCTTGGTATATTTGGTAGTTTTAAAATTTCTTTTGCTAATTCTAACGTTTTTTTAACTTGGTCCTCTTCTTTCTGTTTAATTTTTTCCATTTCTATTTGTTGATTGACCATAACTTTCGCGTTCTTTGTCGCAATGCTCATTAACGCAATCTCATAATCTGAAGGGGTTCTAATTTGGAGATTACCTTTAGTTTCTTTTAAAATTTCATTTAAAACATTAACTCCACTATATAATTCTGGAATTACAATATTATCAGGTAGATTAAATTTAATATCTTGATAATATTGTTCTAAAAAGGAAGAAAGTATTTCTTCTTCTAGGATTACTTTATTTCTTAAATCTAATTTAAATGAGCTTTTATTTGTAATTTTTCCTTCACGAATGTGAATAATTACTGAAGCAGCATAGTTTTTTTCATTAAAATAACCAATAATATCTTTGTTTTCTTCGTGATCTAACAAAACATGTTGACTAGCAGTTGAGTGCTCTATGGCTTCGAGCTTATCTCTCCAATGAGCAGCTATCTCAAAATTCTGTGCTTTAGCAGCTTTTTCCATTTTCTTTTTAATTTGGTACATTAATTCTTCAGTTTCACCTTTTAAAAAAAGTTCAATTTTTTTTACATTTTCTAAATATTCTTCTTTATTTATGGCATCAATACATGGACCAGGACAAAGTTTTAACTGATAATATAAGCATGGCCTATCTTTTTTTCTCACTTTTTTATTACATGAACAATATGGAAATATTTTCCTTAGATCCCTTAAGATTCTTCTAATTTCTTTTTTATCTGTAAAAGGACCTAAAAAAAGATTTTCTTGCGAATACCATTGTGGATTTCTAAGTATTCGAATCCGTGGGAATTCTTCCGAATAGAAAATTGCTACCCATGGATATGATTTAGAATCTCGCATAATAACATTATAACGAGGTTGATGCGTTTTTATTTGAATATTTTCCAGTATTGAAGCTTCTTTTTCATTATCAGTAACGATAAATTCAATCGATTTTATTCTTTTTACTAAATCTCTAATTTTTTCTTCATAATACGGATCAATATAGCTTGATTTTACAAAATATTGAGAAACTCTTTTTTTAAGACTGCGAGCTTTACCTATATATATAATATCTTCATTTACATCTTTAAAAAAATAAACACCTGGTTCATTTGGCAAACTTTTTCTCTGTAATTCTAAGTCAGGCATATTTCTTAGGTAGTCTTAATAGGCATCTCTATTTTGAATATCTCTAATATACTTTTATTGTAATAGATATATCTCTATTATATCTAAGAGTTTAAATATTTTGTAACTATATATTTTGTTATGAGCTATAATGATGCAATTGATAAATATATTAATGAGGAATTAACACATTTAAAAAACAATAGTAAAACTGTTAGAAAGTCATATTTGAAAAACTTCTTTTTGAATATTGATTATAAAACAGATTTCAATGAACAAGATGTTATTAATTTTTTTAATTCTGATTATTTCATGTCAAAATCGGTTCCAACTAAAAATTTTTTCAAAATAACTCTAAAATCTTTTACTAAATGGAAAGGAATTAAGATTTCAAGTAATTTATTTAAGAAATGTAAAGAAATTAATAGAGTTATGAAAAAATCCGATTTATTAACTAAAGGAGAAATTAAATTAATTTTAAAAAATCTAAACAGGCCTATTGAAAAAGCAATTTTTATGTTATTACTTGAATCAAGATGCAGAAAGGCGGAATTAATTGAACTCAAGATCGGAGATATTGCATTTTATGATTCTTATGCTATGGTTTATATTAGAAAATCAAAAACATCTCAGAGGAATATTCCTATTGTAGAATCAATTCCTTATTTAATGCGATATTTAGAAGATCATCCATTTAGAGAAGAACCA
>JBHLJY010000008.1:0-110383 GCA_048887225.1 Candidatus Hodarchaeota archaeon
TCACGTCTATCGGCTTGTCACTATAGATCGGGTTATCCGGCTGTGGAGCCATGTGGGAAACGCTCGCCTTTTTTAGAGAGAAATATTCCCCCGGCTTCGCGTTATCGTACGCATTTCTAACCATTTCAGAGATCGCTTCTACTTTTCTTCTATGTATTGCTAGTTTTTCTTCGCTCATGTCAAACACCCTTTAAAGCAATTCGGATTAATATAATTAAAATTTATTTTAAACCAATAAATAAATATTTTTTTTTCTTTTTCTCTTTCTTTTTTTAAATTATCTTTAATTTAGGTTTCTGTTTTTCCAATCCCAGCTTTTCTTCTCTTTCCTTCTTTCTTTTGATCATATCGGTAAAACTTTGAACGCGTGTTAACATTCCTACATCAGAGCTATGTTCATCAATTATAATTGCGAGATGTGGAATTCCTACAGCTTTCATGTCATGCATTATTAATTCTGATATAAGGCTATCCGGACCACAAGCGAAGCTTATGAGGAAGATAACTCCATCTATTTCATTGCGCCCTTTAAATAAAAAATATCTAATTGCCTGCATAATTTCCTCTTCATGTCTCCAGTAGTTTCTCAATTTTTTGTTAACAATTACTGGTTCCTTAAAGATATGTTCTGGCAAGTTCTCAATCGTTATTACCTCAACATCTTGATCGTTCAATTTTTTTGCGAAATCTAAATTTACATAAGTATCAAAGAGATTATAAGCATGCCCTAATAATAGGAATTTAATAGAACCCTTACTTTTTCTTTTTGGTGATTTGAAAGGGACGTCTCTTAAAACTAGTCTTAAAGCATGATTGACAGAAACTCCTTTCCTTAAAAAATCTAAATACTCCCGGTAAAATTTTTGGGCTTTTTTATATGCCTCTAAAGAAGCAGACCGATTTTTGCCTAGTTGCTTACCAAGTTCTATTACTGCTGTTGCAATTGGAAATTCCTTCACATTTACTTCGAAATTTAATAATTTTGGACAACTTGGCAAGATTTTAATGACATCTGGGAGAGATATCCATTTAGGACAGAAGTAAGATTCCTTCAACTCAGAAACATATCTCGGAACAAATAAAAAGTCTAAATCAGGATGTTCATTTATTAATTTGAGAGCGTGGCCGTAATATACTTTTACAGGTAGACAAAGTTCTCCGAATCCGTGCATTACACCTACTTCTACGATTTTCTTGTTAGTTGGTGTGCTAAGTATTATCTCAACATCTAACTCATCAAATAATTTCTTCCAGAATGGAAAGAATTTGAAATAATGGAGAGCCCGGGGTATACCAACTTTAATTTTTTTTAGAGAACTTTGCTGGTTTGATTGCATTTTATTTGCGTCCTATTGAATTTAGACGTTTGGGTTGTTATAAAACATTAAGTCCTTTATTTTGGCCATCAGATTATTAGTTATCCTTTTCAGCTCGTCATAACTTGGCATTTGCTGATCGAAATATTTTGAATGTTCCATAAAAGGCTCACCAGCTTTAAATATACATCCTTTTCCGAAATTTAACATTTTAGCGTGTTTTGGATATATATTTTCGGAACCTGTCGCTCCAACTGGGATAATGGGTACTTTTGCTTCAATTGCCAAACGGACTGCTCCAGTATGTCCTTCCAGTAGTACTCCGCCACCTGGATTTGTTGTTCCTTCAGGATAAACGACAACAAGCTCACCTGCTTCTAATAGATCTTTCCCAGTATTATAAGAGCTTATATCGTGTTCTCCCCTCCTTAGTGGGAATGCAAGATGTGTTCTAACCCATGCGTTTACAACTGGTATTTTGAATAAAGACTCCTTTGCCATTTGATATAATTGGCGACGTCCATTTTTCCATATGGCTAAAGGAAGCATTAGTACGTCCCACTCTGAATTATGTCCACTTGCAATAAGAGCTCCGCCTTCCTTAGGAATATGCTTATCAAAATCAATCGCTTTAATTGGATTAATAAGGTCAGTATAAGCTTTTAATATTGAACCCGTGAAGCCATAAATAGGCTTCGTAAATGCGTCTCGTGCACCGATCATCTCTAGACTTTTAAGAAGCGCAAACCAAAAATCGTCAATACCCCATAAAATATTGTGTCGAATATTTTTAAGAATTTTTTTAACTCCACTTGATTTAGGTGTATCTTCCATATCTTCAGGGTATCCTATTGAAAGTTCTTTTGACTTCTCATCATTGCCTTCGTATAAGTCAATTATGATTTGTTGTAATTCATCAGTCAATTTTCGGATTTCAGGGTAAGACACTTCCCTACCGTAATAATCCCAATAATATATTGGTTCTCCGCGACGACAAGTTACCTTAGTTGGTTTCATTACTAACTTGCCCTTTGGAAGAGCATCACGAGATCCGATAACTGCGCATGGTACTATCGGTACGCCCATTTCAAGCGCAAGTCTGATAGCTCCAGTACGAAATTCTTGAACAGTTCCATCTTCAGAACGCGTACCCTCAGGAAATACACCTATATATTGCCCATCTTTGAGTAATTCCCTTGCTGTTTCAAAACCTTTATCTGGGTCATCACGATCAAGCTCAAAAGCACCTAAATTCTTGAAAAGAGTTGTTACTAAAGGTGTTTTAAAGTTTTCTTTTTTGGACATCCATCTAATTGGTTTATAGACCGCTCCACCAACGAAGAATGGATCTAAATGGGAATTATGATTTGATACTATTACGGCACCACCATGCTCGGGAGGAATTGGACCTTCTACGCGATAATTCCAAAATAGACGCATCGCTGCTTTACACCATATTCCATAAGCAATCCACCATTGAAATTCGTCAGCTTCCTCTTGTATAGTGAGCTTATCGAGAATGGAACGTATAAAATTGTTAATAGGGTCAATAGGGTTTAACTTTAAGAGTTTATAAATCCAATTATGCGTTTTCTTTTTATAGAGAAGTTCCTCTGGCTCTTTCTGTTCAATTTCATATTTTACTTTTTCTTTTTTTAATTCTCCTTCATGTGCTTTCAAATCTGACTTAGGTATTTCCATAATTTTTAACCTCTTACGATTTTATTTTTAGAGAAGCTTGAACTTTTGAATTTGAAATATGACCATGTTTAATCCCAATAAGATCTAATAATTCTATTATCGAATCAACCAATAAATCTGGCTGGTATTCAGCTAAGACTTCTTTTTTACTTATACCACTTGCTATACCAATGGTACATATTCCTGCCTCTTTTCCTGCTTCAATATCAGTTGGCATATCTCCAAATAACACCCATTCAGATCCTTTAACCTTTTCATATTGCTCCAGAATAGGGAGAAAAGCATCTGGGTGTGGTTTTAATGCGGGAAGCTTATCTGCGCCATATATTTCTTTGAAATATTGATCAATTTCTTCTTTTTCTAAAGTTTCTATAATACTTCTTGTTTGATTATGAGACACTACAAAAAGAATACAATTTTTCTTAAGAAAAGAAATTAGTTCTTTGGAGCCAGGAAATATCGTTGCTTCTTTTGAGTATTGCTGGTATTTTCCAAAGATTTTCAATGCGATGCGAAATTTTTTCAGATATGTTAAATTATTCAAAGTAGTTATAGCATTGAAGATTTCATATGATTGAAGTAATATTTTGGGAATGGGATACCCTTGGATTGATTGCAATGTAGCTCCAATTTCTCGTATTGTAAGTTCCATGTCAGTTTGGATGTTTTTTTCATTAAGAACTTCTTCTATTGATTTTTGAAGGGGGTCCATGATGTCCAACAATGTGCCATCAAAATCAAAAATAACTCCACGAAATGAGCGCGAACGAAGTTTTTCGATTATATTTTGATCGTGACTTGTCATTTCAAATTCAAAAATTATTCTATAGCTCTATATCGATATATATCGTTTATTCAAATAGATATTTATACAATTAAAATTATAATTTTATTTTTAAAGATAATCAACTATTTCATACTTTCTGAAGTATTAAACTATTAACAATCGTATTAAAATTTCAGTAAAAAGTTAATAAAAAAAAAAGAAGTCAGTTGGATTTTAGAGTTTAGACAATAAGATCATTCTAATGATAGAATTTTTTTCATCCACTTAGGCATTAAAAATCCGATGTAATAAAATATCATTGAAAGCACTATAATTGTCCTAAATATTATTAAATCTACTGCACCATATTCGATTAATGCGTCACCAAATGCCCCGATTGGAAATAAAATAAATGAAATTAACAGAAATCTACCTTTCCAAATAACTGCGGGATTATCTATTACATTCATAGATATAATAGAAAAATTTATGCCAGTAAAAAGAGTTACCACGATACAAAATGCCAAAAAAATTATAACAAAACTTCTATATGTTATGTCATTAGGTTTATGTTGAATTCCGATCATGTTAATAATAGGGGCATCAGGGGCAAAAAATAGAAAATAGAAAAGGTAAATATAGAATATTATGAATAAAATTGTAAAACAGATTAAAACCAATTTTTTTTTCTTTGGATGTAAAGTTGACATATAGATTTCAAGCCAAGCTATAAGTGCAACTGGTATAAATATCGTTCCCATTAAAACATATACTTGATAAGAAAAAACATTGCCAGTGAATAACCAATATACGTATCCAAATCCACTGGGGTACCATGGCGACATTATGAAAATTACAGCGAAAAAGAAATAGAAAAGTATTTTTTCTCTTTTCCTAATTGCCTTATGAAGAATAATTGCTCCAAGAGTAAGCGAAAATAAACTTTGAAGAAAGGCCAGTAATCCTGAGAGTTGAGAGATTAGATCCAATTCTACAACCAAAATTAGACGCCTCGATTGGAATTAATTTTATAATTATTAATTATCTTTTTCTTTTAAAAGTTTCAAACCTAGGTTATTATTAACTTAGAAATATACTGATCTGTCATTTCAATATGTTAAAATTGTAGATCTCATTTTCACAAATACCAATAAAATATTTTTTTTTATGACTAAACCAAATTCAGAATATTCTGAGATTTCACTTACTAAAACATTTTGGCCTTTATTTTTATTAAATGGTTTTCAACATATTTCGTTTGGAGGTATAATTATCTTAATAGTTCCTTTATCTTTATTAATGTGGCCAAACGATGCATATCATGCAATTGAGATGGGTATTCTAATTACAATATTATTTTGGAGTGATTCTTTAGCAGGGTTGGTATTTGGAAGGTTTATTGATAAATATTCTCGTAAAACAATAATAATTATTATTTCTTTCTTTAGAGGGGGTTCAATGATTATGCTGGGATTTGCTTTTATAGGGAGGGGATTAGAAACATGGATGTACTTTGTTTTTTTCACACTTATCTTTGGTGTATTTGCGGGCGGATCATGGCCTGCGGTAGTCTCCATTTCTCACGATGCCGTCCCATATCATCAGCGATCTCGATTTTTCGGGTATTATCAAATAATGAGAACAATTTCTACTGTATTAGGTTTTTTAATTGCGAGTTATTTAGTGCAAAATGGATTCTGGAGGCAATTTTTCATAGGAGTTGGCTCATGCATCTTGATTATGGGTTTTATCTTCGGACTACATAATAAAGAACCTAAGAGAGGTTCTCAGCGTGAGGAATTAATGGATATTCTTCAAGATGATTCAATTGAATACAACTTCCAAATTGATAGATCAACGATGAGGAAAACTATGCTTAGCAAAACAAACAAAGTGGCACTAGTTGAAGGGATTTTTACTATGGTTCTTATGGGGAGTTTAATAATCTTGATTTTACCATACGTTCAGAGCCCACCTCACAATATATCCCCATTTTCGACTAGTGTTTTTTTAGTAATTTTCGGTTTAACCGGCGGATTATTAGGGACAATTATACTAGCAAGGTTATGCGACAAAGTAGCTAAAGAAAAGCCTATAATAAGATTGCCAATAATAGTATTCTCTATTGTTGGAGGTTTGATTATGTTTGTATTAATTTTCTTTCTTCCTTTACCACACTTAACAGTTGAGCAAGGGAAAAATGTTTCTTATTTAATGTCTTTGCCAATTATTTGGGTTATGGGAGCATTTTATTTTAGTTCTCGCTCAATCTTCTCTCTTTATATTGTCAACCAAGCACCAATTTTACAGGAGATTAATCTTCCCGAAGCTCAAGGGCAAATAATTTCTTGGAATCAATTCTTGGAATCAATGGGACGTGGTATCGGACCTGTAATTGTGGGAATTCTATTAGTAATATCAGGAACAAATTATCAATTTGTAATAACGATAATTGTGTTATGTATTATACCTGGGATTATCCTATGGATGCTTGCATTAAAATGGTTTCACGATGATTCACTAACAATCAAAAAAATTCTTGAACAACGAGCCGAGATTTTAAAAACACAACAAAACAAGTCTAATTAATTTACAATGTTTTGTAAGAAATTCAAATTCAATATATTCAAATTTAAAATCTCATTTCACAAGTCAATCATAATTTTTTAATTTAATAGCCAATGTCATGAGTACTTCAAATTCCTTAAATAGTTCTAAATTTTCCATAAGCCGCCATTTTTGGTCTATGTTTTTGTTAGCAGGCTTCCAAAGTTTGGCTTTTGGAGGATTTATTATACTTGTTGTACCATTATCATTTATAATATGGCCTAATGATCCCTATCACGCACTAGAAATAGGAATTTTAGTTGCCTCGTTATTTTGGATAGCATCACTCGGCGGGGTTATTTTTGGGATTTTAATTGACAGATTTAACAGAACGAAAATAATTTTTTTCATATCAATATTTAGAGGTTTTAGCATGATCATGCTTGGATTTGCAGTTGAAGGAAAAGGTTTTGAGACTTGGCTCTATTTTTTAGTATATGTGTTAATTTTTGCTTTTTTTACTGGAGGAAGTTGGCCTTCTATTGTTTCCATCTCAAATGATATTGTTCCAAAACTTTATAGATCGCGATTTTTTGGAGCTATGGGGATTATGATGGGATTATTTACTACATTTGGTTTTTTAGTGGCTTCTGCTTTTGTCCAATACGGTTATTGGAGGCTTTACTTTTGGTGGATAGGGATATCAATTATTATAGCTGGTTTTATCTTTTTTATTCATGTTAACGAACCTAAAAGAGGAAGCCAACAAGAAGAACTAATCCACATCCTTAAAGATGATTCTATCGAATATAATTTTCAAATAGACCGAAAAACAATGAAAAAGACAATGCTCAGTAAAACTAATGTTGTTGCGTTAATTGAGGGTATTTCAACTAATATTCTCATGGGTAGCCTCTATTTATTAGTTTTACCTTATATTCAGACCGAACCTCATAACCTTTCTCCGGTTTTTACTGGTCTTTTTTTAATTGTATTTGGTTTAACTGGGGGATTACTTGGTCAATTTTTTCTTGCTAAGTTATCGGATAAAGTTGCTGAAAATCGTCCAATAAGTAGAATATATTTTATAATCATAGCTCTTAGTGTGGATGTTATTACATTTGTTGTGTTGTTTTTTATTCCTTTGCCATATTTAACAGTAGAACAAGGACGAGATATTCCATATCTATTTTCGATACCAATGATATGGATTTGGGGTACTTTACTCTTTACTTCTAGTATAATTTCTTCACTATATTTGGTTAATCAAGCTCCTCTATTACAAGAAATAAATTTACCTGAAGCACAAGGAAAGATTACTTCATGGAATCAATTGGTGGAGAATATTGGTTTTGGTGCGGGACCCTTAATAGTTGGAATCCTCTTATCTATCTCCGGGGTAAATTATCAGTTAACTGTAATAATAATCTCTCTTCTAATTATTCCAGGAATCTTGTTATGGTTTTCATGTTTGAGGTGGTATCCCCAAGATAAACAAGTAATAAAATCAATTCTTAAAGAACGAGCAGAAGCGCTTAAATCAAGGCATAATAATTCTCCAATGAAGAACTAATTAGTTTAAATTCTAGAGTTACATTCGTTATTGAAAGCTTGTGTATATTAACAAATATTTAAAAAAAAGTTTTATTAATTACTCGTTTATTTTATATTATTAAACTTATTTTTATTTTAAAGGAGATTATTTATGGCACTAACACCTATTGAAAGTCTCATTGGTCTTTTTAGTCTAATTTTTTCTATAATAGCCACTATTATAGGTCTTCTTATTACATCAAAATATCGTAAATATAAAAAAAATACTTTACTTTATGTTGGTCTTTCCTTACCAGGATTAGCATTTCCATGGTATCCAAGTAGCATCTCTTTTTTAACGACACTAATGATCGATCAAAGTCTTTCACGTGAATGGTATTTTTTAATCGGAAACGCTTTTCTCCCAATAGCATTATTACTTTGGATATTGGCACTAACAGAACTTATTTTAAAAAAAAAACAAAAAATCATCTTAATAACATATACAGTTATTGGAATAATTTTTGAAATATATTTCTTTTACAGCCTCTTTACAACTCCTGATGTAATCGGGGAATTGAAAGGACCTGTTGATGTTGAATATTATGGAATTACGAGGTTATACCTAATATTTGTTGTATTAACAATAATTGTAACAGGTTTATTATTTGTTATCGAATGTCTTAAATCTGGCAATCCTGAAATCAAGTTAAAAGGAATATTTCTTCAGATCGCTGTTATTTTATATACCATTGGTGCTGTTGCTGATGGTTTTATGACTCTAACTTTTGTGACATTACCAATAATAAGAATAATTCTGATCTCAAGTATAATTATGTTTTATAACGGTTGGATTTTACCTGAATCTGTGAAGAAACTATTTTTAAAGCAGAAATAACTCACATTTGAAATTATTTATTATTTTTTTTAAATCTTTAATTTCTTTATTGAATCCTCTGCATTAAAAAAGTTTAGAGAAGATTATATAAAACCTTTAAATATCTAACATTCTTAGCCGTTGGGAAATACTCCTTCTTTTTAAAATTTTTACAAAATCATCCTGCTTTTGTTTTAGTCGTGTAAAAAAATCATCTAATTTATCAAAATTGTTGAAAAAATGGTCTATTCCATCTACAGAAATTTTAACACCTTTTTTATCGCCATTTTGAATGGTTGCATAGATTCCTATACCATTATCGTGTTTTATAAAAACTTTTTCTTTATTTCCCTTTTCGTTTCCTTTTTTAGCCCAAAAATCATTTTTAAGGAGGTAAGAACGATACATACTCATTTTTCCACACCCACACCCTTTTTTTTATTTTAATCTATTTTGTGAAAGTCATCTTGATATATTCATTTATGACCATCATAGACAGATCTAAGTAATATTAATAAAATTCGTTATATAGATTAGTGTATTATCTAGATGCTATACCAAAATTTATTCATATTACTCTGCCTTATCACAATCTGAACAACACAGATTTTATTTATAAATGAAAAAGTAAAATGTTTTTAAGTGTTCAGTACATTTTTTTTCCTTGGGGTCAATTTCGACTGTAAAATATAGAATTTGTGTGTAAAATTCTTTTTTCGTATTAAAAGAACGAACTAAGGTTTTTTTTAACTTTTTTTAATAATTTGGTATAATATAAATTAATTATAGACAGATACCTAAAACTAAATGGGTTAAGGGGGTTAGCTAATTATTAAGATGGATTGGGAAGTAGAGTTTTATTCCAATATTATGGAGCAAGCTCTCGCTGTTTTAGACAAAGATGATAAGAAGTTCATTTGGAAATGCCGTAAAATTATAGAATTAATGAATTTTTTAAGACAATCATATAAAAAAATAGTCGTTAAAAACGCTCTGATTCTGATATTATCGTTATTTGAGGATTATCGTATTGATGCGATTTCAAAAAAAGAAAAAAATATTCTAATTAATACGTTAAAAGAGGAATTTTTAGCTTAAATTGAAAAGAAAACATTTATTTAAAGGATTTTTCGAATTTCCATATATTATCTTGAATTGTATGCAGATTTTTGACTACTTTTCCTGAAGATTTTACCTCCATTTCTTTTGCATTAAACATGGCTTTTCCCACCGCCAGAGCTCTATTATGCTTCTCATCAACAATTTTTACAATATTGCCCTTTTTGATCGAAGGGTCTATTTTAATGATACCTGGACGCATAACATCAGCACCGTTAGTTACAAACCTTATTGCCCCCATATCAACTATTATTGTCTTTAAATCAACCCTATTATCTAAAAGTAAGGTTAAAACAGGTATAAAACCTTCAGTCGATTTCCACAGTTTCAATTCGTTGTTAACCGCATATAAAGTATCTCCTGCTTCAGTAAGGATTACTTCAACAGAGCATTTATCTGGAAAAATTTGCTTTATAAAATTGTTATCGTATTTTTTTAAAATTTCTTCCTTAAGGCTCCTAATTTCAGTGTGTTTAATAAAATGCCTTTGTTTTATATTCATTATCCAAAAAGTAATAAAAATTAATATAATAAAAACCTAATTTTTATGAAATAATTTTAATGCATGGATTTTATGAGAAAATTTTACACATCAGCTGTAGTAATTATCCCTCCTGAGAGTTTATGGGAACCAATTCAAGAAATTCGAAAAACATACGATCGACAAATTAACCGATGGATGCCACATATCAATCTTTTGTATCCTTTTAGAAATAGTAATGAATTTTCAAAATTGGAAGAAAAATTTTCGAAAGTATGCAGACAAATTGAATCATTTGAGATATCCCTCAAAATAATTAATTATTTTCAACACAGACATCAAAACTATACAATATGGCTCAAACCTGAACCAACCGACTTAATAATAAGACTTCAAGAAAAATTGTTAACAATTGAACCTGATTGTAATGATATAAATAAATATAAAAATGGTTATACCCCTCATTTAAGCCTCGGGCAGATAGTAGGGAAAAAGAAATTAATATCTACATTAGAAAAGCTACAAAATCAATGGGAAGAATTGAAATTTGCTTTAAACTTCATTTATTTCATTTCCCGAGAAAAAAATAAGACATCAAAATTTCATATTAAAAAAGAAATTGCTCTAAAGATGTGATTAAAGTGAGAGGTTCTTTAAAATAAATGGAAATTTAAAAAATAAAAATCTATAAAAGTATATAATCTATTATAGATTCAAAAAAATAAGATCTAAAGGTATTGTAAAAAAATAGGTTTATTTTCTATGAGTAAAAATAACGAAAAAATTGTGTTCCAACCTCAGACTGAGACAATCTATAAGGTAATCGTAATTGGTGACCCCTCCGTTGGCAAAACAAGTCTTTTAACCAAGTTTTCAACACAACAATTTAAGGCTCAGTATATACCAACTGTAGGCGTTAATATTGTTAAAGAAATAATTCAATTAAGAGAAGATAATAATGATATATTGGTTAATTTGATGCTCTGGGATGTAGCTGGGCAACCTCAATTTTATATGTTACATAAACCTTATTTTAATGGAGCTGACGGTATGTTGCTAGTTTTTGACATCACAAGAAGTTCTACTTTTTCAAATGTAAAGAATTGGTATAATACCACCGTAAAGTATGGTCTTAGTGGTATTCCTAGGATATTAGTTGGCAACAAAACCGATTTAAAAGACGAACGAAAAATTGTCAAACCTCATGCTGACCATTTAAGTGATGAATTAGACGCCGCATATTTCGAGACTTCAGCTAAAACAGGTATTAATGTGAAGGTAATATTTGAAGATATAGCTAGAAAAGTCTATCTCTCAAAAACAAAAAAGTAAATGTTTCAATAATAAAATTTTTTCAAATTTTTATTCATACTACAGCCTATTTATCCAGAAACCGATTTTTTCTTTGAGGCTATTTTTTAAATCCTCCGTTAAGGATTTTGCATTATTTAATTTTTTTATAACTAAGGAAATCTCGTAAGGGATTTTATGACCGCCTAAAGATTCAAAAATTCTATGTTTAATAGTATCCAGATTAGTTGTAACCAATTGAATATCATCCATATTATCGATTTCAAGCATCAATTCTGCAAATTGGTCTAAAATTAATTGTCTAATTTCTGTAGTTGATACATCTCTCTCAATGCTTTCATTTTCAATTTTTTTTTGTGGTTTAGTTCTCTGAATTAAAGATTTTAGTAATCCAAGCTCTGTCTCTATGGCGTTTTGATTATCAATAATTTTAATTAATTGAGGTGCCAGACCCTTAATCTTAATTGTAGCTTTATCTAAATTCTCTATTTTGTCTATGAGAATTCTGAGGTTATGAGTAGTTTTTCCAAATTGAGTAATAATATCTAAACCAAATTTTTGAAGTATTTTTGATAATTCGTCCATTTTGTTGTCTAAATTTCTAACTAACTTAATCATCTCCTCTTGTATGGACTCATCTGAGTTTACCATTCATTTACCTCTAGGTTAATATGCTATTAAAAATTTAAATAAAAAAAAGAAATTAACGAATAACATATTTTTTTATTAATTTAATTAATATAATATACAAATAAAAAACTTCTTAAGTGAAAATCTGATCGCCTGAGTGTTATGATCCAATATATAAACATAATGACCAAAGCGGGTAAATCGTTGATTTTTAGGAATTATGGAGAATCCGAAATTGATAGAGACTTATTGGCAGGATTTTTGAGTGCTTTTTCTGGTTTTATGAAGGAAATTAGTCGTTCTGATATTAAAAGTTCATCTACCGAAGATTTTAAATATTATTATACAGTGATTAATTCTTTTATGATTGTTGTTTGCGCGGATTTAGAAGACGAGGATGTAAAGATTAACTCAAAAATTAACAAAATTCGGGCAAAATTTATTGAAAAATATGGCAAGATACTAGAGGACGATAGCAGTTGGGATGGGAATCGTACAATTTTTTCCAAATTTGAAAGAGAATTAGATAATATCATTTTAGGTGAGATTAAAGTAAGCTTAATAGGCTTTGGTGGCGTGGGAAAAACTACATTACTTCATCTCATAGCTGGGAAAGATATAAATCTTGATTATGTTCCAACGATTACGGCTAATATTACTAATTATGAGGATGAAGAGCTTAGCCCATTACCTGTTATTTTCTGGGATTTTGCTGGACAATCGCAATTTCGATCACTCTGGAGAAGCTTGATGGAAGGTACACAAATCGCGTTTTTGGTATTAGACTCAACCTTTGAAAACCTGAATTCTTCTAAAGAAATTATCAAAGATATATTAGATAAATATTACAAAGATACTCATGTAATTGGAATTGCGAACAAACAAGATTTGCCTAATAGACTTACACCTGAGTTTTGTGAAAAAATTCTTTTAAACATAACTGACAAGACTCAAATAAAGGTGCATGGTATGATAGCAATTAATCCTAATTATCGTGAGAAGATTATGGCAATACTAAAGGAGGCGATTAAGACTATATATCCAGGTTCCTTTTCGAAATAAACAAATTTAAATTAAAAAATAAAGATTTTATTATTCCTTAATTTACTTGTTATTATTAAACTAGGTGAATAATTTGGTTACTTTCGAAATAGAGGATATTAAACTTGAAGATGGTAAAGATGGCACAAAAATCATAAGATTACTTAACTTAACAGAGGAAGATATAAATATAATTGATCCAATCGTGGCACCAACCTCAGGTTTAAGAATTCAAATATATGACATTATAGAAAAAGAAAAATATCTTCTAACAAAACAAAAATTATTCCTATTTCTCAGAATTTTTAAAGCGATTAGTCAGAAATTTAAAGAAATAAAAAAAAATCAAAATTTAAAAATTCTTATTGTATCAGATAACCGTCCAAGCAAAGATCTTTTATTAAAATATTGTTCTCAAATATTTGCTTACGAGGGATATGAAATTTACTATCAAAAGGATATTCCTGGGGAATCTAAAGTATCATCGCCTTATGGTGCGGCGTCTGTAGGACTGTATAAGGATATTGATTTAGTAATAGTCCTTACTGCCAGTCATAATGAATTATCTTGGAATGGTATAAAATTTTACATTGATTATCCAATACCTATGTCAGGAGATTTGTTTAAGGAAATATCGAAATTAGCAATTCAATATAAAGAAATTTACCTAAAGACAGATTTTAAACCTATTTTTATCGATGTCATTCAAAAAAATAACGAATATGTAAAAGAGCTTTTATCTAACGTATTGGAAATAAGAAGTTTAAAGCATAAAAACATAATTATATGGCCTTATTTAGGGAAGGCGCGTGGTATTGTTGATTTATTTAAAGATTATGGAGCAAATGTAGTTCTAATCGAGGAAGAGATAAATCCTCCTAATCCCATTAAAGAGATTCGGGAAAAAAAGTTACAAGAAATAATGGCACGAGAAAATTCTAAAATTGCGTTGTTGCTCGATGCTGATCGCGACAGAATTGCGTTATATGTAAAACAAAATAGTAAGTATTTCACATATATTCCTAATGAAATCTATTCTGCTATGCATAACATTCTCGCTAAAGATTTTGATAAAAAAATTATAAATGTAAGGACAATCCCGAGTGATTTACGGGGGGACGAAACAAGCTTCATAAATATCCTAACAGGAGTGGGTTATAAACATTTAGGGGTAATAATGTATTTTCTTTTAGGAATAGATGTAGATAAATCAAAAATAGACAGTGCTATCCTTTATATAGAAGATGAAAATAAAAATTTGATAAAAATTGATAACCCAGCACCCCTAAGAAAACAGATTATTAATCTTATGAACAAGAATGGTATTGAACGGGAGCAATTTTTAATGGTTTACTGGGAAGAATCGGGAGGACATACTCTGAATATATTAAATGTTTCTAAAAATAAAGAAACTGACGAGTTTAAATTTTCAACAAATTTTTCTGTAATTGCAGATAAATATCCTGTCCCTGCGTTAGTTTTAATTACAGAGTTAATTTGTCGAGGATATGTAATTTCTGAATCTATAAACTGGTCTATTGTCGGGGTAAATCGTACGATTCCGGCACTTGATGAAGAAAAAATAAAATTAATGAAAAATTTCGAAGAAAACGATGAAAAATCCCTAAATATAGAAGGTAAAGATTATCAGATTAAATCTCTATCAGATAATAACAATATGATAGATCTCTATCAACTTAGAAGTGTAGATTCAACTATTTATTTTAGGCCTTCAGGAACTGGACCTGATGTAAGATTTTATATTTTTGGAAATAGGGATACCTATTTAGACGAACTAAAAAAAGTACAAGAATATGTTAAAAGTAATTATCTTTAATCTTGTTATAGTTTATTCAGATTAAATTATTTTATCTGAATAATTCCAGGTATAATTACATTATGTTTCGCTAAAATAAGAATTCCTTTTTTTTGAAGTCCTTTCATTGTGAATAATGTTTTTTGTTCATCCCAGTTTAATCCTTTAATGAATTCTTCTTTTTTCATCGGGTTCTTATTAATAGCAAATTTGATAAAATCCTTCTCGCTATCACTTAAAGAGATCTCATTAAATAGATAAAATTCAAATTTTCCAATTTTTATTAATTTATCAATCATTTGAAACTCTATTAATTGGTTAAGTACAACTTTTAAAAGGTCATCGGGCACGGCTTCTAATTCTAAAATGATATAATTTTTAATTTTTTCATATTGTACTAAACCACCTGTGATAATCGAGAATTTTTCGTGATATTTTAATATATTTTCAGAGATAAGCTCCTCTAAAGATGCTTCCTTAATTTTCAAATCTTTAGTATCAATTTCCGATGTAGTAGCCGATGCTGTAGGCATTATATCGTCAAGAGCTTCCATCGCCCCTACTAGAGCATCTTTATCTTTAATTTCTTGTGTTTCTTTGAGTTTTTGTTTTTTACTAATCTTTTTAGCCTTAGGTTTAGTTTTTGATAATTTCAATTCTTCAACTTTTGTAAGTTTTTGCTTTAATTGTTGCTTTCTTTCTAATTGACGTTTCTGCTTTTCTAATTCTTTCACCTTTTCATCTTGAATTGATTCTTCAATAGCGTCGTTCCATTTCTTTCTATCTTTTAATTGTCCAAATCCACCAACTATAATTTTATTATCAAAAATCGTAATTAATCCTTTCTCGCTTAATCTTTTAATTACATTTTTCGCATGCTCTTCTTTCCATTCCGTTAATTCCAATAATTTTTGAAGCGTTAAATCCTCATTGTAAGCAAACGATAGAAAAACTTTTTCTGAGAGTGATAAAGTTAACTTCTCCTCGCTAAATACTATTACGTAAAAAGGAGAACTAATTTCTATTATATCGTTTAGCATTTTAGTCTCTTTCATAATATTTAAAATTGGAAGAACATCCGTGTCTTTTAAGTTTTTAATATTTTGAAATGCGTGATATTTCAATCTTTGAATAGGGATTAACACGTAATTATTTAAGTTCTGCTCGATAATAATTGATTTGAATTGACGAGACATTTTATCGTAAAATATTCCTGATGCGGCGTCCGTTTTTTTTGGACCAACTATATAAGATTCTTCGTCATAAGATTCAAGTATAGATATGGCAGCTTTGAGTTCTTTCATATCCTGTTGACGTTCTTTTTCAGTTGTTGGCATCGCAGATTTTAATTTTGCCATAAAAGCATCATATTGTTTGCCAGCTTTTATAATCAGTCGTAATTCTTTACGCTTAAATTTATAATGAGCTTCTGCGGCTTTTACTTTCTTTTTTACTTTTTGATCAATTTCATTTTGAGTTTCAGCAACAATTTCTGAAACTTGTGCGAATTTTTCCTTCATAAATTCTTTATTCTCATCGTATATGAATTTATCTAAGAGCTTGTCCAAGGGCGATGCGCTTTCTTCTTCTTCATCTTTTAAAAGATGCTTTTTATATCGTTTTCTAAATGATATAACTAATGTGATCACAATTATAGTTATTATATTCAAGATAAATATGAAAATTGACATTATATTTACAATCAATTAGCTTTTTTCTTACTTTCTTAAGTTAATTATTATTAATTAAATTAAAATAATTATGTTATTTAATTTTTAAATCGATATCTTAAATTTAATTAAAATCATGCATTTAAAATTATTAAGATGTTTTCTTTAAAATCAAACAATAAAATGCCATTATTGATGAGAACATGCAAGAAAAAATAATAAAGGACGAGATCCATGAGAAAATGAATTTGGAAAATACATTTAATATTCTCAATGACAATTTATTCGCAATGTTAAATGATGAAGAACAAGGATTTTGCCAAGAACTTCAAGAATTTTGCTTGGAAATGCATCCACGAATAGATAAATCAAAGGATGTATATGTTTTATTTCCAGAATTAGGTAAGTCTGGTTATATTCAACGTATTAATAAATGGAGAGAATTTACTCCATATGGTATGAAAAAAGAAATTTTAATGGCAATGCATTTATCAATCTTAGATCCACAATTAGAATTAGCTCGTTTAGCAAGCGGGATTCTATGTGGAAATCCTACTTTTCATTATTATCATCATGGAGGTGAAAGTGACGAGATTTACAAAGTTCAAGATGATCTAATGTCAGGGCAAAAGATTGGATGCATAGGGATTACAGAGCCAGAAAGAGGATCAGATGCAGTAAATATGACAACAGTATGTTCAAAAACAGATAATGGTGTTATTTTTAATGGCGAAAAAGTTTTTACAACTAACGGACCTAAAGCTGATTATTTTTGTTGTTATGGAGTGTACGACACTTCAGTTCCACGAAAATCAATGGTTCAAGCGATGATAAAACGTGATTTTGGTGTAGAAACAAAAAGATTAAAAATAAATTCTGTTCCTCGCGTCCATATAGCACATACGTATTTAAACAATGTAAAAATACCTAAAGATTATATACTTGCTGATAATGGTGATGGATATTTAAGACTTTTCGAGGGTTTAGTGCCAGAAAGGCTTGGTATCATGGGAAGCGGAACTGGTATATGTTGGGGCGCTCTCATTTACGCAATAATTTATGCAAATTTAAGACGGCAGTTTGGTCAACAAATAATTAAATATCAAGGCGTTGGATTTAATTTAGCTGATTTATTATCTCAAACCACGGCAGCTACCTCATTAGCGCTTCAAGCTGCAACTATATACGATGAAAAGGTATTATTTGCGGAAAAAAAAAATGTTGCTGCTGAAAAATGGGTTGCAGGTGTATCTTCGCAAGGAAAGTATATTCTTTCAAAACTAACCCATACTGTTTGCTATGAGGTTCAACAGCAAATGGGTGGGATCTCGGTTACTGATAACACCCCCGTAGACGAATTTATGGACACTAGTAAAATAGAAGAAGTTATAGGTGGAGCAAGAAATATCCAATTGTTTATTATACAGAATTCAATTCGACGTTATCAAAATTTACTCTAATTTATTTTTACTTTTAACAAGTCAAATTATATGATATTAAATCTCATCAATTTTTTTTTGAGGATCTCTTTGGATTTTTCCAAATAAGATCTCTTTATTTTTTTGAATGAATTTCCAATTAAATCCTTTTATGGCTTCTAATGGACCTTTGATCCCTTTAGGATTTCCTGTTCTAGTATAAATTACTTGGGTTTTATTAATCGCTTTAAATACATTGTATGGTGTTTTAAACTTTTCAATTAACGCTTTCGCTTTCTTTGGTCCAATATCTATAAGCCCTTCAATAATAAACGATCTTCTATCCATTTTAGACATTTCTTTTGGCGCTCTCCTTGATAAGAGTGGCATTTCGTCCTTTATTTGTTCACGATACGCAATTCTTTCTATTACAATAGCGGTATCTTCTAAATTTCTAGTAGGAATAACAGCAATTCCTAATTTGTATGATATAAACGAGAGAGCACCATAAATAGAGGATAATTTCATTCCTGTTAATTTAAAAACTTCATCATTTAACCCTTCTAATATAAGAATTGGATTTGCATAAGTTTCTTTTAAACGTAATAGCTGTTCAAACAAGCGATTGTCCATTATTGAACTTAAAAAATCAAATCCTTCTTTTCTTTCTATAGCAACATCATTAGAAACAATAATATCAGCAATATCAAGTTGTTTTGATTCATATTGTATTTTGTCCATTTTTTTGTCAAAGATTTCTTTTAATTTTTGTTCTCTTTGGTCAATTACTACATGAAGCAACTTATTATCACCAAGTCCTCTAGAATCAAGTATTTAATAATTTACACTAGAACAATATATTTATGCTTTCATAATTTAAAAGGGAAAAACACCATCATATAAAAAAAGCTTAGTTAATCTTCTGATATAATAAGTTCTGTATCTTTTTTTAGATGTATTATTATTTCAGGATTGGTTATAAGATAATTTGCTATATTTTTGAAATTATATAATTTATTGTTTATTACAATGAATATTAGGATAAAAACGCCAAATAATTCTGTTGCTTGTACTACTGGATTGGTCAATAATGTATGCATCCAAAGAGAAAAAGGATCTTCAGTGTACATAAAATCGTAATAGATGAAAGGATAAAACAATGGAACCCCTGGTAAATCTAATAATAAATGAAATGTCATACCAATTAAGAATGAAATTGAGATTATTTTATTTCCTTTACTTAATAAGAACAAAATACTAAAGCAAAGAATTGCAAAAAGTACCGTATGGAAATAACCTCTTCCATTTGCTAATTTTAAAAATACTAACATTTTATCAACAACATCAGGAAGTATTGAGCCAATAATTAATGCTAACCTATTCACTCTATATCTTTTTTTTATTTGAGGAATCTCAAAAAGAAGTAGGGGGATTGCGATATGAAATATTGGAAAAATCTTAACTCCCTCCGAAAAAAATTCTTGAAAGTAAATTAACTATAAAATCAAAATAATAAACAAAATAGAAGATAGCTATAAAAGTTATAATAAACTGTATTACAACACCTAAAGACTTTAGCATCATATCTTTATATGGCAATAATCTCACTTCTTCATTAATCTTTATAGCTTTTTCCCTATTGGATTTAACTTCTTTAACGTTTGTTTTTTCGATAAAAATTCACTAGAAAATAATCAATTTTAAACTTATTCAATAATAATGAGGATTTCAATATAAAAATATACAAAAATAAAAAGATAGGTAATATCGAACAGTTTTTATATATTCGAAAATTTACCTAAAACATTGTAATACCTAAATTAAATAATTTCCAATAAAAAAATGCCAACATTAGGACATATATTTTACGGGCTTTGTCTTTTGATTCCGATTTTGTATTTTACAAAAAAAGAGGTTGGTTTCAACTATAAAGTCGCTTTTATTTTTATCATAAATAACATATTTGGACCCGATATCGTCGCATTATTCTTTATCACACCATTTCATAGTATTTTAGGCTTCCTTATACTCGCAATTCCCCTATCTTTAGTTTTTTCTTATTCTTCCAGATTTTCATTGATAAAATCTGGAAAAAAATTTTTTCCATTAAAATTCATAGATGAAGGAATTAGAGAAGTAAACTGGAAAAATGCTTATTATATAACGGCAGCTGGAGGCATATCCCATTTTTTTATTGATCAATTTTTTCATTGGGAAAAAGAAATGTGGATATGGCCAGGTATAAGTATTCACCATGATCAAATGCTCGCGTGGAGTGGAACTGCTTATCACGTTGTCACACCGTTAATGATCATAGGTGATATAATAGTTGTAACTACATTATTGCTTTCTCTCTACTTCTTGAGGAAAGGAGTTAAACAAACATTTATGTTATTACTGATAGCAAGTGGATTGCTGGTTTTTCTAATGCTTATAATATCAACATCAATTCTTATGGGTGAAAGAGAATATGCAGTGATAGTATTTGCTGTTGTATACATATTAATTCCTCTCTCTCTACTGATGTATGTTGCTCGCGATGTAAGAGATAATCCGAATAAAATTCCTGATGAACCAAAAATCAATAGAAAATCACTTCTCTATATTGTTGCAACTATTACTATGGCTCTAGCGTTGTTTTTTATATTATATGCATTTCTCGCAATTAGTAATTCAAAATATATTGCCTCGATGATAGGTGAAAATCCAACACAAAGTACTGATGAAATAGCAACTTCAGTTGTAATCATTGGTTATTTTTTTCTTATTGTTTCAGTAATACTGTTCATTAGCTCAATAGGTTTATTCTTTAAAATAAACATTTGTCGCTATATTGTAATTGTAATTTGTTGCTACTTTCTTATCTTTGGATTTCCACTCGCAATTGCTCTATTCTTATGCGAGAAAGATGTAAAAGCTTTATTTGGTTTAGAATCAGAAGATTAATTTTAAATTATTTTTTTTATTTTTACATTTTTTTAATCAAACTTGAATTCTTTTAATATTTCATCAACTGTATAATTTTTATGCACGATTTTTGCAATTGCTTTTACTAATTGTGTAGGATCCTTAGCTTGAAAAACATTCCTTCCAAAAGCTACTCCCGATCCTCCTGCTTGAATAGAATCATAGACCATTTGTAAGAGTTCGGGAATTGTGTCCATTTTTGGACCTCCAGCAATAATTACAGGAACATCAACGCTTTTAATGATATATTTATATGTGTCAATATCACCTGTATAATTTGTTTTTACGATATCTGCCCCAAGTTCGGCACCTACACGTACGGCAATATTTACAACCTCTGGATCGTGTTCATTTTTAATTTTTTTCCCTCTTGGATACATCATCGCTAGAAGTGGTAAGCCCCATTCTCTTGAAGCCTCGACAGCTTTATGAGCATCTTGAAGCATCTCTGGTTCGTCGTCTGCCCCAATATTAATATGAATTGAGCACGCATCAGCACCAATTTTTAAAGCCCTTTCTACAGAACATACTAAAACTTTCCTATTTGGGTCAGGAGCCAAATTAGTTGCTCCAGATAAATGAATTATCAATCCTATGTCTTTTCCACTTTTTCGATGTCCGGCACCTACCATCCCTGAATGCATCAACACGGCATTTGCGCCACCAATAGCTACTTTGTCAACCATTTCAGCAACATTTTCTAGACCTTTGATTGTTCCAACACTCATACCATGATCCATCGGTATAATTATGGTTTTTTTTGTTTCTCGATTTATTATACGTTCAATTCTAATGCTCTTGCCAATATTAGCCATTTTTTTCTCCTTATTTTTAAAGTTTAAAGTTATATGTATTTTAATTCTATTAAACTTTTTTATAAGGTCTTTACCAAGGTCTTTTTAAGAATGAAGGTCTTGCTATTTTAGTTTTTTCAGGATGGTCTTCATTAAAATGAGTCCCTCTACTTTCTTTACGGCTCATAGCACACCTTATTATTATTTCAGCCACCATTGATAAATTTCTTAATTCAACTAAGTTTTTATCGATTTGGTAATTCCAGTAGTAGTAATCGATTTCTTCTGAAAAAAGATTCATTCTTTTCAAAGCCCTTTTTAATCTCCTATCTGATCTGACAATTCCAACTAAATTTTGCATCGTTATTCTTATTTCGTCCCAATTTTGTGTAATAACAACTCCTTCTGTTGATGGAATAGCGTCTCCTATTTCCCATTCTTCAAATTCTATAATCTTTCTGTCTTTGACTTCATTAGCGATCGTAGTTGCGCATTCATGCGCACACACAGCTCCTTCCAACAATGAATTACTAGCCAAGCGATTTGCCCCATGAAACCCTGTACATGCGGATTCACCAATAACAAATAAATTTTTTATACCAGTCTTTCCATCAATTCCTGCAACTACACCTCCACAACAATAATGTGCTGCGGGAACAACAGGAATAGCCTCCTTGGTTATATCTAAATTGAAATCTAAACAATTCTCGTAGATCCTGGGAAAATGGCTTTTTATAAAGTCCGAATCTTTATATGAAGCAATATCTAATAAAACATAATCATCTCCAGATTTTTTTAACTCAGCATCTATAGCCCTTGAGACAATATCCCTTGGCGCCAATTCTTTTAAGGGATGATACTTTTCCATGAAAAAATTTCCCGATAAATCTTTTAATATAGCGCCTTCACCACGCATTGCTTCTGTAATTAAAAAATTTTTCGCAAAGGGATGGTAAAGACAAGTAGGGTGAAATTGAAAAAATTCCATGTTTGAAATCATAGCCCCAGCTCGATATGCCATCGCTATTCCATCTCCCGAAGCGACATCTGGATTTGTAGTGTATAGATAGATTTTGCCAGCTCCTCCCGTAGCTAATATTGTAGCTTTAGCAGCAATATTGTGAATTTCTCCTGTAATCTGATTCATGACATAAGCACCATAACATTTAGAGTTTTTTGCATATAAGTTTACAGCACACCATCTCTCCTTAATTTCTACATTTTTGCATTTCTTTACATTTTCAATTAATTTGGATTCAATACTTTGTCCAGTAAGATCGTTCACATGAAGAACTCTTCGCTCTGAATGACCACCTTCTTTGCCTAGATCGTATTCTCCTTTTTCATTTCTCGTAAATTCAACCCCCAAATCAATTAATTCTTTTATCCGTTCAGGAGCTTGAGATACTATGTGTCTTACAAGTTTTTCATCACACAAACCATCTCCAGCAATTAAAGTATCTTGAATATGCTTTTCGGGGCTGTCATTTTCGTTCCAAACGCAAGCTATCCCACCTTGTGCGTGAAATGTATTACAATCCTCTAATTTTTCTTTAGTTATTAACAAAATTTTATAATCTTTAGCTAAATTACTTAGTTTAATAGCTAATGATAATCCCGAAATACCACCGCCGATTACTAAAATATCAGTCTTAAGCTTCAATAAAATCTCTTGCTATTTTATTTAATTTTTATCAAGAATTATTTTAAATAGAATTAATAAAAATTTTTTTTTAAATTAATGTATTTTTTCAATAGATAAGGTATGGGTAATATAAAAAATGTTCTCTTTCTATGTAGTGGAAATACTTCAAGGAGTCCTGCGGCTGAGTATATCGCAAAATGGTTAAAAGAGACAAAATATAAGAAGGAGTTAAATAATGTATTTTTTGACTCTGCTGGGCTCTATAGCTACTATAAAACTCCACAAGAGGGAACTATTAAATATCTAAAATCCAAAAATATTGATTACGGTGATTTTGAAGGAAAACAAATCAATGCTGATTTAATTAAAAAGCAAGATTTAATTTTAGGTTTCGAAGAAAAGTGGCATATCAGAAAACTTAAAAGGAGATTTAAGAATCTTAAAGAACTTAATAATAAAACTTTTTTATTGTTAGATTTTGCTGGAGAAAGAGATAATTTAGAAATTCCTGATCCTATTAATTTTGAACCAGACGAGTATCATCAAGTTCTAAAGAGAATTGAAAATGCGGTAGAAAAAGTTTTAATAAAAATTATTGCGATTAATAAATCTTCATAGTGGGATGGTTTTGAATAAAATTAAAAACGTCTTATTCGTATGTATGGGTAATACTGCAAGAAGCCCCGCAGCAGAATATTTAGCAAAAGGTCTTAAAAAGAAATATAAAGATGAACTTAAAGGTGTTAATTTTGATAGTGCCGGCTTTTTTAATGCCTTTTCTTATATGCAATCTGAATCTAAAAATTACATAATCTCAAAAGGGATAGATGCTTCAGATTTTATCCCAAAAATAATCAGCAAGAGTTTACTTGAAAAGCAAGATTTAATATTAACAATGGAGCAATTTCATTCCGAAGATATTGTTAGAAACTTTAATAATTTAGAAGATATCAATAAAAAGACCTTTACCCTAAAGGAATTTGCTGGAGAAACAAGAAATTTAGATATATCTGATCCTTATTATACAAGTTCAAATAATTATGGGAGAATTCTAAAGATAATTGATGAAAACGTTAAAAAATCTATAAAAAAGATTATAGAAATAAATTCAATTAAATAATAATATAAGAATATATGAATAAAATACAGAATGTCTTATTTATTTGTTATGCGAACACGTGCAGAAGCCCTGGGGCAGAATATTTAGCTCGCTATTATGCTAAAAAATATAATTTAACAAATGTCTCATTTTCTTCAGCAGGTTGGCATGATGCTTTTGACCACGCCCAACCAGAAACAATTAATTATATTAAAGATAAAGGAATTAATATGTCTGATTTTCGACCAGGTATTATTACAAGGGAGCTTATTGAAAAAGCAGATCTTATAATTGGAATGGAAAGATATCAGTTAATTAAAGTAAGAAAAAAATTCAAGGATATTAAAGATAAACTAAAGGATAAAATGTATACTTTAAAACAATTTAACGGAGCAAATGATTTTAACATCCCAGATCCATATATGACAGGTCTAGAAAATTACAATCGCATTCTACAAATTGTCGACGAAAATGTTGAGTTATTAATTAAAAAAATTATTAAAATTAACAAATCGCTTCTTTAAATTTCATTAAGTGTATAAGACTCCCAAAATTTTAACGCATTAATTACTTCGGTCTTACCAACGAAGCCTATTATATTTTGATCTTCTCTTTCTTTAACAACTGCAATATAAGGTTTATTATCCATTTGTGTTAGTTTTTTCATCACGTCTTTTCCTGTTTCTTCTTCAAAAACAATAGGAAATTTTGAGAGATTTTTCGCGACATCTCCCACAGTATACTCCGATCTTTTTTCAATTGGAATTTGTTTAATATCTTCTAAATGGAGGATTCCTATTATTTGGCCGACTTCTTTCACAACTGGAAAATAATATTGGTTAAAAACCATAAAATAATCTCTAATTGCGTCGATTAATGGTAAGTCGTACGGAAGTACAAATTTTCGTGCAGCACCTAAAATTTCTCTAACAGTGATAGTAGTTAACGCTACTTCATTTACAGTTTGATAATAGGATTTCTTCGCTGCTGAATTCAAAAAAGATCCTATTAAAATAAGCCAAAATCCTCCAAATATTCCAATAAAAATCATCTGAATGAAACCCAAAACCATTAGAGAATATCCAAAGAAGCTCCCAACTTTTGAAGCTGTCTTTGTTGCTGATAGCAAATTCTTTCTTCTATTCCATAAAAATGCTCTTAGCACTCTTCCTCCGTCCATAGGAAAAGCGGGTAACAAATTAAAAATTCCCAAGCCTATATTGGTAATCCCCGAATAAAATAATGTAACTAACAACCATGCGGGTAATAGTATTGGAGTTAGAAAAAATAATGCTAAAAAACTAGCACCGAAAATAAAACTTGAAATGGGGCCAATTATAGAAATCAATAATTCGCTTTTAGGTGTTTTTGGTTCTTCTTCCATTTTTGAAACTCCACCAAATAAATACAATTCAATCTCGGATACTTTAACATCGTAGCGTAAAGCCATAAGTGAATGACTAAGTTCGTGGATTAAAATAGATAAGAGAATTAAAATTCCATTAAGAAAAAAGACCAAAATAAGCTCTAATAATATCACTTCATGATTTGCTTGGCGAGCTAAATCAGTGTACAATATCACAGAGTAAAAACCAACTAAACCAACTATAAATAACGTAGAAAAGTGGAGCTTAATTTTAATGCCTTTTATTGTTCCTAATCTCATATTCTAAACATAAAAAATTAAATATTAAAGTCTTGGTATTATTAATCGAAAATCTTTGTTAATTTTTAGCTATAATTTGAAATTCTAAGTCTCAGACATCTTGAAATTTATAAATTTGGCTATTTAGATCATCTCTTTTGATCATTTAGATCATCGATTTTTATTTTTGGGAATTCAAATTTCGCTAAATTAATATAAAATTTTTAATTACCTTACACATCAATTTTTGAAATATAAAATAAACAGAAATCAAATCGAAAGGATAGAAAGAAATGGTTGAAATAAAAAATGTATTATGCTTAGGAGCTGGTTTAATGGGAAACGGGATCGGACAAGTTGCGTTAATGGCAGGCTATAATGTTATTATGGTCGATATTAAAGACGAATTTGTTGATAAAGGTGTTGCCAAAATTGAAGATGGTTTGAAAAGACTCGAAGCTAAAGGAAAACTAGGCGAGGGGTTATCAGCAGCAGATGTGATGGCAAGATTAACAAAATCAATAGATTTGGCCTCCGCAGTAAAAGACGCTGACATTGTAATTGAAGCCGTCGTAGAGAATATGGAAGTTAAAAAGCAAGTATGTAAAACAACGATGGAAAATGGTCCTTCTCATGTTATTTTTGCTTCAAATACATCAACAATGAGTATCACAGAAATTGGTAAGGATTGCGGAGCACCTGATAGAGTTTGCGGAATGCATTTCTTTAACCCAGTACCATTAATGCGCTGTATAGAAGTCATTAAAGGTGCAGATACTTCTGATGCTACTTTTAATACAGCTATGGATGTAGCAAAATCATTACCTTGCCTTAGAGGTGCAAGATATATTGCTCCTGTTTTAAAAGACAGACCTGGATTCATTGTTAATAGGTTAAACGCTCCCGTACAAATTTATTTGAGCTGGGCTTTTGATCAAGTTAAAGAAAAAGGACTTGCTTGGGAGCAGCTTGATGCTGATGCGGGTGGTAAAATGCCAATGCCTCCATGTGTTTTAACTGATTTTGTTGGTATTGATACCATGTATCATGTTATGAATTATTATGCTGAAACACTCTCACCAAATTTTAAACCTGGTAAAGTAATTACTGAAATGTATGAATCGGGTAATTTAGGGCAAAAAACAGGGAAAGGATTCTATGATTGGAGTCAAGGAAGAGACGCTATCATGGCTAAAATTAAAGCAGCTTCACCAGCCGGACTTTTTGACCTTAATAAGACTTTTGCGATTTTATTAAATGAAGGATGTCGTATTTTAGATGAGGGAATCGCAACAGGCTTTAAAATCATTGATGACGCGAATATGGCTGGAATGAACGCGCCTGGTCCATTCAGTGCGGGCAAAAAGAACTTTGAAAAATGGTCTGAAATATTAGAAAAAATGGCTAACGAAATGGGCAAAGACTACTTAAGACCTATTGAATTGATGAGATCAGGCGGTTTCGCTAAAATGCGAAAATAAGTTTTCAAAAAAATTTATTTTTTCTTTTTTTTTATACTAAATATTCAAAAAATAGAATTTAAAAATCAGCAAAAAAAGGGATTAAAAAATGGCTGAAACACTAAAAGTAGAGCATCTCAAAATAGAATGGCCTACAAAAGTAAATGACAAAGGTGAAGTTGTTAGAGAAGGAACTATTGATGGAAATTATGCTGTTATTTCAATCAACCGCCCTGATAGATTAAATGCATTAACCGAACAGACTGTCTCTGAAATTGCTCAAGCATTAAGGGTAATGGAACTGGATGGTTCTGTGCGTGCTGTCGTTCTACGAGGTACTAAAGAATTTACTAAAAAACCTGCCTTTTCTGCTGGTGCTGACCTAGCAGCAGCATTTCATAAAGAGTTAAGACCAAACGTACCAATGCACATGAGTATCGCAATGAGAATCAGACACCGTGATTACGACGAATTTGAACAGTTTTCTAAACCACTCATCGCTGCTGTTGATGGTTTTGCCCTAGGTGGTGGTTGTGAAATAGTATTATGCTGCGATGTTGTTATTGCATCTGATCGATCGCTCATTGGACTTCCAGAAATTAATCGTGGTATTTTCCCGGCTAATGGGGGTGTCACCAGAATGGCAGCGAGAATTGGGATTAATAGAGCATTAAGAATGGCTATGTTTGGTGAACCTATTGATGCTCAAACAGCACTAGATTGGGGGTTAGCTACTTGGATCGCACCAGCAGGTGAAGAATTCGAAAAGCTTGTCCACGAAAAAGCTAAGTGGCTTGGTGGTGCACCAACAACAGCACTTTATATAATTAAGAAATGCGTTAAATTTGGAACTCGATATAAGGAATTGGGGCTTATGATGGAACAATTTGGCTTTGGCGTTAATAGTGCTAGTTTTGATGCCAAAGAAGGCATAATGGCTTTCAACAGAAAAATTAAATGCCCCGTGTGCGGTGGAAAAGGAAAAATGGAAGATGGTAGCACTTGCGAAAATTGTAAAGGTAGAAGGAAAATAAGGGATTCACCTCACTATAAAGGTATATAAATTAAATATTAAAATTTCTTATCAATTTTTTTTTCTTTTTTTACACACGTTATTCTTTTCAAAATAGTTAAATATAACTTTTTTTTTAACAAAGTTAGATGCAAAATAGAGAGATAGTAGAGGCAATTAACGACAAAGATCTTTATTTAAGAAAAATTTCTTTGAGCGATTCTAAATTCTTTTTTACTTCATTAAAAGAGGAAGTGATATCTAAATTTTTATCCTTAGGTCCTTTGACTTCTCAGGAGCATTCTAAAAAATTAATAAAAAATTATTTAAAATATTGGGATAAACAAACTCAGTTCAATTATATTATAGAAATAAGAAAACAAAACAATATTGGCAATGATATAAAGAAAATAGGATCTGTAAGTATTTGGAATATTAGCTGGGTGCATAAAAGGGCTGAGGTTGGAATTTGGATTATTCCAAGATATTGGCACCAAGGCATGGCTGAAAAGGCTATAAATTTGATTAAAACTATAGCCTTTTATCATTTAAATTTAAATCGTCTTGAAGCTCATATCGCAATTAATAATAAGGAATCAGTTAATCTTTTTAAGAAATGTAATTTTATCGAAGAAGGAATCTTAAAAAATTATTTGAATTTGAGAGGAACTTTTACTAATGCAGTAATTTTGGCTTCATTAAGAAAATAGAAAATACGTTAAATTTTTGAAAATTGTACAAATCCTTGAAATAATAACTTTTTAAATTATAATAGCAATATTGATATATACAAGTAAAATAATTTATCTTAAAAATTTCTAAAAGGTAGATATAGTTATGGGACGTAAGAGTGATCGCGATACTTTTATGAAATTTTTAGCAATTATAGGTGCTATATTAGTGATAATTGTAGCAATAATACACTTTATAGGATTTCCTAACTTAGTTTCCATAGCTTACGGACTTATTTGGTTTGTTATAGGTTTAATAATTCTAATGAGCTGTTTTAAACCTGACAATCCTATTCCCTTCAATGAGGCTTTTATCCTTATAATGGGGATTATTGTTCTAGTTTTGGGATTTGTAATGGGATTCAATATTATAGCTATAATTGCTGGAATTATAATAATTATTGGCGGCTTTATAGGAATGCTCACATAAAGCTTCTAAATAATTTTTTTTTTTAATTCATTTTATTACTACTCAAAGAGATAAATTAATAGATTTTAGATAAAAATATGGTATTATTGCTCTTAAATTCTTATACCATAATGCTATAGAAGCAGAAATTTTATCTTTAGGCATTTAGAATTATATCATAGTCAAATTATTTAATAGAACTAATTAATTGATTTTTTATCTCTTGATATTTGTTTAGCGCTTCAATAACTTTTCCCTTTTTTATTAGGTCTTCCCCTTCTTTGTTTAATTGCTCAATATTTATTTTAATTTTTTCAAATCGATATAACTCTAGAAGTTTGTAATGATAATTCAAAGTTCCAGCATCCATAGCTTCAATCTTCCATTTAAATAATTCTCCTATTTCTAAATCTGTTGATTTATCGGGTAATAAATTAGTTGGTTCGTTAATGTAATGAAGATAATATAATGGAATAATATCCTCAACTATAACCCCTTCTAATACGGTCCTAAACGGATTTGTTAAGGGTAGCTTGGCTTCATAAAGGCCATCCAATTCGAGTTTATTCAAATTGGAGTGAGTTTTTATAATTTTTAAATTATCCTTAATTATAAATATAATTGTTCTGGAGACTCTTCGTCGTAAATTATAATTAATCTGTACTTTGTCTTTCGGAGCAAAATTCTTAACTTCCCATTTCAATTCAAGTCCTTCTTTAGTGAATGTTTTATTTGTTAAATCTTTTACAACCTCTCCATTAAATCTCACTTCAATAATTTCAAAATTATAAGGAATTAAATCGGTAATTATAGCTTCATCTATCATTTCTTCTAGACGATTTCTAAACCCTGAGCGTACTTGGTATATTATTTCTTCATTTTCTCCTCCAGATTTAAGAGCTTCCCTCGCAATCTCCTCTTCCATTATCTCGCCGGAGCTAGTCGTTGATATGACTTTATTAATAACATATTTTTTTACGTTGACACGATGTTCATTAAGTAATGTTCCAATTTGTTCTAATTTTTCTTGGATATCGTCAGCCAAATCTCCTAAAAGATTTTTTATGGAGAAATCCTCAACTATTGGTGATATATCTTCATCAATTTTAATTATATTTTCGATTTCTTTTGCTTTTTCTGTTAAAATCTCAATCTCTCTGTGAGTTGCAGATTTCTTTTCACTAATTTCTTTTTCAATTTGTTCTAAAACTTGCTGATATTCCTTTTTCACCTCACCCATTCCTATTAGCTGTGAAATATGTATAATCCTTTCACAGTTGCTTAAGGCTGCGTTTAAAAAATTATTTTCTTGATTCCTCCTTAGTTTTTCCTTATATTCTGCTAAATTCAAATAAAGTTTATTGTATTTTGTTTCAGCAGCAATAAGATCTTGTCTTGTTTCTGTTAATAATTCTTTATATTCTGGCATATCTTCGTTTATAATTAATTTGATAACTTTATCTATTGCCAAAATTGCTTCTTGAAAAAGGAATTTTTCCTTCAATTTTTTGGATTCTTCAATAGCTTTTTCAATTTCTTCACTCAATTCTTTTTTCCTTTTATAACTCAAATATTCATCCTCATTTGACTGCCATGTTGCTTCTATTTTTTCATCAAAGATATTAGTAAGGAGTTTCTTAGCATTAGTAATTATTTGATTCATATTTGTTAAATCGGTTTTTTTTGAAACCCTTTTAAATTGATTATTTAAATCTTTAAGTTCTTGTTTTATCTTTTCTTGCTCAGCTATGAAATTATTCCATAAATCTTCTTCTTTTGATATAAAATCTCTAATAGTTGTTGCGATAGAGGGTAAATTAAAAATATTTTCAAATTTTTGCTTAAAATCAGTCACAATTTTATGAGCATCCACAATTTTATTGTTTGCTACTAATTTTTCAAAATCATCTTTAACTATGTCAAAAGCATCTTTAAAGAGAGAAATTTTATTTTTTTCAATAATTTTAGCTCGTGTGTTATCAATAAATTCTTCTTGTTCTTCCACTATTGTTGGCAACTTAGCTTCCTTCGCTAACATTTTTATTTCCATAGCAACGCTTATGGCTTCTTCCAATTTTCCAATTAAAAAATTATTATTTTGGACAACTCTCAAATTATCTATTCTATCCAGAAGCCTTACCTTTTTAGCCCTTTCTTCCTCAAATGGTTTTTCTTCTATAGGTTCAGCTCTTTCTTTCGCAATGGGCTTCTTCTTTGTGGGCTTTTTGGCTTTTTTCTTCTTTTTTACTTCTTTTTTATCCCTTTTTAAACTCAATATCTTACACTTAAGACTTTTTTCTATTTATTTATTGTATTCTTCTAATTGATCTATTATATTATCGTAAATCATTAACGCTTCCGTTAAATCACCTTGGCTGAGGGCTAATATTCCATTTTTGCCTAAATCAATGACATTTATTTTGATCTTTTCTAATTTATACTGCTCTAGAAGCCTATATTGGTAATTTAATGCTTCCATTTTCATGGTGCCTATATTCCATTTTACCAATTCTCCATACTCCGAGCTAGTTATTTCTGCGGGTAATAAATGTGTTGGCTCTTTGATAAAATAAAGATAATAAAGTGGAATAACATCTTCAACGATTACACCATCTAATACTGAACCATATGAATTTGTAAATGGTAATACTGCTTCGTAAAGACCTTCAAGTTTTTCGAGTTTATTCAAATTGGAGTGAATTTTTATAATTTTTATATTTTCTTTAAAAACAAAGATAATTGTCCGAGAAACTCTTCTACGCAAACTATAATCAATTTCAACCTTTTCTTTTAGAGGTATATTTTGAATTTGCCATTTAAGTTCCAAACCTTCTTTTGTAAGAGATTTATCAGGTAATTTCTTAACTGGTTTACCATTTAATTGCATATCGGTAATTTCAAAATTATACGGAATAAGATCAGTAATAATTGCATCTTTAACAGAATCTTTAAAAGGATTTATTATGCTTGATTTTACGCTATATTTAACCATCTCATCCTTTTCTTCTATTTTTTGGACTTCAAATTTTTTTTCATACTCAACAACATCTCCAGAAGCACTCGTTAATAAAGCTCTATTTGATATTTCTTTCTTTATATCAACTCTATGCTCGATAAGCAAATTACCTAATTGATCTAATATTTTGCTAACGTCATCCGATAAGTCTCCTAAAATCTCATTAACAGCAAATTCTTCAACTAAGGGCAATACATTTTCATTGTCAACTACAATTATTTTTTCAAGATCTTTTGCCTTTTTAGTTAATTCGATTTGTTCATTCTGTATATTAACCTTTCTTTTATCCAATTCTTCCTTTATTTCCTCTAATATTTGATTATACTCTACTACTGAATCATGTTTTTTGATAGATTCAGCAAGCTGGATTATTTTTTCGCAATTAATTAACGCAGCATTTAAAAAATCATTTTTAATACCCTCTTTAATTTTTTCTACTAATACCGCAATTCTTTCACGGACTTTAATATACTCCATTTCGGCCTTAATAACTTCTTTTCTTTTTTCTTGAAGTTTTTTACTATATTCTAAAATCTCTTTATCTTGTACGAATTCCATTGTTGAATTTAGTCTTGATATTGCTTCTTCAAATTGGAAACTTTCTTTCAATTTGGTGCTTTCCTCTAATGATTCTTCAATCTCTTTGATCGTCACATTTTTTCTCTTCCACTCTGCATAATCGATTTCAATTTTGCTCCAGTTCTTTTTTACCACTTCGTCAATTACTCTTAAAAGAAGATCTTCTGCTTTCATCATAGTCTCTTCTACATCAGAAATTTCAAATTTTTTCATCGCTGTTTTGAGTTTAATCTCTAATTGATCAAGTTCTTTACTAAATTTTTGTTGTTTCCTCTTAAAATTATACCAAAGATTTTCATCTCTTGCTAATAATTCGTTTGTTGACGGGATGGATGTTAAATCTATTATTTTTTCATATTTCTTTTTGAATTCTTCTATGATATTATGTGCTTTAAGAATATCTTTAGGATTATTGGTTTTTATTAGCTCATCAAATTCTTTTTTAATTTCGGTTGTGTCTTCTTCCACGGTTTCAGCATTCGCTTTAATTTTATATTTTTCTTTTATCTCTTTAATAAAATCTTCTTGCTCTCTTTCCAGTGCGCTATCAATAGTTTTCTTTGCTAATTCAATAATCTTTTCGGAAATTTTTATACAATCATCGTATAGTTCCCTCTCAACAAGCGAGGTTAATTCCTTTTTCAACGATTTTATTTCTTTTAGGAGTGGTTCTAATTTCAATTCTTGTTCTTTAATGTGAGCGTTTAACTCTTCCCAGTCAAGATCAAGAAATTGAAAGAAGTCTGATGGCTCAGAACCAGATTCTATGGTAATGTTGCGCAGAATTCTTAAATGAACGGGAAGTTTTTCAGAAAATCTTGTACGGATTTCAGGAATATAATTTCTCAAAGTTTGAGTTACATTTTTACCTATCCAAACATACATTCTCTTTTGGATTGGGATATAAATTGCTAAAATATCAAACAAAGTAAATAAATTAAGTAAATCTTGAGAAGTTTCTATCGAAATTTCCTCAAAATTTCCAGAATAATTTAATCTAAATACTTTTAAATTTATAACTTCCATTATAAACACTTAATAATTTGCTAAATGTTTATTTTGCTTTTATCTATTTCTCTATAATTCAAAAAAGTTTAAAACGCTTATAATTTTTGATCTTGATTTGAACTGAAAATATCTTCAATTGTTTTGGTAAAAGAATTGAATCGAGAAATATTCCCGTCAAAATCTTCAATATCTTCTTTAAATTTGATGAAAAAGGCATCCAATAATTGTTTCGCTAGTATATCTAAAGACTTTTTTATTATTTTAACATCATCGTAGCCTCCTTTATCGCATTTAAAAATTGAAAGAAGATTTGACTTTTTATGGGTGTAATAAGAATAAAAATATTTCGACATCATGATTATTCCTAAATCATCCTTTAAGCCGAATTTCGTATAGTGTGCTATTTGATCTAAGAAACCAGCTATTAATTGATAATTAATTTCTTTTTTTGCTTTCTCTAAAAAATTATAATAAAAGAGCGCTATACCCGCTTTATTAATTATCATTAATTCTTGGATCAATTTAACTCAAATAAATTCTTTAATGCTGATATTAAAGATTATAAAATATTATTGTATACAAATTTTGTTTTAATCCTATTTAATAGTAATAAAAAAAAAATTATTAAAGAATTAGTGTGTAATAATTGGGCGAATAAAAAAAGAAATATACTTCATTATTTCATTTAGGCAACTTTCAAGGAGATTTATTAATTTTCTTGGCCGAAGGTTTTTCTTCTATAAGTTTACCCTTTAATAAAGAAATAGCTGAAAATTCTCTATATATTGAATTAAATGCCTTTTCACGACTAGTAATATCCACGCTTGGCATTTTTTTCCTTTTCAGTGTTCTTCGATATTTTCGGACTTTCCTAACGGGTTTTGGATATTTTAAATATAATTGATAAGCAAGAAGATATCCTCCTAAACAAATGGCACCCGAGATAGCAGCTATCGCTATTAATACATTAAACCATGGTTCTTCAATAAGAGTTGTTTTAGTTTTGTCATCATCATCATCGGCAGCCGGAGGGGGGGGATTGTAAAATACAGTGTAAGAGATCACAAAATAAACATCATCGATTGAAATGTTGATTATACGATCTAAATTAAATTCATCTAACATAAGAACTTGAATCGTTAGCGTGATGTTTTTTTCTATAGGTATGTAATCTGTAACATCGTATCCGCCTGATTTTACTTCTGTAAAATTGCCATTTAATTTGGAATGGTTATACGATCTTAATTTAGTGTAAGGATATTCCGCTTGCGAAATATTATTAATTAGAAATTTGATTTCTGAATTAAAAGATTCGGAGGGCCATGTTTGATCAATTTTATATTTAAAATTAAGTAGAGCGTTGTCAATTCTTACATAACTATAGTATGGTATATGTGTAAAATTAATCATATTACCTTTTTGGCTCCAAGATACAGATGCGAACTGGTTTATTTTCTTTCTGTAAGTAAAATTTAAACTAAAATAATTGATTAGTGTAGAATTCCAAAAATCCATATCTGAATTACAATTATCTTCACTATGTATATCTATACCTACGATTATTGTAAAATTCTGATCGTCTTTAGATAAGATAGAAGATAAATCATCAATTAAATCTTGTTGGGAAAGCGTATTCATATTTGTATTTTCCATTTCTAAATAATATAAAGATTCCGTATCATTAGCTAGACCTAAATTTTTAGTTTTATTCCATGCAATCTCTCGAGGCGGATCTAATATTGGGTCATAATTAGGTTCAGCAATTCTAACATAAAAATGAGCATAATCATAAATATCTCCCTGAATGGGAAACAAAATAGCACCTTCAGGACTATCACTTGGGTGGCTTACATCAATATTTCTATCAACTGTAGCATTAACAGTTGCTAAAACACTAGCTGATATTATTTCATAATCGCTTATATTTACTGGTAACTCAACGTCATGAACCCATTGAATGCTAGGTTCTTGTCTAGGTCCTTCACTCCAGTTATGTTGAGCCCAAAAACCATTTGGCGTAATCCCATACCTATCACTACCACCTGCCCCTCTAGTATCGGGCCATTCTGGAAAGGCATTAAAATATGGATTATGTTTGGCTTGCCATTCTTCCGGTTTCGAAAAATTTGCTATATATGTGAAATTTAGTTCCTTCCCCGTTACTAAAAAGTCTGCTTGACCTGAACTATTGCTCGCTTTGACATCCGTAGAATCTATCTCAGTAGTGTTAAACCAATGATTTATTCCAGAGGAAAAATTAGTATTTTTGAACCATTCTTCATTTGTATAAGATTGTGAAGCTGAGGTGTTAGGTTTTTTTTGTTCTCCATTTTCTATAAAATCATCTGAAAAATGTGCTATGGGTTGATTCTGTATTCTGCATTGTAGAAAAATATTTAAAGAAAATATAATAAAAATGATTATTATAAATAGTTTTCCTTTATTTTCAATGGATTTTTTTTTCATTCTTATCTTTTCTTTTATTTTAATTTTTTTACTCTATTGTTTTTTTAGCTATTTTATCTGCTATAGGTTTTTTTTCGATGGGTTTACCTTTTAAAAAAGAAATAGCTGAAAATTCTCTGTATATTGAATTAAATGCCTTTTCACGACTAATAATGTCCACGCTCGGCAATTTTTTCCTTTTCAATGTTCTTCTATATTTCCGAACTTTTCTAACAGGTTTAGGGTATTTTAAGACTCTTATATAATAAACAAGATAACTACCTAAGCAAATAGCACCGGCCGTAGCAATTATCGCTATTAATAGGAAAAACCAGAACTCTTCAATAAAGGTTGTTTTAGTTTTGCCATCACCATCGGCAGCCGGAGGGGGAGGATTATAAAATACGGTGTAGGAGATTACAAAATAGATATCATCGATTGAAATATTGATTAAACGATCTAAATTGAACTCATCTAACATAAGAACTTGAATCGTTAGCGTGATGTTTTTTTCTATAGGTATGTAATCTGTAACATCGTATCCACCTGATTTTACTTCTATAAAATTTCCATCTAATTCTGTATAGTTATAGGATCTTAATTTAGTGTAAGGATATTCCACTTGCGAAATATTATTAATTAAAAATTTAATTTCAGAATTATAAGATTCGGAGGGCCAGTTTTGATTAATTTTGTATTTAAAATTAAGTTGAGCATTGTCAATCCGCGTAGAACTATAGTATGGTTCGCTTGTATGGTTAATCATATTTCCTCTTTGATTCCATGATACAGATGTAAATTGGTCTATTTTTTTTCTATAAGTGAAATTCAAACTAAACGAATTGATATAAATACTTTCCCATTGATCCCAGTCCGTTGGATGAAAATTATCTTCGCAAAAAATATCTACTCCAACAATAATGCTGAAATTTTTATAATCCTTTGATAGAGCGGACGTTAAATAACTTTTAATATCAGACTCTGGAACAGTATTCATAAAAGTGTTTTCCATTACTCTATAATCCAAACCTTCCGATAAATTATATAATCCTAATATTTTGGTTCTGTTCCACGCAATCTCTCGAGGTGGTTCAGTATCGGGGTCATAATTAGGTTTTGCGATCCGTATGTAAAATTGTAGATGATCGTAATCAACACCCCAAGTATAATCAGGTGTAATTTGCACGCCTTCGGGAGTATCACTTTTATGATTCGCGTCAATATTTCTATTAACGCTTGCATTAACAGTCCCAGAAACTTCAGCAGACGTAATGATATAATCACTCATATTTACAGGCATTTCAACTTCATGAACCCAATTAACACTTGGTTTCTGTATGGGTGTTTCTTGAAAACTATGGCGAGTCCAAAATCCATCTTCTCTAATTTCATGTTGGTCACTACCATCATGAGGCCATACAGGATATGAAGGTCTATATGGATTATTTTCAGTATTCCATTCTTCGGGTCTTGAGAAGTTCACCACATAAGTAAAATTTCGTTCTTCACCTAACACTAAAATATCTGCTTGACCTGAACTATTGCTTGCTCTAACATCTGTAGGATCTAATTCGGTGGTATTAAACCAATGTTCTATTCCAGAGGAAAAATCAGCATTTTTTAACCACACCACATTTTGATAAGATTGTGAAGATGATGTTTGAGGTATTCCATCCATTTTATTATCGATTAAATTCTCTGAATTAAAAGTTGAATGTTGATTTTTAATAAGACTTAGTACAAATATGTTGAAAGATAAAGTTACTACAATAATAATCAGATACAATTTTTTCTTAGATTTATTCTTCATTATGCTCATATCTGATAATTGTCTCCTTAGAAAATTCTTATTACAATTTCTACTAATATATAATATAATAAATAATTGCTTTATTTCCAAATAATCTTTTTATAATTTTATAATTAATTATTATAAAATACTTATTTATATAATTTTATGATGAAGTGTTATTAAACTATAATCATTAAAAGAGTTTTGAGATTTCAATTTTTTCAAATAAAAACTGAATTTGGAATAATAAACAAGAGATACGGATAAAAAAGAAAGAGACTTAATTATTTTTTAATTTTCTTGGGGAAGGTTTTTCTATTGTTTATTTAGCTATTTTATCGGCTATAGGTTTTTTTTCTATAGGTTTACTTTTTAATAAAGAAGTAGCTGAAACTTCTCTGTATATTGAATTAAATGCATTTTCACGACTAATAATCTCCACGCTTGGCATTTTTTTCCTTTTCAGTGTTCTTCGATATTTTCGGACTTTCCTAACAGGTTTTGGATATTTTAAAACTCTTATATAATAGACGAGATAACCACCTAGGCAAACAGCGCCCCCGATAGCAGCTATAGCTATTAATAGATTGAACCATGGTTCTTCAATAATCGTTGTTTTAGTTTTGTCATCATCATCATCGGCAGCTGGAGGGGGGGGATTGTAAAATACAGTGTATGAGATTACAAAATCTACATTATCAATTGAAATATTAATAATTTGATTTAATTCAAACTCGTCCCCCATGAAAACTTGAATAGAAAGAGTAATGTTTTCTTCTATAGGAATATAATTAGTGACATCATAACCACCTGTAATTGCTTCTTGAAATGATTCATTAGCAGAACTTAGTTTAATAAAAGCATATTTTGTTTGTTCAAAGTCATTTATTAAAAATTTGATTTCTGAATTTGGAGAAGTAGTGGTTTCTGTCCAATTTTTATCAATTTTATAATCAAAATTAAGATTAGCATCGTCAATTCTAGTATAACTGTAGTATGGCTCGTTTGTATGGTTAATCATATTCCCCATCTGATTCCACGACAAAGAAGTACCATAGTCTATCTTTTTCTCATATGTAAATGTTAAGTTAAGTGATTTAAAACGCATATCTGTCCATTCATCACGATCTGTAGTGGATAAATTATCTTCACAGTACATAAATATCCCCAATATAACTGTAAAATTATTATGACCAGGATCGACTGCTAAAACATTAGTTATTGCGTCTATTATAGCTTGTTGGCCGTAGGTTCCAATTAATCCTTCCATATCATAATACAGTAAATTTTCATTTCCTAATAAACGGGTTTGGTTAAAAGCAATCCTATATGTATTCAATTCGTTAACATCTAAATCACTTATTTCAACATAAAATTGTGCCCAATCATATGTTTCATATTGGTTTATAGCTACCTGACCAGGAAGCCATCTAGCCCATACATCATTAGGTGTATCAATATTTTGATCGACACTAGCATTTATAATTGCCTCAAAATCTGCCGAGGTAATTATATAATCTGACATGTCAAATGGCATACTTACATTTATTTTCCAATGCATTCGGGGGGTATTTTTAGGTTGTTCTCCTGGATCATTTTCCCACCACTCATGACCACAATAAGCTCCGTCAACATCAACTCCATAGCCTAAGTCTGGTAAAATGACCAAATCCGTCTTATTGAAAGGTACCCAATTTGAATATGTTGTTGAATTGAGAATTACTTGTTTTTCATCTTTATACCCTTTTATTAAATAACTAGCTACTCCACCACCTGCACTTGCGCTAACATCAGATGAATCTCCTTGCGTAGTATTAAACCAAGGATCTTTCCCTGTGGAAAAGTCTGTATTATTCATCCATTCAATATTCACATATGAGATTGATGTCACAGCCGAGGTGCGAGGATTTCCTTGTTCTTCAATTTCAATAGTGTTTAAAGAATTATTTTTATCATGTGTTTCAGTCAGTAATAATAGAGATAAAGAAAATATAATAAAAATACTAACTATTTTTAAAGGTGTCCAAATACTTTTACTAATTAGATTCATATTGGAAATAGTCCTTTTGAATAATTTCTATTACATTATTTATTTTTATTTGGAAAATAAGAATTCATCTTATTTATATAATTTTTAATTTAATTATAAATAAAATCTTTGATTATGAATTTCATATGAGATACTTTTATACCTAAATCAAGCTTGACAAATGTTAATTAACTAAAAATAATATAATTTAAAAATATTGCATTTCAATTATGAACTTAAAATGATATAATTTAATAAATCATTCTGTAATAAATTATTTTAGAGCAAAAAATTTTTAAAAAATTAAATACAATAGAAATTATTTAAAAAAAGAGTTAAGGCGATTATAAAATTGATTCAAGGTATATTATCATTTCAATTTGTTTTAAATCAAACTGATAAGGGGGAAATTTCACCGGAATTTAGACCTATTCAAGTTATTTTTAAAGAAGGAGAAGAGCTTTTCACCAAAGATAATTTTGCTGACTTAATTATAGAGAATGACCTTTTTGCTACGTTTTATCAGCATACGACGGGAATTTACGGAGAAAAAGGTCCGGTTAGTAATTTTTATACAGGGCGCTTAAAAGAAACACCTTATCAAGTTTTATCCTATTTTCGACAAGAGAAGGATGGTTCACAATTTATAACAATAGCAATATTCGAATTAGATGATGAGATTGAGCTATTCGAGGATATGATTAAGGACTTAGCAACTAGACTAGATGTCATATTTCAAACACTATTAAGAGCTCAAAACTCAAGGCAAATCTCTCAAATTTCTAACGTAAATATCAGACTGGCTAATGAACTCAAATTTACAATCTTTCAAATTGAAAGATTAATGCGATTAGATAAACTCCAGAAAGTTGCTTTAATATATAATAGTCTCGAACGATTAAAAATACTAGAGATTTTACGCGAAAGACCAATTTTAAAAGAAGAGTTGAAAAGTATTATCGAAAAATTAAAACCTACTATAAACATTGATATACTTCTCAGACCTTTTTTAGAATTAAATTTAATTCGGCGGGATTGGAGCAAGGGAGAAAAGGATAAGGAAACTGGTATTATTAGAAATCAGGGAGAATATTTATTTTTAGTAAAAGATATTGTATTAGCACGCGTTCCTAGCGAATATATAATAAACCATTTAAAAGAATCAAAAATAGAATTATTTGAATTATATAAACAAAAAGTAATTGAATTCTTTTCAAATTACGATCCATTGACAGAACCAATTGAAGAAACGAGAAAATTAGCGGCGATACTTTTAAATCCTGATATATACGATTTTTTTGCACTTCTACGCTCTAACTATTATCCTTTTGATAAAATTCCAAAAGTATTCTCAGATTTTGCTGTAACCGAAATTCTTTTAGATAATCTAAAGAAATTAAATGTTATAACTGAGATCACCGTGGAAGAAGAGGTAGAAGAAAAAGAAACACAAGAAATAAAAGAAAAAAAGAAAAAAGAAATAAAAGAAAAAAAGAAAGAAGAACGAAAATGGATATTATTATTAACAGATATAGAACCATTAATTATATTTCCAGAATATATCCTTCCCTTTATTCGAGAATCCTTTAAATCTGATGATAAAAAAGTGCAAATATCACATGTAATAGCTAAGAAAGCTTATGATTTATTGGAGGTTACTTTTCCAGAGAAAGTCGAATTTTAGGTGAGATGATAATTAAAAGAGGTGAATTAAAAAGATGTATCTATTTAAAGACCAAGAAGAAGTAGAAATCTCTATTAATTGCAAATTATGTTTAAAAGAAATTAAATTCAAAATATCAGTTGAGGAATATAAAAATATAACCAAATTCCCCATTAAAAAAGAAAGTGTTCATGGAACTCCTCAACATCGACTAGTTGCGTATATTAGTAAGAATCTAGATATCGAAAATTTTAAAATAGAAGAAATGGAACTAGAAGAAGAAAAATCAACTTACGATGAGGAAGTAACACGGCAAGTATTAAGTAACCTTGAATTATCTGATGAAGAAATAGAGTTATATCTTCGAATTACGGGGCGAGATGCAGTTTCTCTTGGCGAATTAGCGCTCTTAGCTGATAAGACTAAAGAAGATACCGAAAGAATGGCAGAACGTTTTGTTGAAAAAGGTTTATTTAAAGAAATTGTTGGAGCTACACCTCATTTTACTCCATTACCTCCATACGCAGCATTGGTTAGCCAATTAGAAACTTTTCGTACTTATATTACAGATCTTAAAGAACAAGCACCTGCCGAATTAAATGAGTCATTTTCTCAACTTGAAGCACAAGCTGAAGGTATCAAAAATATTAAAGACTATACAGATTTCATGAATCAATTAAAACAAGACACACTATCAGACATTTTAACTCATAGGAAAAAATTTGATCAAACAGCTTCAGTAATAGAAGAAATTGTTGGACTTCAAGATTTTATAACTAATCTAGAAAGTGAAGCAAGAAATATTATGGATAGCCAGACAGAGGTATTAACAAAACAATTTGATGAGCTTGGTAATAAAATATCACAAAGTATGGATCGTCAAGTTGAAGATCTAACAGCTCAATTTGATAAAATCAATACACAAATAAGTAACATTGTATTAACTCAAATTGATAATTTTAAAAATCAATTTAATGATATGAAAGAAAGAATTTCAAATAATCTGCAAAAACTACGTCTAGGCGTGCTTCAACAAGCCGTTGATCAAGTAATCGAGACGAGCTTTACAGAATGGCTAAATAAAATAACTGAAAATCTAAATGCGCAATTGAATGAAATCCAGAAAGCTTCTAAAGATGGATTAGTAAAAACAAAGATAAGCCTCAATAGGCAATTAGACGAAATTCAAAGAGTTCAAAATGAGGGAATAGTAAACACAACTGATAAGTTTAATACAGAATTAATTTCGAAATTAAAAGAATCAATTGACAGTACTGTTAATAATATCAAAGGAATTACTACAACAACGGCTCAGTCTGGAGATGCTGTAAAACAGCTTTTTGGGGAAATAAGTAAAAATTTTAGTAAAGCTGTAACAATGGCGGAGGAAAAGCTTGGTGGAATGTCGGAAAATGTATTCGAGTCTTTTGATAATTTAAGAGAAACATTTTCGTCAAAAATAGTTGAATCGTTAAGCAATATTTTAAACGATATCATAGATAGGCTACAAATGAGTGAATTGGCTACAAAACAATTCTGGGACCAAGCTGTATCAGGGGTCGCAGGCGCTGCAGCATTAACTATGAAAGATATATGGTTTATACGCTCTATTGAAGGAGCAAAAGCTCATGTTAACGACGAAATATCACAAGCTAAAATGAGGGTGTTGATCGTTGCCCCTCAAATAACAGATATAAATATTGATTCAATCAAAGCATGCAAACAACATGTAAATATTAGAATTGCTACGAGTTCTGATTTATCTAATCCAGAACATATTTCAATATTGGGAGAATTATCTGAAATGCCAAATGTTTCCGTTAGAAATCGTAAATTACAAAATTTATGGGGGATAAATAGGGATTACGAAGAAGTTGTACTATGTGTTATCTCAAAAACAGAGTCTGGAACAGAAATTGCTGGTATTGGAAGTATAATTCAGGAACATATAAAGATATTTGTTCCCATCTTAGAAGATGCGTGGATTGGCGCTCAAAAAGGATTCGCTCCTCCTATGACAACATCCCAATCAAGTGGATCAGGTGAACTCACAGAAGAAAAAGTAGCGGCTCCAGAAATTGAGGAAGTAGAAAAACCAGAAAGTGCAATTTCTGATGTTGAAGCTTTCGAAGGAGCATCTTTAACAGAACAAATTGATGCTTTATTAAAAACTGTCGATAAAATTACTGGGACAAAAATAGCATCAAAATTAGAAATAATCAAAAATAATATTGAGAGCCAAAAGGGATTTTCAGTAGTTCTTACCCCAATTAACTTAGCTATTGCTACTTACAAATATGAAGATAATATATTAAGTTCAGAAGAGTTAGAAGAGTTAAAAACTAAACTAAATTTTTGGCGTAAAAAACTTAATATCTAAATATCTTTTTTTTCTGTTCGAGGGTAATTCTTTCTAGTTTAGATTTAAAATAAAATATTTATTATTTTATTTTTAATTATTTTGTTTGTATGACTCAAAGAATCATAACTGTAGAGACAGGGAAAATCAACGATTATTTGCATCACATAGATTTGAAAGAATTTGGAACACGAAGGATTTTATCTTCATTTATTGGAGAATTCGATAATTTTTCGGTAATTATTGATAGTGGTTCTTCCCTTGAGGTTAAAAGGCTTATAAGATATGCTAAAAAAAACCAAATTCCTTTGTCATCATTTAAATATTTCATTACAACTCACCATCATTTCGATCATAATGGAGGAATGTGGAAACTTTACGAATTGATAAAAAAACATAATCCTAATGTGAAAATTATAACAAATCAAAAGACTAAGGAATTGCTAAACGATTATGAATATCATCTCAACCGAGCAAAAAGCACCTTTGGAAATAATATTGGTGAAATGAGACCGATCGAAAAATCAGCTTTTAATATAATAGAACCAACAATAAATTTTAGTTCAAGTCCGAATTCTATTGAAACTATTGATACTTTTAGTTTGAATGGAAAAGAAATAAAATTATCTATATTAAAAACACCAGGTCATACTCCTGATCATCAATGTCCATTATTCATTAAAGATGGTGAAATTGACTTCATAGGTTTTGGAGAGGCCGTAGGTACTTTATATCACTCTACTAAGCTATTAACAATGCCTACATCAATGCCAGTCTATTTTCAATATAAAGAATATATGGAAACTCTTGAAAAATTGAAAAAATTACATCCCATAAAAGCTGGCTTCGGTCATTTCGGTGTTGTCAGCGGAAAAGCCAATGTTCGTGAAATTTTATTCGAACACGAATCTTTTATGAAAGAATATAGGGCTAAAATAATAAAATATTACGAACAAAAACCCGAAACAAGGTATGTAGTTAAAAGAATTCTTCCCTTTTTGGTTCATAGGACTGATTTAATGGGTGGAGACAACCCAGTCCTTAGAAATATTATATTAGCTATAGTCTACGGTATGATGGTGGACTTAGGATATAGAAATATCTAATTTTTAGTTTGAATGTTTAATTCAAAAACTTCTAATTTCAAGAATTTTTAACCTTTTATAATGGATCAGAATATTGAAGAATTCGATTTAGTTATAATCGGCGGCAGTATTGCCGGTAATTATCTTACATATTTATTATCAAAATCCAATTTAAAAATAGCTGTGATTGAAGAGCACAATCAAATTGGGTTACCATTTCAATGTGCTGGTATTGTATCGCAAAAATTAGGACAATTAATTAATCTTCCCGAAGAAATTGTTTTAAATCGTGTAAATGTTGCAAAAATTGTTGCTCCTTCCAGAAAATTTATAAAATTATCTGGAAATGAACAACCCCTCATCATTGACAGGATTGCTTTAGACCAATTATTTTATGAAAAAATTAGAAATAATGATAATATTACTTATTTTCTTGGAGAGAAATTCAAATTATTAAAATATTTCATAGAAAATCAACAAAAACTTATTTTTGTGGAAACAAACAAAAGGGTATTAAAAGCAAGGATTTTGGTTGGATGCGACGGCCCTCTCTCTTTAGTAGCAAGCTCTTTTGGAATTAGAAATAAACTTCTATATGGAACTCAAATTAGAATAAAAGGCAACTTTGATCAAAAAGAAGCAGTAATGTTCTTTGATCCTCGCTGGAAAGAATTATTTGGGTGGATAGTATCAGAAGGAAGCAACAATATATATAGAATTGGACTTTCATCTGCTAAGAATATAAATATAAATTTTAAGATTTTCTTAAATATGCTCCCTATCATTAGCGATGAAAAAATTGATCAGCAAGGCGGATTAATACCTTATGGAATTATGAACAAATTAGCATTTGATAATGCTTTACTATTAGGGGATTCTGCATGTCAAGTAAAAGCTACAACAGGAGGAGGAATAGTTATGCTATTAATAGCAGCGAAATATGCGTGTTATTGCATTCAAAATTGCTTTAAATCCAATAAATTTTCAAAGAGATTTATTAAAAAATATTATGAAAAACCTTGTCGTGCGTCGATTGGTAAACAACTAATAACTCATTACTTAATAAGACAACTTTTTGAAAACTTTAGTAATAAGGATTATGAAAATTTGTTTCAGATTGTTAAAACCAATAAAATCGAAAAATTAATATCTTTATATGGAGATATGGATTTCCCAAGAAGTCTATTAATTAAATTGTTAAAAAATTCAAAAATAATAAAATTCTTAATTCGATTGTTAATAAAAAAACCTTTTCTTGTTTTAAAACTAATCAAGTTATAATTTATCTATATGGAGAGCCCCACGTAAAAATCGGAATATGCCCAAACAAGAAATACCAAACTACAAAAAAAGAAACAATAATAATGTCAACAACAAGGCCAAATCCTTTAACACCTTTAGGAATACCTAAACCTTCCTTATTTCGACATTGTACAATGGCACGTACTCCTGCTACTAAATAAATCAGAGCAACTAAAAGAGAAACAATATATAAAAAAATCGCAAACAATGCAAAAGTATAAATTGGTCTTCCTTCTGGATCAACTAGTATATTTAACAATGTCCAATATTCAAATATTAAATAGGATGGAATGGCGATAAAGATAATTGCTGATAAAAAGAAAGCCAAGCTCCAAAGGATACCTTTTAATGCCATTTTAACATCCAATTAACATCTTATTATTTTTATTTAGTATATTCTTGATTATTTATAAGATTTGTTAGCGAATGAATTCTGAGCTCTTAGAAGCAGATTTATTGAGGTTGAAAATCCTCATTTAATATAATCATTGTTGCGAGTTTTGCAGCATTTCCAACTAAATCAGGACAATAATCCATTAATCCACCAGGAGCCATAGCTGCTGCAATATCATCAGGTTCCCACATATCATATGCCCTCCCTGTAAAAGATACCTGCAAATTTTCACAACGACACGTTCCATATTTTTCAACAAACTGAAAATGTAATTTCTTGACAAGTTCATAAGATTTAAAGGGTTTTAATGGGTTTTTAAAATCTGAATGGTCTCTCCCGAATAAATAACTTATTACCATGGATGCACCAACAAGGGCACCACACGCACCATCTCTGGTTAATCCTAATCCATCAGCTAATCCACTCGCTGATTTGAAAACACTCTCATCCCAAATACCTAATGCTTCGAAAATAGCAGCAATAACGCATTGGGCGCATCCTGTACATTCTGCTTCGTACTTTTTTCCAAGTTCGAAGGCTTTATTCAAAATTGAGTCTTTTGATTCTGCCATTTTTCTTCATTTTAAATAGATATTGGTAAAATATATAATCTGGTTATTGATTAAATTTATTAAATTTATTAAATATATATAGGTTTTTAAATTGAATTTTGAACTTACGGAACAACAACAACTTGTTAGACGAAGTGTAAGAAAATTTGCTGAAGAAATTCTAGCACCAGCAGCCCCTATATTTGACCGTGAAGCCCAATATAGTTGGGATATTATAAATGAATTATCTAAAATAAATGCTTTTGGTATTCAACTTCCAGAAAAGTATGGAGGTGCTGATTTAGATAATATTAGTTATGCAATTACTATTGAAGAAATTTCACGTGTATGTGCATCAACTGGACTAATGTTGTCTGTTCATAATTCTGTAGGAGCTTATCCCATTTATAAATGGGGAACAGAAGAACAGAAGGAAAAGTATTTATACGACATTGCTCATGGAAAAAAAATTTCGGGTTTTTCTTGGACGGAACCAAACGCAGGATCAGATGCGCAAGGAATTGAATGTACTATGGTTCAGGATGGAAATGACTTTATTTTAAACGGTTCAAAAATATTCGTGACTAACGGTGCTATAGGGTCAGTTTTATTAATTGGAACGAGATATAAAACTAACGATGGTCAAAAAGGGATAGCAACTGTAATCCTTGAGAAAGATATGAAAGGATATGAAATAGGGCAACCTGAAGATAAATTGGGTGTCCGAGGGAATATTACTACAAGCTTATATTTTCATGATATTCTGATTCCCAAAGAAAATGTATTAGGTTCTCTTGACGATGGATTTAGAATTGCAATGCGAACTTTAGATGTAGGAAGAATTGGCATTGCTGCTCAAGCATTAGGAATAGCACAAGCTGCTTACGAACATTCTGTAGAGTATTCACAGGGAAGAATTCAATTTAAAAGACCTATTTCGCAGTTTCAAGGTATATCATTTAAGCTAGCTGAGATGTCAACTAAAATTGATGCTGCAAGACTGTTAATTTATAGGGCGTCATATATGAAAGATAAAAAAAAGAGATTTTCAAAAGAGTCTGCGATGTGTAAATACTTTGCAAGCAAAATTGCCCGTCAGGTGACTCAAGAAGCTATTCAAATTCACGGGGGATACGGTTATATGAAAGATTTACCACTCGAAAGATATTATAGGGATGCGGCTGCAACCACAATATACGAAGGGACGAGTGAGATAATGAAATTAATAATTGCTCAGCAGATCTTAAGAGGCAATTTGTAGCATTTACAAATGAATTAAATTAGCTAACAAGTCATACGAGGAAAAATTTTATATGCTCAATATATTTGTTTTAATAAAACAAGTTCCAAGCCTTCATAATCTCGAAATTGACCAAAGAACTGGAACATTAATTCGTGAAGGTGTTAAAAATATTATTAATCCCGACGATTTATATAGTTTAGAGTTAGGTCTTAGTTTAAAAGAGCAATATGGAGGGGAAATCACTATTATGACCATGGGACCTCCGCAAGCGGAATTTGCTTTAAGAGAATGCTTGGCAATGGGTGCTGATAAAGCTATTTTAATAACTGATGAGCAATTTTCTTATTCAGATACTCTTCAAACGACTTTAGTTCTGAAAGAGGCATTTGATAAGATAAAGAATTACGATATAATTATTACTGGAAGCCAAACTTCCGATTCAAGCACAGGACAAGTACCTTTTCAATTATCTGAAGCATTAGATATACCCTTAATTACAGATATTTTTACCATGGAGATAGAAAATAATCTTTTTAAATGTCATAGAAATTTTGGACATGAATCTCAAAATATATCCGTAGAACTACCAATCTTAATACGTGTTAGAAGACATTTTAACGATCCTCGACATATCTCCTTATCTGGAATAAAAAAGGCATTTGAGAAGAAAATTGAAATTTACGACTTTAATACATTTAATTGTCCTGAATATCTCGATGGATGTAATAAATCCCCCACAGCAGTCGTTAGGACAGAAAGAATTGTTCTTAAAAGAAAGAATGAAATTATTGAAGGAAATATCAATGAAAAGATTCAAAAGTTAATAAAGATCATGCAAGAACATGGAATCGAAAGGATATGGACTGGGGAACAAGTATAATAAGGAGATTGAGAGAAAATGAGTAATTTAAGTGAATATAAAGATGTGTGGGTTTTTACAGAAATAAAAGATCATGTTGAGGTCCATGAATGTTCATTGCAGATTTTAGGAAAAGCAAGAGAAATTGCTGATAAATTAGAACAAAAGCTTGTAGCCATTGTAGTAGCTTTAGATGCAGAACAATATCTCCCAGTTATTGAGGAAAATGGTGTTGATAAAATTATATATTTAAGTCATCAAGATTTAAAGCATTATCACGAGCGCATTTTCACAGATTTAGTATATGACATTGTTGAAAAACATAAACCTTCTATATTTTTATTTCCCTCTACGGAAGCAGGAAACGCTTTAGCAGCACGATTAGCTTATCGATTACGTACTGGATTAGTAAGTTCAGTCTTAGATTTAGAATTAAGTGATGAATTTGGAAATAATTTATTAATAGGAGATAAGCCAGCCTATTTAGGAAATGTTGTTGCACAAATAATTTGTCCCAATACGAGACCACAGATGTGTACAGTTACTTTAGGTACATTTCAAAAGAAGCAATTAAAGAAAGATAATGTTGAAATTGAGAAAGTTGAATATGAATATGATAAAAACAATATAAAAATTAAAATCATTGGTGCTCCAACTCGAAAGGACAAACCTACAGCTACTCTATCTGATGCTAAATTTGTAATCGGAGGTGGCCATGGATTAGTATCAAAGGATAATTTCGATAAATTAAATGAACTTGCTAATTTGACAAATGGACAGGTGGGAGGTACTCGGAGGCCAATTCTTGATGGGTGGATGCCGGAGCATTTACAGATTGGAATAAGTGGAGAGACGATATTTTCAGATTTATATTTAGCATTTGGAATATCTGGAGCAATCCAACATATTGTAGGCATAACTGACTCAAAAACAATTATAGCAATTAATAAAGATCCAAATGCCCCAATTTTTAAAGTTGCTGATTATTGCGTTATTGGAGATACTAACGAGATTTTGGAAGGTTTGCTGAACTATTTTAGAATTTAAAAAAAGAGATTAATCCTCATTTTCAGGAATATTTCCTTTAATTTTAGCGTTAAATAGAGTAGCTCTGTATACAAAAAGAGGGTAAATTAAAATATAATACTTAAACCTGACGTGAGAGGACTTAATGTACATATAATTAAGATAAAAAACACGGTGTTCACTATGGCGCCAGATAATATATTTCTAGTTTTCTGATATAAAAGAGCCGAAATAAAAACAGATAATAAAAACATTGGCACTGCGAAATATAAAAACATTATATAAAAGAAATTCCCTAACAAAACACAGATAATTAAAATATAAGAAATAAAATATACCATTACAATAACATAGTGTAATAATGCCGCCTTAAATAGATTTCTAAGCCCTTTCTCAAATTTTACTTGGATGATAGCTTGAAAGAGTATACTGAATATTATGAACATAAAAAAGCCGATGGCAAAATATATTGGGATCCATAGAAATTTGTTTAGTGAGGGAATAATTCCTAAATAATTTAATCCAATTGAGAGATATAGTATTGTGTATAATATCGATGCAATAATCGCTCCTAATGCAATTTGTCTAAATAAATCCTCTCGCTTAACTCTAAATGGTTTTATAAGAATTTCTTTAATTGATAATTTGTTTTTTTTCCCAATTCTCCATAATAAAATGAATATGCCAAATGCTTGTCCAAATAAAATTGCAATCGATAATCCTGCGGTGGATAATGGCAAAAACAGAAAAATCGTTAATAATATAATAAACATTCCCGGAATTGCTAAAGCTATTGAATAGATAATTGTTTTTAGCGATAATGTCGTTATTGTTTCATCTTCCGTTTTTATTTCAAAAAGATCCTCTTCTTTCAACTTAGCAATTAAATTTGAGAGTGGTTTTATGATTAGAAAGAAAAATCCAACACCACCAATGAGTTGCATAATTAAAAATAGAGCCCTTAAATTTGCATAAAAATCTTCTTCTATAGGATCTATATCAGGAAATGTGTTAATAACCCAATCTCTTGCTTCTCGTAAAAAATCTTGATCATATGCTGTCGCAAAATGGTCTGAATTGTCATCATAAAACAACTTTGTAGCATTCCCATCTTCGAAACTTCCATATAATTTGTTTACATTGACATCTTCCTCGTCTATATTTAGTCTTTCTGCAATTTCTTCTTTCCTACCTTTAAGATTGAACGCTTGATCATATTTCGCTAAAATCATAAGAATATTTAAATATCTATTTTTACAATCTTCATAATCTAAGCCTAAACTCGTTCCGATTCCAATAAAACATTTGAAATCATAATCATCTTTAATAATATCATTTCCAGCTAAACCACCCATAGAATAACCAATATAACCATAATTGTCATTATCTATATCTCCTCTATCATTTAAAAATTTTTTTACTGCTTTTATATCATTTTTTAATTTGTTTCTTTCTAATTCCCCAGTACTTAATCCATGACCTCTAAAATCACATGATACTACAAAAAATCCCGAAGAGGCCAATTCAATAGCGTAACTTTTTAACATCTCTTTATTTACCATTATCCCATGTCCAATTATTATGGCTTTCATCTTCTTATCACCATTAATTGGTTGATATGTGTTAAACGAAATTTGTACGTTATCTTTTGTCTCTACCATTAGATTATATCTAATTTTAATATTTGAAGGTGTAATAAAAATAAGAATGGTTCCAGAAACGAAAATCAAGAAAAAAATAGAGATTAGAATTATTCTTTTTATATCTAATTCCTTTAGATTCATAAAGAATTTCTCTTAGAATTAAAGTTAAGAAGTAATAATAAGTATTTAAGCATTTGATTTAAAAATTAACAATTTTTTATAAGCAAGTTAGTTTGTAAAAAAAGAAATTGAATATTAGGATAAAATAAAATTGATTATTTTTTTCTTTTTAATTCCGCAATTGTTTTTTCAGCTAATTTTTTTGCACTCTCGTATTGATTTCTCCATTTATTTACTTCTTGGTGCAAACTTGATATGTCATTTTTTAACATTGCTATTTCCTCATCACTAGCACCACTAGTCTGTGGGATTTCTGAATCTGCTTTTTGTTTAAGATAATTATATTTTTCTTTCCATACTTGAATTTGTGTTTTTAATTCTTTTATAGATTCGCTATTATCATCGCTAACTGATATCCCCTCATCCTTACTTATTGCAGCTTGTTCTAGTTTTAATGCTGCTAGTTCTTTTTCGAGGTCTTTAATTTTATCTTTTAATTTAGTATTTTCTTCTAAAAAATCGACAGTGGTTTTAGGTTTCATCATTTCTTGATACATTGATTTACTTGATTCCAGTACCTCTTCTGACTTATTCCCTAGAATTTTATCTTTTCGCTTTTGTAATTCACTAACAGTTTGTTCTGAAAGAAAATCAAGGGGATTAAATCCCACGCCTCCATGTTTTGTTCTTCGCTTTCTTACTTTAATAAATAGAGGGATTCCTTTAACAGCTTCGCCACAAATGATCCCTTGTCCTTTATCTAAACCAGATATATCGCTGGAATTTTCTCTACTTAGATCCTCCGCACTCTGAATCGTAATTCCAATATCTCTTATATCTGAAAGATTATGTACTACCCATGTACCACTTTGAGCTCTAATTGTGACATCTAAGAGTTGTGGTCTTTGGGTTCCAATTACAATATTAGCACCGAATTTTCGCCCTTCCTGTGCAAATAATTTTACGATTTCACATGTCTCAGTTTGTTTCTTACCAGCAAAAAGGTGCGCTTCATCTAAGAATAGATAAAAAGGAGGAATTTCTCTATTTGTGCTTGCTTGATATAATTTTTTGAGAAGTTTGCTTGCTATCACTTCCTGAACTTCAAGGTTTAAACCTCTCATATTAATAATTGAGCATAAATTTGGAGCAACAATATCCGTTGACTCTAATGAAAACAAATATTCAATGTCAACGTCAGCACTTTTATTCATTTTCATATCGGCATATTCAATTATTTTCTCAACAAATTCACTCGCATCAGGATCTTTAGTCTTGGGCATTTCGGAAATTTCGCTTTCTAAACTTTTTCCACATTGTTTACAATTTTTAGAATCTTTAGGAATTTCTTCTCCACACCAAGGGCAAAATCCCGATTTAACTTCAAAAGAAGCGGGTACTTCTTTTTCTAACTCTTCGCTGGCTACTTTTAAGCTCCCATATTCTCCGTGCCTATCTAAAATTACAACAGGTATACCTTTTTTCATAAATTCCTCGCATAATACTCCCATTGTATAACTTTTTCCTGAACCAGATTTTCCAGTTATAAAAATTCTTCCAAAATTCTTTACTAAAAGGTTTACATCAAAAGGATAACCTATTAACTTTCCTAACGAAACTGATTTTTCAGGAGGATTATATATTCCTAAAACTTTACTAATTTGCTCTTCAGTTGCAAGGAAAGCTTCTGTACCCATCTCAAAAGGCTTGCTTGGTCTATCACCTAAGACTTGTAATTTTGCCATCATCCCTTTTGGTTCGCTCCACATCTCGGTAATATTCAGGATGTAAGATGGTCTCGTTCCTTCCTCTATTTCTTTGCCGTATATAACAAAATAGCTGTTTCTCTCAACCTTAGGGTCAGAAAATAGTATTTGGACTGAATGCGTTGTAGTTTTTCCAGTTAACCTTCCTACTGCACCTGGATTCAATTCTAATTCTTCTTGATCTGACATTAGAAAATCACATTTAAAATAATTTTCAATTTTTTTTCTTTAACACCATTAGGCTATAATAGACAATTTAAAATATTTAAATCTTTAAGAATCCAATTTTAAGTCTTCTGATAAACTATACTTTTTTTTACCATATGATGAGGTTTATACGATTCTTTTGCCTTTCTTAAACCGGAAATTCCTAAATCTTGTTCTCTATTTACATATATAGCATCTTTGCAACAATTTTTCAAAAATAAATTATTGATAGCTTGGTAAGAACCTTCGTAATTAATATGAGCTTTTTCTATGTGAATTACCATAGTGTTTGTATTCAACATCTCTCCTAATGTATATCCAACGCATTTGTCTTCCACGCATAATATTCCTCCTCTCAGATTTAAGTCAGAATAATTATTTAAAGCAGCGTTTATTGCCTTCTGTTCTTCCATTAAATCTTCATTGCTTTGACACTCGTTCATATCACACCATTCCAACTGTAGCGATCGAGTTTTTTCTATATAATCTTCACTTATTATATGAAACTCGTAGTTATACTCGGACATAAATTTATTTAACCATCTTCTTTTTTGGCGATACGTATTTCCTTGAAGTGAGATAAGCGCTTCTTTTTCGTAGATATAATCCCAATTATTTCTATCTTCTATGATATTTAGAGAATTAATATTCCTAATTTTATTAATTATACAATCTGGAACTCTGTGAATTTCAATATTATTCATTTCTTCAAATAAATCAACCATAATCTTTTCTGGATTTTGACCAATTGGAGGTAAAAAGAAAAATACATCTTGTTTATTTGAAAAGGGTTTTTTCCATTTTTTAAGATAGTTTTCCGAAAATATTAATAAGTGTTCATTATATTCCATGAATAAAAAATTATAATAATTTCTCCATATGAACAAATTGGTAAAAGTCAGTTCAGAAATCTCAGGTGGAAATTTCTGAAAATAATTGTTAAATAAAGGGTGGTCACTTATCTCTAAAGGCTTAGCATTGGTAGGATCCATTATGAAATTGAATAGTAAAGAGATTTATAAATTTAATAATTAATCTTTTCAATAAATTTTATTTAATATAATCATTTAAAAGATTACCCACTTCTCTATATTTTTTTAGAGCTTCAATAAATTATCGCCGTTGAGAACAGGAATACCCTCTTTATCTAATTCATTTATTGCAATCTTAAATTCTTTAAATTTATATAGCTCTAGAAGTTTATAGTGATAATTCAATGTTTCAGTATCCATCCGACCTACACTCTATTTAATCAAATCTCCTTGTTTCGAGCTTCTTGCTTCAGCGGGCAAAGTATGCGTTGGTTCCTTTATATAAATTAAAAAAAATAAAAAAATAGTAGGGTTTTAATTAAAGATCTATAACCTTTTAACAATTAATTCAGCCATTCGGTTTGAAAATCCCCATTCGTTATCGTACCATGACATTACTGAGATTTGGTTCCCAATTACTTTTGTCCACAAACCATTAAATACTGAACTATGTGGATTTCCAATAATATCTGAACTAACAATTGGATCGTCAGAATATTCTAAAATACCTTTTAATTGACCCTCTGATGCATCTTTCATCTTCTCATTTATTTCGGCAGCTGTTGTAGATCTATCTACATTGGCTTTTAAATCAACGACGCTACCGTTTACTGTAGGAACTCTAACCGCAATCCCGTCTAATTTTCCTTGTAATTCTGGAAATACTAAACCAATTGCCTTTGCGGCACCCGTTGATGTGGGAATCATATTCATTGCAGCGGCTCTTCCACGAATCATTTTATCTGGACTTCCTGCTCTCGCGATGTCTACATTTGATTGATCATTTGTATAAGAGTGAATTGTTGTCATAATTCCGTTAACAATTGTAAAATTTTCATGTAAGATTTTTACCACAGGAGCTAAGCAATTGGTTGTACACGAAGCATTTGAAATAATTATATGTTCGGAGGTTATTTTATCATCATTGCAACCCATTACAACTGTCATATCCGGATTAGTTGCTGGGGCACTAATCAGAACTCTTTTTGCTCCTGCTGTTAAATGCTTAGAAGCACCATCTCTATCAACAAAACGTCCTGTAGATTCAACAGCTACATCAATGTTATTCACTGCATGTGGTAAATTCTCAGGATCTCTTTCAGCTGTTATGGGTATTTCTTTTCCATCTATTATGAGAGTTTTATCGGAAGAGCTTACTGAACTCTTAAATCTACCAAATACCGTATCATATTTAAGAGCATAAGCAAGGTATTTTGGCTCAAAAAGATCATTTATTGAGACTATGTTAATATCTGGATTTCCCCAAGCAGCTCTGAAAAATAGCCTTCCGATTCTCCCGAAGCCATTTATGCTAACACGTTTAACCATTTTTTATCACATCTTTTTGTTTAAATTGGTTCTATATATTAAAAATGATGATTTTAATATGTGTTCGTTTGTTTATTAACTTTTTAGTTTTAAGCTGATCGTATGTATACTAAGTTATTTAGATAAAAAATAATAGAACCTAAAATATAAACCTTATAGAAGTTTATACAAAAAAATTATACGAAAAAGGAATTTGATTTTTTTATTCTTCTTCTACCTCTTCTTTTCCCAACAAACGGAGAACGGAATCTGCGAGTTTATTTTGACTGCGACTTAGAATTCCCTTAATTTTCCCTTCTTTACCAAGCACTCTTAACATGATTCCATTCCAGACAGAAGAAGGTTCTCCCTTTACTTTTTTAAATCTGTCTCTGAAAATTTTAACGCTAATATTCTCATAGTTTTCCTGAGCGTCTGAACATTTAAAGCATAAAATGCATTTGTTCTCGTCAACTTCTAAATTGCTATTTTTTCTTGATAAAGCGCCCACAGAACATTCATCTGCGAATTGGTCAATAACTTTAGTATCTTTTTCATTACAAGTTATTGTTATGCTCCCTTCTACGGCCTTCCGGACTTTTTGGCCAGTATCTAATTCTCGAACCTCCTCCTCAAATTCTGGTAATGAGCCATTTTCTACTAGTAATAATTTCTTTTCGCCGTTAATTAATAGCTCAAGAGTATATCCAGGGCAAATCCAAGTGCAACTCCCACACCAAATACATTTTTCTGTGTCAACTACGATTTTCAAATCTGATTCGATTCCCATTTGTTCAGGTGTACCAATTGCGGTTTTCTTCAATGGCTCATCATAAATAGAAACAGTTACAGGACATACACGATGACAAAAACCACACTCAATACACTTGCTCTCATCATAACGTAACACCATGTTATGCGAGAGCATTTTGTACTCATAATCTGTAATATTTTCTTCTCTAGTAGCTTTTTTAGAAGGTAAAACCATATTTCTTCACAATATTAATTTTTTTATTTCATGTAATTTTTTTATACTTTAGAAATTGATAATTAAACTCTTTCCAACTCCATTTCTTGAATCGCTTTTCCAGACCTGAAAGGAATATCATCAACAGATTCCCCTGGACAATATCCGAACTTTTCGTTAAAAGCTTCGTTTAAAGACATGAAGTATAAACTTAAAGGCAGATTCTGAGGGCAGTTATTATAACAGTTACCACATTCAACACAGCGATCCGCAACATGTGCTATTCTTGTCAATTGATAAGTTTCTTTGTTTATAGTTTTTTCTTTTCTTTTTTTCGTGAGAATGCAATCTACACAATAACAAACTGGGCATCCACGGATACACATACCACACATCGTACAATTCAGAAGTCTCTCAATTTTTTCTTCTTGAGGAACTTTTGCCCATTCTTCAAGGTCCTTCTTTCTTTTCTCTTTTGCCTTTTCAAGAATTTCATTCATTTTTGCTGTGTGAGTGTCTTTTATATCATCAGGTAATAGCTTTTTATCAATCTTAGATTTTTCTAGGAGATCATTTCCCTTGTCAGAATAGACTTTTAATATAATCTCATCAGAATCAATGGGTATTCCAATATCACTTACGCTCAAATCTGCAATAACAGGTATTTTTCTTGTGCATCTTAAGCAATTATCAGAGGGTTGAATATTTAGTTCTTTGGTCTTTCCATCAGCAAATTTAAAAATTAGTCCGTTATCGCCAATTTTTTCTTTTATTATTTTACTGGGATCGATCTCCTTCATGTTCTTTATTTCTCGACCAACATTAATAGCCATTCCCCTATCCTCAATTCCAATAATAAAAAGATTGTCTAGCTCAACTTGTTTTATTTTTGCCAATTCAATTAAAGCTCGTGTATCGCAGGGACGAGCAATAAGACCTATTTTTGCGTTTTTAGCACCTTCTACCGATTTATGTAAATATTTCGCAGCAGAGTCAGTTCGAGCATAGCCGTATGCAATAAAATTATATAGAGGGAAGCTATTAGCATCTCCTAATTTATCAATTAATTTAGGTGTAATCGTAAATCTATCAACAGCATTCGTTTTTTTATCTACTCTTTCTTGTGCACTGATAATTTTATCTACGATTTTTTCCTGCAATAATGAGCCTAATAACTTAGGAAAATCTTCACTTTTTATAAGATATTCTGCTATTGGGTCCAAACGTTTCCAACTCTTAATAATAAATTTTTATCTTAATTTCTAACTAATAATATTTAATTAATTTTTTTTATGCGTTAATGGAGCTTCCATTTCTTCTACTAAGTTCTCATTTTTTTAACTTAGTTTCATTAGCTAACACATATTATGTTTTTGCCTTTTCTTTGGCTTTTTTCTTTTCAGGTGTGCCGCCTTTGGGTCTTAATGGGCTAGGACCTAATTCTCTTATCACTTTATCGAATTTAATTGCAGTTTGCTGAAATTTTTGACCCTCTGCTGCAGTGCAATATCCCATCATTATTCGCTTTTCATTTAATCCAATCGACTTTAAAACTTCTTTTATGTATTCGACTTGACGGTAAGCGAAGTAATTTCCCGTCTCATAATCGCACTCTTTAGGGTATCAAGCAATTATCATCACACCATCTGCCCCGCGCCCAAATGCTCTCATAATGACATCAGCACCAACTCTACCGGTACAAGGGACTAAAACAGATCTTATTGAATCGGGATACTGTGCTCGAATTGTTCCTGCCATATCAGCAGAACCATAACCTCATTTCCAGCATAAAAATGCTATAATTTTAATATTTTCATCTTTTGCCATTTCTTTTATTCACCTCTCTATTCCTCAATTGGTAATAACTCATCAATAAACGCCATGTATTGATCATCCCTAAAGTATGTTAGCTCAATTGCTTTCGATGGACAAAGTGCTGCACATGTTCCACAGCCTCTACATAATATGAGATCAACGACAAGGTTTCCTTTCTCGTTTACTGAAATAGCATTAAATGGACACGCTTCAATACATTTATAACATTTAGCGCATCTTTCATCTGAAGGATCTGCTCTAATTAGTTCCATTGTATATTCTCCTTTACTCATTGGAATTGATGCTGTTGATGCTGCTCCTTTTGCTTGACTTACAGCTTTATCAATTTCTTTCTGCCCTTGAGCAGAGCCACAAATAATTATTCCAGGTACTTTAGTACTAATCGGATCAAGGCGAGCATGATATTCTTTAAGAAATCCATCTGGGCTTCTTTCCATATTTAAAATCTTTGCGATTTGCAACGTACCTGCGGATGGCAATGAAGCAGGTGATAACACAACCATATGGAACTCTGCTGTTATTACAGCATCGGTGCCAACAGGCTCAAACTGCACTCTTAGATTTTTAGTCAAGGGGTCTTCTTCAATTTTCCCTACTAGCCCTTTAACGAATATAATTCCTGCATCTCTAGACCTTCTATAATATTCCTCGTAGTCTTTCCCACAAGCTCTCATATCAATATAAGTACATAGAATCTGCGAATCGGGATATTCTGATTTTATGAGTTTCGAGTTTTTAAGCGATAAATTACAACAAATAACGCTACACCATGGATTTTTTTTGACATCTCTGGACCCAACGCAATTAATAAATAATACCTTGGTTGGGCGCTTACCATCGGAAGGACGTTGTAAATGTCCAAGAGTCGGTCCATTTGGTGCAAGAATTCGTTCTAACTCGATTTGATTAATAACATTCTCATATGTTCCATATCCATAATCATCTCCCTTATAGAGATCCCACCCCGTGGCTATTATAATCGTTCCTACTTCAAGTTCAATAATTTCATCTTGCTGACTAAAATCAATAGCTTCTTGTTCACAACCATCGACACAAGCAAAACATTCTACACAAGATACTCTTTCAATATTAGAAACTGCAGGAACAGCCTGGGCAAATGCAATATCAATCACTTTTCTTGCAGAGAGGTTTTCATCAAAGTAGTTAGGTACATATATTGGACAAACTTCAGTGCAAGTACCACATCCAGTACATTTATCTTCATCTACAAATCGAGCTTTTCTTTTAACTTTCACTTTAAAATTTCCAATATACCCATCGACATTAACTATTTCGCTGTATGATAAAATTTCAATGTTCTCATGGCGATTAGCTTCTAACATTTTCGGTCCCAATATTCATATTGAGCAGTCATCAGTTGGAAATGTTCGATCGAGTTGAGACATACGACCTCCAATTGTCGTATTTTTCTCAATTAAATAAACTTTAAATCCTTCATCCCCTAAATCTATAGCAGCACTTAGCCCCGCGATTCCTCCTCCAACTACTAACGCAACAGGTTTTACTGGAACTGTCTTTGTAGGAACATCCTCTAATAATCTAGCTCGCGCGATACCAGCTCTTATTAATTCAATAGCTTTTCCTGTAGCGCTTTCTCGAACTTCAAGTGCTTGATGTACGAAAGAGCAATGTTCTCTTATATTGATAAATTCTAAATATCTTGGAGGTAATCCAGCTTCTTTTAAGATAGCATGAAAAACAGGTTGATGTGTTCTTGGAGTACATGCTGCAACAACAATTCGGTTTAGTTTATGATCGACAATTTGTTCCTTGATATAGTCAGCACCGCCAGTAGTACATACTGATATATATTCATAGGCATAAACATTTTCTAATTTATTGATCTCTTCTACGATTTTTGGAACGTCCAAAATACCAGCAATGTTGATACCTCAGCGACACACGAAAACGCCGACGTTTGATTCTTCTTCTATGGTCTGATTTTCAGACAATTTTTTCACTTTTTTAGCTATAACCTATTATTATAATTCTAAAATAATATTGATGATTAAGTTAATAGTTCTATCATTATAAAAATAATCGTTATAAAATTTCACGATAATATTAATATTTTAAATGATAGGATCCATCAAAACTAACAAAAAAAAAATAAAGAATATTTAGAGAATAATATAAAATTTTATAATTATTCCTTACTTTCAAAATCTTCAATTACTTCAGCAAAAAGTCGTTTTGCAGCATCAATTCGGTTTTCTTCGCCAATTTGGACGACATTCTTTAATGATATTGCTTCTTTAGGACAAACTGCAATACATTGAGGCTCTACTTCTCCGACTTCAGGATCAATAAATTCTTCTCTCATATCTTTGCAAAGATCACACACTAAGGCTTTTTGTGTATCTATATGAAGCGAAATCACTCCAAAGTCACATGCCCTAATACAGAATCCGCACCCATTGCATTTATCCTCGTCTACGACAATTGAACCTTCCTCATCTTTATCTAAAGCTTTTTCAGGACAAGAACGAATACAAGGTGCATCTTCACATTTTTGGCAAGCTAGAGCGATATTTAAGACAGGCTCAATTCGAACTCTATGGATTCGAGTATTAATTGGATTGAACTCGCCGTCGTGGACAAATGAACAAACAGATTCGCATGTTTCACAACCAGTACATAAATCAGGATTAACAATAATAAATTGATGTATTTTTTTTTTCTTAGCCGACATCTATTTCTTTGCCTCTTTTTTTTTTAATTTTCCAATTACAAAATCCATTCCAAGTTTCTTCAGAGTTGCGTCTGTCGGAATTCCTGTTTCTTTATCCCATCCACGTGCCTCGTAATATCCTGAAAGTAAAGTTTGGAAACCATTTTCATCCAATGTGACTCCCTTTGCAGGTCCTCTTGTATGAGCTTCCTTAAAAAATCTCTCTGGTGGATGATCATCTTTCCTTGTCCAGCCTTCTCTTATATTGAAACATTTCGAAAGAGTTACGATTGCATCTCCTCTTTCGAGAATTGTCTTTTCAGTGTGAGGAATGCCTGTTACAAGTTCAAAAACTTTTGCCATTTCTGCATCGTTCTCATAAATACCTCTTGTGAACTTACAGATAATATATGAGTCTATTAGAGCGTAAACATCTTCAATATTTTTTATTGCTTTTCCACGTTCAACAGGTTTATCGTAGCTGAATCGATCAAATGTTCCTTTAGCGTCTAAACCGTAGGCACCATTTCTTAGATGACATGCTCCTCGAATTGCGACACTCTCTCCTACTGCAAATGAATTCATACCATGAATATCAAATGCAGGCATCTCTAATCCTTTAATTTGCATAGCGTAATAACTTGCGTTTGTCCTTCCCATTTTTTCTAATCTTATACCTGCCATTTTTGTTCCGTCGGCAAAAATTTCTCCAGGAAAGCCCTTACCTAGTATCATTTCTTCGTTGAATCTAACCAAATTCTTTGTCGATCCAAAGGGTAATTCGTAGCCTAAATCTTCTTTTGTGATAATTCCTTCTTCGAAACAATCACATGCCATAGCACATGTAACACCTCCAGAAATGGCATCAATTCCTAAATCATCGCATTGTGTTATACATTTAAAGATTGTTGGCCAATCAGAATTACCACAAGAAGTACCATATCCATAAATTAACTCAACATCAACGCTGGCAACGAGATTAGGATAATCTGGATGTTTTTTAGGAACTCTAGCTAAATGATCACATGCAATAGAACATTGCGAGCAAGCTACCTTTTTAACTACCCATTCCTCGTTTAAAACTTCTCCGTTAATTATATCTACAATCTTATCCCACGAGCCTTCACGATGATTATTAACTGGAAACATCCCAAGTTTGTTATAACTTAAAAGTCCTGCAGGGGTACCTTGATCTCGATATTTTGCTGTAGCAGGACCATTAGCTATTTTAATTAACTTTTTAGCAAGTTTATAAAATTCTACTGGATAAGCAACTTTAACTCCCTTTGTACCCCTAAAACAAACCGCTTTTAAGTTTTTAGATCCCATTACAGCTCCCATTCCAGTCCTTCCAGCTTGTCTGTTTCTATCATTTGTAATACATGCCAATCTGGACATTCTTTCACCTGCTGGTCCAATAGCCATGACTGCTAGTCTTTGATCTTCGAATTCTTCTCTTAAGATTTCTTCTGTCTCCCAACAACCCTTCCCCCATATTGTATCTTTACAAGGGACTAGGTACCTATCATCATCGTCAACTACCAAATAAACTGGTTCAGCAGCTTTTCCTGTAAAGACAATCATATTAACTCCAGCACGTCGGGCTTGGGCTCCAACGCTTCCAGAAGAGACTGCCATACCGAACATTCCAGTTAATGGTGATTTGGCAAAAACTCCAAATTTAGAGCTTGTTGGTAAAATTGTCGTAGGAAAAGGACCCTGGGCATAAACGAACACATTATCTGGACTAAGAGGATCAATCCCAGGTTTTAACTCGTCCCATAGGACCTTAGCTGCAAAACCATACCCTCCTATCCAATCGCGACAAAATTCTGGAGACAACCTTGACTCTTTTATTGAACCGTTTGTTAAGTCAACATCTAGTCTAATTTGAGAATAACCGTGTACATCGTCTGGAACAGCTACATCTTTTGACTTAGACATGTTTTTCACATTAAAAAGTATTTTTTTTAATATAATTTAAAAATCTATTTATTAAAGAGGTTTATTTATTTTAATTTTGATTGTTAATTTGAATAACTCATTTTTATTAATATTTATTTAAATGTTAAGAAATAATTTAAAATTCCTATTTTTTTATTATTCATTTTGAAAATAAAATAGAAGGAAAAAAATCAAATTAGGCTATTTTTTTGGATGACCTAAAGCACAAACTTTTAGACAAACTGAACAGTAATTATTATTTATTAAGCTTTCAATGCACTTTGAGCGATCTATATGTGTGATTACACCTGATCCTTTAACTTTCTCAATAGGTTTTTCAAAGGCGGCCCCACCTTTGCAATTTTTTATGCAAGCTCCGCATTTTTCGCAAAATTCTTTCATTTCGCTAAAATCTCTTTTTGAACTTTTTGTAATCTCTGCGTCAGTAGAAATTATAGCCCATCTTTGGCGAGGGCCGAATTCTGGAGTAATGATAAGTCCATTTCTTCCCATTATTCCTAGATTAGCTGCGACAGCATGAGCAGTAAATAAAAGTTTTCCTCCAAACGGATGATGAGCCTCTGCTTTATAGCCAAGATCTTTTAAATAATTTGTTAATTCAATAGTTTTTTCGCCTAATTCTTTATAAACTCTAAACGCTTCTATGGCACCTAAAACACTTGGTGCTGTCTTAATTTTCTCCCATACCATTTCTTGTCCAAGTACTATACCGTTTTTGCCGTAGATTTTGAGATTTTTAAAAACATAATTTTCGTCTATAGGCGTATATCCTATTTGGTCAATTCCCATTTTTTTTGCTTTCTTTTCAAATTCTTCCCAGAACTCAGTCGTAGTTTCTGTTTTAACATTGTTTTCGTTACCATCTTTGGTTTTTCGAGCCTCTTGAAATCCTTTAAAAGTATCTTTTATATATTTACTAAATTCTTTTGCAGTTTTGGGATCCAATCTCTTTTCAGGTGTCATTTTCATTGTAAAGAGTTTAGTTGGTGCAATAAAGATTAATCCCTCATTTTTACCAATCACAGTGGGTTTAATTTCTTCGGTAGCCATGTTATTACCCTCATTATTAGATAAAATTTTTACTTGTTATCATATTCATTACATTATAAAGATAATGGTTTTAAAAATTAACAGCTCTTATTATAATTGTCCTTTTTGTAGCAAGAATTTAGAGTCGAAATATTCAAAATGTTACAATATATATTGTCAAGGACAAAAATTTAACATAGGCAATTTAGTTGTATACAGATTAAATCCTGATTTAGGCATAGGACGAATCATTAAGATATTAGAGATCCCCGCCTCAAAATCTTTAGAAGAGGAAGACACTTACTTAATAAAAAAATACAAGGTATTATTTAGAGATAATATAGTTAAAGTTCTTCATCCAATTGACCTTGTACATCAAGTTTTTAAAAAAAACGAGAGGATAATCACTAAAATCGGTGAAGGTGTTATTAATTCTAATGATTTTTTCCTTAAGGAGGGAACTTTATCTTATGAGGTGTTATATCCAGACGGAAAACTAACCCAAATTCAGGAAAATGCAATATATTCAAAATATGAAACTCCAATAAAAAAATTAATCTCAAGAAACGAGATTAATCCAACTGAAAATTTTTTAATTAAATATTGGGCCAATCTTTTCCACTCATATTATACTTCTTATCAAATTAAATGTATAACCAATTCAAGATTATCATTAATGCCTCATCAAATAAATATTGCTCATAGATTATCTGAAGAATATTTTCCAAGTATGATATTAGCTGATGAGGTTGGTCTTGGTAAAACAATCGAAGCAGGTATTTATATAAAAGAAATGCTAGCTAGAGGGTTAGCTGAGCGCGTATTAATAATAGTTCCTGCAACATTAGTCCAACAGTGGAAATTTGAGATGGAAAACAAATTTAACATTGATTTTAAGATCTACGACGGAAAAAAAATTAAAGAGTTAAATAGAAGGGGAAGTCCTGTTATTCCAGAATTACTTCATAATCCGTTCTATTATGATAATGTAATAATTTGTTCGCTACAATTCGTAAGGAATCCGAAATATCGAGAATTATTGTCTGAAATATTATGGGATATTGTCATTTTTGATGAGGCTCACCATTTAAGGAGATACCTGATAAATGCTGTAACGGGTAATTACCGTGAAACCCTTAATTTTACTTTAGCAAAAAAATTAAGTCAAAATTGTGAAAGTTTATTACTTTTAACCGCTACTCCATTACAATTACACCCATTTGAATTATATTCGTTAATAGACTTAATACATCCAGAAGCGTTTGATAATTATTCAGATTTCGAACATTTTCGAAAAAATATGCCATTTATTAATCTTTTAGTGTCAAATTTGACTCATCTTGACAATTTAAATACTTTTGAATTAAAAAACATGATAAAACTACTAAAAGAGCTTAATTACGTTGATAAAAAGAAGAATGATGATAAAATACTCGCTCAACTGAAAAGTCTATCCTTTAGAAATAGAATAATTAATAAAATTGAGAAAGATCATACATTATCGAGATTCCTAATAAGAAATCGAAAAAAAAATGTTATCTCGAAAGATTTTTTGAATAGACGAATTGTTAAAACAATTATCGTTAATCCAACTCAGCAAGAATTAGATATTTACAATGAAATCCGCTTATATTTAGCGAAAATTTTTAACGCTTCAATTAATAAAAAGGATAATATTGGGCTCGGATTTGTTATTACTACCCTGCAAAAATTATTGACGAGTTCTAAATATGCGTTTATGAGAAGTATTGAGCGAAGATTAGAGCAAATTAAAAATTTTAAAGAAATTAAATTTGAAACTCTTGAAGAAGAAGATCCTGAATACTACTTATTAGAACTTGAAGACCAATATATTGATTTAGGAGCAGATGAACTAAATCAAGATCAAGAAAGTGATAAGGAAATTCTTGACCTCTTCAATCAAGAAAAGATTTTGAAAGATTTTTATGACAAATTAAAAAGAAGCCCTTACGATTCTAAATCTGATGAGTTAATTAATCTCCTTTACCAAATTCATGAAAATAATAAAGATGAAAAGATAATAATCTTTACGCAATTTGTTGATACTTTATTTTTCATTAAAAATAAGCTAACAGGATTAGGTTATTACGTTGAAACCTTCTATGGAGGTTTGAATAAGAAAGAAAAGGATGAAGCTGTGGAAAGATTCAGAACAACTAAAAACTTCGCGATTTTATTATCGACTGAGATTGGTGGTGAAGGTAGAAATTTTCAATTTTGTAGAATAATGATAAATTTTGACTTGCCCTGGAATCCAATGAAATTAGAGCAAAGAATAGGAAGATTAGACAGAATTGGACAGGAATCGAGAGAAATCTATATTTACAATTTCTTTTTAGAAGGAACTATTGAAACAGATATCGTATTTGCTTTAAATAAAAGGATAAATTTATTTGAGGAATCTATTGGAGTATTAGAACCAATAATCGGAAAGATTGAAAAAGATATTAAAAACTTAATCTTTTCGTTTCCAAAAGAAAAACAGAGAAAAATAAGGGAATTTAGCTTCAATCTTGAAAAACAGATTCAGAAGGCAAAAGAAATTGAAATGCAATTAGATGACTTAATGATTGATAAAAAATCATTTCAAATTGATGGATTAATCTCATCTTTCGCTGTTTGTAATGATGTTAAACTTAGCCATACTGAATTATTCCATTTGATAAATTATTTTTTTAATTTGAAGGATCAAAGATTCGGTTATATAGAAAATATAAAAGAAAATAACGAATTTATTACAAAAATTTCTATTAATAGTTCTTTACTTCATTACCCGAAATTGCAATTATCTAGGGAATATTACGGAACTTTTAGTTTAGATCTTGCTAGAAATAAAGAGGAAATTGATTTTTTTGCTTTAGGACATCCATTAATTGATACGATATTAGATTATTGCAGAAGTAATTTATTTCAGGGTACATTTACTATCCTTAATCTAAAGAGAGAATTTTTACCAACGAATTTAGAAATCAATATTGATACTAATGGATCTCTCTATCTCTTTGTTTTTATAATTAAATTTCAAGGGTATATCTTAGAGAACCAAATTTCGGCCATAGTTATAGATGAAAACGGTTTTGAAATTAATAACATGGCAGATTTTATTTTAAATATAGAAAATTATAATATTATTTTTGATTTTAATGAATTTCCTCGAAATAAAATTTATTTAAATCAAAAAGTTTTCGAAGAGCTAATTCGAAAATCGAAAAATTCTGTAAAATCCAAGACTTCTCTATGGAAAAGAGAAATTAAGGCTCTAAACGATAAAATTTTTAATTTAGAGAGGTCTAAAAGAGAAAAAATATATGAACATAAACGGAAGGCTCTAAGTATTAAATTAGAATCCTTAAAACAAAAATTAGAAAAAATGATAAATCAAAGACCAACTGAACGACAGAAACAAAATATTAATAACTTAAAGGATAAGAAAAAGAAAAAAAAAAAGTTAGAAAAAATTGAAAAATTAGAAGAAGAAATTAGATTTACTGATATAGAGATTAGAAAGATAGGAGAAAAATTAGATGATCTTGCTTTTGAGTACGAAGATTTAAAAAATGATATGAAAAAAAGAAATCTTGGTAAATTTTATACAAATTTATTGGCATTAGCTATAATTCTGATTGTTTAAAGTGTGAGATTATTTTTTTCCTCGGTCTTTGAGGAGGCTTTGCTAGTTTTAGCTGACGACTCTGAGACTCGTTTCTTTTTGACTCGAAGATATAGATATATTAAAAAAGCTACTGATCCTGCCACTATAGCAATGACAACAATAATTATTGTTATAACTATTATATCTGTATCGCAAGTATTGTTTTCAATAACATTGCCTTCACTGATATCTTGATAAATACATTCTTTATTGCCCTTTAGATCATTTTCTCTTACTATGTTATTATCACTTATGTACAAATATATTCCATAATTATCGTTATTGTGCACTGTGTTTTTCTCAATTGTATTATCATCGCTTAAGAATAAGTGAATCCCATTATCTTCATTATCGTTAACTGTATTATCCTCAATTTCATTATCATCACTATTACGTAAATATATTCCATCATTTTCATTTTCATTTGCCTCATTATCTTTAATAACATTATCATCGCAAGTAGATAGAAATATTCCATTATCATCGTTTTCATTTGCTTCGTTATCCTCTATGGTATTATCATCGCTAGTAGAAATATAAAACCCATTATTTCCGTTTTTATTTGCTTTATTTCTCTCAATTGTATTATCTGTGCTCCCAGATATATACATACCATTATCTCCATTAGATTTCGCAATATTACCTGAAATTATAGAGCTTGAACAATAACTTAGTTCTATCCCCTTAAAAATGTTAAAACTTGCTATATTCCCCGTAATTGTATTAAGAAGACACGAGTACAGTTTTAAGCCACAATAATTATTCGAAGTAATTGTATTTGAAGAAACAATGAAGGAATTACAATCGTATAAATATAATCCATAATGATTATTGCCCGTCGCTATATTGTTTAAAACTCTACCACTATTACTATTCCTAGTATATATCCCATCATAATTGCTATTTGCGGTATTTTGCGACACTATTATTCCGTTGCTGTTATAAATATAAATTCCAGATTTTTGATTATTATTTGCAGTATTATCTGATACTAGAATATTATCATCATTATCAATATATATCCCATACTCATTGTTATTTGCGTCATTATCTGAAATATTGTTTTTATCACCGTTAATTAAATATATCCCATAATTTCTATTTCCCTCTGTATAACTTTCCCAGATTGTATTATTTATTCCGTTATATATATATATCCCATGGTAATTATTGGAGGAGGAATTAATGTTTGAGACTATAATATTATTGGAATGAAATAACGAAATTCCAATTGAACCGTGAGTTACATTTAAGTCTTCCATAACTGAGTCATTACAATTAATTAAAATGACTTGCCCTGCATCTTTGAAGTCATTTGCCTTTAAATTATTTTGACTTTTATTGTAATATAGTTGTTTATCATTAACAAAGTTAGTATTGTCCATCGAAATCGATAACATTAAGTTCTTTAAATCCCCCTCAATTTGTACACCACAAAGTGTCATATTGTTTCCTAAGATAGTTATGTTATAGCTCAAAAACAAAAATATACCATTATTAACGTTTTGAAATGCGGTATTATTTATAATATTTGTATAATTGCTGCGTTCTATATATAAACCATGCAAATTATTTTTATCTACATTATTCTCTGAAAATGTATTATTAAGTCCTCTTACTAAATATATGCCATTGTCTAAATTTTCACTTATATTGTTTTTAACTATTGTAATGTTGTTACTTTGTCTTATATATATTCCATTATCACTATTTCTGGTAATGTTGTTATTTAAAATTCTAGTGTGATTACTAAATTCTAGATTTATCCCATCTCTGGAATTGCTGGTGATATTGTTATTAGTAATGTTATTAAAATTACTTGTTAAGAATTTAATGCCATAACTATTTCCATTTAAAGAATTACCTGATATTGTATTATTGGTACAATTAGCCATATATATTCCAAAATAATTAGAGGTGCAATTATTATCAATCAATGTTCCATTATTAGTATCGATTAACATAATTCCCGCATTAGAACCACCTGAACCAGAATTAACTATCGTACAGTTTTCAATTCTAAAATACACGCTAGAATTTCCGATGATTATACCACTTCCCGAGCCACCAGCGTCAATAGTAACATTCTCGATAAGATATACATTACCAATTAAATCACACCACGATTGACTTGCCGCCCACGTCCAATTATGTGCATCAACACCAGTAGCACTTCCATCAATAGTAATATTATTAAGCACCCAAAATTCAGAAGGCTTAGGATCTTTTAATTTGCTTTCTAATTTAACTTTTAAATCCTTGTTTTGATTAATTTGTTCATTATTTAAATTGATGTGATAACTACTTAATGCCAAGAAAAAGATTCCTAATATTAATAATAAGAACTTTTTTTTTGAGATTTGTTTCAATGTTAATCTTTCTCTTGAAGTAGATTTTGATAAGTTATTCTATTCAATATGAATTTAAAACTTATCTAATTTTTCATAATTTAAAGCTCAATTAATTATAAAACAAAAAAAGAGTGAAATTTAAGTTTTAATTAATTTTCGAACTAATTGAAGAAATGCTTCTTCAACATTATCACCTGTCTTTGCCGAAGTCTCAATATAAATACTTCCTTCATTTTCAGCAAATTTTTGGGCTTCACTTCTTTCTACTACTTCACCAATATCTTCAAGCAAATCAGCCTTATTTCCGATTAATATAAAAGGAACTTTATTTCCAGCAAATTGGCGAAATTCATTAAGCCACTTTTTTATATCTTTATAAGTTTGCCCTCTAGAGAGGTCAAACACTAATAGAGCACCTCTAGCCCCATCATAAAAACGATTACGCATGAATTTAAATCGTTCCTGTCCGCCGATATCCCATATTGTAATCCTTACAGAATCTGGACCTATTTCCACTGTTTTTGTTAAAAAATCTACCCCAATAGTCAATTCATATTTTTCAGAGAATCTATTATGCACGAATCTTTCAAGTAAACTTGTCTTACCGACAGCTCCAGGGCCGATAAGGATTACTTTAAATATGAATTTAGACATATGCTTACATTAAAAGTGATTATATAATTTATAACTTAAATAGATATTATTCTTTAATTAAATTATACTTTTTCCCATATTTTTTGAAGTGTTTTGTTCCGCCTCCCTCTTGGAGCACTTTAAAAGTAGATTCATAATCTAAAATTTTCATTCCTCCTACAATATCTACACCATTGTCGAATAATATATCAGGTATCATACTTGCTGAAGGACCAATTACTACGATTTTTTGAGCATATCGGTTAAATAATGCTAAAATCTCTTCCATGGTATCATTTATTAAAGCAGTACCAGTACAAAACAGAATATCTGTTGACATTTCCTCTTTATTCAATTTATTTATATTGGTTTTAATGGAAAATTTATCTAAAGAAAGTGAAACTGAGGGATTATTCTCAATAATAATAATTGATTTTGTTTTTTTGCTAACGTTCTGAATTAAAGGTGTTATTTGCCCAATAAAAATTATTTTCGTATCTTTATCGATTTTCAAGTATCTGACTAAATCTACCTTAATTTTCTTGTACGGATTTATAATTTCTAAAATATGTTGAGAAAGGGCGTTTAATGTAGCGACACCAATTATTTTTTCTAAACTTGGTGTTTTATAAGCCCATTTTAATAGTTTTAAAGGTGATTTTTCTGTTAATTTGCCAGCGAAATTAATTTTGCTACAATCCATTTTTCCAATTACGCTTGGCAAAGTATATGCCAATCCTAAAAAAGGATTGTACGCATAGGCGTGAAGTTCCACACCAGTATAACCTAACCCTATGACTATTCTCGCCACTTTCGGAGGTATTATCTTTCGATACTGATATATTTGTATGATAAGCTCTACTGTTTTTTCTAATATCATAATTTTATAAGATCAATTACTTACAATTATTTGGATTCAACAATTTTCTTCATAGAATTAATAAAAAAATCATTATCTTCTATGGAACCGATTGTTACTCTAATAAATTCTGGACTTAACGAATAATTGTTTGATACATTAGAGACATAAATCCCTTGCTCTGCTAGTTTCTGGGCAATATCATATATTCCAGTTTTCATTAAAAGAAAATTAGTATAACTATCATAAACAGATATTTCCATGTTAGAAACTATTTTCGAAATCCTTTCTTTTTCTTGGTCTATTTCTTCAATATATTTTTTCATATAATCTAAATTCCTTAAGGCATGAATTGCTGCAATTACGCTAGGAGATGGAAGCATTATGTCGAGACCTTGGAATTTTTCTTGAACTAGTTCTCCAGCAATTAAATAACCTATTCCTGATCCAGCCAAACCAAAGGATTTACTTAAAGTCCTTGAAACAGCTAAATTTGGATAATCCTCTATCCAAGGAGCGTAAGTTATTTTTGAAAACTCAAAATAAGCCTCGTCTATTAATAAAATCACATTTTCATTTTCTAACATCGTTTTAACATCTGTTTGAGTTAAAAGCAAACTTCCCGTAGGATTATTTGGATTATCAAATACGAGTAAGGTTGGTTTATTAATCTCATGAATGAACGATTCTATCGAGAGGTTAAATTCTGGTTCTCTTAATCTAATTTTTATAAGTGGAGAGGATGTTTTCTGCGCTGCATTATTAATTAAAAAGAATGAGGGGTCAGCTATGATAATCTGCCTCTTCCTTGAAAAAAGGAAGATAAATTCCTTAATTAAAATATCTGAACCTGAACTTAAAGATATTGAATTTGCAGACACTTTTGAATAATCTGATATTAATTGAACTAATTTATTGACTTCAATTTGGGGCGTGTAACGGTTTATATTTTCAATATTAAGTTTTACGGCCTCAATAATCTCCTTTGGGGGAGGAAAAGGCATTTCATTTTGATCTAATCTAATTTTCATAAAATCAACTCCAATATATAAAAGCAATATATTATATTTTATTTAGTATCTTTCAGAGTATATTTTTAAATTTAATTAATGAATTTAAAATAGTTAGAGAAAATTAAGAGTTATGATAAGTTTAGACAAAATTTTGAAGGATGGTAAGCTTCATATCTTTCTATTGGGTTCTGGGGGTCCAATAAACAATAAGGTAAGAGTCGCTTCAAGTATCGCTGTTATTGCTGGCGGGGAATTCATTCTTGTTGATGTTGGACCAGGTACATATCGGAATGTTGACATTCTGAGGCTTCCAGCATCGCATTTAAGTGCAATTTTTCTAACTCACTTTCATTCAGATCATATCGGAGATCTGGGAGAGGCGAATATGATGTCTTGGGTAATGGGAAGGACAAAAGCATTGGAAGTATATGGTCCTGAGGGAGTAGACAAAGTTGTTAATGGATTTAAAATGGCCTATGAACTTGATACAGGTTATCGAATTGCCCATCATGGAAAAGAGATTGTTCTACCAGAAGCTGGTACACCAATAAGCAAAATTATTTCAATTAAAGATCCTAATGAGAGAGAATTATTTTTCGATAGGAATGGATTAAAAGCTTATGCCTTTGTGGTGGACCATCGTCCTGCGAAACCTGCTGTAGGTTATAGAATTGAATATAAAGGAAATATTATTGTTATTACAGGTGACACTATAAAGACTAATAATCTTGTTAAACATAGCCATAAAGCAGATATTCTCTTCAGTGAGGCTATTTCTTTCGCAATATTAGATAATTTAATTGCTGGAGCTAAAAAATTTAATTTTCCCAGATATTCTAAAATTCTAACAGACATCCAAGATTACCACATGAACCCTACGGCTGCAGCCAAGTTAGCTAAAGAGGCTGAAGTAAAAAAACTTGTTTTTATACATATAACCCCTCCATTGATTAATAATATAGTTGAAAAAACGTTTTTGAAAGGCGTCAGTGATATTTTTAATGGAGATATTGTTTTAGGTAAAGATTGCATGAAGTTTAAGCTTGAACCAAAAAATTAAAGAACATTAAAAAATCAACTACTTTAAATAAAAAGAAGATGGATTTTAAAATTATTTGAAATGGCTTAGAATTTAGTTAGTTTACTTCAAGAAATAAAAATTCATTATACCCAGTAATTACTTTAACATAACCCTTTAACAAGTTATCAATTTCAATATCGCCAGTATCAACTCTAAGGCAATTTAACCCTTTCATTTTGTCCTCTGTAGCTATAACTTTTATATTCTCCTCTCTAACTTTTTTAATTACTTTTGGAGTAAATTGTTTATTTCCTCTACCAAAAATAAAACCTTGGCCCCCAATAGGGGACACAATTATTTCTGTGTTAGGGTATTTATTTAATAATTCTAAAATCCCATTTTCATTAATATCTTTCCCGACAAGATGATTATTGAAAATTGCATCTATACCGAGTAATGCTTTAGAGACATTAAGTTCATCTGAAATTGATTTAACAGTAGTTCCAGGCCCTAACAAATATAACCTATCCTTTTTCATATTTTCAATTATAAATTTGGCGATATCGGTTTTATTCTCCTCCACTGATTTACCTGTTTTCGAACTCTGTTTGCCAGATTGTAATAAATTTTGGACTTTAGGAACTTTTAAAAAACCGTATAATTTTGAGTCTAGGATTCCATTTCTAAAAGAATCTTCGTTAATGTCAAGAACTTCTTTTTCTAAAGTGTCTGTTCCATTTATAAAAGCATCCAGCATCTCTGCAGCTGACCTTGGATTAATAGCAAACACAGAGCTAAACATTTTTACACCTGAGGGGATTGCGATAACAGGAATTTTTAATTCAATCGCATCAAAAATGTCTCTGGCTGTTCCATCACCTCCACAGAATATTAACAATTCAATATTCTCTTCTAACATTTTTTTAGCAATTCTCTTAGTATCGGCTGCTGAAGTTTCATCTCCAATTTTTCCAATAACTTCAAATTTAAGCCCTTGATCTTTTACAATGTCTACACCCATTCTACCAGGTGCCACAAATAACCATAAATTTTCCTTATTCTTTATGTGATTTATTAATGTAATTGTTCTTTGGGGAGTTATTGGCTTCGCACCCATTTGTAATGCCTTTTTATATATGTGTCCATCAGTTCCTTTAAGTCCAACACTACCTCCCATACCAGCAATAGGATTAATAATTAGTCCAATTTTTTTCCTATTCTTATTGCTAATTTCAATTAACTCTTCTTTTTTTTACCTTATAATTTAAATAATCTTTAAACTAAAATATATTTATTCGTTAATTTTAAAGATTTCTCCAAGTTTTTTACAATTTTTTCAAGTTCAAGAAGTAAATTATTGTAGGTTTTTAAAAAAAATTTACCCTATTTGTTTAATTTTATCTCCATCTGGTAAATGTAGCAAATTGTAATAAGCTTGGAATTAATGTTGTTCTACAAATTCAACAATTTTATTGGTGTATTTTCCGATTGCATTTTCATTAAAAAATCTCTGCTTTCGAGATTCCGGTTATTATCTAGCGCTTTAAAAACGTTTTATCACAATATATTTTTCTTTTTACATAATTCGATTGAAGATGCTGATTCTTTAACTAAAATATTGTTAGATAACATAACTTAATTTATATTTAATTAGAAAGAGAAATTGTTAAATATGTGAATTTTGATAAAAGAATTATAATGATCTTTACTATGATAATATCTAATTAATCATGCAATTTTAATAATAAAGTTTAAAAAAGAGAGAACAAAATTGGTTTCGTTGCTTTTAGAGTAAGGATCAAAATAGTAAGAAGAATTTAAATAAAATTTATTGTGAAATTTGAAATGAAAAAAAACACCATAATAAGAATATTTTTAGCATTTCTACTACTCTTTTCAGTTATTTTCTTCATATCACCACTTATTCTAAAAAATTCTGATCAAAATTTTACTATTCAGGATGACTCATATATAGCAGATGATTCGTACAAAACCAACTTAAAGACCTCGAGTTCGAGTTGGATCAATGCCACAGTTGTTTCTGACGGTTTCGCTGGGAGTTATTGGAATAACGAAACTAGCACTTTTCCCGATATTGCCATGGACAGCAAGGATATCGTTCATATGGTCTGGCAGGATGACACGGATGGAGTATGGGGTAGTGACATCGAAATAATGTACGCAAATTACTCGGCTGCAACAGGTCAATTGTCCAACGCCACGGTAATTTCTGATGGTTTCGCTGGAAGTTATTGGAACAATGATACTAGTAAAGTACCCAAAATTGCTGTGGATAGTTCGGACAACCTTCATGTGATCTGGGAAGATGATACGGATGGAGTGTGGGGTAATGACTGGGAAATAATGTATGCAAATTACACAGCTGCAACAGGTCAATGGTCCAACGCCACGGTAATTTCCGATGGTTTCGAGGGGAGTTATTGGAATAACGATAGTAGCGCTTCTGTTCCTTTTGGAGTTGGCGCCGATATTGCCGTGGATAGCAAGGATATCGTTCATGTGGTCTGGAATGATGACACGGATGGAGTATGGGGTAATGACTGGGAAATAATGTACGTAAATTACTCGGCATCTCAAGGGTGGTCAAACGCCACGGTGATCTCCGATGGTTTCGAGGGGAGTTATTGGAACACTGGTTTGAGTGGGAATCCTAGTATTGCTGTGGATGGTTCGGACAACCTTCATGTGGTCTGGGATGATACCACGGATGGAGTATGGAGGGCGGATGATAAAGACGCCGATATATGGTACGTAAATTACACAGCTGCAACAGGTCAATGGTCCAACGCCACGTTAATTTCCGATGGTTTCGGTGGGAGTTATTGGAACACTGGTAATAGCATTTGGGCTGAGATTGTCGTAGACAGCATGGACAATATTTATGTAGTCTGGGCTGATGGGACGGATGGTCCATGGAGGTCTGTACTTTTTGACTCCGAAATATGGTGCGTGAATTATTCGGCTGCAACAGGTCAATGGTCCAATGCTACGTTAATTTCCGATGGTCACGCTGGGATTTATTGGAACACTTTTATAAGCTGGTACTCTGAGATTGCCGTAGACAGCATGGACAACATTTATGTAGTTTGGGCTGATGCATCACCAGAAGTATGGGGTAATGATGGTGATATATTGTGCGTGAATTATTCGGCTGCAACAGGTCAATGGTCTAACGTCACGGTAATTTCCGATGGTTTCGCTGGGAGTTATTGGAACGATGGTACAAGCTGGTACCCCGCGATTACAATAGATAGCAGGGATAATATTCACGTGATCTGGGAGGATGGTACGGATGGTGTATGGGGTACTGATATAGAAATAATGTATGTGATGGCGGATTTAACAGCTCCGAATGTTACAATTGGAACGCCATTGAGCGGTAGTTCATTTACGAATACCATGGACATCGACATCAATGCCACTATTACCGACCTTGAAACTTCCGTTTTAAGTGCTAAAGCCCTAATTAACGCTTCTACACCCTTGGAAATACCAATGGAATTTATTGCAAATAATTGGACATGCACATGGGATAATGTCAGCCTTTATGAAGCTGGTGATTACAATATTACCATCTGGGCAATAGATGAACAAGGAAATGTTAACCAATCTGTATTTGTAATTATAACGATAACGGATATAATAGCTCCAAGCGTAACAATTGGAACGCCGTTGGACGGAAGTTCGTTTGAACCACCAACAGATACGAGTGTAGAAATAAATGCCACGATAACAGATTTAGGAAGCTCAGTTTCAAGTGCAAAGGCAATGATAAACGGTTCGGCAACTTCCAATCCTTTCAATTTAACTATGGAATTTATTGCAAGCAATTGGACCTGCGGCTGGAACAATATTAGCCTTTCAGATTACGCTCATGGGGATTATAAAATCACAATTTGGGCTACTGATGATAAAGGAAATGTAAATCAAACTGTATTTGTTGTTATTAAACTAATAAAGGATTTAGATCCACCTTTAATTAATTTCTTAAGCCCTCTAAATGAATCGACAGTCACAGGTCCTTTTAACATAACCGTAGAAATTATTGATGCGAGTCAACCAGCCGCTGTCAATGTGATAGCTACAATTTATAACGATACTATAACTCCCTTCAATTTGACGATGGTTCGAATTGGTGCTACAAACCAATGGACCGTAATGTGGGAAAATCTTACTTCTGCCTATAACTTTGGAGAGTATTATATTAATATTACTGCGATTGATGGTTCTTATTATCAAAACAGGAATTCGACTGGCTATTTGAATATTACTTATATAGCTTCAGATCAACCTCTTGGAGATGATGACGATGATGACGATGATGATGACGAAGAATTTAATTTATTAACACCAACAAATTTAATGATATTAGGTATTATTGTAGGAGTAACTCTTGGCATTATACTGATAATTAGGAAAAGGAAAGGCTATAAGAGTTCTGATAAGAAAATAAGAGAAATTCAAGAATTAATTGAAAAATAATAATTATATTTCATTTTTTTTTAATTTTAATACCTTAACTGTTATTTTATCAAATAAAATTGATTAAATATATATCTCTATTTATTTTTTTATTTTTTTAATATTTAAATCTTTAATTTGTTATATATTATCATAAGAAAAAAGCCTAGACACTAAAGGTTATTAAAAAAAAAAAATTTAAAATTGTGTGATATTTTCAATCTAATTAAAGACCATATTTTAAAAAATGTATGAAATAATAATAGAAAATGAGACGATAGGTCAAATAAAAGCGAAACTGCTTCTTGAGAAAAATCCTCAAACATGTCAAGCAATATGGGAAAGTCTCCCAATAGAATTAAATTTAGCTCGATGGGGTGAAGAGTTATACGGAGCAATTCCTGTTAAAATTGACGCAGAAAATTCGCAAACAGAATGTGAAATTGGAGATATAGGTTATTGGCCAGATGGAAATGGTTTTTGTATATTTTTTGGAAAAACTCCAGCAAGTAAAGGCGATAAACCCGTAGCCGCAACTCCTGTTAATATATTTGCTAGAATTGAAGGTGATCCAAGTGTTTTTAAGCAATTTTCTTCCTTCAAAGGATATGTGAAAAAAGGGGATTAGAAAAACTTTTTTCTAATGTTTAAAGGTTGAACCAAGCATAAATAATAAAGATTGGCCCGAATATCAACATTAACAGAATTATAATAATGCCGATATATGTACCCAGTTCTTTTTTTTTAAATACTCCATTTTGGATATCAAAAGCTAAATCAATTAACCCTAAAAACATCATACCACTTCCCGCTAGAGCTGAAAAGAAATAACCGAATTTTTGTTCCATGAGGATGCCAATCGCAGATATAAACAAACATGGCATAATCCATCCTAAATCTGGTAAAGGAAATGATTTCTCGTGCTTAAAAGCTAGTTCATCCATTTTAGGATTTTTATATTCTGTAAAATAAAACACGATCCAAAAACCAATAAAACCGAATCCTAATAAGATTTGAAAAATTGCTATGATTAAATCTATCATTTTTTCCGACTCATATATAGATTAAAATTTTTTTTTAATTAATGTAGGATTTAAACTAATATATAAATATAAAAAAAAAATAATAACTATTCCAATTCTATTTGAAGATAATCGGCTTCAAGATGCAACATCTCTTCTAGAATTATTTCTGCTTGAGATGCGCTGTCGACTACTGGATCTGCGAGGAGCGCCTGCAAAGCGACATCTTTAGACTTTGTAAGAATTGCTTCTACAACTAGATCTTGAACAGAGGCTTGAGTTCTTAAGAGAGCAGCAAGACCTTTTGGATAATCACCTAGTTTTTCAGCATGGAGCCCATCTTTATTTATTATCGCTGGGCACTCTACAACGAGATCTCGGGGAAGATTTGTAAATACATCATCATTCGGGAGATTAACAGATGGTTCCTCGTAATTTGCATCAGTTAATATTCCCTCCATTATTGGTATTGCACGTTCATCATCAGGTTTTACTAGTCGAGCACCTTTCCCTTTTTCAATGAATTTTTTAATTTTTTCAAACACAGCTGCACAATATTCAGCATATTGCTCCCAGAATCGACGTCCACCTTGTATATCTGCCACATTCCAAGCCCAATGAATATATTCCCCAAAATGATTATCCGTAGTATATGGTAAATATCCATACTTTTTTAAAATATATTTAATTAGACTAACATCAAGTTTTTCTTTTAAAGATTCAAAAAATTTAGGTACTTTCCTACGCACATCTGGATATGCATCCTTTCCCGTGTCTTTATATTTAATCGTTAATGCGACTCCAAAATGATTTAATCCTCCTGCTTTAATCTCAAGGTTAGACAAGGGAGTTCCAAGGCTTCTAGTAATCATGAAATTATTATGGTGATACTCATGACAAAGTCCCACAAATTTAAGGGAAGGGAATTTTCGCTTTATTGCAAGGCAGATTCGACTCATGGGGTTCGAAAAATTGATAAATAAAGCCTTCGGACAGATTTTTTGAATATCTAAGCAGATATCAAGAATAGGAGGAACAACTCTAAGTGAATGAAAAAAACCTCCAGGTCCACCGTTTTCACCAGTGATTTGCTTATTTCCAAATTTTTGGGGAATTGTTAAATCCATATTTAAGAGTTCAAATCTTGGAGGAATTTCTATCGAATTAATAATGAATGTAGCGTTCTTTAAAGCTTCTTGTCGATTTATCGTAGATTCTAAAATAAAATCTAATTTTTTTTCTTCTATTGCTGATTGACAGGCTTGATAAGCTAAATTTAATGTTTCAGCGTTTATATCGTGAAGGCAGATTGTAGAACCTTCTAGAATTTTACTTACCATAATACTACCTACGGAACCCAGCCCAAACTGTAGGGATCCCGCACCAATTAGCACAATTTTTTCTTTATTTGACAAACTAATTAAACACCATCCTTAACGGTATATATAGCTTTTTATTTCTAATAAAAAAATTAAGTTTATTACACTTCAGATTTAAATTATAAAAAAAAGAAAAAAAATTAATATTGGACTTCTTTTAATTTATATGGTGGTACACCAACTTCTCCAATTCCTCCATCAATAGGAAAGCAATGCCCAGTAATATAGTTAGATGCCGGGGATGCCAAAAATAAAACGAGGTTCACAACATCTTCAACAGTTCCAAGTCTAACTAAAGGAATTTGAACTTTTCCATCTCTCATTGTCGTTCTCATAGCCTCTTCATCGTTTAAATAAATACCTGTTACGTGAAAACCTGGAGCAATTGAATTTGCAGTTATTTTTGGCGCTAAAGACTTTGCTAATAATTGAGTAAGAGCAATCACCCCTACTTTAGTTATACTGTATGCGGGAATTGCAGGATCTACAATCATACCTGCCATGGAGGAAGTATTTATCATTTTTCCTGATAATTCCTCATTTTCAAATTTTTGAGCTTTCATTTTTCGCCATAAGGATTTAGCGACTAACCACTGTCCTTTAAGGTTTACAGCCATTATTCGATCCCAATTTTCTTCCTTTACTCTACATATAGTTCTTCCATAAGCAACCCCTATGCCAGCATTGTTAAATAATATATACACATTGTGCAAATCTTTATATGCTTGCTTTGCCATTGCTTCTACTTGGTCGGATTTCGAAACATCACATACAATAGGAATTACTTTTTGTCCAGATGCTTGAGCTACCTTTTTAGCCGTTTCTTCTAAGAGTTCTTCATTAATATCTACTAAAACTAAGTCTGCCCCTCTCTCTGCAAAGGCATATGCTACACCTCTTCCAAATCCAGAGGCCCCACCAGTAATGACAGCTCCCTTTCCTTCTAAAAATTTCTCTACCATTCTTTTAATAGCACCCTTATTTTTTTTTGAATGTATTAAATTATATTTCACCTTTATATGCTTTAAAGGTTTTAATTTCTATCTCAAAATATTATGATTAACTAGAACTCAGATTAAAAAGAAAAAGGAATAACGAATTAAATCTCAATTTCAAGTTTTTATTCAAAAATTTGGAGTAGTTAAGAAATTTTGATATATCTTTATCTTTTGATTAAAAATTTTAATTTTTTCATAAGAAAATAATTATCTACTTCATATAAAAGAAAAAATATTAGATTTAAGTTGTTTTATATTTCTACATCCAAATCATAAGGCGGAACGCCGACATCTGCAATACCACCGTCAATTGTGAAGCAATGACCTGTAATAAAATCACTTTTACTTGAAGCTAAAAATAGTAATAAATTTACAACATCCTCAACTGTTCCAATTCTATTCAAAGGGGTTTTTACATGTCCATCTTCCATGCTCTGTAGCATGATATCTTCTCTATTACCATATATTCCAGTAACGTGGTATCCAGGTGTTATTGCGTTTGAAGATATATGGGGGGCTAGAGTTTTTGCTAAAAGCTTATTAAGAGCTATTACACCAGCTTTACTTATACTATAGGCCGGAACAAAAGGACTTAAACTTATTCCATAAACAGAACTAGTATGAATGACTTTACCTCTTAAAGGTTTAAAATCTTGTCTGTTCATTTGTCGACATAAAAATTTATCCACTAACCATTGACCTTTAAGATTAACATTTATAGTCCTATCCCATGCCTTTTCACCAATACGAATTACATCAAGTCCATATGCCAATGCTGTCCCAGCATTATTAAATAAAATATATACGTTATCAAGCTCATTAAAAGCCCGATCTGCCATTTTCTTAACAGCTTTAGAATCTACGACATCACATACAATTGGTATCACTTTTTGACCAGTTTTTTCTACTACTTTTTTAGCTGTTTCTTCCAATAACTCCTCATTTAAATCTACTAAAACCAAATCTGCCCCTCTTTCTGCAAATGCATATGCTACACCTCTTCCAAATCCAGAGGCTCCACCAGTAATGACAGCTCCTTTTCCTTCTAGAAATTTATCTACCATTTTTTAACACCTTTTTTTTAAAGATTCTTAAATTATATTTTATTTTTATTTTATTAAAAAGTTAAATAATTAAAGTTTTCCAAACAGACCTTTATTTTTTATAAGGAAGATCATTTGTTTGAAAAATAACTTCTAATCATTGTTTATATGTAGTTTTTTCCACCAAATAATAACGCTAATTGTTCCGCAAATTATAATTATTCCGAAAATTAATATTACATCGTAGCCCGGTATTGCTTCCTTTTGTAAGACAATTTCCAAAAATTCATCTCCATTTTGATCATAATATTCAAGTTTTTCCATAACACCGTTAATATCGTATGTTAATTCCACTTCATATGTAGCAGGTATTTCCTCAGTAGCACTAATTTTCGCGATAAGCGACTCATCTTCAAGATAGACACGAATAATCTGATGATCAAATTCATCCTTAAAATCTTCGAGATAATTAGTATATGGAATTGGTATTAACCACATTTCTATGATTTCTTCAATTAATAAAATATCATCAGCTTGGTCTTCAGGATCCCTATAAATTTTATATTTTTCTTCTTCATCCGCATCATGCTCAAAATCGCTAGAATCATCGGTGTAATCCCAGATATAATAGGAGATTTTCCAATATTCTGTAGATTTATCAATATCCATAATTTGATATTTCCTTAAATCATCCTCTTCAAATGCAATTTTTTCTCCAACAAAAATAGCCTCGTACGTATCTTGATCAAATTTTTCAATTTTCCATATGAAAATCTCATTTTCATTAACATCAATGCTGTATTCTACACCAGAAGCATTGATCGTGAAAATAGCAATAAAAAAAAAATTAAAAAGAATTAAACTCAACGTTAATAAAGCGAAATTCTTTTTTTTCATAGTACTTGAAAACAATCTTTAAATAAATTTAATTAATATTAAGAAAAATTAAAACTAAAACTTTTATTATTTGATCTTTCTTAGAAATTATTATAAAAGAATGAGATGTTCAAAATGGTTGATAAAGTATTACCTTATTTAATGAACTTAGATGAAATAATACCAGCTCGATCCAAAGCAATATTTTTAAACGAAATAGCAATGGCTTTGATAGAATGCATAAATCTTTACGGGAAAAAAATCAATAAAATGGGTAAAATTTCTAAAATTGCGATGTGTTTTTGGCCCGTTCGATTAATACCATTAAACGACACAAGAGCTTTTGTATGTAGCTACTTGTTTAATAAGCAAGAGAAGCTAAGCATAGGAAGTTTTGCTCAAACACCTCCACCTCCCAATAATGTAATAAAAGGAGCAGATCCAACAACATTTTTAACTTCATTAACAACTTATAACGGAACCTATTTGAAAAGAGCTAAGAACTTCAAAAGGGCACCTGTAATCCAAGAAGCTTTATTTAATTCTAATGAAGTTGGGTACTTCAAAAACTTTTTTCTTAATCAATATAATCTAAGTTCTTTTGGTGACCCATATTTTTTCTTAGAAGGAGATCCAATTGCTAAAAGCGTAAATCAAATAAGAATTGCTCAAGATGTATACAGTTATATAGAATTAAAAGATATTCAATTGCTCGATAAATATGCACAAGATATTATCAATTTATGTGAAAAATGGATTCAAAAAGGGGATAGCCAAGTAGATAAAATGAAAGTTAAAACAGTCGATACAAGAGACGAAGAGAAAAATCTTGCAAGGTTAACTAATGAATTAAAGGAAGAAAAAGAAAAAGATTTAGAGAATTCTCCTGAAGAATTAATAAAAAGCGCAAATTATAAGGTTCCAGACAAATCAGGGGAGATTAATAAACATCTAAACTCCATTAAAAATATTATTGAAAAATTAAAAAATGCTGTTAGTCAAAAGGATCTAACTCTACTTGACCAGGGATTTAATGATTTACAATTAAGATATAAAGATTTGGGAAATGCAATTTCTAGATATGGTAATGAGATCTTACAATTAAGAAAAAATCTTGACCAAGAAGGGAGAGATATTCAAAGAGCTCAGCAAAAAAAGATTTCAGACTTAGAAAAAAGAGTGGCCGAAGTGGAAAGACAGATTGATGAAAAGCATAAAGGATTAAGTACAGATATCACCTCGGCAGAAGATATAATAACTCAAATAAAAAATGAAAAACAATCATGCTTGAATAATATTGAAGCGACAAAAGATAAAGATCTCACCAATCTTAAAAATTTCTTTAATTCATATACATTAGAGATAAAAACTGAGAATATTGTAGTTGGTATTCCAATTTTTATATTCTATTTTATAGATCCCAATACAAACAAAACTACAGAACGTGCTCCAATCCTTCCTATTTTAATCGATAAAGGAAAAATCCAGAGAACAAGAATCACAGACAATTTCAGAAAGGAGTTGGGTAATTTAATGAATAAATTCCCCCCAATGATCGATTTAGTCGAAAATAAAGGCGAAAAAAATAATTTAATGGAATCCATTAAAAATTTTGATACTCTAGTCGAAGATGCTGTAAATGATTTACGTATGCAAAAGATTTTAGCTAAGAAAGAAGCTGATAGAGCTAAAGAGATAATTAGTTCCTTAGTCTGGTAAGCTCAGTCTTAAAATCTTTTTATTTTTATTTTTACCTAGATATATGACATCTCTTTTCCACAGCATTTAGGTTTAGTAATATAACCACATTTTTCACAACAGCATAATAATTCATCTTTAATAATCATTGATTGATCACAGCACGATGGTATATCTTTTTCAGTTCCACAAATATCGCAAACCAATTTTGGAATTTTTATAACACCTCTCTTAATGACTCTACTAATATCTAAACAAAATTTGCTAACTAAAATGCTCTTATTATATGATATAAAGCCTTTGAAGCAATTAATTTATAAAAAAAAGTGAAAAGTAGCAACCTCTTGTGAATTATTAGAAATCTATTTGGAATTATTACTTTTTTCACAAAATTTAAAATCTGACACCTGCGACAATTCCAATAAACCCTCATGCAGAAATCTTACTCGTTTTTCCCATTCGAGAGGAGATTGAAATTGTTTTACCCATTCTTTATACCCTAACTCTGTAATTTCCACCTTAAACTTATCTGGGGTCTCCCATTCTAGCCCCTCCACTTCTATATATTGCTTTTTAGTAGCCCAATTCCAAAAAAATAAAGGCCATGTGCAATAAAAACCGGTTGCGGTTTCATTTTTTACTCTCATAATTTTTTCGCCTAATTCTTTAGTAAAAATGCCACACACAGATATAATGTCCTTAGTTTCAAGGAATCCTAATGTTTTAGAGACAATTTCATTAATGATAATTTCTGTTTTTTGTTGAGTTGAAGGATGAGTATCGAATGCTCTTGAAGTACGACCTATGTGTAAATAATCCACATCTATTTTTTTGTTAATTAAATTAGTAAGTTCGTTTGGATAAGCATGGATCCAATGGATTAATCTATCAAAATCGATATAAAAGATTTTTTCAGTTTGTTGTTTTTCTATATTATTTAAAGTTGTCTTAAGCGCTTTTCGATATATGTCAATTTGTCTCATACTTGACCCAATAATTACCATAAAACCCTCTCGAGATAGAAATTTGTAGACTTTTTCAGAAGTAGTAGGGGTTAAGCAAACGATAGTCTTTATGAAGAGTTTTTTAATGATAGAAGCAACTTTCTTCAATAAATTTTTCAGTTTAAATTCAGGATCATGATGGGTGGAACATAATAAAAAATTAGTTGATTTAATCATAATTTAATTTAAAAAATTTTTAGTTTAATGCTCTCAATTTATTTCTCCCAGGATCGCATGATAACATGCGTGTTTGTGTTAATAATTCCATCGATTAAATCAATTTTCTTAGCAAAAGCTTCGTATAACTCGTCTGATGAATGTACCTCAATTTCAGCAAGAATATCATAATCTCCCGTCAATGAAAAAATTTTTTTAATTTCGGGTATCTTTTTAAATTCTTCAATGACTTTTGTCATAGCCATATGATGAACCTGACAGAATATAACTGCCCTTATTGTCATATACGAAAACACTTACATTAAGATATTTTATAGATTTTATTAATAAAAAGTATCCTTATATTTTTAATTTCCTCTAAATTCCTTAGTTTTTCGTTTATTAAACTATAAAATTCTCTAATTGAATTTGTTCTTATATTTACTAATATATCATGCGTTCCTACTAATGATTGGATTAAATAGATTCCATTAAATTTTAATATTTTTAGAGCTAAACCTTTCAATGTTCCCTTTTTTTTATTTATGAGTAAATAAGCGTTAACCTTATTTGATGACTCATGAACATATCGTAATAATATTGACATTATTAATAAAAATAAGACGATTGTTAAAAACATTAAAGGAAAAGAATCAGCACCAAAAAATACTCCAAAAAAAATCCCACCTATTGGCTCAATTATGGTTAAAATACAATTCCATTGACGATATGTTAGGTTATATGGACTCCATTTAGCGTAAGCAATAAATATTAAGAGATAAGGGACAATAGTCGCAAGAAGAATTAAAAAGATAATCTCCCAAAGAAGTAAAATTTGATTAATAGACGAAATATTGTTAAAAAATTGCTCTATTTCAAAAGTTAAATCGGTTTGAACAGGGATTAAGTATAAAATAAAAATAAATGGAAACATTAAAGCAATTCCAGTTAGAAATGTTAGAGAAATTTTAATGAGCAGTCTTGGTATCTTATAATTATCATTTTTATTTATTATTTTTATCTCTTCTTTAGAATATACATCTCTATCTACTGTAATCTGAAAAAATGCTAGAAATAATGTAAAAAGAATAATGTAAAGAAAGCCTATTTGTGTGAATCTAGCAGCGGATTCTTGTGATTTAATAAAAATTATAATCCCTATTGAAAAAATTAATATTATGATGTAAAGACTTTTAAAAAAATCTAACTTTTCGGATTGAGCGCCATGTTCGTAAAACGCTATTATTATTATAGATAATTGAAATCCAATCATGGTCAATGATATAGTTGTAATTTTTAAAGCTAAGAAAAAGAAAATTAACTGCATAATTATTCCAAAAAATCCCATAATAGCAAAATAAAAAACATATCTAAGATTAAGAAAGCTTTCGTTTTTAGAGATGGTAAATCTAAATAATTCTTTTAATGAAATAGTTTCTTTTGTAGTATATTTATTATTTATTAATACATATAGAACTGCTAATGCAAGCAAAATAACACCAGAAACAAAAAACCGAAGGAAAATAATTGTTATAATTGAAATTTCATTAAATAATCCATATACGATAACGGGTATAAGACTCCATAGAGTATTAGCCGCTATGATATAAAAAATATGTTTATTTTCCATAATTTCAATTGTATTTATTTATAAAATTTTAAGCTTAATCTATTTATATGTAAGACTATTATTAGAAATTATCTATGCCAAGAATTTTAATTACAGGGGCCACAGGTTTTATTGGAGGTTATCTTGTGAAATATTTTATTAATAAAAGTTGTCAAATCGTAGCACATGGAAGTTCAAATGAATCTATTAATAAACTTAAAAGGCATCTAACGAATAATAATATATATTTTAAAAACATTGATTTTTGGGAACAGAATTTTTTAGATAATGACTGGGATTTTCCTAATTTCTTGAAAATTAATAATGTAATTCATTGTGCCGCAGCTACTAACGTAAGAGAAGGCACAATTGAAAATTACGATAAATATTTTAGCTTAAACGTGTTAGCAACGAAAAAGTTAGCAAAAAAAGCCTTAGATGCAGATATTGATCACTTTATTCATTTATCATCTGGTCAAGTTTTTGGGATACCTCATTCCTTTCCCATTACAGAAAACACGCCTAAAACTCCAATTAATTTATATGGATTTACTAAATTAATGGGTGAAAATATAATACTCTCTTTTGGGAGTTTAGGCTTAAAATATACAATAGTAAGACCTTTCTCTGTGTACGGAAAAGGACAACACAATATACTTACAATAATTAAAAATAAAATAATGAACGATGAACCTCTAACTATTTTTGGAGATGGAACACAATCTCGAGCATTTACACATGTTAACGATATATGTGACGCAATTGGCATTATTCTTAATAATCAGAGATGTTTCGGTGAAGAGTATAACTTATCTGGTATAAAAGAATATTCAATCAATGAATTAGTTCAGATTTTCTCCAAAAAATTAAAAAAGAAACCAAAAATAGTGTATAAAGACGCTAACGTAAATGAATTAAAACGAAATATAGCAGATACTAGTAAAATTCAGAGGTTGGATTTTAAGTATAAAAAATCTCTTGACAAATTTATTGAAAATGAATTAATTCAAACTTAATTCTCAAGAAGTGCATTGTTCGAAGTAAAGTAATCGATCTAAAAAAGCGAGTGCTAAATAAAATATTATATTTATTTGAACTTCTGCGGCTAAATGTTCAAGTTCCCAAGAGTCTTTTTGTTGATTATGTTTCCCAAGATTTAATAATTCTACCACGCCGTAATTAGCAATGAAATTCTCATAGTTGTATAAGAAAACTTTTTCTTTGCCAAAATGACGACAAATATCTAAATCATCAATATATTCTTTATCATCCATGTAATCAGTATCGTTAAAAATTTTTTTTAATGTTCCAATGAAAACATAATGTTCGCCGGCCGGAAAATCACCGCATTCCTTCTCAGACATTCCAACTCGATGATAAAAATTGTATGCAGATAAGATATTCAATTTCTCATCTTCCACCTGGCCAAAGATATTTTTTTTCACGTTCTCTGAAATATCTTCCACAGAATCACCCATACTTACTATCGCCGCGCCTACTCTATAAATCATTGTAATAGAAAAGTCCCAAACAACATTGAGACTATATATATTTCGAATAAATAATTCAATATCTCCATCCCCATCTAATTCGTCTAAATAAGGGGTTATTCTTATAATTCCTGCCTCTTTTCCATCTTCTTGAATTTCTTCAACTAAATTTTCTATATTTTCATTAGCTTTTTTTATTTCTTTCTTTGTTGGATAATTCTCTATAAAATAATTAATACTAGTTATTATGGGTTTTTCTCTGACTTTTTCAATATATTTTACAGGAGGTTCAGCATCTACAACAAATGCTTTAACAAATGAACTTTCAAATATCCCCTCATCAATAAACCATTGTTTGAACTTTTTATAAAGAGGTAAAAATTCATCTGTATTATCCATATTAATGAATGGATCCTCAGAAGCTAAAAGAGAGAAGTAAAGGTTAACACCATGAGCAATAGCTAATTTATATTTATCCATAAGACCGCTCTTATTAAAAGTTCGAGCGTTTATAGCAGGCATAAAACCAATATTATAACTTCTACAAATTTCATAGATGGACTCATCATCCGGCAAATCAAAAGGATCTGTCCAAAATATTAATTCCGGATTAGTCTTTGGTTTTATTGTAATTTCATTTTCTGGAACTGCCAAGTTAAATATACTTACTATTGCTAAGGAACTTAGAATTAGAATTAAAAAAATTCTTATCTTATTTAACCTTGATTTTTTTTTTTTCTTTTTTTTTTTCTTAATGAATTTTAAGCAAAAATAATTTCCTATGATTCCAATCAAAAAAAGGATTATCATTAGAGTTTTTAGAACAATTAAAGATTTTAAACGAATCAGGAAGATAATTCCAGCTCCAGAAATAAATGAAATACTACTAAAATACAATATTCTGAAATTTCTATGTTTTATTCCTAAATTAAATATAATAATATTTATGGAAATCGTTGCCATTTGCCAAAATAGAATATATTTAAAATCTAAGAACAGCAACCTTGAAAATACAGAAAGTAGAATCAGTTCAAAGAATGAGAAAAACAAAATTGAAATTATTAAAAAAAAATAAATTGAAATAAATTGTTTCTTAAGATACTTCCTAAGATGTAGTTCCTGTTTCATTCTTAGAGATTTCATCAGATATAGTTTAGCTATTACAAATAATTGATTGATTATTAAATATTTCTTAATTTTTAATAAAAATTACACTTTTTAGCAATAAAACTAAAAAATATAAATTCTAAAGGGTTTTTAAAATCAATTATTAACTATGAAACTTGAGTTAAATTGAACGAAGAATTAGAAAAACTTTCGAAAGACAAGTTAATTGAATATATTGGAGATATATCCAAAAATTGGTTAGCCATTGATGGTACTTGGTTTTTAGCAGTAGAAGAAAAATTCGGTATAGAGAACGCTATTGAACTCGATGCAAAGTCGTGGGAACGATTTACCATCATTGAAGCTAAGAGAATTATGGAAAGACTTAAAATTCCTCACGGAGGGGGAATACCTGCACTTATTAAAGCTCTGAAATTCCGAGTTTACGCTAATATCAACAAACAAGAAATTATTGAGGTTTCCGATAACAGATGTGTATTCCGTATGAATGATTGTAGAGTTCAATCTGCTAGGAAAAGAAAAGGTCTGCCTGACTTTCCATGTAAATCAGTTGGTTTAGTTGAATATTATGGATTTGCCCAGACTATTGATCCAAGAATTCAAACCAAATGCATTTGTTGTCCTCCAGATCCTCACCCAGAAGATTATTATTGTTCGTGGGAATTTACAATTAACGATTTTTAGTTTTAAACAGTGTAAAAATGCGAATAGTTAAAAATAAAATATCATAAATATTAAAATATAAAACATTTGAAACAAAATTTTAACAAAAAATGATTTGAGTGGAGAGATTCATGTCTGAAAATGAAATTAGAAATCAAATAGCTTCGAAAGAAGATGAAATCACTAAAATTGAGGAGGACGCTAATAAAAAAGAAGCTGCCGCTGATAATGAAGTTGCTGCTGATTTTGACACAAAAATAGCAGAAGTTGAAAGCACATTATCTGCCGAAAAAACTAGTTTAGAGGAAGCTTCCTCAAAAGCAGCAGAATGGATAGCAAAAAAGAAGGAATTATCTATTAATGTTAAAAGCTTGAGAGCTGAGTATAAACAATTAAATAAAGAAAAATCAATAGCTCTAAAAGCAAAATTAAAGGAAATTAACCTTGAAAAGAAAAATAAGATCACCCCACTTAACAAAGAAATTAAAGCTTTACTAAAAGAATTAAAAGTCTTGGAAAAAGTAACAAAACGAGGAGGATAAGACTAGTTAATAGGGAATTACTTTCTTTTCTTATTTTTTATTTATCCGTTTTCCTTACGTTTTTTTATCAAAAACTTAATACTCATCTAATTTAATTTAGGCTGCCTACTTACTCAATGTTTCAAAATAAATTTAATTAACTATATTAAATGTTTATTATTAACTTAGTAAATTTTTATACAATTCGACACTATCACCTTTTATTTTGTATTTTTATTAAAAGCAAGAGTAAAAATGAGAGAGCCTTTTACATCAGAAAGAATATACTCTGAAGTCAAGCATGGTAAATTAAATAAATCCGAAGCCATCGAACTGCTAATTTCCTTAATTGAAGGCAGTAATGAAGCAAAAGTTCGGGAGAAATGTTTGGATGTATGCAAAAAATTAAGTTTAAAAACTGAAAGAATTTTCAAAATTCTTGAAAATAGCCTAATCTCAGACGAAAATCCATTAGTCAGGAGTGCAGCAGCAAGAGCAATTTTTAGTAATTTTCTTAAAGATGACTTAAGCTCGTTGAAATGGGCGATTCAACACGAAAAATCACCCATAGTGCTAAAAACTATTTTTGATTTTTTTAAAAATATCAATAACCAGAAATTTAAATTTTTGAATAAAGAATTACAAAAGTGGGTTGAGACATTCGCATTAACTATTGGACTCGTTTCAGATGAAGCAAAATTTATTTTGGATTTAGAAGCTTTATTTGCTAAAGATGGAGAGAATTATGAAATTAATGCTGAAACCTATAATTATTATCAATCTTTAACTGATGATGGTGAACCATGGCTTGAAATAAAAAATAAGCACATCACAGGATTATCTCTCAATTTTTATAATTGGAGTTTTGTAAAAGAAAATCCAGAATATGTTGATTATCTCTTAAGTTTAGTTCATCTAAATTTATTTTTATCTGCTCTTAAGAAGTTAAATATAAATATAAATAGAATTCGGGAAGTACCTGAATCCATAGGATTGTTAATGTCGCTAGAAAGGTTAAATTTAAGTCGGAATAAGATCCGAAATCTTCCTAAATCAATAGGCTCGTTATGTTCACTTAAAACGTTAGATTTAAGTCGCAACAATATTCAAGAAATTCCTCAGTCAGTATTTAAACTGACCTCGCTCAAATGGTTGGATTTAAGTCATAATGATATTCAAGAAATTCCCGAATCGATAGTTAACCTTGCATCATTAACCATATTAAGGTTAAACCGTAATAATATCAAGGATATTCCAGATTCAATTAAACCATTCTTGAATTCACTTGAATATTTTAGCTATTAATAAAGGACAAAAAGAAATATTCTTGTTTTTTCTGATAATTAAACGATTAGATAATTATTTATATAACAAAAAATAAAATTTCATCAATTATTTTAATTCAAAAATAAAGTGAAAAATAATGGCAGAAAAAGAGGAAAGAAAAATTAATGGTGGAGATGTTTTAATAAAGTGCCTCCTTCAAGAAAACGTAAAGCATATGTTCGGAATCCCTGGCGGGCAGTTTTTAAATATGTACGATGCTATATATAGATGGGGTCGGGAACAAGGCATAAATACAATCTTATTCCGACATGAACAAGCAGCAGCCCATGCGGCAGATGCCTATGCAAGAGTGAGCAACAAACCAGGCATATGCTTTGGTACAGTCGGTCCGGGCGCAACTCATCTTGTGCCTGGCGTAGCAACTGCGTGGAGCGACAATATTCCTATAATTGCCATAGTACCTCAAGTCAATAGTAAGTATGAAGATTCTTTTACTTTACAAGGAAATTTAGACCAATTAGCATTATTCAAACCGATAACAAAATATCAAAAAAGTGTTCGCAAAATCGAAAATATTCCCGATGCCGTTCATAAAGTATTTCGCGAGGCTACTGGTGGACGACCAAGGCCGGTATTATTAGAGATTTTTGAAGATGCCTTTCTTGCGGATATTGAAGAGGATAAAATACCAATCTTTTCTTCAGATGCTTATAGGGCCATTGGAAAACCTACTGTTGATAATGAAACTGTTAAAAAAGCGTTAGATCTTATAATAAAAGCTGATACTCCTTTAATTGTGTCTGGTGGTGGTGTTGCAAGAGCAGAAGCGTGGAATGAGCTGCAAGAATTTGCAGAATATTTACAAATTCCGGTAATGACTTCCCTCATGGGAATTGGTACAATATCAAATAAATCAAATTGTCTAATTGGTGCTTCAGTGGCAGGCCCAGGCCTGAAAGCGGCAGCAGAAGCTGATCTTATTTTAACTCTTGGCAGCAAGTTTTCATATGTACTGGGGCATGGTGAAGAACCCTTTTGGAAGAACAGCCAAATACATATCCAGGTTGATATTGATCCAACCATAATAGGGAGGGCCAAACCAATAACATTAGGCATTGTGAGTGATTGCAAATTATTTCTGAAGCAAATTCTTGAGGAGGTTAAGAAGACTCAAAAGGTGGAAAAACGAGATTGGTTAGAATCTCTTACGGAGTTGAGAAAAACAACGATCAATACCACGAATAAAAAAGCATCAAAAGATAAAATACCAATTCTCCCAAATAGATTGGTTAAGGATATATTAGAATATATTGATGATGATGCTATATTAATTATTGATGGTGGAGACATTGCAGCGTATACTGTAGAACAAATAGATTTTTACAAACCTCGCGCACCACTGTCTACGCTTCAAGCCATATGTATGGGCCATCTTGGCACATCTGTAGGGTATGGTATTGGTGCAAAATTAGCGAAACCCGATAAGCAGGTAATATCAATTTCTGGAGATGGTAGTTTCATGATTAATATTCAGGATCTTGAAACTGCTGTTCGTTTAGGATTAAAAAATTTAACATTTGTAATAGCAAACAACAATGCTTGGGGGATGATTAAAAGTGGTCAAAAATTAGCTATGGGAAAACGCTTTATAGATGTTGATCTACCAGAGTTTGATTTTGCAAAATGTGCTGAGGGATTTGGTTGCTACGGTGAGGTCGTTATAGATCCTAATGAGATTAAACCTGCCCTCGATCGAGCTAGGAATTCCAACAAACCAGCAGTCTTAGATGTTAAGATTGCCTTTGCAACACCTGACGCCACTAAATTGTTGCTTTCTATGGGTGTCCTATAATTTTATTATTTTTTTAGCGATTTTAAAAAAATAAATGGTGTACATATAATGAAAGGTGTAATGTATGATGGCGTTGGAAAAATTGTAATATTAGATGGCTTGCCAAAACCGAGTCTAAAACAAGACGATGTGTTACTTAAAGTTAAATATTGTGGTATTTGCGGATCGGATGTTGAGTCTTTTAAAAGAGAAGGTATGTATGGTCCAAAAACTATTATAGGGCATGAATTTTCGGGGGAAATTGTCGAGGTAGGGAATAAAGTAAAAAAATTGAAAGTTGGGGATCATGTTACCGTAAATCCAAACCTTCCATGTTATGACTGTTATTGGTGTCATCGAAATCAAGAGAATATGTGCAAGGATGCGCCTAAACAATTAGGAACGCTTACAAACGGAGCAATGGTTGAATTTATCAGTGTGAAGGCAGAAAGAGTACATCTTTTACCCGATTCAATATCACTTGAAGAAGCTGCTGCAATAGAGCCTTTAGCTGTTGGTATTTATTCCGTTGAAGCTTCTGGTATTAAAATGGGCGAAAACGCCGCTGTTTATGGCGCGGGGACAATTGGTTTAATGACTATTCAAGCGTTGAAAGTAGCAGGTGCTAATATATTTGTCTTAGAGCCTGTAGAATCGAAACATAAATTAGCATTAGAGTTCGGAGCTGAATCTGTACTCATTCCTAAAAATTGGAAAAAAATTCAACGATTAACAAATAGAATAGGACCAGATCATATATTTGATTGTGTAGGAATAGGTGAAACTATAAGTTCAGCAATAAACTTAATTAAAAAAGGAGGAAACATAACGCTTGTTGGTATAGATCCTGTAGCTATTCTAAAAAACTTTTATGGGCTGGCAGTTTTTAATATTACATTGCGAGGTATTTTCGCTTATGTCCAAGATACCTTTAGAACAGCTATAAATTTATTAGAAAAGAAAAAACTAAATGTAAAACCAATGATCTCTAAAATAATAAAGTTAGATGATGTTCCCGAAATGTTTGAAGTCTTATCAAAACCGCATGATGAAATAAAGGTACTCGTTGAGATTGATTAAATTTTTAATAATTATTTTTTAATTTTAATTTTTTTACATTAATGTTGATCTATTTGATAAAAAACTAAATTAGCTGTAAAATTCACACCATTAGAATAAATATATTTATTTGATTCAATTGGTTTAATATTATTAAAGAATTCTTTGAGACATTTTAAGCATTTTTCTTTATCGCTCAATAAATTGAATGAATTCTTAAGTTTAATTGTATTATTCTTTATTTCTTTTAAACTCATTATTTCACTTATTAGTTTTAAAGATTTAGCGGTAATTTTTGACCTTTCTCGTTTAATAAGTCTCTTTGGTCTTCCCGATAGAATTTTAATTCTTCATATAACCAGTGTAAAAGCCTCATCCTTGAATTATATATCTCAACTTCTTCTTCAAATAGTTCCATTTAATTACCACATTGTTATTTACAATGATATAAATATCAAGGGATTCATTTACACATATTTATTACAGTAATATCTACATGATACCAAGTAAAATTATTACATAAAACTATAAATCAAAAAATAAATAAAAAAAAAGTTAGTTTATGAATTTTATTTTTCCGCTTTAATCTTATAGGTATAAACTAAGTATAAACCAATAACCATTAAAACTATACCAATAATCAATAAGACGACGCCCCCTGCAACCATCGCAGCACCCGAGACGCCTGTATATCCATATTGTGCAAGACCTGCCTCAGCTTGAGCAACTACTCCGCCCCAGGCGATATACGTTATTCCCCAGATCAATAATCCGATTCCTGTAAGTATCATTATCAGGCCTACAATCCAATAAATATCTTCTTTTTCCATTGGCATATTAATTCACCTTTTTAAATAAAAACCTAACAAAATTTTTTGTTGATCTGAAGATTGACAAGAATATATTTAAATCTTTTGATTAAACGTGTACTAACCTATCAATTTCCAAATTAAAGAAAAATCAGTTAATAATTCTGAATTCTAATTCTTTACCGTTTTTATCAAAACACTTCACACAATTTAACCCACTATAAGGATAAGCAAGAATAAAATGAAATCTTTTCAGCTTAAATACATTATTAAAGTCTCCTAAAGAGGGATTTGGATTTCCTGATGGATGAGAATGTACAGTTCCTTCAAGTGTAGGGTCTAAAGGGAGTCTACTTGGAAAAAAGATCCCAGAGCTGTTAGAAGTAAGTGCTCCAGGGGGTAATATAAATTCTGTTGCTATACCCATATCCATTCTTATAAGACCTAATATTTCCCTAGGGTGTTGTTCTCTGCATAAAGCCATAATGCCTTCTATTAATTCTTTTTTTATTAAAATTTCATTTGATTGTATATTTTTTACAAACATAAAAATCTCTCTTATAAGATCAGCAATCGAAATAGGATTTTTCTTTTTCCATCTCTTTAATGACAAAATCATTGTATCTAAATTGTCATAAACTTGCCCATTCTCTTTAATTAATTCTACTTTTGGTCTCTTAGGATATTTCTTATAATCAATATCTAAAATCACATCATTTATTAATGGAATTTTTACATGAAAAATGAAGTTATTAACAAGCGCAGCGTTTGGAAAAGCCTCAATAATTTTTTCATATTCATCTTCAATTAATTCCATTATAATCCCTAATTTAAAATAAAAATTAAATCTTAAAAATAATTTTCTAATAGAGAGATTTGAAATAAATATTTTAATTAATTATGCCAGAAAAGATACGTATAACTGAACCAGAAAAAGGTCTTAAATTCATTGATGCTCACTGTCATTTGCCATTTCCCCGACCAAAAAACGACAAACTCCCCTCAGACGAAGAGCAATATATTAATTATTTCAAATCGGGAGGGCTATATCTAATTACATGTTCAATTGACGTAATTACTCTTAAAATGGTATTAGACTTCATTAAAGAAAAGAAAAATATAGGATTTACATGCGGGTGGGCTCCTCAAACTGTTACTTATAAACAAAAAAATAAAAACAATGATGCCTATAAAAAATGGATTGATTTCATATTAAAAAATACAGAAAAATATCTTGCCATCGGTGAAATAGGATTAGACTTTCATCACGCTCAAACTCTTGAGAAGAGAAACAAGCAAATTGAAAAATTTGAAAAGATTTTGGAAACTACAAATGAATTAAACAAACCCTATGTATTACACGTTAGAAATGCTGCTAAACATGAATTTGATCGAAAAAATCCAAAACATCGATTTAATAAAAAAGATGGAGCAAATATAGAAGTACTTCGAATTTTAAAGGAGTATAAGATAAACCCGAAAAAGGTGCTATGGCATTGTTTTTCTGGACCTGAAGAATATGGTAGAATTCTACCAAATCAAGGATTTATGCTTTCAGTACCTAGTAGTTCTTTTGGATTTAATAGATGGCGTAATATAACGAAATATACCCCTTTAAAGTCGTTAATTATAGAAACAGACGCTTATTATCAGCATCCTTTTAAAAGAGGACCTGTTAATATTCCTTCGAATGCAAGATATTCGATAGCGGCAATAGCAGCTTCCCATGATTTACCTCAAAAATTAGTAAGCGAAAAAACTATTGATAATACGAAGAAATTTTTTAACTTAAAAATAGAATAAATTTTTAATCTTTTGTTAGGGATTTTTTATATTCTTTTATTGGCTAAAGATGAAAATTAATAAAAATATAAGTAATATCATAAAAAAAATTATTTCCATTATTAGATCTCGTGAATATGATTTGTCGTATTTCTCAAAAGTTTCAAGTGATTCTTCTCTATTCTCATTAGCGTCTTTCTTTTTGTTCATTGGATTTTGTATAGTATTACTTTGTTGATCATACAACTACATATTTATGTTTTTGATTTCTTTTCATCGTGAATTTTTTGAAGCTTTTCTTTTATCTGGGTTAATCTCTCACCATGTAATGGATATCTATATACGGTAATAAAAGCAATTCCTAAAGCTACTGCTGGAAAAATAAACATCAAAGCTCTAAGTCCAAAAATTATTTCTGGAGTGATCTTTTCAGGTGCAAATATCACCCAACCCACATTAGTAAATACAAGAGCAATTGATAGAAACACAAAAATAGTAGAAAGTCTAAAAAAGAAAGCTTTTATGCCATAATATCCTGCTTCACTTCGAGCACCTGTATTTACCTCATCCTCGTCAATTATGTCTGCCATTATTAAATCCCATATATAAATCGGACCTGCTAAACCAATTCCAACTATAAAAAATACTACCATCCCCTGCCACCTATCGGTAATAAACATAAGTGGAATAATTGTTAAGAAATATGCAGATACAGCGATCAGCCACCCCTTTCTAGGACCAACTTTTCGTACAACAGGTTTCCATAGAATGTTTAAAAAAATTGCTACAGATATAAACGTAAGAGCTAAAAGTATTGCTAAGAAGATCGATTCGCCTTCACCTATATCTAAAACGAATTTGCCATAGAGCGGAACAATTGTAGTCTGGATTCCAATAACAAACCAAATTGCCATATCGGCGGGAATATACCTTCTAAATGCTTTATTTTTAACACAAGTTTTTAAATTAACAAAAAAACTTGGAGCATTTTTATAATCTTCACTAAATTCAGCTTTTTCCTTTGGACTAAATTTTAGAAATAATATCCCAAAAACAACTATAATTATAGCAACTATAATGCTATACATTTGGAATTCCCTTAAATATTTTGGATTTGAAAAATCAGGAATAAAAAGAGCTGGTAATGCGAAAGCAAAGATTAAAGCAATTATATAGAAGGTCATTCTGAACACATTTGTAGTTGTTCGTTCTTCTTCGGTAATAAATAATTCTGGAAATAAGGCCGCTAGATTAAGGTCAAACATAGTGTAAAATAGTTCAAAAGCTATAATAATGATAAGAAAATATATGAAATTAGTAAGTTTATCCGTAACGCCATATGAAATTGGGGGAGAGAACATTAATATTATTACTATTGATAAAGGGACAATTGAAATCATAATATATGGAAAACGACGACCCCATTTGGTATGTGTTCGATCTGAGAAATATCCCAAAACAGGATCGTTTATGCTATTCCAGATTGCCCATATTAAGAAGCCAATTGTTATCCAGATTACATGAAGTCCAACGACAGCAAAATAGAACGTAAAAATTAATAGCGCAAATGTTTGGTAGCTCCAAGTGTTAATAACTTGACCAATACTGTAAGTAGCAGCTCTTTTGTTTAAAGATCCATTTTCAAATTTTTTTTCTTTTTCGGTCATCTAAAATCGTGTTAAAATTATTTTTATTTAATAAAAATAAATTAAACTTTTGGAATTATATTTGTTTTATTATGAATCCTTTACAAATTCGATATCTAATTGATCTAAAATCTCTAGTAGGTCAAGTACTTCAAGATCTAAATTAAATTTTTCGTTAGCATCACTTAAATTAGTCCGACAGAATGGACAAACAGAGGATATCACAGTAGCACCTGTTTCTTTTGCTTCTTCAATCCTTTCTCCTGAAATTTCTAACGCCCATTTAGGATAAGCAATTTTCACACCACCACCGGCACCACAACACCACGCATTTCTTCGATTTCTTTTCATTTCTACTAAATTAAGACCTGGAATTTGTTTATAAATTTCCCGAGGGATCTCGTATAATCTCATGTGTCTGCCTAAATGACAAGGATCGTGGTAAGTAACTGTTTTGTTATATTCTGATCTAAATTTCATTTTTCCTTCGTCTAATAATTGTTTAACTAATTCTACTGAATGGTATACTTCAAAATCATATTCGGCTCCAAACTTCTCAAAATCTTTCATAAATGTTAAATAACAGCCAGCACAGGAGGTTACAACCTTAGAAGCACCCGTATTTTTAATTTGCGTTATATTGTAATTCATAAAATCTTTGACTGGACTTACTTGCCCAGTTCTTATCAATGGACTTGTACAACAATGCTCATCTATTAAAGTAAAATCAATTCCCGCCTTTTTGAGAAACCTTATTGTTGAATCTCTAATCTTTTTTTGACGATAATTACTTGTACACCCTATAAAATAAACCCATTCCGCTTTATCAGGTAAACTATACTCCTTTTTTAAATCTTCATTATTAGAGTTTGATTCTCCATAAGGATTACATATTTCTAGATTAGTGGTGTGTTCTATTAACTTTGCTTGATTTGGTCCTGGACCTATATGTTTAACTGTTAATTCTCTCAAAGACTCAATAATATCTACAATAAAATCTGCGTGAGGGGCTTGACAAGATTCCATACAAGCTCCGCAAGTTGGACAAGCATAAATTGCATCCTTTAATTCGTCATTCCACTCTAAATCCCCTAAAATTACGCCCCGAGCAATTCTTATTCGGCCTGAACCCCAATATGATTCAAACAAGAATTTTTCTCCAGATGGACAAGAAGCCTCGAAATCTTTGTATGAATACTTACACGTATTACATTTAATGCAATGGTCAAAAGCAAGTTCTATATACTTTTTACCATATAGATCTTCTGGAATCTTAATTTCTGTCATTTAAGTATTCCACCTCCCAGGATTAAATATGTTATTTGGATCCATACATTTTTTTATTCTATCAAATAACTTTAACCAGCCAGGATTAATTTTTTCACGCATTTTTGCCGTCATCCATTTTGGTGTTTTATAGGGGATACACCCTTCATCAATGCACACATCCGTTATTTCTTCTACTAATTTAAACATTCTTTCTTGATCTGTGAATTTTTTAAACCTAAAAATAGGCCGAAATATTCCATAATGAGACGATTTCATGGTTTTTAACATGATATATGGAGGGACATCATGTTTCTGAAATAGAGCATGGCATTTTTTAAGTAATTCTTCAGTTTTATGTGTAGGAGCATAAGCACCAAACCAAGTTAAGCCTGAATATTCACTCAAAGATAATATCATGGAAGGTAAATCGTAGATGCCTCGACCTTTCAAATTGTATAGTTTTACAAATTCAAAATAGTCAATTAAATGGATATTTGTACCTTTTTGATTTAACTCATCAATAATATCATGCAATATTTCTTCTTTTGCTTCCATCATATTCTTGGTTTTTGCTGACATAGGTATTACAGCAAAATAAGTAGGTTCTTCAGGATATCTTTTAGGCTCAGGGATACCTATTTCCATTTTTGCAACTTCAATAGAGACACCTACAACATCATTAACGACATCAGCCTTACCAATTTCTCGTAAAAAAGGAGCAATATCAGTTAATCCAAAAAATAATCCAAGATATGCTTTTTGAATGGGATATTTTGGCCATAATTGAACAGAACATTTTGTTACTAAACCTGTCATTCCCTGCCAATTAATAAATAGGCCCATAAGGTCTGGAATTGGACCTCGACCCCACCAACTATCTGGATCTGTGTCATCTTTCCCATAAAAACAGGATCCAATTCGTACAATTTCACCATCTATAGTGATAACTTCAATACCGTTGATAGCATCTCCCATTGAACCGATTTTAGTTGATAAATTGGTCATTCCGCTTAATAGTGCATTTCCAACAACGCTAGCGTAAGGTGGAGCGTTAGGATAACTATATCTCAAATGTGGATAATTCTCGTCTAAATGTTTCTTTAACTGACCGAATGTCACCCCTGGCTCTAAAATAGCATACATCATATTCTCATTTATATATAATATTTTATCCATTTTCTTTCCAAAATCAACTATAATTCCCCCTTGCTCTGGAATTGTAAGACCTCCAACATTATTACCCGAAATATAAGGTACAATAGGGATGAGGTTTTCATTACAAAATTTAACGAGCTTAACTAATTGCTCATTATTCTCAGGTATTACAATAAAATCTGGCATGTGCTGTTCATTTTCCGTCATATCGTAAGAATAAGGGTATAAATCCACTTTTTTATCGCTTACATTCTCAAAACCGAAAATGTCTACTAATTTTGAATAAACGTCTTCACGGCTTATTTTTTCAAATATGTTTCTTTCTTTTGCAGTTGTAATGTCTCTCACCTCTTAGCGACCATTTTCTATTATTTCATAATAATTCAATTGAGGATCTGATGCAACCATCTGCATAGTCACCATAAAAATATTGTAGAATTTTACTAATAAATCACTAGAATCACCTAAGCCTTCCATTTCCAGTTTTCCTTCCCCAACTGCGTTAAAAGGATCTACTCGACCGTACGCCATATCCAAAATTGTACTAACATCTACTTTTATTTTCATATCAGCTTTTTCAAGTTCTCCTCTCTCGAATCTTATCTCGTTCCCCTCAAATATTATAGTCACCGGATAAAAAGGGGTCATATAAAGCACAATTTTTTTGTTCCAATCGGTAACAAGGTTGATAAATTCTTTATCATTCATTCTATAGCTTAAAATATTATGTAAGGATATAGATATTAAATCATCAGGCTGCTGTATATTCAACATTTTTACCATCAAAATTTTATAATTGTTTAATTTAATGAAAGTTCAAATTTTAAAATTTAAATATTTAATTGTTTTTGGAAATAAACAGTAAGCAATATATAGACCTTATTTTAAGATTTAGGTAATTTTTTGAAATATTTTAGCATAAATTTATATTGACTAATATCGTAACCTCAATTACAAATTCTTTAAGATTCTATGAGAGTGATTAAATAAAATGGCTAAAGAAATTTCAAAATGGTTAAAATTATGGTTCCTAATTAATAGTATAATAGGTTTGATATTTACTATTATTTACTTAATCGTATTAGAGACATATTGGGCTATGGTTGATTGGCCTTATTTTGATCCTATCTTCGGCAGAATTCTTGGGATTACTCTCCTTACTTTGACCATTATGTCTGTAATGGCATATAGAGAGACTGATTGGGAAAATGTGAAACTCTTCGTGGAATTCTCAATTATTTGGCTTATTTCATTGGCTATAGTAAATATATGGAGCGTTTTTGTTACGCCATTCTCCCCAACTGCTTTAGGGTCGGTTGCTTTTGATACAACATTGCTCATCGTATTAGCTATCGGCAATATCTATTTCTTTATACAGCACCAAAAATAACATAAGATTTTAACAACTTTTTTTTCTTTTTAAATGAGATTTATTTTAAAAAAAGAGCGAGCGCATTTATTTTCGAAATTTCTTTTTTTTCAATAACAACTCTTTAATATTCTTAGAGCACTATTTCATATTATAACAATAATTAAAAATTTTTATAAGGGAGAATAATAATGAATAATAGCGAAGTGGTTGCTGAATTGGAACAGATTGTAGGAGATAAATATGTATCGGAAGAACTTGAAATAACCTTTTTATATCACTATGATTTTATCACATCAGAACCAGAAGGGAAATGCGACATTGCAATCATGCCAAATACAGTAGAAGAAGTACAAGAAATTGTTAAGATTGCTAATAAATATAAGATTCCAGTGGTTCCATGGGTTTCGGGAATAAATTATGGTTCAATCGCTACGCCTCGAAAGGGTGGAATAGTAGTTGATTTAAGACGAATGAATCATGTACTTGAAGTAAATGAGGATGACATGTATGCCGTGGTCGAAGGAGGTATAACTTGGGCAGATCTGAAGGGATATCTAGATCTGCATCATCCTGATCTAAAGGCAGGTATTACTTGGTCACCTCCTGCTACTGGAGTAATTCCGGCTTGTTTATGTTATGGGATGTTTGATTTGGGAATGCTTGGTGGAACTGGTGCCGAGTTTATTAATGGCTTAGAAGTCATTCTAGGTTCTGGAGATCTAGTGAGGGTAGGTTCATGTAGCCTTTCTGATTATTGGTACGGTCGACAACCATTACCAGATTTAGCCGGTTTATTCATTGGTTGGGAAGGTACAACTGGTATTGTAACTAAAATGGCTATAAAATTATGGCCAAAATTGCCATTCCGGGCAGATTTTGCTCCTATGGCACCCACAATAGCACAGGGTGTTCCTATGATGCTTAAACTTTCGAAAGCTGGATTAGGTATTATTGATCTTTGTATTATAAATTTAGGTTTAATGAATTCAGGTCAAGGATTTAATATGGAGAATGTGGTTAAAGATGCTAAAGAATCTGGTTTGCCAGACTTCATTGGCCTTATATCCACCCAAGCGTATACCGAAAAACAGCATGAAGCACAATGTGAAGCGATAAAAGTTATTTGTAAAGAATATGATGTAGATGCAACATCTGTAGATGTCATTGTAAAGGGTTTTCCAGAAAACATGACAGGTGTCATGCAAGAATGGACTCCTGCTACTGGAGGTGGTCCTCCAATTCAATTTTGGGGCCTTTGGGATTTTTCCCGAGGTGGAGGAGGTCAATGGATAGGTTCTTACTGTTCAACTCGAAAGATTGTAAAATACTACGAATTATCGAGGAAAGTTTTACTTAAATATGGAAAACCAGCTCAATTTTATGGTAGGATTTTGTTTGGCGGTCATTATTGTGTTGCTCGGACATTTGTTAACTTCAATAAAAATGATCCTGATGATGTAAAAATCGCTAGGAAAATTTTGCATGAAATCCATGATTCAGTTCAAGCACTAGGTGGAGTTGTCATGTATAAACCTCCATTATGGGCAGTGGAACATTATAGAGAAAAAACTATTCCCGCAACAACTGAATTAATCGAAAAAATTAAAAAAATTCTTGATCCTAATAATATAATGAATCCAGGACAAGGAATTGGAAGCGATTGATATGGAGGAAGAAAAAAAAATTAGATACCTAGAAGGAAAGGGTATATCTCAAATTATAACTGTACCAGATCAGCTGACTCTTGTTAGAAATAAAAATTTAGAATATTATAAAGATATAGTTTATCAATGTGGAAAATGTGGAACCTGTAGGACTGCTTATCAAGAAGATTGCTGGCCACGCGTTTGCCCTTCTGGGGAATTTGGAAAATTTGAAGCTTATTATCTAGGGGGAAAGAATCTATTATCTTGGGCAATAACATCTGATCAGCTTAATTGGACTGAAAATATGGCAAAAATTTTTTATCAATGTTCTCTTTGCTTGGCATGTACTGAGCAGTGTCAGATACCGGAAATTCACCATTACGCTGGAGAATGGTTAATGGCAATGAGGGAAGAGGCTGTAAAAAGAGGATATGGTCCTATGTCCGAACAAAATATCTATACAACACATGTTATTAAGGAAAATAATCCGTATATGGAAAAACACGAGGATCGGACAAATTGGTTGCCTTCTGGTGTTAATCAATCTCCAAACACAAATATAGCATATTTTGTCGGCTGTACCTCAAGCTATAGGGAACAAAATGTAGCAATTTCCACGGCTGAAATTTTAAATTCATTAGATGTAGAATTCAAAATTCTTAAAGATGAACGTTGCTGTGGTTCACCAGTCTATATGACGGGGCAAGCTGAGAAAGCAAAAAAAATTGCTGAAACAAATGTAGATCTATTTAAAGAAGCGGGAATTGAGAAAATAATTACTTCATGTGCAGGATGTTATAGAATGCTAAAAGACATTTATCAAAATAATTTTAACCTTGATCATGGAATTGAAATTATTCACTTACCAGAATTTTTATTGGATAAATTAAACAATGGTGAATTGAATTTTAATAATAGTCTCAATATTAAAATAACTTACCATGATCCATGTCATATTGGACGCCATATGGGTGTATATGAACCACCTAGGGATGTTTTAAGAAAAATTCCAGGGATTGACTTAGTAGAAATGGCTCGAAATAGACATAATGCATGGTGTTGTGGTTCAGGCGGAGGAGTCAGATCTGCTTTTAAGGATTTATCTGCTTTTGCAGCTAATGAACGCATTGAGGAAGCCATAGAAACTAAAGCAAATGCGATTGTTTCAGCTTGTCCTTTCTGCTTAAATCAATTTAAGACTAATATTAAAAATAATGAAATACAAGCTTTTGATTTATCCGAATTGGTTAAAAAAGCACTATAAATATTTTTATTCTTAATATTTTTTATTGATATCGAGTTTTAGTATTAACAACCCTTTGGATATTAGATCAAGAGAAAGAGAATATTTAAATTATCGAATTTTAAGCGTAATTTATCAATACCTGAATATCAGATAATATTTTATTACAATCTACACGGAAATCTTCATTTAAACCTTCTTCATTAACCCATGGATTGTTAAATACACCATTACCCCAAGATTCTTCGTTCTCATCGGTTTTTAATCCAGTCAATTTAGGTTTAATATCGTGAAGTAATTTTTCATACGCAGATTTAAAACTATGGGAAGAAATCAATTCTTTTAAAATATTTAATTTGTTCTCCATTACATTTTTCGAATTGGCGGCTGGACTACCCCAGACATCATCAGGGGTTTCTTGAATCTTTTGAATTAAATTATCTATTTCCCATTTGACGTACTCACACATATCTGCTAAGGTTGTTTCAAAGGTACCAGATATTGAAGAGCTTAAGGCATCGTTGGGTACATCAAAATCATTATCAATCAGTTCCACTCGTACTTCATGGGTTCCGCTTTCCATGAACCAGTTACCGTGAGTATCGTTAAACGTGAACGAAAAGCTAGTTTCTGTAGAATCTGGTGTATATTCTAATATAAGCTCGTCATCAAAGAAAATCTTTATATTAGAAATGCCTTGATCATCTCCCTCTATTTCATTCCAAATATCAAATTTAACAGTGATGTCTATTGGAGTATCAATAATTTCAAAATTTGAGATTTCTGGGGGATTGATATCATCATCAATTATAGTAATTTTACCGGTAATTGTACTTGAATTAAATTGGGAAATCGCATTAATGGAAAACTCCTGTACACCCCAGCCTGTTGGAGTAATTGTCAATGTTATTACTTGAGTTTCTCCAGGTCCTAGATATACCTCATCTTCGCTTAAATATTCATTAGCAAAAGGAATATCATCAAAGAAAATATTAAATTCTTGAGGAACGTTGCCTAAATTAGTAAGTTCAAAAGTATAAGTATCCGTCTGATAATCAAAAATAGTGATCTCTGGATTTATAAATTGAAAGCCTATGTCGTAAAATTCATCCACTATAAATGTATCTGTAAAGATATGATCGAAATTGCCATATATGTGATCTTTGACATGTACTGTATAAGTATAAGGCCCAGGTTGTGTAGTATAATACCTTGGCGGATGAATTGTTAAAACTTCAATTACCTCTCCAGGATTCAAGCCTATAACCAATGTGTTGCCGATATAGCCACTAACCAGTTCGCCATTATGATATATATTAGGATACATTTCTTTATTGATGAAACTGCCTGGAATACCCTCAACACTAACGTTTATCATTACGGCGGAGGTTCCTGTATTATTGACATATACAGCGCTGAAATCCTGTCCAGGAACAATAGGATCTTCAGCACTTTGTGTAATCAATTCGACTTTATAAAGGTTTTCTATGTATAAAGATACAGTCTCTTTATAAATAAGAGTTGCTCCGACAAATATTTGCAATTCAAATTGAAATCCTCCTAAAAGACTTTGATTATGCCGGATTATGGTAAAATCGAGGGTAGTCGGAAACGTTCCTATAATTATATTCTGAGTAGAGAATCCTTCAGGAGCAACAAGTTTATAAATGACTTGTTTGTTAGGGTCGGGTCCATTGAACCACGGAAACATATAATCAACATCAAATTGCAGACTAGCTACTCCTATCCCTGTAGCTGGATC
>JBHLJY010000009.1:0-103328 GCA_048887225.1 Candidatus Hodarchaeota archaeon
AATAATATGAGATTGATGCCTAAAGCAGCAAAATTTAAGCCAATAATAATCAAACCAGTTATATATATAATTAAATGGGTTATGAATGACCATTTCCAGAAAATTCGCCCTTTTGCAATCGAATGTACATCGTCTTCAAGTATAAGAGTTAACTCTTGTTTAACTTCTTCTTTTGAAGGTTCTTCTTCTTCGATTTTTCTACCCAAAAATTCGCTCCAAATTCTTTCTATTCTCTCAGTTTTTGCCGCATCGTATTTTTTTCTTACTCTTATTTGTTCTTTTTCTATTAATTTATCCCATCTTATGGTTATAATTAGGTGAATGACAATACCAATAGCCCACAATGCCATGATATATATTGAAATTAACCATTCCTGAGAAACTTCATATGCTATGTTCTCATAGATAAATAGTCCAATAATAATAACATAAAATAAAACATGTAGAATTAATCCTTTAACTACAGCTTTTATAATTTCTATGTGGTAAAATAGAATATATCCAAAGACGTGTAACACTAAAAATATTCCCCATCTAACAAAAATTTCTACAACGAGTAATTGTTCTACTTGTCCTAAACCGGTTCCTACAAATACGTATACATTTACTATGATATATGCAACAATAAAATACGTTACATGAATTAAAATCAGCCAGAAATTGCCAATCTTTAGTATTATTTTATGTTTTAATTTATGTTTCGAATATTCCTGAAACTTTGGGCGTAGCTTTTTCCATTGAGAATAAAAAATTTCATTCCAAGTAAAAAAACCAACAGCATGGTATCCGAAAGCAATACCCCACATTCCTAGAGACCACGTAAACCATAGAAAGGTCAAATCAATGAGGTTCAATAAGAACAGAAATAGATTAACTGAGATATAGAAGAAAGCATGATAGACAAATGCCATTATGTAAGGAGATTGTTGCCTAATATAAGTGAGATATTCTGATTTATCATTATACATAATATATGACAATGCGTGAAAGCCCATCCCGAATCCCCAACCAAATAGTGTATTAAATGGCCAGAAGTAAGTTAATCCTGTAAAACGAAGGCTTATTAACCATATCATGATTAAGAATCCGTTAACACTGCAATAAGCGAACAAGTGTAAAACGAAAAAAGGTCTGTTGGTTAAAATCTTCACCAACCAATTCCTATGTTCCTCTTCGATTTCTTCTTCTCTTTTTTCTTCAAATTCTTTCCGAAATATATCCACATTTTTTTCCAAATTTTTAAACCTCGAGTATATTTAGTTCAATATTTCCCCATCTTCCATTTTAATGATCCTATCGGCACAAAATCTAAGTCTATCGTCATGAGTAGCAATTAAAATGGTAGTTCCTCTTTCGTCAGCAATTTTTCGGAAATATTCGCCGATAATCCTGCCATTTTCGGAATCTAAATTACCAGTTGGTTCATCAGCAAAGATTAACTGGGGCTCGTTTATTAATGCTCGCGCAATCGCAACACGCTGTCTTTCTCCACCGCTTAACTCTTTTGGGTCATGCTTTAGACGATGTCCCATCTGCAACATATCTAATATTGATTTACATTTATCTTTATACCCTTTCTTTTCGAGTTTTCCAATTTTATACATAATTTCAACATTTTCCAAAACATTAAGCGATTGAACTAAATTAAATGCTTGAAATATGAATCCTATTGATCGCCTACGCGTTTCCGTCAACGTTTTTTGTCGTGTTTTCCGATCGTAAACCTTATCTCCAAAATAAATTCTACCGTATGTTGGACGAAGAAGAAGACCCATTACAGATAAAAGAGTGGTTTTTCCAGCTCCACTCGGTCCCATTAAAAGCGCAACCTCACCTTCTTGCATCATAAGATCGGCATCGTTTAACGCTTTAACTAAGGTTTCTTCACTTCCATAATGTTTAGACACATTTTCAAGCCTAATTATTTCGTTATTTTTCATTTTTTTGTAAACTCCTTTTCTTTTCTATTCATTAATCTAATTCTATATTGTTTTAAATACAATTGCGGGATCTATCTTATGAACTTTAAATATTATAATAGAAGAGGCACCAAGCCCCATACTTAAAAATACCAAATATAATATAATTGATGCCTGAAAATCGACTAATATCGGCATCGCACCTCCCATAAAGCTGAAAAGCGCTGCTAATATCGAGCCAAATATAAAACTTAGTGTAATATAAACAAAAACTTGCCCAAATAACATCTTATTTAAGAATCCCTTGCCTGCCCCGATTGCTTTAAGTGTTCCAAATACCGGAATTTTTTCCTGAATGGATTGATACATTGTCACCGTCAGAATTATTAATGCGACAAAAAATCCCATACCTACCAAAATATATATTGCCCCACCTAAGCCTCCCTCGTTAATTATGAATGAATGCGAATTCTCTCTGAGTTCTTCATAAGTGAGAACATTCAAATCTTCATCAATGTCATTTGCCACATCTTCTTTAAATTCCTCCATTGTATATTCATCTTCAAAATTCACGGCAATAGTTGCACTCCAGTTTCCTAACCATGGAGTTATCGCCTTTACAGTTTCTAAAGATGCCCAAATATACCCATTGAACATAAATCTCGAATTTTCACAAAAACCAACAACTCGCATCATCAATCCCTCAACTTCTAAATAATCACCAACTTTCAAATTGAAATATTTTTCAATTGATTCATCAACGATTATTGTTAGCCCTTCATATAAATCCCCTTCACTCCCTTTTACAACATCCCAAGGACCAATTTCATGATTTGGATTATTAAAATCACATCCAAATATATATGCAAATGTTGTACGTTTCTCATCTTCTACTTCTGCACCTCGAAAAATCAATCTCTCAGTATTTTGAACTTTACTAAAATTTTGAAGTTTTTCATAAACTGAATCATCTAAAAAGCTCCCTTCAAAGAATTGATCACTATCTTCATCCCTGATCCAAGCATCAAATTCAAACTTATCAATAATTTCAGTAGATTGTGATAAAACGCCATTGAACATTCCTGCACTATATTGAACTAGAAAAATGCTAAGTGAAAGCCCTAAAATAATCAGTATGAACTTTCCTTTCTTATGAATTAATTCTTTATAGCCTACATTCACCACAGTTAAATCACGCTCTAAATATAATTGCTGGATCGGTTTTATGTACTTTCCTTATTGGAATTAAAGAGCATAATGTTCCAAGAATTAAGGTTATGAGATAGACAGAAAGTGCCCAAAGCCAATTGACATTTACTGCTAATGCTGATTGGGCTGATAAATATGGCGCTAATAATAAAGCCAAAAGAGTAGCCAAAACAAAGCCGACAGTTACTATTAAAAATGTCTGTCCAATTAAAATCTTGTTTATGAAACTCTTTTTAGCACCTAAAGCTTTTAATGAAACAAGTTCACGAAGTTTGTCGGTTACTGATTGATATAACGTTATAGAAATGACGATCATAGAAACAATGAACCCCATTACTGCTAATATTCCTATACTTTGAGCAATTCCATATTCCACTAACAGATATTCTTCTATTAATTCTTTCATTTCTTCTGATGAGATAACTTTAATCACATTTTCAAAAATTTCCAAATCATCTTTCAAATCAGAGACAGAGTAATCACTTTTGAGTTTCACACCTAAATATGTACTCTCATTTCCTATATGTAAGAGATTTTTGGCGGTTTCCAGATTTGCCCATATCATTGGGCTGCCAAATCTCTGTGCATTTCGAGTCATTCCTTTTATCTTTAAATCTACTTCAGGCTCTCCTGATTTAAGCTCATCATCAATTTTAATTTCTGGAAAGAATTTTGTAATTAATCGATCAGCCATTATAACGTTATTATCCTTTAAATCATCTTTATCTCCATCTACGATTTCCCATGGTTCTAAATAATCGCTATCAATATCATATCCTATGATTGCCACACCAGTATCCTCATCGCCAAATTCAACTGATATCCAATCATCTATAATCTTGTCAATACCTTCCACTCCTCTGAGGTTAAATGCTAAATCGTAAACATTGTCTGAGACGCGCCCTCCTTCCATTATGTTGTCTCTGTTACGTTGTATGATAAAAGCATCGTACTCAGATTCCTCAACAATACGCTTTGATTCATCTAAAGATCCTGTGATCATTCCAATACCGACAAGAACCATAAGTAATGAAACTGTAAGACCCATTACGACTAAAACTAATCTGACAGGTTCGTGGAAAAGATCCTTTATAGTTAAATTAACCGTTTAAAATCGCCTTTAAAAAAATTATAAATCTATAATTGAAAGTATTAAATTCATTTAAAAATCTTAAGTTAATAAAAAATATGTAGCTCATCATTTAATATTATGACATGCGAGAAATGCCTATTTTTTTAATAAAAATGTATTTTAGGCTAAATATTTATTTTATATAAACTTTTAAGTATTTTTCTATTTTCAATTATAATAGCATTTAGCTTTACATCAAAAATAATTAAAATAGTAAATTAGGAAGTTATGGCAGATTTAAAAATAGAAACTACATATTTTGAAAAGACAGGACCAGAAAATACTGATAAAGCTCTAGAAATTGCGAAAAAATACGCCGATCAACTTAGTGTTAAAGATATTGTTCTTGCTAGCACTACTGGAACTGTTGCTGAAAAAGCTGCTGAAGTATTTAATCTAGAAGATTATAACGTAGTTGTTATAACACACTCGTATTATTTTGTTGGTAGCAATATAAGGCAAGAATTTCCTGAAGATAAAATGGCTGCATTAAAAAATAAAGGTCTCAAATTCCACTGTGGTACGCATTCAATGAGCGGTATTGAAAGAGGCGTAAGACTTAAAAAAGAAGCGTGGATCTTTGTAGATTTACTAGCAAAGATGTTAGGGTTTCATTTTAGTCAAGGGATAAAAGTATGTATCGAAATCGCAAGTACCGTCTGCGATGCTGGCTTAATTCCAGACCTTGATCGAAATATCATTTGCGTTGGAGGTACAGGGAGGGGTGCTGATACGGTCTGTTTAATAAAACCTGCGCCTACTAGTGAATTTAAAAATCTAAGAGTAAAAGCGATTTTAGCAAAACCATTTAATTTTTAATTTAAATACTTTTTATATGATGTTTTTATTTTCGGTATAATCATGTCAAGCTCAAATCAAGAATATATAAAAGAGATAGAACAAATCAGAGAATCATTTTCGGATTTAATTCATTATACCCCTTTAGAATTAAATCATACTTTTTCAGTAATGTCTAATAATGATGTCTATTTAAAATTGGAAAATTTTCAACGAACTGGAGCTTTTAAAATCAGAGGAGCCTATAACAAAATCTTAAAATTATCTGAAAAAGAAAAAAGAGCTGGAGTTATTACGGCTTCAGCTGGTAATCATGGTCAAGCAGTGGCTTTAGCCGCAAAATTATTTGATACTAAAGCTACAATAGTGGTTCCAGAAGGAACACCTATCGTAAAAATCGAGGCTATAAAAAATTACTTAGGTAATGTAATTGAATATGGCAGAACTTATGATGATGCTTTTCAAAAAGCTATAGAAATAAAAGAAAAGGAAAATATCCCTTTTATTCACGCTTTTAATGATCTTGATGTAATTAAAGGTCAAGCTACTATTGGACTTGAAATATTAGAACAATTACCTGATGTGGAATATATATTTTGTCCTATTGGAGGTGGTGGCCTAATAAGTGGGATTAGTTCCTATTGTAAGGAAAAAAATAAGAAGGTTAAAATTATAGGTGTTCAATCTGATAATGCTCGGTCTATGTATGAATCTTTGAAAACAAAAAAGTTAACAATTTTGGAATCTCAGGAAACAATCTGTGATGGTATAGCTGTTGAAAGACCAGGAGATATAACTTATGGGATGGTTAAGAAATATGTGGATGAGATTGTACTTGTATCTGATGAAGAAGTAGCGAATGCGATATTATTATTATTAGAACGGGCTAAAATATTCGTGGAGGGAGCAGGGGCTACAGCATTAGCAGCAATTTTAAATAATAAAGTTAAAATTGAAAATAAAAAAATCGTTGTTCTAATATCTGGCGGCAATTTAACCCCCAATCTATTAAATCGTATAATTATAAAAGGATTGATCAAAGAAGGGCGTTTAGTGAAGTTAAAAACAATAATACCAGATGTTCCAGGAGCATTGTTAAAATTATTAAATATTATTGCTCAAGAGCGGGGAAATATAGTTTCAATTATTCACGATAGAGAGCGATTAGAGGTATCTTATAAAAAAGCAGAGGTTATTCTTGAAATAGAAACTCGAAATCAAGAACATATCAATCAAATTGTAAAAAAATTAAAGAAACGCTATGAAATCGAAATTTTAAAATTTTAGAGCAAAGTGATTCACTGTACTTAATTAATTAAAGCAAAACACATAAATAAAAATAAAATTAATAAATAAATAATTAAAAATGGATGTATAAGAAGGGAATATAAATGTGTAGACACTGCGTTAAATATGGAGATGGGACAAAATGGTATTTAAATCCAAAGAATTACAGCGACGAAATGCTTCACGGTGAATTAGCAAATGAAAATGTGGAAGATACTATCGCAGCTTCGCTTCTTGGTTTAAAAGGGACAATGCAAGAAATTATGATGACTGCGGATCGTTTTAAAATTGAAGTTGGAATGGGTGAAAATATAGATCTCATGTTTCAAGATTTGAACGATGATCTGGCGCGTACGTTACGTGAAGGTATGCCAGATCTCCTGGATAAGCTCCACGCCGGTCAAGTGGTTCCTCTTGAGGACGCTGAAAAGATAATTGACCTCACTAAAGGAGATATCTATCTGGAACCTTGTATATGTCGAAAATACTACGGAGGAAAAGAAAGAATGACTTGTATGTTTTTTCCACCCGTTTCGGAAGGTATGCAGAAAAACCTCCCATGGTTTGGAGGAAAAATGATTTCTAAGGAAGAGGCAAAGAAAGTTTTAAGAGAATTGGATAAGGAAGGTATATTTCATGGAGTTTTTTGGTTACCTGCACCTGTTCCTGGTTGCATTTGTAATTGTGAGTATCCCTATTGTATAGCTCTTAGAGGTAGGTTACATTATAATATTATTGATGTTTATAGAAAGGGAGAGTATATCTCTCTTGTTGAACCAAATAAATGTAATGGGTGTGGTGGTAGACCTCTCTGTCAACCTAAATGTTCGTTTGGCGCCATTAAATATTCGCCTACTGCTGACAGAGTACAAATAAATCAGATGCAGTGTTGGGGCTGTGGCGTTTGTCGACAAGCATGCCCAACTAGCGCTATACGACTTATATCACGTGACGAAATTTTCCAATTAAGAGGTGACTGGTGAGGTTAAAAAATGGTAACAATAAGACCCGAAATATACTATAATAAAGAGAAATGTGGAGACCCAAGCGCTTGTCTTGAGTGTATAAAGAGTTGCCCTTATACGGTGCTAGCTTATAGACCCTCGGAAACTCCAGAGCCACCCAATCCACCTAAAGATTGGGTGATTGTCTCAACATGTCGAGTCACATGTCCTTATCCTGCATGTAAATTATGTATTGAGGCTTGCCCTAAAGACGCACTCAATATTACAATTCCCGTTATGTAAGCTTTTCTGATTTTTTTTTATAAATTTACATGTTAAAAAATTATGAGTGAGGATATTTGACTAGTGCAGTAAGCGTTAAAAGCCTATGTGCGGCCACAGCAACCTACTTTTCTACACAAGGTTATTTTGTTAGGCGGAACCTTGAGACACAAGGTCTAGAACCTGTAGATATAATTTGTATTATGCCTAGACTTTCCGATTTAAAGAAGAGGATTAAAAGTAAGTTTTTTGTTCCTTCAGGTATTTTACATACTCTAATAGATCAAGGCTGGAAGGCTGCTGAAGAGATAGCAATCGAAACGGACTCAGATATTTCGTTTGTTAGCTCCGCGCTGAATGAGATTTGTGAAGAAGGGTGGGTTGAAAAAAAAAATAAAAACGGCAAATTCCTCTGGACACTTAAAGATTACAAAATTCCATCTAAGGATTGTGTAATGGCACATTGCAGATACCAAGAAAGCATGGAATTTTTTGAAAGACTAAGTGATTTTGATGGATGTTACAATAAGATGTATTTCATTTTTCCCTACCCAATTGATAAAGACTTCATAGATTTATGCCATGAAAAAGGAGTAGGTATTCTGATTTTTTATGAAAAAGTAGGATTATTTAAAGAAATACTTCCAGCAGAGTTAAAAACAGTCACTAACTTAAAAATATATGCTAATTTATGCGAGGTTATCATCAAGGAAAATCTTCTCTATAGGTCAATAAATAGCATTTGAGGTCTTACAAAGAGAGGTTAAATTATGGTTCTTAAAAAGAGTTTAACATTATCGGTTTCTGGAAAAGGGGGGTCAGGTAAAACAACACTTACAGGATTGTTATTGAAAATCTTATTAGACTCTGGTAAACAGGATATTCTTATGATAGACGCAGATCCAGCTATGAATCTACCGAGCGTTCTTGGAATTGAATTAGAAGGAAAAACTACTTTAGGAATGATTTTAGATAAAAAAAAAGACGAGTTAGAGTCGAAAACTCATATCTACAGTAAGCTTTTAGAAGGTGAAATCTGGGAGAGTGTAATCAACCAAAATGGTTTTGATCTACTTATAATGGGATGGAAGAAAGGTGAAGGTTGTTATTGCGCGATTGACAGTTTTGCTGCGATAATAATTGAATCTTTATCTAAGATGTACGATTATATTATTATTGATTTTTACGCGGGATTTGAACATCTTAGCCGAAGAACGGACAGAGCTGCTGATATCCTTTTGATTGTAACAGATCCATCAAAAATGGGATTCGAAACATCACGTCGCATTAAAGAATTAGTCGAAGAGGTCAATATTTCATTTAAAGATATTTTTATAGTGGGAAATAGATTTAGTGAAAAATTGGGACAAAAACTTTTCGAATTTTCAAAGGAAATTGGAGTTAAATATGCTGGTATTATTCAACATGACCAAAACATCGTAGACTTTAATTTAACTGGTCAATCACTTATGAATATTCCTAATAATTCTCCAGCGGTGATTGCTGTAAAAAAAATCTTTGAGGGAATATTTCACAACTAATCAGATTGACATTCCCAAATAATTTAAAATATTATTTTTTCTATAATAACAAATTATAAGTTCATTAAAAAAATAAAAATTACATGGAACATAATTTAGGAGAATTATTCAAAAAATGGCACGATCTAAACATGCAAGTCGCAGAGTCGTTTGGTCAATTTAACTTCGATTCCATTAAAGAAATCCGAACTAAACAAAGAAAAATCGAAGATTCGGTTTTTTCAATTCTCGTTGAAAATGCACCAGAGGAGATTAAAAAGATTTTGCCTAATAATTGTGGTGAAATGGAAATTGGATATAATATTGAAAACAATCAATTCTATTTTGTAATGTTTGATCCTAATTATGAAGAGGGGGAAAATACAAAATTAATTGCTATTACCATTAATTCACAAAAAAATGTGAGCCTTATTAAAGATTTCAAAGAAGATTTTTAATTACAATTTTTTTCCACAGAAAATACAAAAATTATCCTCCTTCTCTCTTTTATTACCGCAGTATGTACAGTACTTTTTAACATATTCTTTCTTTAAAATTGAAGTTTCAATAGGTTTTTGTACTGGTTCAGATATAATTACTTCATCATGGGGTATTTGTGGAAGTTCTCTCTCAGAACGAGCGCGTTTTTGATGTATATAAATTAAAACTACGATAGCTGCGACTATTACTGCAATTATCGCTGTTATTACAACTATTAATAAAATTATTACAAAATAATTCTCAGAAGTTTTAACGCTTCTTAACTCTATTTCATATATTAGCATTCTTTCATAATATAATTCTAATCTATCGAGAATTCCATCATCATTAAATCTGATTGTTATCCAATAAGGGAATCCAATAGCGGATCCATTCAATACTAAAGTAGTACATGTGGCATAAGCAGCTATTTGAAATATCTGAGGTATATTTTCATTCAATTCTTTTAGATAATCTTTAGTATCAGTTAATATGAAAAGAATTGAGGTTTCAAATTCCTCTCCGTATAACCAAGCTTCAATTAAATCTTCAGGATCTTTAGATATGGTTTGGCTATATATCCCCTTATTATCAGAATCGTCTAAATCTTTTCCCTCGAAAAATGTAAAATAAACAATGTAATAGTCATCATATTCGGTTATAGATCGAATTTCAAATTTAATTTTATCTTCCTCTTCTATATCTAAATACTCGAAATCGTAATCATCAACTATGGCATAAAACTGTTCAAGATAATATTCTTTAGCGGTCTCACATCTCCAAACTATAACTGTGTTTTCATCAAAACCAACATCATAATCATCATCTGCAAAGATTATAGGTAATATCGCAAAATTAAGCGTTATGATTAAAAACAGATGTAATAAAATAGTCTTCTTATTTCTCATCAGTGTTTCAATATAACTTAATTATGCTAATAATTAAACTTTTCTTCATTTTTTACAAGATTTCTATGAATTTATTCATTCAAAAAATCAATAATTTATATATGAACTTTATATTTTTTTCATTATGAAAGTTGTTTTTCATGAGAAATATTATAATTCTGAGTATGCGTGGGATCCCGCTGCCTCGCCAGGACGATTAGATGGCATTATGAAAATAATATTAGATAATAAAGATAAAGAACAATTTGAAATTATTACTCCAAAACCAGCGACAGAAGAAGAGATTTTAAGAGCCCATGGAAAAAGGCATTATCAGTACATAAAAGATAGACCTTTATTATATGAATTAGCATCTTTAGCGGCAGGTGGCGCAATCTTAGCGGCCGAAGAGGCTTATAATGGTAATCCAACCTTCGCAGTTATACGCCCTCCCGGTCACCATGCATCAGCAGATTCTTGTTGGGGATTTTGCTACTTCAATAATATGAGTATTAGCTTATTAAAACTATTTTCTGAAAAAAAAATTAGATCTGCTTTTATTTTAGATTTCGATTTGCATTTTGGAGATGGTAATGTAAATATATTAAAGAATAGAGATGATGGTTTTAAGGCTAAAATTCTTAATCCAGATTCCAGTAGTAGCGCTAATTATATAAAAGAAGTCAAAGAATATTTACAAAATTTAAAAGATATCGATATTTTTGCCGCCTCAGCAGGTTTCGACCAAGGAATTGAAGATTGGGGGCACATGCTTTATCCTGAAGACTATACCGAATTGGGGCGATTAATGAAGGAATATTCAGAGAAACTTTGTAAAGGTCGTCGATACGCTATCTTGGAGGGCGGTTACAATCACGATGTTATAGGGAAAAATGTTTACGCCTTTTGTAAAGGCTTTAAGTAAAAAGTGAATTCTGAAATTATTTAACTTGAAAAAATGATTCATCATATTCAGGTTTACCCTTATATTTCTGCATTAACCATCCTGGAGCTTGATCTAATCCTTTAAAAAAACTTTTAGGTACTCGAATCCCCGCTTTTTGTAAAGCTTCTTGCACAATTTCTCTTGAGGGCGGACATCCATTGATTGGAATCAACTCCTTAATGTCTTGATGATTTCTATTTAGGTTGCATTGGCATTGACCTAGAAGTATTGTTCTATTATTTCCTGGCGTTGGCTTCATGACTTTTCCTGTTAAGACTTCGATCTTATCATAAGGCTTACCTCTATAAGACATTTTAATGGCTGTCAAAATGAGTCCGTTCAATCCAGAGCAGTATGTGCACATAGTGGTGTCGTATTTATGATATTTTATTCCTTGTATCCCCGCATTCATAAAAGGGAGTGGTAGATCACCGACATCGTTATACTTAAAGTCCCATTCGTGATGAGACGCCAGATCTTCTATTTTTTCACCAACAACTTCAACATCAGATAAATCTGTGGGTCTATTTCGATCTTTTGCTGCTTGAACTAAATGAGGTACTTTAGAAGGATTTATACCTAACAATTTTGATCCAACTAAATCAGCAGATAATATATCTGTGGATGCAACCAATATATCTTTTTTATGGCTTTTTCCATCAATAGCAGGTCCTCGTTCAAGTGTATAAATCCCATCTATTATTGTTAAGTTTGGAGGTATTTTATTTGCAAGTTGAGCAACATTATAGTTAAGATCTTTAACTAAATCAGCGCTATGAAATTTTTTTCGAGAAGCGATATTAATTAATCCCTTAAGATTTTTTATTCCTAGAGAAACGACAGCTTGAGCATGAGTTTTCAGAGTAGGAAGATCTATAAGAAAGTCTGCATTAAGAGCGTCAGAACTAAAATTAACATCAAACCCGGTATTTAAATCAATCTTCTCAAAAGATCTATCAAAGAGATTATAAACTTGTACACCATATTTCTCAATAAGTTTATTATATCCGAGTCGTTCCCAAGCGTCTAGAGCTGTTTCTTTATCTTTCGGATCTTCTGTAACAATACCTTCACCAATAGTTATATTTTCTATACCCTTTTCCTTAAGTAATGCTACGACATCTTCCACCACTCGTGATGTGGTTAGCACACCCCACTTTGGAATAGTACAATGTCTGTTCCAATAGACTATATTTGGTTTGATAAATACTTTGGTCTTGGATGATAAATTTTCAAGACCATTAGCAAGTTCAACAACCTTTTTGACAGATTTAAAGGGTTTTTCGTATTTAACAATAGACACTACTGATTTACTCATATAACCACAGTTATTATTGATAACTTTTTCTTATATTGATATGAATACGAAATATTTTAAAAATTAATTTATTGAGGAAAATATTCCAAATAAAACATCTTTTTATTAAAAAAAGGTTAATTATTTTAAATTAAAAAATCCTATTACGAAAAGAATTAAAAGAGGAGCGTGATAAACAAGTTGAAATTCAGTTTTAGCATACCCGTACCAACCCCCAGATTTGAATTTATGATAAATGGTTCGAAAAAGGCCGAAGCATGTGGATTTCATTCCATTTTCTATGCTGATCATACAACAATGTTAAATTCACCTGGAACATGCTATGACGCTCTTTGTTTCTTAACAGCGCTCGCGATTGAAACAAACAAATTGAATTTATGCACAGGAGTATCTGATTGTCATAGATTTCACCCTGCTCTCATGGCACATAAAGTTGCTACATTAGATATAATTTCTAAAGGAAGAGCAATGTTAGGGGTAGGCGCTGGAGAAGCGATGAATATTGATTTATATGGTCTTAATAGGGATAGATCTGTTTCAAAACTAAGAGAATATATAGAACTTATAAGAAGATTCTGGACCAAAAAAAGAATAAACACCAATAGCGATTTTTGGGGTATAATCAAAAATGCTTTTATTCAAATAAAGCCAATTCAAAAATTACCCCCTATTTATGTGGCGGCTAATAGCCCCAAAACTCGAAAATTAGCTGGTAAATTAGGTGATGGCTGGTATCCATTTATCGAGACTCCTTGGACTTATAAAGAGAATTGTAATGAAGTTGTAGATGCTGCTAAAGAAGTCGGGCGTGATCCTTCCGAGATTGATTATGTCTACGATTGCTTTATAGCTATTGATGATGAAGATCCTCAAAAAGCAATTGAAAGATGTGATTTCTTCAAAACAACGTATTTAGTAAATCCTACAAAAATTAATCAGGCATATCCCAATATTGGTTTGCCTGAAAATTTAACAATACATAATATTCTATTGGATAGTGAGGGTGCTGCGGATTTATTGAAATGTATAGATCGGTTACCAAATACAATCCATGAAGATCATAATTGCTTAGGAACTACAGATGATGTAATTGCGAGTATTGAAAAATTTAAAAATGCTGGAGCGACTCATTTGGCTCTAATGAATCGTGGTCCAGACGTAAATAAAGTGTACGAAATTGTTAGAGATAAAATAATGCCTTATTTCAAAGAAATAGACAAATAAAGATAAAATAAATAAATAGAAATTAGAAGACTATTCCTCTTTTTCTTGCAATAAATTTTGCAAGCTCAAAATTTAAAATACATATCAATGAAATCCCAAAACACACAATCCAGTCTAAAAGCGATAGATACATAAACATGAAGTTAATCCCATTCATTGCGAGCCAGACTTGAACTCCAGGTATGTACATTAGCGCTAAGAATAATCCGAATAATAAACCAATCAAATAAAGTATTCTATTGCTCCAATCTTCTTTAAGGCTTTTTCTTAACGATTTATTTGGTCTTCTGATTTGTAGAATTAAAAATGATTCACAGAAAAATAAAGTAACCATAAGCATAGTAAGAGCCTTAGCAATACGTAAATCTATACCAGGTGTCAATTCTTCTGTTGTCTCTGAGCTATAAAGATATCCCTCATTAAACGCACCAAAATGTGTATTGCTATAAGTTATAGGATAAAGTCCAGAAATAACTGTAAAATATACTATAAGCATACATATAGCAAGTAATGCTCCAAAAACAAGCATTAGATATATTATATTCTTTGACAAAATTTCCTCCGAATCGCGAGGTTTCTCATTCATTACATCGTTAGATATTGTATCGAAAGTGAGGAGCAAACCAGGAAATGTATGAAGCGTTATTGATAAAAAGATCCATTGCCAATAAAATTCTTCGTTTAAAAAGTATGGTAAATCAAAGATTACGGCCAAGATAAATTGAACAATTCCTTCAAATAAATTTATACAGATATAAAAGAAAACAACTGCTCGAATTTTAGCAAAGATTCCCCTTCCTTGATGGATTCCCTTGACAATCGAATTGAATGAATCGTCTGAAATTATCATGTCTGAAGCTTCTTTAGCAACATCCGTACCTTGTATGCCCATTGCCACTCCTGTATCTGCCATATTTAATGCAAGAGCATCGTTAACTCCATCGCCAGTCATCGCTACAACTCTTTTATTGCCTTGATATCTCTCTACGATTATTTGTTTATCCGCAGGTGCAACCCTAGCAAATACTTTTATATGACTAAAATCTTTATGATCAATATCTTTAATTTGGTATCCTTCAACAGTATAATCATTTTCATCCTGTACTATTGCTATTTGTGAAGCAATAGCTTTTGCAGTTATTGGAGAATCTCCTGTAATCATTACGACATCTACACCAGCATTTTGGCATTCCTCCACTGATTCCTTCACTCCTTCTCGTGGAGGGTCCAAAATCGTCACAAAACCAATATATACTAAATCAGATTCACATAACTGCCTGTTCTCATCAATATCCATAGGAATTTCATCCATTTTTTTATAACATAAACTTAATATTCGGTAGCCCTTGTTCGCAAATTCATTTATTTTTAATTCTAATTTCTCTTTTAATTTTGGTGTAAATAATTCTTCTCGGTTATTAATAAGGATTCTTGAGCATAAATCAATCAAAATTTCGCTTGCCCCCTTAGTAAAAGCATAATACTCGGAATCTGTTCTGAAAACCTTAGTCATTCTTTTTATTGAGGAATCAAAAGGAAATTCTTTAATTTGTTCATAATCTTCAATAATGTAATCCCCCATACCTTTTTGAAATAACACCATTAAGGCTCCTTCTGTTGGAGAACCTATAACGCTCCATTTATTAATCATTTTACCTGATGCTTTAACCTCGTTCTTAACAAGAGCAGAATTATTATTTAAAAAGCCAGAAATTAGCAATTGTTTTAATTCAGGAAAATCCTCAATGTGAGTTACTATAACAAGATTCTTAGGATCGGTCATTAAAAAAATATCTCCATCTGGATCATATCCACGACCTGTTACCCTAAAGATCGAATCATTTACCCAAATATATTCAATGCTCATTTGATTTTTTGTTAAAGTTCCTGTTTTATCGCTACAAACTACGCTTACGCGCCCTAAACTATCAACTGATGCGAGATTTCGAACAATTACACCATGGCGAGCCATAGCTAAAACACCAGTTAATAAGATAATGGTAACAAGGAGGGGAATATTTATAGGCATAATATCCATAGCGGAATTAAGGCTTTTGACTATCTCCAACTTTTTATAACCGCTTCCAATCCATATCAACATTAGAATTATGAACCAAAATACCATAACTAATAACCCTAACCATTTTCCAAAATTATTCATTTTTTTTCTAATAGGAATTTCACTTGTTCCAGCTTCTTCTAAACCCCGTGAAATTTTTCCTATTTCCGTATTTCCACCTATGGCTGTTGTGATTGCTGTTCCATTTCCAGTCGTAATATATGTTCCATAATAGATCATGTTTTTGCGGTCTCCTATCGGTATATTTGCTCTATCTAATGCATCACCTTCTTGAAATTTAATTACAGATTCGCTTTCACCAGTTAAAGCGGCCTCATTTACTTCTAAATTTGAAGATTGAATAATTCTTGCATCTGCCGGAATTTTATCTCCTTGGTTTAAAAATAATAAATCTCCAAGTACAATCTGTTTAGTGGGAATTTCTTTCGTCTCTCCTTCTCTAATTACTGTTGAGGTCGGAGCAGTGAGTTCTCGAAGAGCTTTCAGTTTTTTAGTTGCCCGGTACTGTTGGAATATAGCAATTAAACAATTAAAAAAAACTATACCTAATGTTAAAAAAATGAACGTCATATTGCCGCCTTCTCCAAAGAACCAAGCTAGAAATAGAATTAAAGCTCCTATGAGGTAAATAACAATCAACCAATTAAACAACGGCGCTAAATATATTTTGATGAATCCTTTCGAAACCTTAGGAATTTCATTCGGACCATATAGTTGTAATCTTAATTCAGCTTCTTCTACGCTTAAACCGTTTTTTGGATCAGTTTTGAATTTTTTATAGATCTCCTCTAAATCTAAGGTATGAAAATTTTGTTCTATGAGGCTTTCATCCGTAACTGTCATTACAAGACAAAATAATTATGTTAAAATTTTTGAAAAATATAATTTTTATAATAAGACAATAAGATTAATTGTTTTTAATTGTTCTTTTTCAATAAAATCTATTTATATTAAAAAATTATTTCTCTTTTTCTGGCGTAATATTTAAATATTTCAATTCCAATTATTCCAGGAGTGGCAAATAAGATGCAGAGTAACCAATCTGTAGCGCTCAAAAATATAAAATTCAATTGAAAATTAAAGCGAATTGTATTATTTACAAAGTTATTAAACAGATAGGAGAAACATACAACTAAAATATGTAGAGATAATGTAATTATACAAATTATAAATAATATTATACCAAAATCTTCTTCCTTGACACTCTTTATCGCTGACTGGTTAGGTCTTCTAAAAGTCCATATAAACATTGTTTCAACGATATATAGCGTAGTTATGAACATTGTCCTTGCTTTCATAGCCACTAGCTCATCATCTGAAGTGCCTTTTGGAATATAACTAAGTAAAAAATATTCGTTTGAATTCCATCCGTTTAATTGGATAACACCCCAAAGAGTAAATTGAATCGCCATAATTAATCCTATCCCCATTAAGAAAGCTTGCAATAATAACATTTTCCACATATTTTTGTTTAATAATTCTTCTTCATCTCTTGGAGGTTCTTGCATAATATCTTTTGGATGCCTATCTATGACTAAAGCTAAAGATGGGAGGGAATGAACCACTCCAAAAATATAGATATGCTGCCATTCTGAACTGAATAACTCAAAAGTAGGTAAAAATTCATACCCAAAAAATATCACAGCTTCCATAATATTTAGACATATAAAAAAATAAATTAAGGTTCTAATTTTAGAAAAGAGTCCTCTCCCTATTTTAACGCCTTGCTCGATTGAAGTGAAATTATCATCCGAGATTACCATGTCTGCCGTTTCTTTTGCTACATCCGTACCTGTTATACCCATAGCTACTCCTGCATTCGCCATTTTTAAGGCAAGAGAATCATTTATACCATCTCCCGTCATTGCTACAACTCTATCTTGAGCTTGATATTTTTCAACAATTACTTCCTTATCGGCAGGAGCAACTCTTGCGAACACAGATACTTTATAAAACTCATCAGGGCTAATATTTTTAATTTCCCTCCCCTCAATTACTTTATCTCCTTCTTTGAAAATTCCCATTTCTGCAGCAATAGTTTTAGCTGTAGCAGGATGATCGCCTGTTATCATAATAACTCTAATATCCGCAAATTGGCATTCATCAACAGCTTCTTTAACGCCTATTCGAGGTGGATCCATAATAGAGACAAAACCTAAGAATATTAGTTTCTTCTCAATTTTCTCTCTATTTGGCTTTTCAAATTCTTCTAATTTTCTATAACCAGTAGCCAATGTTCTAAATCCTTGATTAGCACGATCTTTTATTAGATTTGAAACTTCTCCTTTCAATTTGTCATTAAATGGCTCAATTTTGCCATTTATTTCAATTTCGGAGGATATCTTTAAAATTTTTTCGGGAGCTCCTTTCGTAAAAGAAAGGATTTCATATTTTTCTTCAAATACATTACATACTGTTGTCATTCTTTTTAATTCAGAGCTAAAAGAATATTCATGCATTATTTCATATTTATTTTTAATGTCTTGTGGGATATACCCTGCTTTTTCTGCTAGAACTAATAAAGCAGCCTCCGTTGGAGATCCTAATGCTCTTCTAACTGATTTTTCTCTTGTTTCTCCAACCTTAACTTTTACATCTTCAAATATAAGATTAGCGTTATTGTTTACTACAATAGATTTAATAAATATTTCAAAGGTAGGATTATTATTCAAACTTATAGGATTCCTTTCTTTTAGGATCTCACCTTTAGCTTCGTATCCTGATCCAGTAACTTCAAACTCCTCATTACTGATCCAAAATTTTTCAACAGTCATTTCATTTCTAGTGATGGTTCCCGTTTTATCTGAGCATATTACAGATACACGACCTAAGGATTCAATTGCAGATAAGTTTTTAATAATTACTCCATTTTGCGCCATATTTAGAACTCCTGTAACGAGAACGAGAGTTGTTAAAAGTGGTAAATTAATAGGCATGATGTTCATTGCTCTTAGGATTGAGCTTACTAAGGCCTCACTGATAAAGTCTCCATAAAATTGGTCACTTATGATTAAAATTGAGAATTTATATACGATGAGAATAATAAGGTTAATAATAACAACTGTTCCTAAGATATATCCTAATCTGTTTAATTTATGAGTTAAGGGGATATCCTCAATACTTCCCATCTCGTTTAGCTGGTTTGAAATTTTTCCTATTTCTGTGTTAATGCCTGTTCCTGTTATTAAAATTTTGGCTCTCCCAGTATAAACATACGTACCCATGAAAACCATATTGCTTTGATCTTGAATAGGAACATTTTGTTTTTCAATAATCATGTTATTTTTTTCTTCTGGTTCACTTTCTCCCGTTAAAGGAGCTTCATCAACGGTTAGATTCATAGATTCTAGAATTCGTCCGTCTGCAGGAATTTTTGCCCCTTGATTTAAAATTACAATATCTCCAGGTACAAGATCTCTAGTGGGTATTTCTTGCCCAAACTTTTTTCCATCTCTTATTACAGTTGCTTTTAACGCTGAGATTTGCCTTAGAGACTCTAATGCTTTTTGCGCTCTGAATTGTTGCACTATTGCGGTAAATGAGTTCATACCAACAACAGTAAAAGTGATTATTGTGCTTTCTGGACTTCCAAGAATGATAACAACGACTCCTGTGATTATCAAAATTACTATTAAGAAATTAAATATTGGAGCTAAATATACTCTCCATATAGATTTTTTAATTTTTGGGAGTTCATTATATCCATATTCACTATAAAGACTTTCTAATTCTAAAGTTTGCAGTCCATTTTCGGAATCAGAATTAAATCTTGCTAATAATTCATCTATATGTTTATTATAATAATTTTGATTAGTAGTATTTGCTAGAGACATAATGTTTTTTTAATATACTCAAAAAAACCTAATAATAATTATTAAATGTATTAAATCTTAATAATGATTTATTTTCCAATTTAATCATTATATTTTATAAGAAATAAGAGTTAATTTATTACTAAATGATTTTGACTTTGTGGCACTCCTAAAATATCTTTTAAAATGTGAAATTTCTTTCGTATTGTTGTACTTGAAAAACTTGTTGACTCTTCAATAAGACTCTGCGTAAATATTTTCCGTTTATCTTTTTCTAAAGTTTGTCCTATGTAATAAATTAATCCAGCTGTAAATGCTTTATAATTAAAATTTTTTAATTCTTCGTAAGAGATCTTTTTAAGCAATTTATCAGCTAGTAATTGCATATCAATCTTTAATTTATCGTATTCAGCTTTATCAGGCATATAATATCTAACTTTGTCATAAGAAATGTTATTTAAATTTTTTTGAAATAGGATTTTTATTTTTTCTTTTATTTCTTTTTCAATATCTGCTTTAGTCTTTAACTTTTTCCACATTTTCTCAGTCTTTTTTACTTTTAGCATCGCATTATTAAGCATCTTTTTATTAATTTTATGTCCTAACTCGTTGCAAACTTCTATATATTGTTCTATACGGACATTAGTAGTTTCTTTAATTTCCATCCATATAATTGCAAGAAAAATAATTACCATGTTTTGGTATGTTCTTCGGTGTTTTCTATTAAATTTGAGATATCTTTTTTTTATTGCTTGAAATTTTACTTGATCAATATTAAATCCATAATTCTTCAATAATTCAATCGTTTTTCGTTGTTCTGTAAAACTTGTTTCGTAATCTCTATACCACTTTTCGAGCATCTGAATTTTATCGTATTTTTGCTTGATAATAGGATCTTGTATAGCTTTTGAATCTCTTATTCTTATGTTTCGCTCATAATCTAATTGTGACTCTTTATATTGACTATTAATTGGCATATCAAATTCGTAATTATCATCTATAGTTAAACCACAATCTTGACAAACGAGAAATCCGCCCTCACTTTTAATATTTTTGTGAGGACATTCATTATTTGAATTATTTTGTCTCAGTTTTTTCAAAGAAATAGCCCATTTAAAAAAATTTTTTGATCTTAAATTATTATAATTTCAATTGCAATAAAAGTAAAATTTCTATAAGAATTTTTATAAGAAATCGATCAAATTATAATTATTAATTTGTTTTTAATTGAGAAAAAAAAAGTGGTAAAAAAATATGGTATGGTTAGAAGAAGGATATAGGAAAATTCTTGTAATTTTTGGTATTCTTTTTATAATTCTTTCAGCTATAGAGTTATTTAATATTTATTTGCTTATGAATACCACAATAAATTTATATGGTAAAAACATGCTTTTTCAGGAATTTATTTTCAACTCAACTATCGTTCCATTATCGGGAACTCTATTATTTATTTTTATCATAATATCTATCATTTTCTTTTTAATAGTTGGAATTCTTTTTTTGAAAATTTCTTCAAAAAAAATTGTAGATAATAAACTCAGAGCTAAAAATATGCTTATGCTAGGAGTTTTAATTTTAATTTTTTCTTATGTTAAATTGGGTTATATAACTTTTTTAAATCGAACTGAAATTAATATCGGCGGTAAATTAAGAACATTCCAACATATTATTTTTAGTTCTAGCTTTGGTCCTTTTTACATTAGTGTTATTTGGTTCTTTTTTATTGGAGTGGTTTGCTTTTATTTGATGAGTGGCTTAGTTTTTGGAGGCCTAGGGCTACATTGGTCGTTGGAACTTCAAAAACAAGAAAAAGAAGGTTAGCTAAGTATAAATAATTTTTAAAATAATAATAGAGAATAATTTTTTTAGGTTAGCTTATCTCTAATTTGTTTTGCTCTACTACGAAGTGTTACCTCTGTTATTTTTGCAATTTCCGCGACTCGTGATTGGGTTTTACGCACAGCCCCGTCTTTAGCTGCTATGTAAATACATGCCGCAGCCAAACCTTTTGGATCTTTTCCTGTTCTCTTTAAACCATTTTGAGATGCTTGCTTCAACATGGTAATGGCATTTTTTTGAATATTCATTGGTAATTCTAATTCATTCCCGAATCGAAAAATTAAACTTTCAGCAGTAATGGGTTGATACCTTAAATTTAATTCAGATAATACCTCTCGGATAATCATAGCAAGACTTCTATGAACAGTTCTTCTAGGTGTTAATGACGCTTCGCAAACTTCATCAAGTAGACGTGGGAAATCATGAACTCTAATAGCAGCATAAAGAGCTCCAGCAATAAAACCATTAATTGACCTTCCCATTGTAAGTTTTTTCTTAGCTACAAGAGAATAAATCTTCCACGCACTATCAGAGATATATTCAGGGATATTTAATTTAGAACAAAGCATTTTTAATTTCGGTTTTGCTTCCCAAAAATTCCTTTCAATACTCGAGATTAACGAATTTTGAATTTTTGATAACCGTGAAAAAAGAGCTTGTTCTTTTGCACCAATTGACTTGCCTTTTGAATCAGTTTTAGTGTTGGGTAGCATAGTACGGGGGCCGAAGTCTCTCCATCGAGGTTCGGTACGTTTTCTATTCTGGATTTCTTCTACTGTGTAAGCACGTCTTTCATTTCCAACAAATTCTTTTTGATAAATCATACCACAATTTAAACAAAGACGATTTCCATCTCTTACTTGAATAGATGGTTTACTGCAACATCCTTCTGTCTTAAGTGAATCATGATCATCAAGATTATCTTTATTTCTATTATTTCTTAAAAATTCGCGTTGTTGATAATTCATTTTAAATCACTAGAATTTTCGTGAAAAAGAATGTGAATTTCGATGTTCAATAAATTTTCGCTTTGATCTTCTTTTGATAAGATTATGTTACACGAGTTACATATTTAAATTTATTTGTTAAAATGCGATTTGTTTGTAATTTGTTTATCTATTTAATTAGAAGATCATTTGAGTTTTTTATATTTTTCAATTATATCTTAATTAATTTTCATTTTGTTCAAAATTTTTTAAAAAACAAATTTTTTGAAATAGAAATTAATAATAAAAATTAATTAAAAGATATTAATATCAAAATAATTACGAGGCATTTTAAGATGGATTTTTATGATGTAATTAAAAAGAGGAGGAGTTATCGATTTTTTAAGCCTGATCTGCCTGAAAGCGAAAAAATCGAGAGGATTTTAGATGCAGCGAGATTAGCTCCAACATGGGCAAATAAGCAAGGAGTACATTATATCATTGTTAAAGAGCCAAATAAAGTAAAAGCAATATGGGAGGCTATTGGTCAGAAACAAAAATTCTCAACAGCACCACTGTTTATTATAGGAATTATTGCTGAAAATGGTTCTGGGGCTAACATTAACGGGTTGAAATATTTCACAGTAGATTTTGGAATTTGTTTTGAGCATTTAGTTTTAGCAGCTACAGCCGAAGGTTTAGCATCTTGCTGGATTGGGTGGTTTAAAGAGGATAAAATAAAGGAAATATTAGAAATCCCTAAAAAATTTCGAGTTTTAGGATTAACGCCTTTAGGGTATCCACTCAAATTGAAAGGTGAAATAACGGATCGAAAATCACTTGAGGAAATTATTCATTATGAAAAGTACTAAATTAACTAAAAAGATTAACAAAAATAAAATAAAATTTTAGTTTTTAATTATGAGATTAACAAGAATTAATTTAAATACAGAATCAATTGAAGATGAAAATATTACAAGCGATTCGAAATATTTTCTTCTAGGGGGACGAGGTTTAAGTTCTCAAATAGTTCACGATGAGGTAGATCCATTATGTAATCCATTAGGAAACAAAAATAAACTTATTATTGCCAGTGGATTATTAACTGGAAGTCCTTTTCCGAATTCTTCCCGTACTTCTGTTGGAGCTAAAAGCCCTTTGACAAATGGGATAAAAGAAGCTAATGTTGGAGGTAGACCATCAATCATGTTAGCTGTTTCTGGGATTAGGGCTTTAGTATTAGACGGAATTGCCCAGAATTTAACACTTATCTTAATTGATCAAAATGAAGCTAAATTTGAAAGTGCTAAAGGATATGATAGATTAGGGAATTATGAACTACATGAAAAATTAAGAAAAAAGTATGGCGAAAGGATTGGCATCTATTCGATAGGACCTGCTGGTGAAATGATGCTGAAGAATTCGACTGTGTGTGCGAATGACTTAGAAGGATACCCGAGTAGACACGCTGCTAGAGGTGGATTGGGAGCCGTAATGGGATCGAAGAAGATTAAAGCTATTGTTATAATTCCACCAAAAGGCTCAAAAGTAAAGTTTCATGATCTTAAAAGATTTAGGGAACTTACCAAACCTTTTGCTCAATATTTAGCAGAATCAAGAGAGGTATTTTCAACGTACGGAACACCATTGTTAATGAAAGCTGTGAGTGGATATGGAGCTATCCCAACAAAAAGTTTTAGAAAAGGTTCCTATGAAGACATTGAAAAAATTTCAGGAGAAAAATTACATGAGCTTGTATTAGCTAGAGGAGGTAAAAAGCGTATTGCTTGCTGTCCCACCTGTGCTATAAAATGTTCAAATATAATAGTCGATGAGAATGGTAATCACATAACCTCAAGCTTGGAATATGAGACCATGGCATTAAATGGCTCAAATTGTTTGATAAACGACCTCGATAGTCTTGCAAAGATAGATCATTTATGTGATGACATTGGTATAGATACTATTGAATTCGGTGTAACAATAGGTGTTGCTATGGATTCGGGTAGAATCCAATGGGGAGATGCTGAAAAAGTATTTAAGATTTTAGAAGAAATAAGAAAGGGAACCGAAATAGGAAAACTTTATGGAAATGGTGTATGTCATTTAGGCAGCGAAATTGGTTTTGAAAGAATCCCTCATGTAAAAGGTCAAGGGATATCTGGTTATGACGCAAGGGTCTTCAAAGGAATGAGTGTAACATACGCTACTTCTCCTATGGGAGCAGATCATACGGCAGGAGCCGTTATTGCAGGAAGGGTAGCGAGAGAAAATAGAGATTATGGAGAACTTACTGAAAATGACCATAAATTGGAACTATCCTATGAAATACAGATTTTCACGACAGTTTTAGATTCTATGGGAGTTTGTTATTTTATTGGTCCAAGCTATAGGAATATGGAGCTAGTATCAAAAGCAATCAACGCCATGTATGGAACAAATTTATCTGTTGACGAAATCATTGGCATCGGTAAAGCCATTATTAAGAACGAACTCGAATTTAATGAGAAGTCAGGAATTACTCAAGATATGAATGATCTTCCTGAATTTTTCAGAAAGGAACCATCAGAACCGATAAAAAAAACCGTTACTATTTCTAAAGAAGATTATAAAGAATTCTGGAAAAAATTAGATGAATAAAACGAATAGAAGCTGAAAAAAATTCTATTCATCTATTTATATATAGTTTAACAAGCCCTTTTTCTTCATTTTAAACTCAGCAAAAATTATCAATATTATTCCAAAAAGAACAAGTGTTATTGGAACATGATTGAGAAGCCAAGGCAAGTTAATCATAAGGGAACCAATTCGAAAGAATGGTGTTATTACGAGATATCCAATTCCACATAAAACAAAAAGTAATTTTTCTTTCTTGTAAATGGAAAGGGAGAAGTGCCAGCATATCAGTAGCATTATATCAGATATCACCAACATTATGATTAATAACGTTGTCGAATCATTCGGACTCAATGGGAATGTTTCGAGTATTATTATTATAGTATAAACACATAATATACTAAAAAATATTATAGCATGGTCAACTATAAAATTCTTTTCGAGCTTCAGTAAAATAATTAATAAAAACCATGGAATGATGATTAAGAGAATTATCAGATATAGCAAAAGATTTGTCATTACGAAAACATAATCAAATATTAGCGTTATTAGCAATCCAAAAAGGATTAATATCATTCCTAATAGGCGCATTAAGCTTTCTTTCTTTGCTTGGATATTTTGCATGATATTTTTAATATATATTCTAAAATTTTTAACAATTAGTAATTTTTTTAAAGAAATCTCAATGATATATTTATTATTCCGAAGTGTGATTGTTTTTGGTGTTTATTAATTGAGAATTGGAGCTCATATGTCTGTCACTGGTGGAAAATACATGGCTTTCCTTCGTGGGAAAGAACTAGGATGTGAAGCAATACAATTATTCGTCAGAAACGTTCGTTCATGGTCATCTAAGCCTCTTGAAAAAAAGGATATTGATGATTTTCTTAAAAAAAAAGAGGATTTCAAAAATAAGATTTGGCCAGTTATTTCGCATAATAGTTATTTAATAAACCTTGCTAGTTTTGAAGAAGAAAAACTAGAAAAATCTTATAATGCAATGTTGGATGAGCTTAAAAAAGTAGATCAATTAGGTATAGAATTTGAAAATATGCATCCAGGTGTTATTCCTGTCGCAGAGAAAGATAAAATCTCAAAAAAAGACGCTCTGGCTAAAATTGCTGATCAATTAAACAAATTAATAAATGATACAAAAGATTCAAAAGTAATCATATTACTCGAAACAACAGCAGGACAAGGTAAAAGTTTAGGCAACAAATTTCATCATTTTAAAACTATTATAGACAAAATACGAAACAAAAATAGAATTGGAATATGTTTTGATACAGCACATTCATTTGCGGCTGGTTATGATTATACTACTAAACAAAAATATAATGTAATGTGGGAGGAATTTGATGACATAATTGGATTGAAATATTTGTTTGCATTCCATTTAAACGATACCGATAAAGAATGTGGTTCAAGAATTGATAGACATACTCATATCGGACAAGGAAAGATCGGAAAAGAAACTTTTGCCTTCTTTCTTAACGATGGAAGGTTTAAAGATCATCCCGGTATATTAGAGACTCCAAAAGGTAAAGATATGAAAGAAGATATTATGAATCTAGCAACACTCAGGTCTTTAAGAAAAAAGTAGACTGTCCAATTATTATTCCACCTCAAACCAGACAGGACTCTGATCGCCTACAACTCCGTTGTAATTAACTGTTAATTCTTCACCTTTTTCTACATCACGTATAGTAATATATTTTATTGCGATATTCGAATAATCGTATTCATATCTTAGATTTGGTTTGAAAGAATGATTAATAAATTGGCATATACTTAATGCGATAGCTGCTTGATATTCTCCATCATATTTTGGATCATCCCATTCGAAAAAATAATTCCATAGAATGGTATCTTGTATTAATTCATATTCTTTATTCGGAATTAATATAACATGGGCCATCTCTATGATTATATCTTCTTTAATTCTTTGTTTGGCAAATACTCCTTTCCCCTTTTTTGAAGGAGGAGGAATAATCTTAACTTCAATCAAATCATTCATATAAATCACTAAAGCAAACGCAAGATTGTTAAAATTAAATTAAAATTACTATATCAAAATAATTTATTATCAAATACAAGATTAGATTAACTTTTTCTATTATTAAATATCGTTGATTTATAAGGGGGGAAAAAAAAATCATATGAATCTTTATCTTAAGCAGTTTTGATTAAAATTATCTTTTCTATAGGTACATATATTAAATTATCATGATCTTCATCTCTGAATATTATTATATGTTCCGTAATTGTCTCAATTTTCCCTAAATGGACACAGTGTGGATCTGCTAAATCTTTTATATATATTCTTATCTTTTGCCCTTTTAAATCTTCAAATGTAGACCTAGGAATCATAATGAAATCAATCCATAATTTTTATTCAAAATAGCTATGTTTTTTAGTTCTTAAATTTTTTTGCTTTTTTAAGGGATTACTGAATTCGAAGTTATTATTCTATAGTAGCATGTCTTTTATCAATATCTTCTTCTGTAACTCCTAATACATTCATTAAAGCACCACCAATTGAATCTAAAACTGATAATACTGAAATGTCAAACAAGCTCGTATATGGTGCAAATGTAATTTTTGAAACTGCTAAGTCCTTGCTTTTACCTTCGATTTTAATCACACAATCGGATAATTTTCCAATCGAACTATTTATATTAGCGGTTAAAAGAGCAATTTTTCCACCGATTTCTCTAGCTTTTTGAGCAATTGCTGTTGAAGAAGTTGTTTCTCCACTTCCACTAATTAAAACAAGTAAATCGTTCTTTGTATATTGATATGTAACAGCATCAGAAACAAAACAAGATTTAATTCCCAAATGCATTAATCTTTGGGCAAAACATCGCCCTATAAATCCTGATCTACCTGCGCCATATACAAATATTTTATTTTTTTTGTTTCTAACTTGAAGGATTAAATCAATTAAATACACAATATCGTTTTTATTAATAACATTAGAATTTTTTCTTATTTGACTAGCTATTTCGTTCATAGTTTCGTCAAAAATCTCTTTCATTTTTTCACTACTCATAATCTTTTTCCCAATTTAATTATTAATCTCTAAATTTTTCTGGATGAACACATTTCCGCCATTGATCTACGGTTTCTTTTGGTCCCAAACCAATTAGTAAATCTCCTTTTTCGAACACAAAATCTGGTTTAAAACTGTATATCCATTTGTTTTCTCGCTTTAAAGCAATTATATGAAAACCACGTTTATAGCGACTTTCTTGTAGCTCATTATAAGTTTTCCCTCTAAAAAATGAATCTTCCGATAAAGATTCTCTTACAACTATTTCTTGTGTTTCATCAATTGCTAATTGAAATATCCTATGTGGTTCAAATCCTTTAACTATATTTTCCGCAATATTTGCCGCAGCATCAGCAATTAATTCACATGAAAAAGCAATTCTCATTATTCCTGTAAGATCTCTAGGATATTCAAACAATTGAGCTAGATCCAATAAGTCTTTTTCAAAAGCAATATTTAATCCGTCCATAAATTCTTCTATTTCTAAAATATCTTCCGCAACTTCATAATTATTAAAAAATAATGCTGCAAATGCTAATTCAATCATTGTCTCAGAAATATCTGTTATTAAAACATAGTTCCTTTTGAATTCTTCGAGTTTTTCCATAATCTCTGGATTTTTAAATTCCTCAAATGACTTGATTTCTTCATCTCCAATTTCAAATGAAAAAGGTTCATCATCGCAACATAATTTTTTCACATCTTTAATAGGTTGAATTTCACCTTTAATAATTAATATATCATTTTCAAGAACCTTTTCGTCCTTACTGAAAAGCCATTTGTTGCTTCTTTTTATTGCAATTAAATCTACTCCATGTTTTGACCTAAAATGAATATCCTTTCGATTTTGCCCTATAAATTCACAGCTTTTATTCACAATGATTTTAACAATAGGTTCAGGGACGATATCCCAAAAGATTTGTGTAAATTGAGATATATCTGCATTAACATAAACAACACGAGCAATATCAGAAAGAGCATCAGATATTTTATCAATTGAATATCCTAAGACAACAATTGGTTCCAATTTTTTAGCTCCTTCGAATCCTCTGGGTCGTGATTGAATAATCTGGGTATTTAGGATGAATGTAAGCTCATGGATTCGTTGTTCAATTTTATATGCTTCATCTGCAAGCTCTTTACTACCAAATTTAATCGCACTATAAGCTAAATCGATCATTAAATCGATATTTTGCTTCATTTCCCTTAAAATATCTTTTAAGGATAAAGGCCGATATTTAAATTTCTTTTTTTTTGCCGGCATCTACTTTAATTCACTCATATTTTTCTATTCTTTAATTTTATATAAATATTATGATAAAAATTATTAGGAAAAGGGGTGTAAGAAAGTCTGCTAATGAAGTTATAAATGGAATCAAGAAGTTGTTAGGATCCTTACCCCTTTTAAAAATATAAATTGAACTAATGAAAAGTAAAACAAACATAAATATAAAAAGCAATAACACAGTGATTATTAAAATAAAAACTATTAGGAATGGATTAAAAATCTTAACTCCCGTTGTAATTGCAATAATATAGCTTATAAAAATTAATATTATCAAGCTCAATAAAATGGTTATTAATAGTCCGAAAAAATCTTCCTTTAATCGATTAGATTTTTGAATTTTTGGTTTAATAATACCGAGATATAAACTTGATGTAAGTCGAGACACCAAAACTGTGGATATATCTCCTATTAAAGAATTTAAAGCAGGTAATATTAGAAGCATAATTGGAAGAGCATATAAAATCTCTTGATTGGTTGATAGTAATGTTCCTGAAAACAAACCAAATAATGAAGAAATAATAACAATAATAATGGATTCTTTGATTATTTTCAGAAAATATTTCATTCATGGCACCCCCAAAATCAATAAAGTCATGTAAAAACAAACTATTGTAAAAAAGTCATCAATGGCAGTCATTATAGGATTGACCATATTATTTGGATCAAATCCATATCTAAAAGCAATATAGTTTAAGGTGGTTGAGCTTGGAATTGAAATAGAGATAGTAAATATGATAGAAATGATAGGTATAAGAATAAATATCTCAATTGGAAAAATAAAAATCTTGATAATTAAAATATTTAATATTATACAAAACACACCTATTAAAAAACCTGTAACTAAAGACAAGGCAAATGTGGCTAATGTATTTTCTAATAATGATTTTTTATTGAATTCTCCTATAATGAAATCTCTTGAAGTTCTTGCAATAAAAGGTCCACTTAGATTTCCTCTAAGAGACAATAAGGCTGGAACGATTATTATTAAAAAAAGAAAACTTTTAAAGGGTAATATTAACATCAAAAGTATTATCCCAGCAAAGATATCTCCAATGATGGAGATAATCTCAGAGGTGAATGTTTCTTTGATGATCTTACTTTTCCCTTTAGATTCTTTTTGTTCCATTTTTTAACGCCATTTGAAAAAATAAAACGGTGTTCGGACATAATTTTATAATATTTCTAATAGTATAATTTATTAAAAATTTCCTAATGTTAAAATACATATAGTCTGTATTTTTTAATGAAACAGCTTTTATGACAAATATAATGTTAAAATTATCATTTATCCTTATTAATAATATAAATGAAATTTGAAAGGTACGAATCTAGATTTAAAGCAGGAGAAATTTTAGCGAAGTTAATAAAAGAAAAAGATAAAGCGCTATTTAACTTATTGTTAGAATGCCCTAAAAAATTCTTTTGTTTCGCTATTCCTAATGGAGGAATTCCAGTAACAGAAGGCTTTTGCTCTAAGTTTAATATAAAATATGATATGTTAATTGTCCGAAAAATTAAGATCCCTTGGAATACTGAAGCTGGATTTGGCTCAGTGACTACAGATGGATCCGTTTTAATTAATGAACCATTATTGAATCAATTATCTCTTTCTGAAATAGAAGTTAATGAGGCTATAAATCTAACTAAAACGGAAATCAAAGAACGCTTAAAATTTTATAATAAAGAAATAGATTTATCGAGAATATATGAAAAGAACATTCATGAGAAAAATATTTTCATGTTAGATGATGGATTAGCATCTGGATTTACAATGCTAGCAGCTATAAAAATGGTAAAGAAATACAATCCAAAAAAAATATTTATAGCCGTTCCAACAGCACCATTACACACAGTTAAAAAAATAGAAAGCGAAGTTGAAATTGAAAATATTTTTTGTCCCAATATTAGAAATGTGTGGAGATTTGCCGTAGCCGATGCGTATAAAAATTGGTATGACGTCCCCGAATCTGAAGTGCTGGAAATAATTAATAAATCGAATTTTTATATTAAATAAGAAATTCATAGTATCAGTAAACTTATTTGATTTCCATTATTTTTAAGATATAAAATTATTATAGTTAAATTATTATGGTTGAAGTTAAAAAAGAACTCCTATCCCCTTGTGGCTTGTATTGTGGCGTCTGTGCCATTTATATTGCTCACAGAGATAATAATTCAAAATTCAAACAAATACTATTGCCAGTTTATAAAGCCTTTGCAAAAACGGTTGATGATATAGCGTGTACTGGCTGTCTTTCAGATGGGATTGTATTTCCTGTATGTCGGGTATGTGCCATTAAAAAATGTACAAAACAAAAAGGAATTGATGGTTGTCATCAATGTGATGAATGGCCATGTAAATTTATTAATAATTTTCCGATGGCGGTTGCTAAAAAAGTAATATTTAGAACGATTCCTACTTGGAGAGAAAAAGGCACTGAGAAGTTTGTAGAAGAAGAAGATAATAGATATCACTGTCCAGAGTGTGGCAATCCCTTATTTCGAGGAGCGAAAAGATGTAATAAATGTAAAATTACTGTTGATGTGGATTAATTGTTCAAATCTTCAGATATATCTTTTTTCTTTTTATTTTCCTCAATTTTTTTTCTAAAAATAAAGTATAAAATCAAACCTATAAGAAAACCTAATACTATATTTAGTACAAAACATATAATCGCTGAAATTAATATAATAGGAAAAGCTTTCAAATTAAAATCCTTAAAGGCTACTCTTCCTAATAATAGTGAGACGTAAATTAACATTGCTCCCAAAATTGCCTTAGGAAATTGATTAAAAAGCAAAAAAAGCAACTCTGTAAAGAACAATCCTAGAATAATTTCTAGGATCCCTTCAAAAATCATTGATCCACCCGTTCGTGCTCCAAATGCATATTGTGCTGCTAATCCTCCAGATCCATGACATAAAGGCATTCCACCTATAAATGGATTTATTAAATTCATAATACCCATATTTAACGCTAGAGAATTAGCATCAATTATCTTTTCTTTTTCAGGAAATAAATCTTTAACTAAAGCTAATGTAGCGATCATTACATTTGTTAACGTTAAAAATAATTGCGCAATTCCTGCAACAAGCATCCCTATTAATATATTATCTAATGTGGGAATTTGGAATTCAAATTGGGGCAGTTTAACTGCAATATCAGATATATATACTATACCAGTATAAAATAAGATAAAAATTCCTATAAATGTAAGAATTATGGCAGAAGGAACTTTTCTTATTTTGATTGAAAGCAAAATAATTAAAATACAAATAAAGCCTAATATGAGATTGTCATTTATCATTATTATTGCTGCCCACCCTAATATTAATGCTAATCCAAGTTGAATTCCTCGAACTGCAATGACTGGAATCCTTTTTACAATTTTATTTAGTTTCTTTGAAAATCCTAAAATTGCCCAAATTATCCCCGTACCAAATCCGGTTGATATAACTAAATTTGGTGACCATTTTTGAGAAATTGCAACTGTTCCAATTATTTTTTGCGGCTGAACAGGTAAAGGCAAATTATACTTTATTCCTAGTATTATATTTGTAATTCCTAAGCAGATAAAAATTCCCGCAGGATTTAATCCTACAATCGCTATATAACCGATTACAAATGGAATTAGGACTCCCCAGTCCCCAAGAGATCCAGAGAATTCTCTTATAGAAAGCTTCTTATACTTTTCTATAGGTTGTTCTTTTTCATTCGGTTCCAAAATAAATCATATAAAAAAATCTTGGACCTAAATTAAATTACTCTAAAATTTTAGAAAAAAAAGAAAAGTAAAAAAGTGTATATTTATGTGCTCATCAATCTAAACAAAAGTGAACTATGAGGAATAAAAAATTCATCTTTACGCTTGATAACGACTGTATGAAAATATTCAGCCAATCCAAGGAATCCACGGATTACGCTCTCATCCTCCTCAAATTTGAAGATCACATTCGCAATCGATGAGCCTGCGTTAAAAGTAACCTTCTCATATACTCTCTCGTCAATTAATGGGATTTTCAATTCATTAACTATTTCATATACTCTTTTAATGAAAAGTTCTTTCTTTGCCATAAGTTTTTAACACCATTTAAATACAAATATTAACGATTATCTAATTTTGATAAATTAATAAATAACCGATTTTATAAGAATTATTATAAACTATTTATTTAATAATTTATAATATTATGTATTTTTAATCTTTTTCTTCAGATTTGAGAAACACTTGAAATAGAGAAATTTTGGTAAAAATATGAATATGAATAAAAATATATATACATGTTAATATAATAAAAATATAAGGAAAATATACTAGTATATGAATTAATCTATTCTTTGTAAAAAAATATATTTTATAAAACATTAGTCGATTTGATCGAACAGTGGTGTCAGAGAAGAAGAAAATAAATCGTGTCATTAGTTTCTTGAAAAAAGGTTTATCAGGATTAGCTGATGAATTAGAAGGAACTGTTGAAGGAATCAACGAATTTATAAAATCCTTATCAAAAGCTCAGAAAGATCTTAAAGAAATACCCGCAGAAGGCGAAGTTCAAACAGTGAGTACATCATCTAAGAAAGTTGCTGCTACTCCTGGCGCGGCAAAAACTGCAGCCGCTAGTACTTTATTTACTTTATTAAGTGGTCCTTCTGAAGGTGAACAAGTAAGTCCAACTCCCACAGCTGCAGTTGCAGCTCCTAGTGATATGGCTAAACCATCAGGTGGTGGACCTCCAAAAGCTCCTTCAATTGGTGGACCTCCAAAGGCTCCAGCGAAAGCTAGTCCTCCTTCTCGCGGGAGTGATCTACCTCCTGCTCCTAAACTTCCTCCAGGTGCAGGAGGAGGTACTGGTCCGCCTAAAGCCCCTGCTGCATTTGGTGCTTATGCAAAAAGAGCTCCAGCCCCTGCGGGTGGTGGACCTCCAAGTGCCACTGGGATGCCATCAGCTCCGACTGCAACAACAGCTCAAGTAGGTGGGGGATTAGGTTCACTAAGGGATGAGATGTTAGAGGAACTAACTCGTTTAAAAAAGATAATGAGAGGAGAATAAAAACCATAAGATTATTATGATTTCTTTTTCTATATATTACCTCTAAATCAATAGAGTTATCGGTTTTCTCTTTTGATTTTTTTAAGTTATAAGCAAATATATTAGGATAAAAAATTGTTTGTATAACATTAAAAAATAAAATTTAAGATATTTATAGAATTAATCAAACTGAATCATTTGATCTGATCATATGGGTAATCCTACTATTGTTTTGGACATTGGTCAATTTTCCACGAAAGGTGGTTTTGCAGGGGAAGATTATCCAAGTCAAGTGTTTTTTACTATAGTTGGGAAACCAAAATATCACGATCTTGAAGGACAGTACGGTGATCGTGAGCAAGAATTGTACGTTGGTGACGAGATTCAGTCTCTTGGATTATATAAAATACATTCACCTATTCAAAATGGAGCTATTGTTGATTGGAACTATTTTTCTAAAATTTTAGATTATATATTTTATAGTTTAAGAGTCGATCCCACTCTTGTTAATGTGCTATTTGCCGTCCATCCATTGTTCCCTAAAAAAGATTTAAATAGGATTTTTGAACTATTCTTGGAACATTATCAATGTATGGCTTTTTATCCTGTAATGGATTGTATGTTAACGCTATATTCAGGTGGATTTCAAACTGGTTTAGTTGTTGAAATTGGAGATAGTAGTACTAGAATTGTTCCTATTTATGAAGGATTCAAATTAGATCACCCAATTAAAATTTTAGATATTGGAGGTAATGTTTTAACTCGACATTTGGAAATGCTAGTCGCATCAATAGGTTTTCCAGTTGATACGTCGATAAGAAAGGATTTGGTAAGAGTATTAAAAGAAAAGGCGTGTTTTGTATCTTTAGATTATAATGAAGATCTTAAGAGAGCTGAACACTATTCGAAGCAATATTCTTTACCAGATGGATCAACAATTTCTCTTTCTAAGGAAAGATTCATGATTCCGGAAGTTTTATTTAAACCATCCTTAATAAACTTAGAGTTTTCTTCGCTACCAAGGGCCATCATGGAAGTCATCGATTTATGTGATTTAGATATCCGTTCTGATTTATTAAATAACATTTTTTTAACAGGAGGTTCTTCAATGTTTCCTAATCTCAAATCTCGGATTTATAGCGAGCTAGAATTAGAATTAGCAAGACAGAAGAAAAAAAGTCAAGGGATAAGAATCATCGCGCCGAGGGAAAGAACTTTTTCAGTTTGGGTAGGAGGTTCAATTTTAGCAATGATTCCAGAATTTACTAAAAATTGGATAACGCGTTCGAAATATTTTAAAGAAGGAATCCCTGATAATCTATTATAATATTTCTTGCATGTCATTTAGATATCATTGAGATATCACATTGCATTAAATAATAGAATTTTATACATTTTCTTATCTATTAAATAAAGCTTTAATTTTTTAGGTGTATAAATTTGGAAAAACTTCCTGAAAATAATATTAATAAATCACCTCTCATGAAGAAATATTACAAGCCGAGTTATGCCTCAATGTTTAATAGAATCAAAAGTATAGACGCACCAGTAAAAAATGATTTAATTATTGCGTTATTGGATGGTAAATGGCATAGCGAAAAGGATTTAATTAGATTAGCAAAAAAACAACAACATAATTATATAGGTCCTGTTTTACTCGGAACTATGATTAATTCATTAAATCATATGATTAAAAATAATTACGTCGAAAAACAGATTATAGATGGCGAAATGTATTATAAAATTTCTGATAATTACGTAGGTCTTACGAGAGCAGCTTATACTAAATACAACTTCAATGTAGAATTTTAATCAATTTGTTGATTTTCCAATGTAAGGTGTGATAATATGGAACCCTTTGATGAAAAAAGATTTAATATGTCAACATTGATTAAAATTCAATTTAAACCTGAATATGCTAATATGTTTAAAAAAGTTAGGGATATAAGGGCTCCTATTAAAAATGAGATAGTTATGGCTCTCCTTGACGGTAAATGGCATTCTGAAAGAGAATTAATAACTTTCGCTAAAAAAAAATATAATTTTATTGGCCCTCTTACGTTGGATAGTATGGTTAATTCTTTAAATACAAACATAAATAATAATTTTTTAGAAAAGCGAATAGACAACGAAAGGACTTTTTATAAACTTTCTGATAATTATATCGGATTAACGAGGGCAGCATATACAAAATTTAGGTACATTATTAAGTAGTTATCTTATTTTTCAACGCATTCATCCTTCACTATTTTATAATCAACACAGTTAGAACAAAATCCTTTACCGTCAATTTTTTCTTTTAATCCATCAGTCCAGCATTTGGGACATAAATGATATATATATGTCTTATTAACTTTTCGTGTAATAATTTTGAATACATTAAATCCACAATTAGAACAAAAAGATGTTAATATGTTTATTTTACCTGTTTTTGGAACTGAGAGATATGATTTATTATTTTTAATACAATCATCGTTCATACAAGCAAGAAATCTTTTTTTTTTATATGGAGCAACCAATTTCATTGGATGGGTTTTACAATAAGGACACATAGATGAGGTCTGAGGATAGGGTATCAAATCCTTGCGAGCCTCCTTTTCAAAATCAATTACTTTTGAATTTAACTTTTCCTTATTTTCTAAAAGTTTATCAAATAAATCTAAAAATAAATTTTTGACTTCGTTGATTACCTCATCCATATTTTTCCTCTGTTCTTTTATATCTTCAAGTTTTTCTTCAATTAATCCTGTGAAATTTGGTTCTAAGAAGGGTAACCAAATGTCTTTCAAATTTCCAATTAAAAATTCTCCTAAATCACTGATAAAAAATTGACGATTACGGCGATAAAGTAATTTACGATCTTGCAAAATCTGAATAATGACAGGACGAGTTGCTTTTGTTCCTAAATTATTTCTTTCCATTAATTTTAATAAGGCAGTATCTGTATATCTTGGTGGAGGTTTAGTCTTTTTGCTATTATACATAATTTTTTCAATGGGAAGGGAATTACCTGTAATAATTATATCCGAATCATATTTAATTTTGAGAAATGGAGCAATTTTTAGAAAACCTTCAGAAAATAATGATACAAATTGTGCTGTAAATGGTTCCTCTTTTATTTCAATTTCTAATTTTGTATTTGATTCCGTTGCTTCTCTACCAAAAAGAGCGAGATAATGCCTTGCTAAAAGATCATACACTTTTCTTTGATAATCATTTTCAAATCGAGAATTTTTAAGTTCTAAACTTTCTAATGGAGTTATAGGAGGATGATCTCCAGCATCTTTTTTTCCTTTTGTTGGTGTTATTCGATTTTCTTTCAATAAATTATTAACATACATTCCATAGAGAGAATGTGAGGGAAATTTTTTTAAATATTGAAGATGGTCAAAATCCGGTTTGTATGCGTCGCTATCCGTTCTCGGATATGATATTATTTTATTTAAATACAATTCATTCATAGTATTAAGCGCTTGATTGGCACTAATTCTAAGATTTTTAGTTAATAATATCAGCGCTTTAGATGTGTTTAGTGGAGTAGGCGGCTTTCTAGCTTTTTTCTTTTTTATATTATTAACAATTATCGCAATTTTTTCGTCTTTGATTTTTTGATAGATATTATTTGCTTTTCTCTCATCTTCTTTTTTAAAAGGATTCAAACGATGATTAGCCTTAATTGTAAGACTATCATTGATTAAAATTGCGTCAATTGTAAAGAATGGTTCAGGAATAAAATCTTTAATACTCTGTTCGTTTAAATAGATTAAATATAATAAAGAAGTTTGAACTCGTCCAATTGAAGTAAATTGAATATTAAATTTTTTTAAAAGTGGTCTTAGAGCGTTAGTGATTTCTCTTGTTGCGGAAAATCCAATAATCGCATCGATTATCGCCCTTGCTTCACCTGATTCACCCCAACTAAATTTTGGAGCTATTAGATCATTCATTTTGTGTAAAATTTCTTTTTTTTGGAGTGAACTAAGCCATAACTGTGATAATTTAATATTGGGTTTTACTTTCTTAACAAATGGAAGCGCATCAAATAAGCCGATATTACATCCCTCTATATCTGCATCTGTTCCGATTATACAGTTATCACACATATTAGAGACCTCTTTTAGCACATTAATATAAGGCCCTGCGTAATCTATCGGAACCTTCCCTATAGCACGAGGATTCGTTATAATCTCACGAGGGATTGATTTAGTCCAGCTCTTAAATTCATCGGTATTTTTATATCCAAGTATATGACCTCTCAATGGAATAACATAAATATCTTTAGAAGGAACATGATATATATTTACTTTTGATTTTTTTATAGTTTGAACTGTTCCAAGTGCCTCTGCGATTGCGGAAGCTGCTTTATTCTTTTCAGCTATTATTAATGTTGACATTTATTAATTTTTAATTAAGGGATTTTTACTTTTTATTTTAATAATCAATCATTTAATATATAAATTAAGAACTAAGAGATGGCTAATTTATAATTAAATTATAATAAGCTAAATTTTAATGTTTTTAAAAAGTTTTAAAAAATATAATTTATGTAGGAATTGTAAAGTGAATCGTCATACCTTTATTTAAGCCTTCTGAAGTCGCCCATATTTGACCTCCATGAGCTTCTACAAATCCTTTAGATATGTATAATCCGAGTCCACTTCCCGTTTGAAAACTTTCATCATCATTCTTAACTCTTTCAAATTTTTTAAATATACGGTCAAGATCTTCTTCAGGTAAGCCAATACCATTATCCTTAACCTCAAATAAGTAATGCATTACATCTTTTTTGGCAGAGATTTCAATCTTTCCACCTTTAGGAGTAAATTTAGTGGAATTGGATATTAAATTGGAAAATACTTGAAAAATTCGATTAGGATCAATGTTTATGAATATCTCATTATCTATATTCAAAACCATTTCGTGATCTTTTTCTTTAAAAAGATAATTTAATTCATGTAAACACCTATAGATGATATTACTAACATTGGTTAATTCCAAATTTAACTTTATTTTATGGGATTCGATTTTCATAACATCTAATAGTTGATTCATTAAAGTCTGTAAACGATCAATGTTTCTTTGAACGATCAATAAATCATTTTTAACATCAACACTCAATTCGTCTATATATTTAGTTAAAATATAGTCTGTATACCCAGCAACAGAAATTAGAGGTGTTTTTAATTCGTGAGCCGCCATCGTAATAAAATCATCCTTCGCTTGATCTAATTTCTTTAATTCAATATTTTTTTCTTCTAACTCTTTAGTCCTGTCCCTAACTTTTTCTTCTAATTCTATATTTAAATTTCTTAATTCTTCTTCAGATTGTTTTATTCTTAATTCTGCTTCTTTTCTTTCTGAAATATCATATGTTGTGCCGTAAAAACCAATTTTTTTGCCATTAGAATCGCGTTTTAAATAGATTGAGGCCTCAAATATGTGCCGTACTCCATCAGGTCTTACTGTTTCAAGTTCAATAATACCTTTTGGAAGATTTTTTCTATAAATTTCATTATAAGTTTTAAATATTCTTTTTCCTGTTTCCTCATCAAAAAAATTTCTATAGTTTTTTCCAATAAATTCATCTTTTGAATATCCGAAATAATTAGCATGGAATTTATTTACGAAGGTATAATTTCCTTTAAGATCTACCTCATAATACCCTTGTTCAAGTTTATCAAGAATTCCTCGATGCTTTTCTTCAGATTCTTTAAGTTTTTGCTCGGCTTCTTTTTTGTCCGTCACATCTCTTACTAAAATAATGAATCCTATTACAGTTCCATCCTCATCATAGTAATTTTTCGCCGAACATGAAAACCAAATATAATGCCCATCATGATGTAGCGCTCGAAATTCAAAATCTCCAAAAGCACCAACGTCCCTATTTTTAATAGCATAAGACAAAATATCTTTTAAGTAGTCTATATCATCTGGATTAACATCGGTCAATAATTGAGTTTCAACATTATATTCTTTCCCTACCATTTTGGATAATTGAGGAGAAATATATTTAAATTTTGCGTCAAGTCCTATTATAACAATTGCATCTTTAGAATTTTCAATAATATTTCTATATTTTTGCTCGGATTCTTTTAATTTTTGCTCCAAAACGAATTTTTCAGTAACATCAAATACTGTACCTTCAACTTCAAGTCTATTTTTTTCCTTATTTTTATATATATGTGAATGCGCTTGTAAAAAAATTGTCTCGCCATTTTTGTTTCTAGCACTGTGGATGAAACTCCTTAGTCTTCCCTTTTTAGTCATTTCTTTTTGGAATTTATTGTATTCTTTAATGCTTCCGAAGAAATCTTTCGCTGATAAGCCTACTAAACTTTCATCAAGTTCGAAACCTAATATTTTATTCACTGCTGGATTATGTTCTAATATTATTCCATTTATATCAGTCTTGAAATAACCAAGATCTAAATGTTTTATTATTTGACGATATTTTTCCTCTGATCCCTTAATTTTTTGTTCTGTCATTATTTTCACTTAATTAAAATTTTTTAAATTTATTTTATCATTATTAGAAAACTGCAGAATTAATTTTAAAATTGAGCGATATTCAAAAATTAATATTTGATTCAACTAATTTCATCATATCATTAAAAATAAAAAAATCTATGTATAGACGATATTACTGAAAAAGAAATAATAATATTAAAAAAAAAGAAGATTTTAAAAAAACCTAAAAAAAATAAATGATTTTTATTGGTTATTCCATAATAGGATTATTGCTCATCAAGCTCTTGTAAAGTCTCTGCTACAAATTGCAAATATTCGCCGTATGCCATTGTATCTTGAAGATTTCCTTCAATTTTAAGGTCACCAGACATATAAGCGCTGGTACCATCAATTTCACCTGACATGAGGCCACTCATTGTATCCCAATTTGCTGACATTGTGAATGATGGGTCTGCACCTTCACCCTCACCATAATCAAAGACACCATCTCCAATTTTAGCCCACCATTTAAAATCTTTGTCATCTATTACCATTTGCCCAACAAATTGATCAATATCTTCTAATTCTTCCTTTAAATCATCAATTTCAGCAGATGCCTGCTTCATGAGCTCAAAAATTTTCAACAGGTCCTTAGGCTCACCCAATCCTTCATCTCGCAATTTTCTTACTTCATTGGCTAATGCTTCATCAACCATAAAATTTCAACTTTTTTTCTCTTATCTTTATTTTTTTAATCATTTGAATTAAATGATAATTAAAAATAACATTTTAGAATATTAAAAGGTTTTATTTTATTTGAAAAGTTAATTCAAATGATTATTTTAATATATTCAGAGTCAAGTTAATCATAAAGAAAAAAAGGTAATTTATTTGGAAGATATAGAAAAAAAGATTTTAAATAAAATTGACAATATGAAGGATGAGATTGTAAAGTTTCACCAACAAATTGTACAGATTCCTTCCGAGAATCCTCCAAGAAAATATAAGGAGATTTCTAAATTTACAGAGAAAGCGTTTAAAGAATTAGGATTAAAAACTCAAGTTAAAAGAGATAATGTGATAGGGGAAATAGGAAATGGAGACGATAAATCTCTAATATTATACGGTCATCTCGATACGATTGAGGCTTTTAAGGGATGGTCAAACGATCCATTTGGAGGTAAAATAATTAATGGAAAAATCTATGGTCGTGGTTCATCTGATGATAAATCCAGTGTAACAGCAGAGATCTTTGCTACTAAAGCATTACTTGAAGCAGGCGTTAAACTTAATGGAGAATTAATCCTTACTGCTGTTATTGATGAGGAAACTGGTGGATTAAGAGGGGCTGATTTTTTATTAAGTAAGGGAATTCTAAAAGGGGACGCATGCTTATTAGGTGATGCACCATGTAATTATCCTTTTGGATATTGTGGTGGGGCAATGTATATAACATTTATAACTTATGGAAAACAAGCTCATGGATTGGGATTTCCAGACTTGCCAGCTCCTTATCGTAGTAACTATTCAGGAATAAATGCCATCGAAAAAATGATTAAAATTATAAACTTCTTATTGAAATTAAAGGAGACTTTTTTGAGAAAAGAGACTAAATATGCTCTACCAAAAGGCTGGAATGCTAAGGTTAGTAGTGTAAATTTAGCGGTAATTGATGGAGGTACGAAAATAACTACAGTTCCCAATAGTTGTTTATTACATTGTAGTATTAATACAATTCCCGAACAGGATATTGAAAGTATTAAAACAAGAATTTTGAATTATGTGGAAGATTTGAAAAAACAAGACCCAGATTTAGATATTACAGTCCAAATTCCTATTTCATTTGAACCACAAATTATTGATGAGAATTCCGATTTTGCCCTAGCTGTAAAAAAATCAACAGAAGTGGTATTTAATGAAGAGAGAGAATTTAAATTATTTTTGCCCTCAACAGATGCTCATTGGTTTCAGGAAAGAGGAATTGAAACTATTTTAATAGGCGCTTCTCGACAGGATAATAACGTTCATGCTGAAAATGAATTTGTATATATTGAAGATTTAATAAACACAACTAAAATATTTGCCCTTACAGCGCTAAATTATCTAAAATAAACTAATCTCTTAATTTTATATTCTAAAATGGAAAATGTAGAACCTTCATTTGAGATTGATGATAAAGGTCGAGTAATTTGTAAGAAACATTCAAAATACGAATATTTCATTGAACCTAAAGACCATTTTCAAGAGTTGTATTTAGATTTTGAATTAACTTGTAAGACATGTTCTTATTATAAAAATGACAACTGTTATTTTTCCAGATCAAGAATAGACGATATTGAATATAAAAGGCAAAAGAAAAAAAAATTGTTTTTATGTAAATTATGCGGCAGAAAAATTGATCGAATGTTAACAGTCATCCATAAAATATTTTATAAAGAAATTTACGATGTAGATTTACCTTTAATTTGCTGCGATTGCTATGAAAAAATAAATAATAATGAGTTTCTATCATATAGTAAGAAGATGACAGAGTTTTACATTCTTAATATAATCCTCTCAATATATTTTATCTGTTTATTTGCTTTTTTCTTATCAATATTAGAAGTTCAACCCATATTATATTACACATTAATTGTACCATTATTTTCATTTGTAAGTTTCATTTTCATTTTTATAATTGTTAAATGTATAAAGAAATTGCGATATTTCATTTTTGGAATAAAATATTTCAAGAAGCATTTTAATTTCAAATGAAAAACTTATATATCTAACCTAGAGTACCAGCCCAACCTCTTACAAGTTTGCGCATTTTTTCTTGTCTAGAGATTATTTCTCCTAATTGCTTTTTGGATTTATTGGTCAAGTTGACAATTTCAGGTACGAAATTATAATGAATTAAATAATCTTTGCACTGTTTTGAAATTAATCCATTTGAAATTTTTTGAGGATTATTTTTAAAATTGGAGTATTCCGCTTCCCAACTTTCTAAAAAATGTTCAATATCGCTCTTTGATTCGAAAACAGGTAAAACACCTAGGTTATTTGGTGTAGTTACTGCTACATTAGCGCGTTCAGCACTAAATCTATTTCCGTTGAATGAAACCGCAATCCCTCCCTCATCATTTAATCTTTGAAGCATATTAATATCTGTAATCGAATCACCTAAAGCAATCATATCTGATATAGGTACATTTGTTCTTTTTGTTATATCCTCTATTGCTAATTCTTTTCTTTTACCTCCTCTTACCCTTACATGATTCATTACTTTAATATAATCAGTTTCTCCTCCTTTCCAAAAGAAATTATTTAGATCCTCTATAACTACTTCTAGCTTTTTTTTATTATTAAGATATTTTTTAAAAATTTTTTTTACTAGGATATTTACTGAATCTTCTATATTTGATACACCTGCTTTTAATTGTTCAATGTCTAAATCAGTACAGTATACGTGATCTTGAGGTATATTTAAAGAACCTGTAACTACATGAGCAAAATGTGTGTAACTAGTTGAAATGACATAAATATCCCAATTCTTTTTTAATTTTACCATCAAATCTTTACTGCCTGGGAGAAAACCGAGATTATTTTTAGCTATATTAATTAATTCTTTATCAGAAAAACAAGCAACATATAACGGGGCCATAATTCTTAGAGTGTCCCCAGGTTGATATTCTGGTATATTTAATGTGTCTTTAACACCAGGAGTATCGATTAAATAATCATCATAATTTGAAATCATAATAAAAAATTCGCCCATATTATAATTTTGGAGATGCAATTCAGGCTTTTCATTTAACAATCGCCCAATCTCGGCTGCAAAATCTATGACTGATATTGGTCCTTCTAAATCCCAACAACAAACATTTTTTTTGCTCATAAAATTAAAAGGGAAAAGAAATCTTAATTAATTTACTTATTAAGAGTTTATTACAGGTTAACGTATAGATTAACTTTTAAAGATCTCTTCGATTGTTTTTTCTTTTCTTTCTTTATCAATAATATAGCGCCAATTTGGTTCTATAGCATCAAAAGCTTCTTCCGCTAATTTTTTCACTTCTTCATCATCACTGCTAAGAAATTGCCCTATATATGATAATGCCCTCCTATCTTTTATTCTTATTAGAGACTCTATAATGTAAATTATTCGATATTTATCAAGGCTTCCTTGTTTTTTATCTTCTTCAAGTTTCTCAATAATCCGCATTGTCGCTCTGCCATCTCCAATTCTGCCCATTGCCTCAATTATCCGATTTTGTACCATCTTATCTTTTTCAGATCTTAGCGCACGACAAAGTAAATTGACCGCTCTTCCATCCTTCATTAAACCTAGTTCACGCGCAGCATCTGATCTTTTTTGCCAATCTTCACTATGAAATAATTGTTTTATTAATGCATTGAATTCTCTGTTCTTTTCATGCCAAGATTCGGACATAATTCAAGCTAAATATAGGTTTAATCTATTATAAATTAAGGAATATAAAATATAAAATCTATTAGATAAAAAGAGAAAAATACTTTTATTCTTATTTATTAAAAATCGAATTCATGTGATCTATTCTTTTTTGTAGTAATTTTAAAGTACCTATATCCTTTCTATGAAATAATTTGCCTTCGATGCATCCAACTCCTGATTCTGCTATTCGTTCCGCATCTTCTAAAGAACTAGCAATTCCTAATACACCCATAGCTCTTGAGGTTGTAGTATACACATTTTCACCTTCTCGGTAAACAGAAGCATAGTAGTATTTAGCTCCCGTTTTTTTTAATTTCTCTCTGTTTATCTTTACTAATTCGTCCTTTTTCGGCGATATTGGATATCCCTCTGGTGCGAGGTATTTACAAACTGTAGCCTTTTTTTCGTATTCTACTTCGATATTTAGATTGCTATTAATAATAGCCCAACATATTTCAACAAAATTAGTTTTTAAAAGTGGAAGGACGTTCATGGCTTCAGGATCGCCCATTCGAGCGTTAAATTCAATTAACTTTATACCATTAGTAGTTTTCATATATTGCCCATATAGAAATCCTTTATATTCAACGCCTGTTTCAGATTTTACCGCAGCAACAACTTTTTCCATGTCTTTAATCGCTTCATCAACATCTTTTTCATCAATAAAGGGTAATACGTGATCCTCCATAGAATAAGATCCCATTCCACCAGTATTTGGTCCTTCGTCATTTTCATAAGCTCTTTTATGATCTTGGACTAATGGTGAGCCGATTACCTTCTTTCCATCTACAAATGTTTGTAAGGTAAATTCCTCACCATTACATCTTTCTTCTAGTAAAAATCTATCTTTTTTTCTCACAAGCTCTTGGCAATAATCTATAATATCTTTCTTTGAAAACAGATGATCACCGTAAACTTTTACCCCTTTTCCACCCGTTAATCCCTCAGGTTTTACGACTATATTTTCTTCTCCCATATCTTTAATATAACTTTCTACCCCGTCCATTGAATCAAACCTTTTGCTTTTTACATTTGAGGGGATCTTATATTTTTCAAGTAAATTTCTTGTAAATATTTTAGATCCTTCTAATTGGGCCGCCTCTATTTTTGGACCAATACAAGGTATATTACTTTTTTCTAGAGCATCTACAATTCCTACGCATAAAGGTGCTTCTGGGCCGATAACTGTAAAGTCAATTTTTTTAGCTTTAGCAAATTCGATTATTTCTTTAAAATCAGTTTCAGAATGAATTTTTATTTTCCCTTCGCTTAAATCTTCTAATCCTGCATTCTTAAAACTCATAAAAGCAAATAAATTAGCGCCACTCTGAACTAGAGATTCTCCAATTACGTGTTCTCTTGCTCCATGACCAACAATTAAGCAATTTACCATAAATTATCAACTTTGAAAAATTATAAATCTCAAATCTTCTAATTTAACTATTTTATTAAATAATTAAACACTAATTATTAACCAAGTAATTAATAGGAGGGTAAAGTCTTAGATTTAATCATTTTATTTAAGATAAGAATTCCGAAATCTTACATATTTTTATATGAAATAATATCTCTTTTTTAACCAATAAGGAAATAGATATAAGATAAGAATATCTGGATATCTTGTATCTCGATCACCAAAATTTTTATCTAAGTATAAAACAACAGAGTGAGGTTCATTATTGTTTTTACTTTTATGAACATAAGTAATGGGAGTTTTTGGTAATGTGGAATCTTCAATTATTTTTTTTGGAACTGGTATATGAATAATTTCATTACATTTTTCACATTTAATTAAGACATATCTAATAGCTGAGGATTTTTTTGCCTCATCATTTTTTTCTTTTTTTGTTGAAATAATGACGTCGATTGTCTTTGGTAATATTATATTAAAATCGTGATCGACTTCAAATATTAGGCAATGTATATTATTGTCTTTTTTATTTTCATGAATATAATTAATAAGCACTTCTCTCTTTTTCAATTCTAAAACTGGTTTTATAGGAATCGAAATTAATACTTTTTTATTGCATCTTTTACAATCTATAATTACGGTCTTAAATTCTTTAGAATCAACTTTTTTTATCTTATCTAATAATACTTCTGACAAGGTTGGTGAATCTAATGAAATTGAGGCTTCCTTACGAGGCGGTGGTACGGGAGGAGCATGAAACTCGTCAAATTCATTTAATTCTTCTCTTCTTTTTTTTTCATTCATAATTAAAACTCGCCTCTTTAATTGTATTCAATATATTTAGGAATGAATCTATTTTAAAATTTAAATATTTTTTCTAATAAACAATACAATATTTACAATGAATAAAGAAATTAGCATTTTAAGGTTTATTTTATATTGAGTAAATTATAAATTATCTTTACAATTATCTTTCACGCACAAATGTATCAATAATATATTAGTTGTTGTATAAAAATGTCAGAAGTAAAATATAAAAAAGCTGCTCAAGTAATTGTAAAAGCGGGATTATTACCTTTTCCCATTAATGACACACTCTTAGAAATCTTAAAGCTTTTAATCGAGGAGGATGAATTAGATTTTATTATGGCTTTTAAAAGAAAACGTTCCCAAACTATAGAAGAATTAAAAAAGAGTAGTAAAATGTCAGAAGAAGATATCTTAAAAAATGTAAAATCGTTAGCTAAAAAAGGAGTTATTTTTAATCAGCCTAGTTCTTCAGGCATTATGGTTTATAGGTTATTACCTTTAATGATGGTCGGGCCTTTTGAATATATCTTCATGCAAAAACTCAGCTATTCCGAAAGAGAAAAGAAGTTTGCTACTCTCTTTAAGAAATTATTTAATGAGGTTAAAGACTTTATTCAAGATCATTTAGATATGTTCACACCCATTTTTGAAAAGTTACCCCCTATTGATCGGACTGTAGCTCTCTTAGATAAAAACGTATCTGGAAATGAAATTCAGCTCTCTGTCAATGAGGAAGTTGAGGCCCCAATTGAACAAATAATCACTGCTCAGAAAATAGAAACATTAATAGAAAAGTTTGATGACATTGCCGTCGGGCATTGTTTCTGCCGGCATCATAAAGATCTTTTGGGTCTTGGATGTAAAACAACTGATCTTAGAGAAAATTGTTTTGTTATGGGAAAATCTGCTCGATATATTTCTGAACAAGGATTTGGACGAATTATATCAAAAGAGGAAGCATTAAAAATATTAAAAGATTCTGAGGAAGCAGGTTTAGTTCATAAAGCATTCCACACTCATGAAGATTTATCTAAAGATGAGACAAGTATTTGCAATTGTTGTGAGGACTGCTGTGCGACATTCGAGTTATGGAGAGAGGGAGTACTACCTCTTATTAATGCAACAAATTATTTAGCAGGAGTAAATGAAGAATTGTGCATCGGATGCACAACATGTGTAGAAAAATGCCCAGTAAAAGCCATAGAATTAAATGATGAGAATAAAGCAGATGTAAACAAAGCTTACTGCATTGGATGTGGTATTTGCGCCCATTTTTGTCCTGAAGGAGCTATATCATTACTAGAGGGGATGAGAAAGGTTTATATTCCACCGCCAAAATTAAGAAGCTAATTTTATATAAATCTTTTTTATTTTTTCTTTTAAATATTAAAAATCTTTATTCTTTTCTATTCTTACAAAACATTCTGCCGCATATTCAAGATCTTCAAATTTTAATGGTTTTTCGAAAGAACGTAGTATTTCAGATATAAATTTCTCGCATAAACCTGAATTTAAAGTGCTTCCTCTTTTTTCAATTAATTGTTGTAGCTCATTAATAAAATTAAATTCTTTATTTACCTCGATTTCATCCGTAAGATTTGTTTCATGTTCCGCAATTTTAATAGGTTTAATCAGAGCTTCTTCTTTTTCCATTGATACCTCCTCACTTGTTTTAGGAAGTGATTTTACTGAAATTTTTTTTGTGAACTTTATTTGGCTTGGAGATATGAATCTTTTCTTTTTTTCAGAATTGTTTTTTTCATCCATTTTTCAGAGAGACCTATATTCTTTCTAATGATCGATGTTCACATACTCAATAGAAATGTAAATTGATTTTAAATTTATTAGACAAAAATAAAATAATTACTTTCCTTAATAATCTTTTACACATGGATACATTTAATAACTTATTAAAAAATAATAAAAAATATTTAAGTTTGTTATTATAATATTTTTAAGAACCTTTATCAGTAAATATCTGATCTTTGCGATTTCAAGAATATGCCTTTAGATCCGAACCATTTAATAAAATTTTTTGAAAACATCTCAAATGATAAGTTTAGTTCAGAAATGTTATTTTTACTGATAAACAGAATCGATAAATTATGTTTTGAAGAATGTCAAATCGATAGAATTGCGTGTACGTTGACACCGATGTGTACCAGACGTTTTCTACTTAAATTAAGAATTAAGAACAATTTAACCATAGATGATCTTCCTCAATTTTGCTATAGTGTTCAAAAAAACACATTATATAGGGATTTCTATGGTAAGACCGTTGTTTACAAACCTTTTGATGCTTATTTATATTTAATAGATTTTCTAGACGTTTTTTTCCATGGGGATTATAGGAAATTAAATAAATTCATATCATTTAAAAATTGGGATGAAACATTCAAAATATTTGATGATAGAATTGATAGAGGGGAGGACTTTCGTTATCAATTAACAGGCAGTTATTTGATTTTCAAATACAGCGAAAGAATCCACATTATTTTTATTAACGAAAATTATGCACTTTGTAATGCAAACAAGGAAAATATTGTCAATTTAGAGATATTGTATGGTTTATGTGAACTTCACAGAAAACTTTTCTTTCCTGAATTTAAGGTTAAATATAATCCTTCTAAGTTTGTAGAAATCTCAGCAATTGTGCCTAGGGATGTGATATTTAATATTTCTAGTAATCCTAATCCTGAAGGGGATTTGTCAAAATTAGACGATTATTTCTGGAATTTATTTCCAAAAGATCTTGATGCATTAATAGAAATTTGTAAAGAAATAGATATACATATTGACGAGTATACACGTAATTTAGTTATTAAATTAAATCTAAATTTAGAAACGAATAAATATATTGGTGTAAGAAAACAACATTCGCTAAGATATAGAGATTTAAGGTTTTTATTTAATTTTATTTATCGATTACATTTTGATTTTTACGAGTTGCATATATCAGATTTTTAAAAAAAAATTGAGTGATAAAATGACAGAAACCGAAAATGATCAACAAAAAATGGAAAAAATTAAACAAATGATTGGAGAAGGAAGAATTGACGATACCGTAGATAAAATCTCGTTTTATTTAGGTCAGTCTACAGAAGAAAATTATATAGATCGATTAGAAAATGTTATTGAAACAATTTCACCTCTCCATGGAGGAAAGACTGTAATCAGGTTCTTAATAGAGCACAATATTATCGATGTTCCTGGTTTATTAGAACATCTCTCTAAAAGGGATCCACTACTACGTTATTCGTTCTTGCTGTTATTGAAAGATATTTGCGAGAACGAGGGAGATTTATTTCTTCCATATAGTGAAAATTTGTTAAATTCCGACGACCCTAATGTACGAGAAGCCAATTTGCAATTGTTAATATTTATGCTGGGGGGAGAGAAAATAAGTATTGATCAAGAATCTCTCATTGAAGCGATAGCATCAAAACTAAAGGATGAAAAGGATTTTGTAGCAGAAAAAGCGATTCAAGTTTTAAAAACGATAGGTAAAAAGTCTCCATCAATTATAACTCGCATTCTTACTGATTATACCAAGGAATGCCCTGAAAACGAAGCTTTAAAGAATAGGATAGATGATGTTCTAAAATCGATTGTTACAATAGAAAAAATTGAAGAAATTGTAGAGGAAGAAGAAGGAAAAATTCTCGAGAGAGAGAGAGAACTCAAAAAGAAAGAAATGGAACTAAAAAAAGAAAAATTAGATTTGGAAGAAAAGGTAACAGAACTGGAAGAAAAAGCTATAGTAGAAAAAGAAAAAGCATTAAAAATAAAAAAGGAATTACTGAAAGGAGAAGAAATAGAATTAATTGAAAAAGCCCGAAAAGAAATTATACCCGAAGGTTTAAAAAGATCGGAGATAAGCATTCTTGATAAGGAATTAGAACTGAAGAAAAAAGATTTAGAAATTAAAAAGAAGAAGTTAAAATTGGAAGAGAAAGAAAAAGAACTCGAAAAAAAAGCTATTCAAGAAAGAGAGAAAGCTCTTAAATTGAAAGAAGAATTAATTGAAAAAGAGAAACAATTATCCCAAGTTGAATTAGAATTAAAACGGAAGGAGATAAAGGAAAAAGAACGGGAAATTTTAGAAAAAGAAGCTCAAAAAGTCGATAAAAAATCGGGCGAGAATGATTCAAAATCTGATTAAGATTATCTTTTATCTTTTTGCTCTGTTATTGGTGTAGAATGTAATCTATTTACTATTTTTCGAATCTCCTCAATTCTTACACTATTTGGAGGTAAACTTGTTTGAATATCTTTGGCAAGTTTGTAAGCCAATTCAATGTAATTTAAGTCTTCTAGAAATTCGACAATTTGAATCTGATAATCAACATCTTTGGCCCTCTCTCCATATTCAAGTAATTTCTCTTTGAGTAATCGATCTATTTTTTCAGTTCTTTCTACCCATTTAACTTTTTTCACTAATTGTTTGAAGCTGTTTATTATATTATACATTTCAGATTTCGGATAGTCATCTATGTTCTTTAACACATAAAAAATATAAATTTCAGCTTTTTCCCAGCGTTTAAATTTTAAACATGTTTCTACTAAATCTAAGATTGCTAATTCATATAAGAACTTAGATTCTATTTGTGGTATTATTTTTTCAAAAATCCAATCAATTAAATTAGGCTGATTAAATCTGTCGATTATATCGAGTAAGAATTTGAGTACTGCGTAGTAAATTTTTGCATTTTCTGTTTTAGTTGATGTTAGAAAAGAAATTAAACAATATTTTACTCTTCCCATAGCGTCTTCAAGATTAGGAGGTTTTTCAGCAAATTTGTAAAAAGCAGATTCTAAAATTGGTTTCATTTTGTCTTTGGCTTCAAAATCATAAATAAAATATTCACCCCAATTCGGGCTCAAACTAGCGGATTCCTTTTGCATGCTACTTATTTTCTGTCGCTGTGGTCTTTTTATTTTTGGTTTTTGTGTTTTTAATTTTTCTGAAAGCAGTTTAGCTTGCTCTTCTGATATGATTTCAAGTATAATTTTGTCTTTTTCTTGAGGAACAATCATTTTGAAAAAGACTTCCTGATTTTCTTCAAATAATTCATCTCGTAAGCTTTTAGGAAAAGTAATTCCTGTTTTAGCTTTCTTTATAATATCCTCAAAAAAAAATTCTTCTTTAGATTTCTTTTCTTCCGACATTTTATTTTATTCTCATAAAAAAATTAAGAGTAAAAATGTTTAGCCCGTGATATTTACGAGCTCCACCCCTCTAACCACAAAATTCTGATCCACATAAGTTACTATCGCATGACCTTTATGTTGATAGACAAGGGGAACAGGAAAAGATGTTGCGCTCTTAATCATACTTTTCTTAACATATAACGGGAGAGTTTTTTTACAGACTCTACAAAATACGTCAACTTTTTCAATCAAATCATCCAAATTTTCTATAATTTCATTCACGTGGCTCGTAAAATCTTTGAACACATTAGCAGAAACATTTCCATAGCTTAAAATAACATCAATGTCCCAGATTTCGTGAAATTTTCTATCTACATCTTCTAATATAGCTTCTAAAAGTTGAAATTGTGTCTCTTGATTACTGCCAATAGTATATAATAGATTACCTTTTCTAATATATACAATTTTCATATTTCCTTTATTTAAATGAAAATAAATATCTTTAGTCGTATTTTCTTTAACGATGTTCAAATCTAAAATATAGCTTCTAAAAGATTGAGGAGATTTCCATTCAAATAATGTCATTCCTTCGTTAGATATGTTAATAAAATTCAGATTATTTTGGATATTTTGAGCCATTTTAATTTTAGTATGTATCTTTTAGCATCCTATATATTATTTCTTTAAGGGTTTAAATTATTTATATATTTTTATATTTATGGTCTAACGACTAAAATATAGATATTTTACGATATTTTAAAAATAGTTATGCTGGACAAAAATTTTTAAGTTTTTTTTATTTTGGTTATTACAAATTATAAAAAATGAAATAAATCTGAAGCTGAAATGAATAAAAAAAAAATTTATAGAGACCTCAGTTATTTTCAAGAAACATATTTAGATGAAGATTATAAAAATATATCATTTAAAATAATTTTAATCCAACCCGAACACGCTGGAAATATAGGTTCTATAGCGCGTGTAATGAAAAATTTCAATTTTAAACATTTGGTAATATTTAATCCTATAGAAGCTGTTGAACGCATTTTAAGTTATGAGACCCAAGGTTTCGCAATGGCGGCAAAAGAGATTCTATTAAATTCTGAAATAATTACGATTGATAAATATAAAAATCATATAACCGAGCTCACAGAATATCTTAAAAAATTCGATTTAGTTTTAGCAACAACAGCAAAAGGAAAGAGATATACAAATATTGAAAGACTAGCGATTTTTCCTGAAGATTTGTCAATTCCAAAATCCAAGATGCCTTTAAATATTGCAGTTTTGTTTGGGAAGGAATCACGAGGCTTAACAAATGAGGAAATAAGCTGTGCAGATATTATTTTAAGAATCCCGACGAGTAATAAATATTCAGCTTTAAATTTATCTCATGCTTGCGGAATAATTCTATACGAGATTTTCAAGAAAATCCATATGCTAAATATTGGAAGAGGTGAGCATCCTGTTTTACTTGCGGGTAAAGAAGGTCGCAATTTACTCTATTCATTCGTAAATAATCTAATTGAAAAATTGAAAATAAGAAATTATAAAGAACAAAATGTATATTTTGCTTTTAAAAATATATTTGAGAGAGCAATAATATCTAAAAAAGAATTAGGTCTTATTATCGGTCTTTTTTCCAAATTGGACTCTGTTTTAAAAGATATAAGGCTTTATGAAAAATAGATTTCATTTTTGAATAGGATATTTTCCCACAGTTTTTGTAGCCCTTATTATAGTTCTGATATGTTCAGGGGGTAAATCTCTAGGAATCTCACAACCAAAAGCTAGCCAATAGCCTCCTCCCTCAGCAGCAATTTTTATATGATCAGAACAATCATCATAAACTTGTTTTGGACTTGCTGTCATAAGTTGATTGTAATCCAAGTTACCCATGATGGTTACTTCATTTCCAATTAATTTTTTAGCCCATGCCAAATCTACTTGATAATCAAATTGAATAGCGCCTCCTGGGTTAGTTTCTCTTGCAAAGTGAATGCATTGGGGGACATAACCACAGCAATGAATTAAAACTTTTAATCCTAATTTATTAATTTTATTACAAGCTTTTTTTTCTGGTTCAAGGCAAAATCTTTTGAAGAATTCTGGCGACATAAAATAAGCTGCTGTCTCACCCATTCCTACTATATCAGCACCAGCCTCATACATAGAACGAGCAATTTCGACCCCCCAATCCGCATACCAATTTAGGATTTCATCAAATTCGTCTGGATGATCTAAAATATAGAAGAATTGCATAGGATCTGCTCCTGCTAAAAGTGTAACCCCTTGGAAAGGTCCTTCAAGCCATCCAATGATAGGCACATCATCTCCGACTTTCTTTTTCGCTATTTCTATTCCGTTTATAGTGGCAGTTAATCGACCAGAATTCATAGGATCAGGCATATCAAGATTTTTGAAATCGTTATACAGATTTCCGTGCCTCAGTACTGGTTCTACAATACGGGGTACATCGTCTTCGGGAAAATCAATCTTGGCTCCACATGCTTCAGCATAGATTCCTACATCTGAAGAAAAACAAAGAGCATCCCATCCAAAATCATTATAAGCTTTTAATTGTCCTCTTGAAATTGCTTCGGCCTCACTTACATAGATTGAGAACGGAATTCCTATATATTTTGCGGAAAAAGTTTGAGCAAAAGGCATAAAAGGCACTCTATCAGGCTCTTTATGTTTAAGAGAGGTCATAACACGGTCGTAAGGTGTCATTTCTGCTTTAAGATCATCTGAAAATTCCTTAACTTTTAAAACTAATTCGTTGACATCTTTTACATAAGCATCAACATTTAATTTATTCGCTATAGCTTGAGATCCAGCAGGACCACTGAGTATTGTTCTTATTTTATGCCTAGCCCCTCGCTTCCATAGTTCATTCTCCAACTTAGCAACATCATCTTGAGTTTGCATTAAATAAATAGCTGACGCTACAATTCTAGCATTTGATTCGACAGCAGTCTGTGCGATTTTCTCTGGAGATATATCTGAACCAGCATCAATGACTTCAAAACCATGCGCCTTCAAATTGGCAGCTACAATCGCAGTGCCAATAGTCCATGGACCCCCCATAACACCCAATACAATCTTTTCTTCAGGTGGCTTTGATTGATCTGATAACCCGAGCGATTGTACTCCTACTTCAAAAGCTGCAGCAGACATAATTATATTGTCAAGATACATTCCTTTTGTATTGTATTTTTCAGAAACTTCAGTTAAACCAGAAGATAAGGCTTGAATAATTTCTTGAGAAGAAATATTTCTTTTTGCTTTCCTTACTAATCTACCTAAAGTCTTATATTCGCCCCTAATCGTTGCCTCCGTAATTTGTTCAAGAATACTAGACATTTATAGACATCTTTTTCAATCAATCAAATATATTAATTATTTACAAGTAAGTATTGATTGAATTTCTATAAAAATTTTTAAGAATTAATTATTTATAAGTATAAATATTTTTGAGTTTCAGTTTAATAGGTTTTTCTTTGAGGTCCAATATGGTAAACATTAATTATCGCCATTATCAGGAAGGAGATGATCCGCAACTTGCTGATTTATTTAATAGAGCCTTTCAAATGAATGGTTTAAGTGTAGTTAGAACACCTAAAAGTTGGAATTGGCGTTATATTCAATCTCCTAGTTTTGAGCCTGAAATGTGTCAAATTGCTGAAGAAATTGAAAATAAAAAGATTGTTGGTGCGGTTTGTGTTAATCTAATTGAAAAAATATCCTTTAATGGAAATGAATACTTAGTAGGTGAAATTAACGATGTATCTTGTCATCCGGACTTTACAAGAAGAGGAATAGCAACTAATTTAATGAAAATGGCGATTAATTATATGGAAAAAAAGGGGTGTGATATTTCAATCCTTGGTGCCGACTATGATGGCCATGCGAGAAAAAAGATTTATTTAAAATTAGGATATTTTGATGTTGATGGGGGATATACTTTTTTACAATTCCCAAATCTCTTCAAATTAACAAAGGACATCATAGCCTTTGCAATTTTTTTTCCTGTATTTTTCACTATTTCGTATATTCCTCGATTTTTGAGTAGATTAAGAATAAAATATAATAATTTCTTTAGAAATTTTTCTTGGGAAATAAACGACAATAAGAAACATACTGAATTTATGGAAGCTGTTAACGAGATAATTCCAAAATATTACACAGGTTTTCCATTATATAATAAAAAAAAATTTGAATGGGCGCGCATGAAAGTTCCCGCTAAACGGCACAGACCTACTTATGTTATAATAAAAAAAAGAAGTAAAATCATAGGAGGCGCCGTAATTACTCATCAAAATATTTATGCATTTAAATATGGCATAAAATTCAGAATTGGAATAATACATGATATTTTCCTAGATAAAACTCAGTTTACCAATAAAAAGAACTTGCATTTAGGATACATATATCTGATAGATAAAATAATTAAAGCTGCTACACGAAGGAATATAGGAATTTTAATGTATATGGCTACTTCTAAAGATTTTGATATACATAAAGCTCTGAAGGGCATGAATTATCTTAAATTAAAAGGTGAAACCACTATGATAAAGCCTATAAAAAAAGATATTAAGATTACTAATCTTTTTTTCAAAAAGCCTTTATTTTTACCTACTTATGTATCTTCAGGCGTTCCATAGTTATTCCTTTCAATCGAAATAAGATATTTCTATGAATCTTTATATAGAAAAAGACCAAATCTCTATATGAACTTTATAAATTTTTGAATCTAGGATAAATGATTAAATATGAGAAATCGAACAGAAAAAAAAGCTAAAGCATTATCAACAAAAAAAGCTTTAGGATTTGGGATTGGTCAATTTTCAGATGCAATTGCGCTTCAAATGTTTACAATTTATATTTTTACGTTTTACTACGCAGTTGTTGGATTAAATGTTAATCTTATTACGATTGGTTTTATAATCTGGTCTTTATGGAATGCGTTTAACGATCCATTACTAGGAGCATTATCAGATCGAACAAAAACAAAATGGGGAAGAAGGACACCATTTATTATTGGAAGTATTGGTCCGTTATGTATCATAATAATATTATTATATACGCCTCCTTCTGATATTGTTGTTATATCGTTTATCTATTTTATCATTGTAATGATGTTATTTGATACTTTTTACACAATGTATGATTTGAATTATTGCGCCTTATTTCCTGAAATGTTCCAAAATTTAGAAGATAGAGCTAAGGCAAGTGCTTTTAAACAAATATTTACTGTAATTGGTTTAATTTTTGCCTTTTTAGTGCCAACACTTATTATTCCTGATTTAACAAATAAAAAATATATTACCAATTATATGTATGCGGGGATTGTCATGAGCATTATAATATTCATTGGTGCAATAGTGATGATAAAATTCGGAATAAGAGAAAGAGCAGAATTTTCTGAAGATTATAAAACAGCCCCTCCATTATTTACTTCCTTAAAATTTTCTATGAAGAATAAAAGTTTTAGAATTTTTATTATCATGAATCTAACATATTGGTATGTCGTGGGAATGCTTCCAATCATTGTGCCACTTTACGGCAAATTTGTCTTAGGAATTGGGGAAGGAGAAGCATATTTATTAGGGCTTCTATTAGGTATCGCATTTATTTCAGCGGCAGGGTGTATGTCGCTATGGCGTTTTATAGCTATTAGAGTAGGGATGAAAAAAGGTGTAATGATATCAATGGCAACATTTATAATTACATTAATTCCATTTATGTTTATATCTGACACATCAACTGCGTTTTTAGCATTCCTTTTTGTTGGATTGGGTCTTTCAGGAGCCTTTTATTTTGGAGATATTCTTCTTGCTGCAATTATAGATGATGATGAGTTAAATATAGGGACTCGACGTGATGGAGGCTATTATGGTATTAACGCTTTAATTACTAAATTATCTACGATAATTGTAATAATTACGATTAATATAGTATTTAATACCGTTGGTTGGGCCGTTTTTGACCCAAAAGGAGCTGATGAGCAGACTATTTTCGGCCTTCGAAGTTTGATAGTTATTTTTCCAGCGATTGCCCTAGGAATTGGATTATTAGTAATTAGTCGATTTCCAATTACTAAAGAAAGATATGAACAGATTAAGATTGATATCGAAAAATTACATACAGAGAAAAAGAAAAGACGAGCAATGCTTTAAATATTTTTTAAATAAAAAATTTTTGTTGTAGTTGAATATACTCGTAATAATCATGAAGTGAATCCTCGACTAAATCAGACACTATTTCGTAAAATTGTCTAAAAAGTTCTTCAGGAAAGATTTCCATTTCAAAGATGATTTTTGTTATTAAATCTTCAGCCAGTATCTGAGAATTTATTGATTGATGATATAGCAAAAAATTCATCATTCTTCGTTCAACTTCAACTTTGACGATATTTTTACAAAGTTTAAATCCAATATCCGTTTTTAAATCGAGGAAATACGGATAATTCTTCTCATCTAATATTTTTTTGATATGTAATACACCTATAATTTTTTCTACGCTATAATCTAAAGAACTAGGTTGAATTCCAAACTTTCGGCAAAATTTTTTTTTTGATTCGTGGGCAGGAAACGCTTTAGGATGTCTCGAAACAATGTAATAAGCTGCTATAAAGAACTTAAATAAGTTATGAGGAATTTTACCATTTAATTTCAATAACCTATATATAATAGAGATTGTATCTAATGTTAAATTTCGATTTATATCAAATTGTTCTAAAAATTCCTGTCCATCTTTTAAAAGATTTATTGTTATTCGATCTTTTGTATTTAAAACTTCTTGGTTTATATTAATTAATTCTAACATTTGACACACACAACCCGTATTTTAAGCCTAATACTAGTTCAATTAATATATAAAAGAAATTTTTTCGATATTATTTTGATAATATTTATATAATATACTTATAACATTACTTATATTTAAATGTTGCATTATTGCAACAATATAGTATCACAATTGCAAACATTTATATACTTGATAGGATATGTGTTAATTAACTAATTTTGTCGCAGGGTTTAATTATAAGATGCCTGAAAACGAAGAAGAAATAAAAAGGAAGTCACGCATCACAATAGGATTAGACGATTTTGACTATAGGGTAGTCAACAAAATGTCTATGAATAGAAACTTGCCTCTTTCAGAAGTTATCAGAATTGTAGTACATCAATGGATTGAGTTTAATCCTGAAATTTTAAAACGAAATTATGGCATTGAGTTACAAGATATAACAGAGGAAATTCAAAGCGAATCCTTAGAAATTTCTATTGATAAAACTCTAAAACCATATGAAAAAGCTATGATTAAAGAATTACCAGAATTTTTTGAATTAGTAAATGATGTAGGTATAGAAGATCTTGCAGAACATTTCAATCTCAATCCTAAAGCAATAAAAAATATTATTTTTACTCATGGTAAAGAAATCAAAAATGTTGGATTAAATTTAAAATTAAAAGAAGGAAGAATATATAAAAACTAGTATTTAGTCGCTAAGTTCCAATTCTTCTTCACTTTCTTTGATAGCATTTACAAATATTTCAGTAACCATTCTAAACGCTTTTTCTACATTTTCTCCTGTTTTTGCCGATGTCTCAATATAAGGGATCTCCATGTTCTTGTATCCTGGATATTTTATATACAAGGATTTTATAAATCTGACAACTTCTTTATTATCTATTGACCTTTCTTCTTCTAAATCGACTTTATTTCCAATTAAAATAGTGGGAATTGCGGGCTCTTCTAATCCCATATACATGTCATTAAACCAATGTTCTAGATTCATTAAGCTACTAAAACGAGTTAAATCAAAGACAGCTAAACAAATCATAGTCCCTAAATAAAATAGAGATCTAACTTCCTTAAAATGTGGTTGCCCCGCCAAATCCCAAATTAATACTTTAACTTTTTCACCATTTTTGCCGATTTGAATTATTTCTGAATAGAAATTGGCACCAACTGTCATTAGATAAGCAGTTGAGAAAAATCCATGGCAGAAATTCTCAGCTAGACTTGTTTTTCCTGTAGCACCGTCACCAATCAAGACAGCTTTTGCAAGGTAAGCATAATCTTTAGAGATGCTCATAAAGCAATTTGAGAAATATGTATAAAACTATATTATGAATATAAAGATAATAAGTTTTCATTTATATTTTTTAATGAATCCTTTTAAAGGAGTAAAATATTCCTCTTTATAGGAAAAAATATCATTATGCCCAGCACCCTCTATTAAAACTAATTTTTTATCAATTCCCTCTTTAATAGAATTAAATATAGCTTTTCCCTCTTCGCATGGAATAATCCAATCCATTGTTCCATGAATTATTAAGGTTGGTTTTTGAAATTTTTTAATTCTCGTATCGTTTGAATATTCACTCAAGTTTGCTGGAGTAATATCTGGACTTCGCACTCCAAACAATCTTGTCATCATATTATAAATACTAGCAAATCCACTTTCAAAGATAACACCATTAAGCTCTTTTGGATTATGCGAACCTATTTCGGATGCGCAAACGCTTCCAAGTGATCGTCCTTGAACAAATAATGAATTTTTCAGATTATTATTAATCATCCATTCTTTAAATTGTATATAAATTGGCATAGCATCTGTAATTAAACCAGAATATATTGGCTGCCCGGTACTGTGACCGTATCCACGAAAATCTGCTACAGCTAAATTTATATCACACTCAAAAAATAGTTCATAAAAATATCTATAATCAAGCGCAATTTCGCCGTTCCCGTGAAAAAATAAAATGGTTGGCAAGTTTGAATCCTTTATATAACAATAACCTCCAATTAAAATATCTTCACTTATTTGAAAATTTAAAGCTTTAATCTCATGAGGTAAATCATTAGGAATTGATGTTTTTCTTGGATAAAAGACAACCGATGAGATTCGTGGATCATCTATTAATTGTTTAATCGCCATTTTTAAATATTAAATTATAAACGATAAATTATAAAAAAAAGGAATAATTATGCTTTTAGACCTAAATACATCCATACTGCGAATGTCATCATAGCTCCTCTCCAAATTCCTAAATATAATCCAGGGGCAAATAACGAATCAGCTAATCCGCAAATAAAGAAAATTAAGAAACCTATGAATAAATAAGTAAATTTCTTTCTTAGTTCGCCATTTGCTTGCTTTGCTTTTATAGCAAATCCTATTACTAAAAACACAAGAACAGATACTAAAAAGATGGCAACTAAATAAAATGCTAGATTATTTCTGCTAAAAGAAGAATCAATTAAATCACCTTCGGCATATGGATTAAATTCAAAGGCTCCTGTTGGTCCAATTGGATTTGTAAATATCAGGATCTCAAAGATTATGCCTAATACTGTATAAATACCTATTATTACTTTTTTCCACTCAGGTATCATGAGTTCGGAACCAAGATAAAAAGCGCCTACAACTCCTGGAGCAACCCATACATAAGACAACCATCCATAGAGATGTTCGGGAGAGATATTTCTTCCTGTTAACATTACCATAAAAAAGTCTGTTGCTGGCCCCAACCAAAACAACCCTATGTTAATCATCACTAAACCTGCTACACCAAGGAGTTTAGCTTCTAATTTTCTAGCGTGATAAAAGGATATTATTCCAAAGATTACTGAAAATAAAATTATGCCTGTAGCCGTTATTCCGTCAATAAATCCTAAAAGGGAAAGATTTCCTATTTCTCGAGCCATATAATTTTTACACCTATTTTAAATAATTATTATTATTTAACTCCACAATTATTTAAATTTTTAACTAATTTGAAAAAAAAATTTTAATTGCTTATATAATAAGTTAGTTATCTATTTTTATCTTTTTAGATAAATTTCTTTTCTATTTTTTATATTTTAATCCATGTTTCTTTTCTCTTCTAATAAATTTCTCCACATCGTAGGGGATTTTTTCGCCTGTATCTACGATTCTTCTTAATGTAACTTTTTTACTTTCTTCTACCATCATTTGGGTAGGTTGATATTTTCTAGCAGGATTTCCAATATATATCCAATCAGGTTCTAAAATTTGTCCGATGTGTGTTGTTGCCCATACACCTAACGTTGTACCTTTTCCAATAACAGTACCAGGTGCGACAATTGCATTTCCTCCAATAATAACATGATCTCCAATTATAACTTTTTTTATTAAAAGATGATCTGCAATAATCATACTTGATAGTACCACAGCTCCTTGCCCCAACATTATACTCTCCCCATAATCAATAAATTCAACATCACTCCATCCGTCGAACATCGTACTTTTAAAGTCTGCTCTCATGTCACACATTTTAAAAGCTAAATTAGAGGCCCAAGGAAAGGCAAAATTATTCCAAGTCCAAAAAATAAATTTTTTAATGGCTATTCTAAGACAATAAAAATAATAATCCTTATCTTTTTTATCTATTCTAAAAAGGCCTTCTCGTGGTTTATGAATTAATTGTAAAATTAATAAGAAAAGTTTACCAAAAAGCAAACTAGAGAGAATATAAATTCCCCACCAAGCCATTACATCAACAATTATAATTAAAATTCTCCACCAATTTGAAAAAGTCCCATCCATCGCAGAGGTATAAAATGTTAAAATTAAAACAGATGGCATCATAAATGATAATATATGCAATAGACTATAGAGAAATATTGCTGTTGGCGTCCAGGTAAATGCATTTGTAGTTATTGGATATTGTTCTATGTCGATGGATTCAAAATCTTCAATATTAACATTTTTACCCTCATTCTCCATTATATTCCCCCCCTGTGAATCTTAAAATTTCTTCTTTTTTGAGTCTTCTGATTGGAAAGCCTGAATATATTCCATTATCTCCAATTTTATCGTATTTTATTGTTGTAGCACTTGGTAGAAACGTTGCGTGATTTCCTATTTCCAAGCCTGGCATCCCACCAGTTAAAGAATTAAAAACACAATTATTGCCAATTTCTACTCCGAAGAAAGTTAGATTCTCCTCGCCATAGACACCATCTACAAGGTGATTAGATAGGTGAGCAAAGGTTCCTAAATAACAATTCTTTCCAAAATTAATATGGCTATGAATATAAGATTCTTCTAGAACTGTACCTTTTCCAATTTTGTTAGAACCGATAAATCTTAACTCCCATTTAAGCAACCATGGAAATGGTGAACGCATAATTGCGAAAATTGGATATTTCATTAAAAAGGATCTAAAATGATAATAATCTAACATAGTTGAAGATTCAGATAGATTTCTATCAAAAAGACCTTGAGCAGGTCCTCTTTTATCCGCAAATCTATAAATCCACCTTGTAAATAAAGCTACAAAGAATAGATGTAACAAATAAATACTAATAAAAATCAATGGAGTGAGAAGTAAGATAATAATTATTTTCAAATCTAAAAGTAGCCCAAAAGAAAATGGAATTGTTAGAAGATTAGGAATGAGGAATCCAAAAAAAAAAAAGATAAAAAGAAAGCCAGGTATTATATAGGAACCACCAGTAATAAGCCAACCCGATGATATATATGCTTGATAAGGTACACTTAACGCTTTTGTTTCTGCTTTTAGGATAACCTCATTAACTTCTTTTTCAGTATCCTTTTCAAAGATCTGTTGTTTAATCTCTTTTTTATTTTTTAAAGGGCTGTTTGTCATAATTCTTCTAGCTGGTATACCATTATATATCGAATTGCCTTTAAGATGTTGATTAATTGTAGTCATAGTATTTGCTCCAAGTATTGTGTTAGATTCTATAATAGTTCCAGGAGCAACGCAAGAATGTGCAGAAATAATAACATTATCTTTTATTACAACTTTCTTTATAAGTAATTTATCTCTGATAATAATATTAGACATTATGATACTTCCTTGCCCAATTTTTACATTTCTCCCAAATTTAATAAATTCACAATCAACCCAACCTTCATTCAATGAATTAATTCTATTTGTTTTTACACCAAGTATTTTTAATGCCAAGGTTTCAAGAATTGGTAAATTTATTTGACGTGCCAACCAAAAGGGCCATTTTCTGATTATAGCCCTCAAGCTCCAATAGCAATATTCCTCATCGTTTTTATTTCTATTAAAGATCCCCTCTCTTGGCTTATGCATTATATTTATAAAAATGAGGAAAATTTTTGCCACTATTATTGAACTTATAAATAGAATAATTATACCTATGAAGAAAACAAACGGAAAAAGAATGAAGAAAATTATATTAAACTTCGGAAAAAACTGCCAAAAATACCAAAACCAAATTATTGCTGGCTGAGCACTTAAGGTAATAATAATAAAATAAATAATAAGATAGTTTTTTTTCGCTAAAGTATTAGTTGTTCTAGGCCCCTCTCTTAATGATGATGGTATCGAAATTGTAAGATCACTTTAAACAATAATGTTTCTTTGCCTAAATATTAAAAATAATACTGTTTTTCTAATTAAATCTTTTTATTCGAAAATAAGGTTTTCAAAAAACCTCTTAAAATTTTTAACATATGGAAATTTCAAATTCATAAATATTAAAATCTAATAACATTGCTAATAAAATCTTAAAGTTAAATTATATGGGGATAAAAAAATAATGAGTGAACCATTTTTTTGGTGGACAGAAGAGCAAAAAGAAATTGCTCAAAAGGTATCCCAATTTGTTGAAGATCATCTTGAAGAGGCGGAATCTTATTTTTGGAATAAGAAATTCCCATGGCCTCTGGTAAAAAAGGTAGCTGCCCAGGGTTATTTTGGAGCAGGGATACCAAAAGAATATGGAGGTTTAGAATTAGGTGCAACTGGTAGTTGTATTGTTGCTGAGGGACTAGGGAGATTATATGCCGTAGGACATGTTTTTACTGTTTCTATGCTTGCGGGATTGGAACAGATGTTAAAATTTGCATCTGAGGAACAAAAGCAAAAGTGGCTTCCTAAATGTGCGAAAGGTGAACAGTTAGGTGCTTTATGTATTACCGAGCCCTTTGCTGGTTCAGATGCTGCTAATGTAATGACCACGGCTGTAAGAGATGGCAATGAATGGATTATTAACGGAAAAAAAAGATTCATAACTGGAGGGGGCGTCTCTGATAGGTATTTCATTTATGCGAAAACAAGTGATGATCCCGAGGATAGAAAACAATATAGTCATATAACATCATTTATTGTCGAAAAGGGAACTCCAGGTTTTTCTTTAGAAAAAGTTAATCCCTTAATTGGATTTGAAAACGTTCCTAATGCTTATTTAGACTTTGACGATGCAAGAATTCCTGACGAAAACCGTATTGGCGCTGTTGGTAAAGGTTGGACTGTTATGATGGCTGGTCTAAATTTTGAGCGGCTGATTGCCGCAGTAGTTTTTAGTGGAATAATTTTTGATGTGATAACTCTACTTTTTTATTATACTAAAAGGCGTGTGCAATTCAATCGCTCAATTAACCAATTTCCTGGTATTCAAAATGAAATCGCTGATATAATCGCAAAATACAAAATGGCTAGATTGTTTTCCTATCATTGCGCATACTTGTTAGATATGGGAATGGAACCTATGGTTGATGCTTCAATCTCTAAAATGTTCAATACCCAATGGGTAAGAGAAATAGGGACTAAAGCAATTCAAGTAATGGGGGGCGATGGATTGACGAAATTTTATCCGACCGAAAGGATATTAAAGGAAGCAAAGATAGGTGAAGTTGCTGCTGGAACAAATGAGATCCAAAAAATGATAATTTATCGCTTTTCAGCTATGCTTCCTAAATATAATCATACTCACAGGCTTAGATGGAACGATGAAGTAAAAGCACCAGTTCTCTCAAAAAAAGAATCGCAATTTAAAGGATTAGAAATTAATGACGACAACATACTAAAAGTTATAGCCCATGATTATAAAGTAAATCCAGGGATATATATGACTCCTGATGATGTTAGGGAAGATATCGGTGGAAGTCGTTCAAAAATAAAAAGATGCTTTGAATCCCTAGAAGAAAAAAAATTAATTGTGACTCATCGAGATCGAGCTGGTAAGATAGCATTAGTTAAAGCTACTTATGAAGGATTAAAGAAAGCATTTCCAAAGGAATATTATCGGTGGTTCCCAGACTGGTACTCCGATTCGGATAAATTTTAGATTATATTTTTAACTTAATCTTTTTCTTTTATTTTAAATTAATCATCGATTTCACCTGATAAAATTCCAGCGATCCATAATTCAGTATTTATCAAAAAGATATGAATAACCAGAATAATTGTTAAAATTAGCATAATTCGATGTACTAATATAAATCGTTTATATCCAAATTTCTTAAGCTTTTTCATATCTCTCAAGTAAAAAGATAAAATTGAAACAAAAATCATTATAAAAGCAAAGATAATACCATTCCAAATTTTAATTAGAAATAGATTATAAGGATAATGTTCAATATTTTTTGCTAAAGCAACACTCCTCCAAGGTTCTGAGATGAATAAAAATAATACATGAAATCCTAGTATTATATTCGTTATTAATGCTCCAATACAATGAAAATCCTTAGCTTTTCTCTTACCATGAAATAATTTAGCATGTTTATTAGTAGTAAATCCTTGAAAAGATGATAAAATAAACCAGATTAAAGTTGTAAAACCCAAGGCTCTCCCTAAAATCCAGAGAGTTGCATCGATTCCCCTCCCACGAGAAGTATGATGATGACATCCATTAATTTGATGATTCAGATTAATTAAAATTAAAGGAATAATTATCGAAATAAATAAAATAAGAAAGTCTAAATAAATAAATTTTTTATACCAATTTATCTTTTTTTTAAAACCTGAATTACTGTTTTCTATTGAGAATCACTTTATTTTCATTATACTTAATCTAAAAACTTATTTCAATAAAAATTATGTATTTTTAAATTATTCAATAACATTCTTATACCCGCTAATGAAATAATTATATAATAATCTGTTTGATTACAGAGGTGATTTTTTGGATATCCAACTTCCTAAACCTAAGCTTGAAGGGAAAAAAAGTCTTGAAGAATGTATATTTGAAAGAGAAAGTATTAGAAGATTTTTAGATAAAGAAATTGAACTTGAAAAAATTTCGCAAATTTTGTGGGCAACTCAGGGTAAGAAAGGTAATAAGAGAACAGTACCCTCTGCTGGTGCAACATATCCGTTAGAAATATTTGTAGTATTAAAAAAAAAAGGAATATTTCAGTACAACTTAAAGAAACATAATCTTGAACTGAAATTTGAGGGCGAATTTAGTGAAAAGTTAGCGAATGCATCATACCGTCAATATTTTATTCACGAGGCTCCTTTAAATATAATAATCTGTGCTGAATTTGCAAGAACATGTTATCGTTATGGTGAAAGAGGAGTAAGATATGTATTAATAGAAGTTGGACATTGCGCTCAAAATATACATCTAGAAGCTGTAGCCTTAGGATTGGGATCCGTCCCAATAGGTGCCTTTAACGATAAAAAAGTAAAAAGGGTACTAAATCTCCCTGATAAAATTGAACCTCTTTATATCATTCCTATTGGATATCCCTCATAGAAATTAGAATTTTTCTAAAAAGAGAATCTGTTTATGATGAATAGCATATTTGACTGGTTTGAAAAAATTAAGAAATCAAATGATCCTGAAAAAATTAATGATTTTTTAATAGAGATAAGTAAACATCCGCGACCGGAATATCTCTCTTTAATAGATTATTTTATAGGAAATCTCGCTCCTAAAATCCATGAAAAAACAAAAATAAACTTAATTTATAATTTGGGTGAATTAGGTAAACTAAAAAGAATGGATCTTAAATTTATTGATTATTTAATGAATGAATATTATAATTCAGATAGATGGATTCGAAATGAGATAATAATAGCATTTGATAAAATTTCTATAAACATACATTTATCAGAGCAAGTAATAGGACTAATTGGAAAAGCATTAAATGAAGATTATGAACCAATTAAAACAAACTCACTTAAAGTGTTATCGCATGTTGAAAATATCCCAATGTTTACCTTAAGGAATGTAATCCAAGTTTTAAACACATCTACTTCTGAAATTGAGGAATTAAGCACAATGATTCTACAAAAAGCTATTAGAAACGAAAATAATTTATTTGATTTGTTAAAATTTTCTAAAACTTATAAAAATTTGAATAAGAAAGCAATAAGATCCGTTTTATTAATAAACTTAAATTCGATTGTTAGTTTAGAATCTTTCGGAGAGTTAGTTTCGAAATCAAAATGGGAAAGTGAATTTAAAGAAAGATTTCTAAGCGAGATTAGCAATTACGAGAATCTATTGTTGAAAAAATCATTAATTTAAAATCTCATCGATAGTCGTTATTTTTATTTAAAAATTTTAGTTGAAGTAAGGATTGTAGGAGCTCTTCAATTATTTATAAATCAATAATAATATATATTAAAGTTTTCATATGGAATCTTAGTCATCTAAATTATTTTAGGAATTTTCTAGGTAATAAGTGTGCCGTCAATTTCTATAGCTCAAAATGTTTCAAATTTACAGCGAGTAGAATTGTTGAAGAGAGCAGAGTCATTTATTTTTTCCACGGGTATAAACGATGGTGCTGCTAAATTGTGTAAAGCGAATATGAAATATGGTTTAGCGATGTTTCAGCTTATTCAAGAAAAATATGGCTTCGAGCCAAAAGCAACTTTTATATCATCCCCAGATGAAACTGTCTCGAGGAATTCTTATCGATGGAATTCTGGATTAGGTTACGGAGGGAAACTAATTTGGGGATCTGGAAATGAAAAAATAATTTTTTTAAATGCTAAGCCAAATTGTTGTGGAATTTTGGTTGGTGGTTTAGAAGAATTGCCTAAAGTTTATGAAATTATAAAGCAAATTGATGAAATTAAGGATTCTGAATTATACTGCAACGATATACTATTAGATTGGGATTATGATGTAAGTAATCATTTTATTAATTGTTTTGAAACTAAGAACTTATCTGATATTAAACTACCTCCTTATATGTTTTTTATCCATGGCTCTGCTCCTGAATTCCAAGATGAAAAATATGGAATGGGGCTATATGTTGATAAATCAAAAATGTTGAAAGAGCTCGCTATCGATGAAGAAACTAAATTTGGCAAACAGTACATCTTAATCGATAATGATGCATCAGATTATCTTGAATTCAATAAAAAAGCAATAGAATTTTCTAAGAATAAAAGGAGAATTATAGCAAATAATATTTTTGGAAACAATCATAAAGTCATATGTAATCAAATGCATCAATTCTTAAAGGATTATAATACCATGTATTTAGGAAGCAACTGTACTGATACTAATTATAAATTCGTAGAATCAGATATATTTCCAACCGCTCTTAGAGCAGATGTACCTGCTTATTTATTCAAAGGGAATGTCAATTTTACGGAAGTAGTTATGCAAAATCTGGATTTCTTGGAAAAAGCAGAAACTTTAGGAATCAAAAATACATTAAAATCAGCCAATATCCTACCTCATGGGGGAGGGTATCGCTTTCCAGATATTAAGGGAGTAAATAAAGTTTTAGAATATAAGGATCAGAGATATTTTGTTTGTGAATTAAAAACAAAAGAAAGAGTTAAAATAATCAGGAATGTTCGTGAAATACAGTACGAATATAGAGGACGGGATATTGTATTGAAAACGCTTCAATTAGATTTAGGGAGTATAATTGCTCGGTTAAATCCAATATTTTCGCTAAAGTTATAAAAAAAGTAAAATTAATAATTTCTTCTACTTTATTTTATTAAAATTTACATTCTGGTTAGTTTAAAATGTTAGTCCAAATTAGTGTGAAAATGCCGGATCGACCGGGGATGCTTGCAGAATTTACCAAAATGCTAAATGAGAACAATATTATAATTGTATCGATAACAGTTTCTCAGATTCCAGGATTAGTATTGTTTATCGTTAATAAACCAGACGATATGAAAAAAGTATTAGATGAAAACAAATATGATTATTCAATGAAGGAAGTAATTGCTGTATTGTTGCCTGATAATCCAACTAGTTCTGAGCAAATTCAAAAAGTCGCTCAAGTTTTAGGTGATAATAATATTAATATTGATTTTCTTTATAGTACGTTTATAAAGAAAGGTCCAGTGCTTATTATTCACGTCAGCGATAATAATAAAGCAGGCGACGTTCTAAAGGCTAATGGAATGTACTTGTATGAATAAGAAATATTTAGTTTTTTTACTATTTTTTTATTTTAGTTAACAATTATAATACCTTAGCTCCAGGAGAGACATCTTTATCTTTATCAGGAGTTAGGACAGAAATAACCTTACCATCCTCTGCTGCTAATAACATACCTTGGCTGAGAATGCCCCTCATTTTTTTTGGTTCTAAGTTCGCTAAAACAACTATTTTTTTTCCTATTAGGTCCTTTTCTTCATAGAATTTTGCCACACCAGCGATTAATGTACGTTTTTCTGTGCCTATATCAATATCTAACTTTAAAAGATTATCTGTACCCTTGACTTTTTCAGCATTCTCAATCAAGGCTACTCTGATATCCAATTTTTTAAAATCCTCGTATGTTATCATTTCTTTTTCCTCAATTTTTTCTTTTTTAATACCACGGATTTTATTGAGCTTATCTTGAAGCTCTTTAATTTCTAATTTTTGGAAGAGAGGGTCAGGTTTTTTTATCTTATGATCTACTACAAGTGATTCAGTAACGATACTATCCCAGCCTATTTCATTTAAATCCTTTTTTATATTTAAGTAATTCAAAATTCGTTCTGAAGTATCAGGTATAAAAGGTCCTAATAATATTGCTAAAGCATAAACTGCTTGAGCACATACATTAAAAACATGCCCAGCTGCTTCTTTTTTTTCTTTTATTAAATGCCAAGGTGCTTTATCATTTAAATAAACATTCCCATCTCTTGCAAATTTAACAATATCCCTAAGAGCTTTTCTTAATTCAAAATTTTCTATTGTATTACCAACATTATTCCCGATAAAAGATATTTTAGAAATAAATGCTTTATCGACATCATCAATGTCAATTTTCTTTGGTATCTTTCCGTCAAATTCTTTAATTATAAAGGTTAAAGTTCGATGAATAAAATTTCCAATAACATCGTTTAAAGTCTTGATATTGTTATCGAATTCAGACCATAAGAAAGAAGTGTCGCTCTTCTCAGGTCTGTTATAAATTAAATTGAATCGCCAGTAGTCTAATGGAGCTAATTCTAATGCTTCATCAATCCAAATGCCGACACCCATAGATTTAGAAAACTTATCATTCTCATACATTAAAAATTCAGTTGAAGACACGTTATAAGGTAGAACTAATTTTTTTCCATTTGTTTTATCTTCATTATAAGCCATTAACAAGCCAGGAAAAACAATTAGATGAAAGATAATATTATCTTTTCCTATAAAATAAACGGTCTTGGTTTTTTTATCTTTCCAAAAATAATCAAATTTCTCTGATTGGTCTATTATCTTTTCAGCCCATTCTTTAACAGCAGAGATATACCCTAAAACTGCCTCAAACCAAACATAAATAGTTTTATCCTCAGCTCCTTTAAATTTCGCAGGTATGCCCCATTCTAGATCTCTTGTGATAGCTCTTTCGGGTAGCCCTTCAGCAATACTATTTAAACACATTTGTCGAGCATTTTGAGGAATTATCTCATTTTCGTCTATTAATCTCTTGAGACGCTCTTGTAGTTTTGGAAAATCCAAATACCAATGTTTCGTTGTTCGGATTTTAGGAAGTGAATCGCAGATAGCACAGCGAGGTTGTTTCAGTTCTAAAGGAATTAATAATTTTTGGCATTTATCACATTGATCCCCTCTAGCTTTTTCATATCCGCAATGAGGACATACACCTTCAACAAATCTATCTGGTAAATAAAGATTATCTTTTTCACAATAGAGTGATTCAATTTCTTTTTCAAATATATACCCATTTTTTTGAATATCTAAATAAAATTCTTGAGTAAATTTAATGTGAGTTGGGTTATGAGTAATCGTATAATTATCGTATGAGATATTCCATCTTTTAAATAAATCTTTAATGATGATATGGTTTTTCAACGCTAATTCTTTTGCCTCAATATTCTGTCTTTTAGCAGCTACAGCCACTGGTGTCCCATGAGAATCTGAACCTGAGACAAAAACAATCTCATCACCTTTCAATCTAAGATATCTAGCAAAGACATCTGCTGATAATACTGAACCAATCATATTACCTAAATGTGGGATTGCATTTACGTATGGCCAAGCAGATGTAATCACCCATTTATTTCGATGAGCAGTCAAATTAAATTACTTCTCTTAGTGATTTAATAAGAAAAAGGTTGCAATTCTTAAATATTTTAGATAAAAGAAGGTCTAATTAGTATTTATAAGTTAATAATTTCCGTTAATTAAGAATAATTTTAGCACCACAATACCTACAAGCTTTAAGTTCAGTAAACATTTTTTTAAGGCATGGTTCATGATAATAGGACCCACAACTTTCACATTTAAATACTTTAAAATCTCCTAAAAAAATATTATGACAATAAGAACACGATGCATTAATTTGATTTACATTATCTTCATGGATTTCAATCATTTTTGATTCTTTAATGTCTAAATCCTCAATTATTTTAATTTTTTGAGATGTGCCATCTATTTTTTTCACCATTTTTACAGCTGACTTTGGTAATTCCAATAAGAAAAAGCAAAATGGGCATCGGAATATATTTTCTTTAAATTCTGATCCTTTAGCCCACATAGCTGCACAGGATAAATGCACTGGTCTGTCACAATTTGGACAGTATCGCCCTTCTGCATAGAAATCAGCCCTAGTTATTGGTGATTTTATCGAATGACAAATGGCGCACTTATCTTCTCCTTCACTCTTTTTTGTCATCATTAAGCGAATCTCCATTAAACTTGGTCTTCTTAAAGATAAAGCGATTTCTCCCACTAATGGTGCTGATTTTTCTTTTTTTTCTGTTAAATAAAATTCTGCATGTGTTTTAATTTCTTTTTTAGAAGCAAATTCTCCCCCAGCAGTTATTATTGCCCTTGGATTATTAAAATAACCATATTCACCGTCTGTAATTTGAGTCATTCTCTTTAATAAATTTTTGTTCTGATCTTGAGGCTTTCCCAATTGACATACATCAATATATATGCCTAATCCCTTTGCTATGTTTACGATTTTATCTAATTTTGTTTGATTAATGGCTAACTTATCATCGCTTATTATGAATATTCTCTGAATTTTCCCTCCAATCTTACGCATTTCTTGAATAATTACCTGTAATGATAATGCGATTGCTTGATGTAAAGATCCTTTACCTGATATCTGAATTTTTTTTAATGAACTAAAGAGTTTATTCTCATCATGAGAATAAGGGCTTAATCTTTTTGGAACATCTCCAAATGAGATTATTGAAATCCTATCTTTTGAATCGATCGCAAATTTTTTCTGAATAAAATTTTTTATCGCTAGCAATGCAACGGCTAATCGATTAGGAGTAATATCTTTTCTCATCATCGATCTTGATGTATCTACAAGAAGTATGGTATCTTCAATCCTTAATTCATGCAATTTTTTCTTAATTACCTATATTTTTAACTGAATTTATTTTAAAAAATAATAAATCAAAAATAATAAATAAATTTCTATTTTGAAATTTAGCATTTATTTATTTTAAAAATTTATAAGCAAAAAGAGTAAAAACTTTTATTGCATTTAGAAAATCTTGAATCTCAACATGTTCATCTACTGTATGAGCTGAGGCTGCGACTCCTGGTCCAAATATTACTGTTTGAGGGCAATAATTAGTATTACGTAAGAAGTTAGCATCTGCAGAAGCAGGAAGCAAAAAGTAAAATGGTTTTTGATTATAGACTTTTTCTACAATATCATATAATTCTTTTAATGTTTGAGAATTTTCCCATTCTTTCCAATATGATGCTTCAGATTGCTGTTCTATTTCTAAATAAACATATATTTCTTCTGGTCCCCCTATTGGAGTGTTTTTTATATGATATCCTAATTCTTGTATTATTTTTTTAATCTCATTAATTATTATATCAACATTTTGTCCAGGTAATAATCTAAAATCAATTTTTGCTTCGCATCGACCAGGAACAACATTTTCTTTAATTCCTGCGTTAATCATCGTTACACTGTAAGTAAATTGAGTAAGCGCTTTCATTACATTTGACAATAAAGGTTGTTCATTATAAACTCTTTCAAAATTTTCTTTATTTGGAAAAGAGGCACTCACAAGTTTTTTGAGTTTATTTAAGGATATTGGAGGACTAACTTTTGGTACCCGATCATGAAGTTTAACTAAATTTTGTATAATATCACTCATCATATATATCGCATTTTTTCCCAAAAAAGGAGCTGAAGCATGGCAAGAAATACCATTTGTAACTATTTTTAGTTGAACACGACCTTTCTCTCCTAAAAGTATTGCTTTTGATAATGGTTTAAAATCTGTCGCCTCACCTACAATAGAAAAATCACATTTAATTGAATTTAATTTATTATCTAAACACCACTTAGTACCAAATATCCCTCCAGTTTCTTCATCAGCAACGATATTTAAAATCAGATTTCCAGATAATTTTATATTTAATATTTTTAAAATCTTTAAAGCTATAACCATAGCTGCTACTCCACTTTTCATATCAGCTGATCCTCTACCATATAAAATTTTTTTTCTTTTAATAATAGCTGATAAGGGGGGATATTTCCATTCTTCCTCTGATCCTGGAGGAACAACGTCCATATGTCCATTATATAAAAGATTTTTATCATTGAAATTATCATTCAAAAATGCTATTAAATTGGCTCGATTTTCTCCAAAAGGGAAAACCTTACATTTAATTCCATCTGGTTTCAAATAATCAATAATTTTTAAAGCAACATCATTTTCATTTCCCGGTGGATTATAGGAATTTATTCTTATTAATTCTCTAAGAAATTCGATATACTCTTCTTTATTATTTTCTATTTTATTATGAATTAAATCTACACTCATTAAACCTCATCAAAAATTTTTGTTATATTTCGTTAAACTTTAAAAAAAATCTGCGTTTTTCATTATCTTGCCAAAAGCTAAACATTTCTAATAAATTTAAAAAATTTAGGAAATTTTAATATTATTAAATTATTTTATAATTAAATGAAATTGGATAATACACGGTTGTACTGTTGATTCTACACAAAAAAGAAATCAAACAGATATTATTAACCATTACACTTATTATTTTAATAATAGTATCCAATTTTCCAAGAATTAATGAAATAAATCCCCAATCTGATGATATAAATAATCAAAATCTTGTTTATAATGAAAAATCAGAAATTCCTAATATTTCTGGAATTAAAGAAGTTAGTGATTATATTAATGGGACCGGGATTAATCAAACCGTCAGGATTTATGCGAATAATCAATCAAGACTAACAAATCAAGAAAAATATTTCGAATTTCCCCCCCCAGATTCTAATACTAATCTCAGTCATGGAGATTTTTATTTTAATTTTGGTAATAATTTCACAACTGACTATGTTATAGAAGATGATAATGCACTATCTCCATTTGGAGGGGAATATTATGAGAAATATATATTAGATGAAATTACTTCATATATACAAGTTCATAATGGATCTGAATATCCAAATAATGGTTATAGGCAATTCATAACAGGAGCAATTCAAAGCTTTAACATTAGTGCGAATAATGGACTGGCTAATTTTACAATTTACACAGAGTTTAAGAATGATCTCATTATAAATCCTTTTACACCGATAAATTTTTTAAGGGAAAATATAATCGGATTTATATTAAATTTAGCTTGTAATGTTAACAAGTCCGTAAATGTAACTATATATATGAAAAGCTTTTATTACCCTGATGCAGGGGAGTTTATTAGAGTTACAGATACATTTGAATTAAACAGCACATTAAATCCACAAGATATTGATCGCCTAATAGTTAATCAAAACTTAAAATTTATTAATACTTCAGGTTGGTGCCATATTCTTTTTGTTTTAAATAGGACTGACGCTTCTGAATTTAATATTACAATTGACGAATTTGATTTTAATTCATTTCTCGTCACGGAATTACCAATCTCTGATCAAAAGCATATTGCTTTAGAGTTTGATTTAAGAGGTAAAAATACAACAATTAATGGATTTTACGCATGGATAAGGACATTGAATCTAACAGAAGCTAAAAATGTAACTTTAACCGTATCTCTTTATTACGCAACTGATACAATAGGAAGAACACAAGAGAATTTAAATTGGGACGGTTCCACAGATATTGAACCTAAAATAACAACTGGTTTGATATATTCTAAAAATTGGACTTATAATGATTATCATGGTGATAAGCTTTTTTATTTCAATTTTGATTCAAGTCAAACTTCAGATTTGAAACGATACAATTACTTCATAGTAATTAAATCTAACCATTCTGATGAGGATATACATAGTTTGGTTTGTCTTCCGCGTGGTGCTTATGGAGATGGAGTAGAGGGTTGGGATCATCTTACATTAAAATCAGATGATGGAGGCACGAACTGGATTCTTGCAACATGGGAAAATGAACCATTACTTTATCAATTAGATGTAAGTCAATTTAAATTAAATATAACTCGTGGTTATGTACCTCAAGATTTTAAAGCTGATGGTACAATTACCTTAAAAATTCAAAACCATATTATTGAAGATGTAAGTGATTTAATAGAGATAATCACAGGACAGACAGCTGAAGATCGAGATGTACCAGTTCTTACATGGGGGATTGGTCGTTGGAATAATTATTTTACGCCATCATTAGAAATTTATAAAACAGGTTATTTTCGAGTTAATCTTACTTGGAATGCAACCATTACTGGTATTAAAGGATTTAAATTTGATGTAAATTATACAGTTGAAGTATTTCGAAATGACACCATCCCGTCATTTTATAATGCTATATACAACGAATTACCTGAATGGATTTTTAATTATACTTTAAATTTATACGATTCTATATTTAATAATTGGAATTTCACACAATTTTGGTTCATTTATCCCAATTATTTCAATGCTTATAATTTAGCTATTCCTAATAGTACTCAAGTATATAACAAGACTGGTAGAGAATTTTCCTTTGCTGAGCGACCAAATTATAAAAAATTTGTTGTAAATTCGAGTATTATTAATCCCTTAGATAAGGCAAATTATACTGGTACATATTCTCTTAATTTAACTAGTCTGAATGCGATTATTGATGATACATTTATGCATAGTTATATTAATTTTAAAGGAATGTTATGGGAAACCCGTGGTTTTATGTACGGTGATAATATTTCTGTAAGTCTTGATATACAAGATCATACCGGCTTAGCGCCTTTAAACGGAAGAGCAAATGTGTCTTTATTTTATCCAAATGGTACAAAATTTCCTAATGCAGATCTGTACTCTGAAAATGGTAAAATTTCAATAGACAAAACGATACTTACTTACAGATTTAATAATGATACTATATTAGAATTGACAAAAAATATTCCGTTAGAAACCGATTTTTCTGACGGTGATCATTATTCTTTAGGTTTTTTCTGGTCAAATAGTTCGATAATTGGTTGCGCAAAAATAGATATTTATATATTTATATATGATATTAACCTAAGTAGATGTGTTTTTGAACCAGAAGATAATATTAATCGCCTTGATGGCAGAATTCTCAATGAATTCCCCGAGGATTACTCTCTATTAATTGCTTCTATCAATGAAACAACAGGTTATAATAATCCTAATTTTTACCCGATTAATAAATCAATTAACCAAATTGATGGTACATTTACTTATAATTTCAAAGGGAAAAACTTTCAAGTTTATATGAACAATTTCCTCCAAAATGAATCAATTTTAAATCCTAAAGAAAAAATGAAAATAAAAGTTGTAATTCAGAACTTATTCATATTTGACTTAGATGTTAAGATCAATGTAAAACTTGTGAGCCTTGCTAAGGAAGAATGGGTTATTGCTGAAAATGCCTCTATTACGAAAAAAATAGGAATGAATGGTCTTCCAAATGGTGGCGACACTGAAGAATTTAATATTGAATTAACAATCCCTGAATTTAATACAACTGACTTAACGTGGAAAGGTGTTAACGCTCCCGTAAGACAAGGAGGTGTAAAAACTATAGTCGATGTATTTATTGAAAATAATTATGCAGGGACCTATCATTGTAATAATTATTCGTTATTAATCAATGATACTGACAACAAGTTTGAGGGTTATATACTCGCTCTAAAATACTCAAAAGGACTAACTGCATTAGTAATATTAGAAAAATTTGAAAGGGAAGATTGTGTATACCTTCCAAACAAAACCACTTTTATGGCTAATCTTTATGATAAGTATTATGTAAGTTTTTTTAATCAACATATTGAAGAATTTGAATTGAAACTCGATAGTAAATTTGATAGTATTATAATTAATCCACAAAAACCTCTCTTTGGTGAAACATTTAATTTAAGTGCTGTTTTAACAACCGAATTTGGCAGTCCTCTGCAAAACAAGGAAGTCTTATGTCAATATTATAAAGATGGTAAATGGACTAATATTTCCATACCAAAATACACCAATGTAAATGGCTCTATAAGTTTTGAGGTCGATTCTTTGACACTTGAGTTTGAAGAAAGTTTGGTTATGAGGCTAAGTTGGACAGGAGATATTTACACCTTAAACAATTCTCAAGTGATACCAATTGATATTATAACTCAAGTAAATGATATTTCAATAAATAGTAAAGATGATGAGTCTATTGTTTATAGAAATAAAGATGAGGCAATTACATTTAAGTTAGAGAATAAAGGAAATTCCCTTTTGAGAATAATTGATATTGTAATAGATATAGAGGATGAAGATATAGATTATAACATAAGGGGAGAGAATGATATTATATTAAATTGGTTTACTCCAGGAGAAACTACTGAAATTATTGTTGAAATAGAGATTTCGGATACTGATTTTAGTACTTTAGATATTCGAATAACAGTTACTGCAGTAAATATCTTATCAAATGAAATCTTAGTTAAAAGTCATACTATAACCGTAGATGTTGTTGATAAAACAATAGCTGATCTATTCATCGAGTTTTTCATTATTCTTATGGTGGGGATAATTGTATTTATTAGCTTTTTAGCCTATTTTTATGCTAAAAAGACAATCAAAAAGACTGAGATAATTTCAAAAGAACCCACTAAAAGACCAAGGAGAGGAAGATACGTTAAAGTTTCTGAATTGGTAACAGAGGAACTTGAAAAACCGACTATAGAGGCAGAAAAAGTTGAAGGTGAACCAAGAGAGATTATTACTGAAGAAAAAATTAAACCTAAGGAAATCGAAAAGATAAAAACTACAGATTTAGATACTTTATTAGAAGAAGAAATTGTCAAAAAAGAACCATCGAAGAAGACGAAAAAATTACCTAAAAAGGTTAAAAAGCCATCAAAAAAACCAAGAAAAGTTACTCCTAAACAAAAACCGCCTAAAAAATTAAAAAAACTGAAAGAGGCTAAAAAAGAGAAAACAATACTTAAGAAAACAAAAAAGGTCGAATCAAAAAGAGTTAAAAAGAAAAAAACAACAGATCTAGATGATTTATTAAAAGAGAAGGGGCTTGACGAATCAAAATAGCTATTTCGGTTGAAAATAACCTTAATTTATAGAATCATGTTTTATTAAAAAAAAGATATAATAAAAATATAAGTTAGAGATTAGAAATTGAAATCAAATTACGCTTAAGAAGACCTAAAGACGCTTTTCCATCAATTCCCGCCAGAGCAATAAGAACCATTTTTTCAGAGCCTACTAAGACAGCAAAACCATTTTCTAATTCTATAGTTGTGTTTTTCAAACCTCCCTTCTCAACATCTTTACCTAATGTATTTGAATCTTTAATAATAGCAGTACAAGACTTTGCGATTTTTTCGTGATCCATTTCAGTAATAGTCTGACCAACAATTACCTTACCATCTTTGGCATTTGCAGCAATTAAACCTTCACATTCAGGAACAATATCCATTAACTCTGCCAGCTTTTTCTCAATTATTTCTTTACTCATCGGAACACTTCTCTTTAAATTATTTTCTTAAGATTGTGAAGAAATTATCTTAAATATATATATCTTTATGTAAAAATAAATTTAAACTTTTTAATATATTCAAGAACCGAATAATGATATATTTAAATTGAAAAAAGGATTGTTAAAAAAATATCAATTTTATTTTAAGATTATTAAAATTAACTGCTCTTCGAGGGCAATCATCACCTCGCCTTTTGAAGTTTCTAATCTTATAAATTTTAGGGATCCCTCCTTTAACGCATCAACACATTGACGAGATTTGCCAATTAATGATGTTATATAGGCCGATACTTCCTCTGTTTGATCTATTGGAAGGTTAGCTTTTATCGGCAAGCCACTAGAATCACATATAATTACTCCACGAACACCCTCTTTCTCCTCAAACCTTCTTATGATGGCTTTTACTTCTGCTGTATCAATCATATAATTCACTTTTTTGTTCTGTTAAAAAATATGTCTTTATTTAATAAATAATATAAATTTAATATTTAAAAAAATGTGTATTAATTCGTTTTTAATTTAAATTTTTATTTTTTTTATTTAAATTAGATATTACATGGATATTACGACAATTAAAATTTACTCCAAATAAAATTTCTTCTATATTGTAATATTATATTCTAAAAAATAACGTTTAAGATAAAATAATTTTATGTATGATACAACTCAATAATGATTTAGATTCTAGCTTAAGAAAAGATGTTGAAAATCGTTTTTCTCAAGTAAACTATTTACAATCTAATAGTTATAGCCCACTTTTAAATTATCAAGCCTTAGTTAAAAGTATTAGGCGTGATGTATGGAGTTATGAGCTTAAATCTATGCTACGTGGTTTTATAAATGACATTCATGAGCTAAAACAAAATTTAAAATTTAAAGTAAGCGGGAAAATTTTAGGATCATCTACATATGTACTTAAAACTAAAACTAATACGATTATCAACACATCACTAGAAACTCAGGACGATATTAAGGAAGCTCAAGCAATTGAATCGAAAGAAAATGATGATAATTTGTTTGAATCCTATGATGAAGAAGGAGAATTATTTGATGCATTTGTCGAATTAGAATCTGAAAATTTATTATCGGAAGAACAGAAGGTTTTATTAAAGGAAGAGAAAATTAAAAGGGCATTAAACCTTGATGTTTCTGAATTAAATCATAAAATAAGAAATAAAACTAATCGATTAAATAATCCACCAAAACTAATTTATAAAAAAGTAGAGCTAAAAGATCTTGCTGATGCCTTAAACGATGTTTTAAAAAGAAAAAGTACAAATATAAAGAAAAAAAAAAAATTAATTGATAGTTCAAAATTACCTTATTTGCCTGAGAAATTTATTGCTAATCAGGAAAAAAAAAGAGCAAATTTTGAAAATAGAATAAAGATTTTCTATGAAACTCTTAAAAACCAATATGAAGGAGAACCAATTCAATTTTTAAGGTTAGTAAGTCAACCAACGCCAAGAGCTCTTGTTGAAACTTTACTTTGCGTGTTGCATTTAATAAACCATAAAAAAATTGAACTTTGGAAGCAATATAATGAAGAAAATGGAAAATTAAAAGAAAATTTCTCAGAAAACAGTGGTCAGAATTTATTTTTAAGTCCCATCTGAATTTTCAATATTTTTTGGATAAAATTATTTTCTATAAGAAATAGTTTTTGAAAAGATTTAATTTACGTTCTTCTCCGATTGAAGTATTTCTCATATGCCCTGGAAATATGATAAAATTATCTGAAAATTCAGCATTGTACATAATTTTATTTTTTATACTAGAAAACAATTGATTTTGATTTCCTCCGCCCATATCAGACCTACCTACGCTTCTACAGAATATTAAATCTCCTGTAAATATAATTCCATCAATTTTTTGACCATCAAATTCTTTTACATTTTTAGAGTAATAGCTTAAACTTCCAGGGCTATGTCCTGGCGTTTCCAAAACGTGAAGCGTGATTTCACCTATTTTTATAAAATCGCCTTCGGATAGCCATTCGTTGGCTTTTTTGCGTGAAGCGACTTCGCCTGAATCTAATTCTTTTTTATTGTACATTAATGGTATTTTATAATATCTAATAATCTTCCCCACTTGCATAGTATGGTCGAAATGAGAATGAGTTAAGAGAACTGCGATTGGTTTTACTCCAATATCTTCTACTGCTTTAATAATATTATCACCTTCCGCCCCAGGATCGATAATAACAACTTCTTTGGTTTTCTCTGACCCAAAGATATAGCAATTTGTTCCAAACGGCCCTACAATTAGTTTTTTTAAAATCATAATACAAATAATCCTAGATGGGCAATAAATAATTTATATAAAAAACTGAAATTATTTAAGAGAAATTATAAAATAAAAAGAGTATAAAAATAAAAGATTTTTTTATATACTTTATGCTTGATCGCCAATTAAATCGTTTATCTCAATTAATTTATTATAGACTTGCAGCCCCTTTTTTGTGAGCCGTATATGCTTCTTTTTATTAGTCTTCTCAATTGAGATTAAACCTTTTTTGATTAAATCCTCTTTAATCCGAAAAAAAGAATTATAATAGCTGAATTTATTTAATTCATTGTAAAAAGTATGTTTATCTGTTTTGTGGTTCTTAAACTGCATAAGCACTTGAAACGTGTCTCGAAATCCTTTTTTTTTTAAGAAACTTATTAAATCGTTTAAAATCAATATCCCATACCTTTTTAAATGGTAATTTGAAGTTTTACTAATTAGTATTAAAAAAATTATAACTATTAAAAAAGCTTACTATAATACATTAAAGGTTTTTTGACAGAAATATCAATTAATTATAAGGTTTTTTGACAGAAATAACTAAAACATTAAATATTTCAATTTCTATTATTTGAACTAATAAGAATTCTAAAAGATTTTTGATTAAAATGGGAAAAGAAAAAGAGAAAGATAAGAAAGACAAACATAAAAAAGAAAAAAATAAAAAGGATAAGGATAAGAAGGAAAAGGAGAAAAAAGAGAAAGAAAAAAAGGAAAAAGAGAAGAAAGATAAAAAGGATAAAGACAAAGGAATGCCTGATCAAGAGTGGAAAATTACAATAAGTAAGAATCTTGACGTTGTAATAGGTGCTTATCAGAAAATTGTTAAAATTTTTCAAGATATTGATAATTATATTTTGAAGGATGCTAAAAATATAGAAGAATTTAAAGAAAAAGTACAAAAAATAGTAGCGGATTTACCAGAAAATCAAAAAGAGGCATTTATAGCTTTTCTTAATGCAATTTAATTTTTTTTTTTTTAAAATATACTTATGAATATTTTGGAAAACCTTGAATTTGCTAAAATATTTTGAAATAAGAGAAGGTATTGTTCCAATTATTTTATCATGCCCACATGGGGGATATTTGAGACCAAACAAGATACCTGATAAATTAAAAGGTGTTCAAATTGCGGATAAGAACAAATTTCTTATTTCAAAAAGAATAATTCAACTACTAAATCAGAAGTTTGATATTCAGATTTATTATATTTTAAGCAAAATCCATAGGAGTAAAGTAGATTTTAATAGACCACCACGGGCTTTTTCTGCATTCAACCACAGTTCAATTGAGGCAAAAAAAATTCATCATTTATATCACGAATACATCCAAAAATTTTATCAAGAATGCCTTTCCAATTTTAACAGATGTTTATTTATTGATTTACATGGTTTTACTAAGCCACATGAAGAATATCCTGACATAATTTTTGGAAATTTATTTGGAACTACATTAAAAATAATATATGATTCCAAACACCGAAATATTAAAAAATATTGGGGATTTACTGAATTGGTCGAATCGCTCTCAAAAAATTTTACTTTGGATGATGGATTAGGAATGACTGAATTTAATCTTGGTTATAGTGGGGGATATATCACCCATAAATTTTATAAAAGAAATCTATCAAACGCTTTTCAAATCGAAATCTCTAAACATATCAGAGAAACAAGACTATTGACTAAGAATTTTATAAGTGGATTTGTTACTGCTATAACAAACTGTTTAAAAGATAAATAGTATTAATAAATGATTATGAAATTAAAAGTAGCTTTAGTCCAAATGGAAATTTGGGATGGTGAAAAGGAAAAAAACTTAACGAATGCTCTAAATATTCTAAATTCGTTATTAAAGTCAGAAAATTGTCCTGATATTGTGTGTTTCCCTGAATTGTTTACAACTGGATATGACCTCAATAATGTAAAAAAATATGCAGAAACAATTCCAGGGAAAACTGTTGAAGAACTCACTAAAATTTCAAAAGGCAAATTTGTTGTGATAGGAACAATCTTGGAAGTTGAAAATGATAATTATTACAATTCCGCATTTATTATTAATAAAAAAGGTAGTTTAATTGGAAAATATAGAAAAACGCACCTCTTTGCTCCATTATTAGAAACAGACTTTTTAACGCCAGGAAATAAAATCTCAATTTTTACCTTACCTGAATCAAATAATTTAAAAATCGGTGTTGCTATCTGCTACGATTTACGTTTTCCAGAAATATTTAGAAAAATGGCATTACTGGGAGCTCAAATTATCTTTATTCCATCAGAATTTCCAAGTCCAAAAAAAAAAATATGGAAAACACTTCTACACGCAAGAGCAATAGAAAATCAAATATACGTTATTGGAATTAACCGCATAGGAAAAGGTACCTCTGGCGAGTATTTTGGTTATTCGCTTGTGTCAAACGGTGAATATCTAGAACACTTAGACAATATACCTGAAACAAGAGTTTTTTCTATAGATTTAAATTCACTTGGTCCAATAAGAAAAGAAATTGAACTTTTAAAGGACCGTAGAACTGATTTATACAATATATAAGAAAATTAAATAGTCCAAGTTTTAAAAAAGTTAGATACTGTTTCACATGCCTGTTTAGGGGTATCATTAAGCCGTATTAATCCGAATCCTTTTTCTTCATGATCTTTCCATTCATGGATGATTACACCGTTAACAAAGATATCCTTTTTCAACAGTTTAAATACTTTAGAGAACGCTTGCGCTTGTGCAGTTTCATCATATTTGAATTTATTAAAATCTTTATGATATTGGACTGGCATTGGTCCTATATTAATCGGATTGGAGACCGTTTGAAAGCCCAGTTCTGAGACAATGACGGGTTTTTTAAAGGTCTTAAGATATTGGATGTTTTGTCGAAATAGATGCGAAGCACGACTGTAGGGACTGCCTTTTAAAATTTTAAGGATTAGCCTAGGCAAATTTTCAATGAATTCTATAAATAAATCACTAAAATAGAGGTTGCAACAAATGACATCGAAGTGCTTCCAAGGGACACTTCGAATTTCCCATGCACCAGCAGCATAGGAAACCATCCCATCATAGTGATCTCTTACTTTTTTAGATAATTTTTCTAGATAAGAGGTGATTTTATGATTTTCTTTTCCGAACTTGCCTAATTTGGTAATCCGGGTTGCACCAATCCCTGGAATCATTTCTAAAAAGGAAGGTGTAAATTGCATGAAAAATTCTGGATTGAATCTTTCTATGTGGCCGGATTTATCATCACTCAATTCCAGAGTGAGCTCATTTCCAATACAAAATATATCAACACCAACCATTTGTGCCCTTTGCGCGTGATCCAAGCAAAAATCTTCAAACTCATCATAAGTAAGTGAGCTATCTAGCTGAGGTTTATCAAGCCCCCTGGGATAAACATATTTTGGATTTAAAATTACATTCAATCCTAATTCTTTTGCTATTGAAGCAAATTCATATGCCTTAGTTTTGGGGCGCATGGCATCAAGCCTGATTGTGTTAATGTTCATTGTATGTACTATTTGCTGAAGTTCGTTTTGAAATTCTTGAGGTGTTTTTGGATTCCATCCCAATGATTCATGCTGGAAATGAATTCCTTTAAAAAGACCATAGATCCCAGCAAAAGCATTGATCCTTTTTAAACCCTTTCTAAATAAGATATCAATAAATCCTGGGAGCATATGAAAAGGTCTCGCACTCCAACCAAATAGTTCAAGAACGCTGGTCTTTCTTTGTTTCAATGCTTTTAGTATCTCATCAATATTGTGAATATCTCCAATATCAGGACCGATTAAATTGAAATATCGACCAATTTGATGGACTGAATGGGCATCGTCTGCTCCTAAAACGAACATCTGTGGATGCAATTTCAAAAGGTCAGAACACATATAATTGAGGAAGGGGGGAAGATCTGCATGAAAAAATTCAATTCCATCAAAATTGAAGTTTTTGATTTGCGATTTTTTCAGCCCTCCGAAAGTTCTGAAGATCCCTTCACCAGGGTGGAATGGGTGGGCGATAACTGCTAACCCTCCCTGTTCATGGACATTTTCGATAATTTGTTTTATAGGTAATTTATCTTTTCCCTCGACAAGGATTTGAGTTTGTAATCCATAAGCGAGAACATCACCATAAAAGCTATCTATTTCTTCAGCACAAACATAGCCACATTCAGGGTACTTATCCTGAATATAGGCTTTTGCATGCTTTGCAACCCTCATATTGTTGTGATCAGTTAATGCAATAAGATTTACACCAATCTTGACGAGTATATCGATTACTTCGCGGTATTCGGCGCCATCTGAAAAATTTGAATGATTATGTGAAGAAAAAATAATGTATCCCTCATTTTTTAATTGTTCCAGCTTTTCTGTGGAAACTCTTTTAACTTGGGGCAAATATTTTCCACTTTTCATTTTCCATCTAACCTAATTCGGATTGAAAAAGGATCATCTTTTACCAATTGTCGTCCTAAAACATCCCTTTATAAATTCCTCTAATTCTCAATTATAATTATTTTCAACTAATAATAAATAAGTGTGGTTCAATAATTTATTTTTCATTTGTCTTAAGAGCATCTTTTTAATTCTTCTTTTATTATGTAAATTCTATAAAATAAGAGTAATACTATTTAGTTAAAGACATATTAAGATTAATAAATATTAAAATTTAATAAATAATCTATAACTCAAAAAGAATTAATTGTGATGAAATTGGAAGGACATGTTCAATTTAAAGATTTAAATTTAGAATATGGATATTCTGCTATGCCTGAGAGACTTTCCTACTATACTAAAGAGGAAAATGATTTCCGAATGGAAGTGCGTCAATGGTGTAAAGATAACGTTTTACCTGTTGCTGAGAAAATCGACCGGAATAGAGATAAAGCATTAGCAGTTGAAACGCTCAAAAAAATGCCTTATTTGGATATAATTGTACCAAAAGAAGCAGGAGGTCAAGGTAAGGGTATTTTATATCGCACCATTTTTGGTGAGGAATTAACGGCGTTTAGCTACAGTATAGCAGGAATATTTGGGGCATCTTCATGCTTGTTTGCTGGACCAATAATAGAATTCGGAACACCAGAACAAAAAAAGAAATATCTTTCTGGCATTGCTGATGGTTCAAAAATAGGCGCTATCGGTATAACTGAACCAACTGGTGGTTCTGATGCTGTTGGTGGTATGCGATTACGAGCTGTAAAAGACAATGAATACTATGTTCTTAATGGAGAAAAAACCTTTATAACAAACGGGAGTGTTGCTGATTATATATGCTTATATGCCATAACAAATGATCAAGTAAAAAAACATCAAGGCATGTCAGCTTTTATTTTTGAAACCGACACAGCAGGATTTGAGGTTGTCAAAGATTATAAACATATGGGGCGCAGAGGAATGCCTAATTCGCATCTAAGGTTTAATAATTGTAAAGTCCCCGTTGAAAATCTACTTCATAGAGAAAACGGGGGATTAGAAGTATTGATGTTTGGTCTTGATGGTGAACGAACATTTACCGCTTCACAATATCTCGGTCTGGCTAGAAGCGCATTTGAAGTGGCATATAGATATGCTCATAAGCGCCAACAATTTGGAAAATCCCTCTATTCATTTGAGGGAATTTCATTTAAACTTAGTGAAATGTTTATGGACGTAGAACTCTATAGAATGGCAGTGGCACAAATTGCTCGTATGCTTGATGAAGGTCAACATTGTAGAGCGTCGGTAGCCGCAGTCAAAGCTCGATTAGCAGATGCTACTGTAAGAATTTCTCAAGAAGCAATTCAGATTGTTGGAGGACTTGGTTATTCAGAAGAATATCCCTTAGAGCGATATTATCGTGATGCAAAAATAGGTCAAATCTCAGCAGGAACTGCCGAAATTATGAGATATTTAATTACAAGAGAAATGATTAGAACGTGGGGAAAATAAAATTAAGAAGGTGGTTGTATGTCAGAAAAAAAAATTGATTTAGCAATCAAAAATAAAATCGCAACAATAACGATTGTTGACCCCGAGAATTACAATCCATTAAATAAAGAAACGGGAAAGCAATTATTAGATGTTTTAGAATCACTTCGGGATAATAGTGATATTAGATGTATAATAATCACTGGCTCAGGAAAAGCTTTTTCTGCTGGGGGAAATATTAAAGAATTTAAGTTAAGCATTGAAAATGGCACCCCAGGACAATTAATGGATGATTTGACAAAGATTCTTTACAAAATCGCATTAGTTTTACGCCTTTATCCAAAACCGGTTATTGCGGCTGTAAACGGTTGGGCTGTTGGAGCAGGGATGAACCTAGCGCTTTCTTGTGATTTTATAATTGCTTCAGAATATGCAAGATTTAGACAGTCTTTTGTTAAACTTGCCTTAATTCCTGGATTTGCGGGGACTATTTTATTAAGCCATCAACTTACATGGCAACAAGCTATTCAAATGGCTTTTTTTGGGGAGACTTATTCAGCTGAAGAAATGAAAAAGCTTGGCCTTGTTAACGAAATTGTCCCTGCAGAAAAATTAGAAGAAGTATCACTACAATGGGCTCAAAGATTTGCTAAAGGACCTACTTTAACTTACGCAAGGACGAAAAAGTTGTTTTTTGATGCACTCAGTACACCCCTTGAAGACCATCTTGAGAATGAAAGACAAATGCAAATAAAATCTGCTGAATCAGAAGATTACAAGATTGGGGTTTTTGCTTTAATCGATAAAAAAGAACCCAATTTTATTGGTAAATAGAAGTAATATCAATTTTTTAATTTATTTCGAAAAAATGATCTACGAAATCTCTGGTTAAATATTGGTTTTAATCCGATTAAGGAGCGTATTAAATTTTCTCTTGATATATCTCCATGAGATGCTGATTTTACCCAGCTTTCATTTCCAAATAAATGTTTGACTATTTTTCGTATTTTTATCCCGTTTTTATAAAGCTCAATACTTCGATTTTTAATGTCAGTCCAATAATCTATCAATTTATCAAGACTTTCGTATTTAAAAATATTGCTATTGGCAGAAAATATCAATTTAGGTTTAAGCTTTTTAAATTTATTAATTGTTTCTAATATTGCATTAGCGTCTTCCCAATTAAAGATAACATTTAGCGCATCATCGATAATTGCATCAGTAGAAAATAGTAATCTCTTTTTCTCGTGAAAGAAAGATATAAGATTATTACAGTGTCCGGGAGAGGGAATTATTCTAAAATTTGCCGTTTCTGTTTTTATTTTACTTAAAGAGGGAAGTTCTTGAACTTCACATGGTTTTGGAAGTCCCCATATAAGCATCCGCTCTGGAGGGATTCTTATTTTTAATTTAGCCAAAAAAACTGTTTCTTTATTAGCATAAATGGGGAAATTATATTTTTTTATTAAATCATAACAAGCGCCAATATGATCTTCGTGATGATGGCTTAAAACACATTTTTCTATCTCATCAAAGTTCAAATTTTTTAAGAATACATCTTTTGCGTGGTGATGACCATAATCTATAAGAAGCCCATCTACTAAAAACGAGGAAACCCACATTAAAGGTTTATTATTGTTGTCTAGGGTTGACATTCTGTATATTTTAACAGAATCTTTCTCGATGACTTCTGCCTTGGCTTGTATCATATCTTATCTTTAGTAGGAATTTTTCTATCGTAAAGGATACTTTGGATTTCTCTTTTCAAAAAAAGCGCTGGATCCTTCTTTAACATCGTTTGAAGAGAATGTAACTACAATAGAACTATTTTCAAGCTGAATCATATTTTCTAAACTTGGCGCGTCAAGGGATAAATTTATTGCTTGTTTTGTCATTCTCAATCCAAGTGGACTTTTTCTTAGCATTTCATTTGCTAAGTTCAATGCTTCATCCAGCAATTTATTTCTTTCGACCAATTTATAAACCAATCCAATTTTTTCAGCTTCTTTACCATAAATAGCTCTACCAGTTAATAAGATCTCAGCTGCTCTTGACATACCTATAAGCCGTGGAAGGAAATAACTTCCACCTACATCTGCTCCACTAAGTCCTATATTAATTGAACCATTGATAAATTTAGCGTCTTCACTAGCAATCCGTATATCAGCGGCCATTGCAAAACCAAATCCACCACCTACAGCTGGACCTTTAATAATTGCTATAACTGGCTGGCTAATTCTTCTGAATTTTATAAAAATTTGGCTAATTCGCCATTGATGGTACATTTTTCTTTTTAAAGATTCAGGCACATTTAAATAATAAAATTTATCATATCCTTCAGGCTTTCTTTTAGAATTTAAAATTAATCCTTCATTTAAATCCGTTCCAGCACAAAATGCTTTCCCTTCTCCCCTCAAGATAACAACACGACAATCTATATCAACCATCAAATTGTCCAGGCAGTCATGTAACTCTTCTTCCATCTGAAAACTAATCGCGTTTAGTTTTTCTGGTCTATTTAATGTTAAAATACCAATTCCATTTTCTTTTAATTCAAATTTAATAGTTTCAAAATTCAAACTTCTTTCCCTCTTTAATGATTTTTAAGTTTAATATGTACTTAAATTAAAGATAATTTAATAATTTAGAAATAGTCAGATTTTTATTTTTAAAAAATAAAGTTAGATTTTAAAAATCATAAAACAATAAAAGAAATTATGACAGCTGTTAGTTTGAAAATAAATGATCAGGAGATTCCCCTAAACGATTTTATGCAAGAGATGCTAAGTAACTTAATGTTAGGTTATTTAAAGGCAGCTAAAGAAGTTCCAGAAGATATCAAGACTATAAGCATTAAAATCCAACTATAATTCTTACTTTTTTTTCAATTTTTTATTTATTCTCTTCTAAAAAAAAGAAAAGAGTAATTTTTTATTTTTGAATTAATAAAGTTCTTGAATCGCTTTCCTTTTTGCTAATTTTTCCTCTTCACTAAGTTCTGCCACTTCTCTCTTTACAAAAAACATCAAGATAAATGAAATAATTAAGAAGAACGCGCATACTAACATAAAATAATTCCATCCTATCCAATCCATAAATGCCCCAAAAATAATCGGTCCTAAAAAAGCAGCCGAAAAACTAAACGCATAATATACTCCTGTATAAGTACCTATTTTCTTAGCACTAGGTGCCATTCCCCATATAAGTACAATAGTATTAACTATAACGCATGCATAACCAATTCCAACTAAAATAAGAACAAATATTATGAATTCCATTGTCTGAAAGAAATAACCTAATATCAACGCACTAGCAAATATCGCAAGTCCTATTTTAATAAATAATCTTCTTCCAAATTTTTCAGCTAGAATTGCTAAAGGAAAAGCGGCAATTATAAATGTTAGACCTACATAAAAAAGTAAAAATCCTGCTTGACCTGGAGTTGCTCCTAAAATTATTGTAGCATATACCGTTACAAATGCTCTTACTCCATAATAACCAAGTGAGAGGGCGAAGATGGCTAATAAAGCAAAGAGAGTACTTTTATCTTCTTCTTTTGCTATGTCTTTAAGACTTGTCATTAAACTAGATTTTTCTTTTTTGTCTTTAACTTTCTCACCTATTTCCGCTTCCATTTTCAATAATAATTGGTAACTGAAAGAATTTTTTTCTTTTATTGTTAATATAAGTATAATTAAACTAATAATCATAATAATTGCTACCGTAATAAATGCTAGTTGTAAGCTAATATCCACTAAAAGTCCACTTATTACTGCTGCTACGACAACTGAAAGAGCCCCCATCATATTTATGATGGAATTTGCCTTGCTCCTATGTTCTAGAATAATAAAATCTGGCATAAGAGCTACGGCTTGAGATCTAAAGAATGACATTGCAAATATGAACAAAAATATCAGTATTATGACTCCTATTAAGGTTGTCTGAAATGCAATTAATATGAAAAACAATGCTCCTAAAGGGATTCCAACAATTATATAAGGCATTCTTCGTCCTAACCTAGTTCGCGTATTATCTGAGATATTTCCCATTATTGGTTGAATAATTGCACCCATAAGATTATCAATTCCTAAAATAATACCAACGATAAGAGCCGAAAGTAGAAATTTATTTTTGAGGAGGATACTTACTTGACTATCATACATATTCCAAACTACTTCCGTAGCGAAAAATGCTAAGCCAATAAGAAATACGAGCCCAACTTTAAATTTTTCTTGTTTAATAGCTTCTTCCGACATGTTTATCAATCCTTTATTAAAATTAATTTTATTTAAGATAATTATATGTTTTCTTTTAAAAGAATTTAAAGCTATTCCTCATTTTTTTAGAATATAAATAGAGATAAAAAAGGATGAAGATCAATTACTCAATATATCTCGCATTTTTGACACAATTGCTTTAAAAACTTTAGAACTTTTAGAATCGGGATACTTTAGAATAAAAGGTAAACCTTGGTCTCCTTGTTGACCAATTTCAGTCTCAAACGGAATCTTTCCAAGTAAATCAACGCTAAAATCTTTAGAAGCTTTCTCAGCGCCTCCACTGCCAAAAATTTCTATGAACTCGCCACATTTTGGACAATTAAATCCTGACATGTTTTCAATAATTCCTAAAACTTTTCTATTCATTACTTTTGACATTTTTATAGTTTTTCGAGCGTCCATAAGTGCTACTTCTTGAGGTGTAGTAACAACAATTACATTTTCATCTGGTATTAATTGTAAAATATCTAAAGTCTCATCAGATGTACCTGGTGGTAAATCACAAACAAGATAATCGAGTTCTCCCCATACAGCATCCCCTAAAAATTGTCTTAAAGCGGCCATCTTCATAGGACCCCTCCAAATAACTGGATCATCTGGGCCAAATATTAGAAACGCCATACTCATTACTTTAATGTTTAATGGTCCATTGATGGGATAAAATTTTCTAGCCTCATGGTCAACTCTTGGTTTTAACTCTGGGTTTATACCCAACATTTTGACAACATTTGGTCCCGTTATATCAACATCTAAAATCCCGACTCTTAATCCTACACTAGCTAAACTAATCGCAAGGTTGACAGCGACAGTAGTTTTTCCAACACCCCCTTTTCCAGAAATTACAACTATCTTATGTTTGATTTTTGCCATGTTTTCTTTTATGTTTTCTATTCCATTATCTATGATTTCGTTTTTTCCTTCAGATACTAACTTTTTTAGGTTAATGTCAGGTATTTCCTCATTTGTCATATTATTTTATCTCATCCTTAAGAAATTAAAAGTTCTCTATAATTATATAGATTTAACGCATCTCTTAAATTATCCTATAATAATTTATGAAAAAGAATAGATTTTTTGTTATATTTTAAATTTTATCAAGATTAAATTTTTATATTCATTGAAAAATGTATTAAGTTATCATCATATCTTTTAATCGTAGATTTTATCCATAATTTATGAAGAATAATCTAAAAAAATTAATGGAATCATACTTATTAAGAGAATAGAATGGAATAATAATGTTATAAAGGTGATTTCGAATTCCAACGCAAAATTTCATGGATTTATATAAGTATTTGCCTAAAACTAATTGTAAGAAATGTGGAAATACATGTATGGCATTTGCTTTAGATTTACTGCAAGGTAAAGTTAAGGTTGAAGATTGTCCTCCTATTTTAGAGCCTAAATATAAGAAGCAACATGATACTTTAAAAGAAATGCTAGGGGCTGAGGAAGGACAGAAAAAAGAATTAAAAATAAATGTTGATGATGAGATATGTGATGGATGCGGAATTTGTGTTACAATTTGCCCCGTCAATGCTCGATATTGTCCGCCTACTTTAAGTGGGAAAGCACCCGAATTTCCTCCCGAAAAACATCAATTATTTCAAGTTAAAGGAGGAAAATGTGAATTATTAAATCTCAAGTATTGTAGAAGGTTAGAAGCAGAAGGTAGAGAAAGAGAATGTCGAGTTTGTGAAACTTATTGTCCTCGAGAAGCTATTAAAATTGAATATATCTAATTTTATGGAAATAGAAAAATTATTAAATGAGTTAAATATATGAAAAGAATTCCATGTTCGGGATGTTCATTAATCTGCGACGATATAATTGTCAGAAGCGATGGAATCTTTATAGATGAAGTTATTGGAGCATGTTCAAAGGGTAAAGAGCGGTTTGATCAAGTAACTGCCAAGAATCGAATATTAACTCCAATGATTAGAAAAAATGGGAAATTAGAAAATGTTTCGTGGGAAATCGCATTCGAAAAAGTAATTGAACTTTTAAAGACTTCTACTAAGCCTATATTATATGGATTTTCAAATGTAGCCTGCGAGGCTCAATTAAAAGGAATAGAATTAGCGAAGGCTATTGATGGTTTTATTGATTCTAATTCTATTATCTGCCAAGGAAGGTTGTTAAATATAGCTAAAAAAACAGGAATTACGGTCACAACTTTGTCAGAAATAATTAATAAAGCCGATATGATTGTTTTATGGGGTGCAAATGTAGCAGAATCAATTCCTCGACTTTTAAATAAAACTCTTTTTTCGCGTGGGAAATTTCGAATGACTGGAAGAGAAATTAGAACTTTAATCGTCGTAGATCCTGTGAAAACCGCTTCTTTTAATGTAATGGGCGTTCGTGATTTAGCTTTATTAATTAAACCTAATAGTGATTTAGATTTAATTCGAATATTGAAAGAAGAGTGCTGTAAAGCTGATAGCATTCCACCAAAGGGTATTGCAGGAATCGATAAGGATGATCTTAAAAGATTTTTACTCCATTTATCAGGAGCAGAGAATGGAGTTGTATTTATTGGTCAAGGACTTTTAAAACCTCAAGTGGAATCAAATGCGCTTGTAGAGTTTTTAGAATTAATACAGATGATTAATTTAAAACAAGAAAAAGGCCGTATTTCAATTGTACTAATGGGAGGGCATTTTAACATGGTTGGCTTTGACCAAGTTTCATTATCTATTTATGGTAAAAATGGAAGTTTACAATTTAGTAATAAAGAGTTGATTGAAAATAACGATACAATTGTTTCAAAACTTAATAATGACGATTTTGACTGTTCGTTAATTGTAGGTACAGATCCAATTTCACACTTTCCATCTAAATTAAGTAAAAAATTATCCTCTAAACCATTAATTGTTATTGATAATAAAAAATCTGCGACATCACATATAGCCGATGTTGTTTTGCCGACTGCAATAACAGGAATAGAGACTAACGGTTTAGCCTATAGATTAGATCAAGTTCCTATTGAATTGCAACAAATTGTCAAACCGCCAAGTAATGTACCCAATGATGAAGAATTATTATCACAAATATTAGATAAACTTACTAAGGAATAAGTTGGTGTTTGAATTATGAAGATGACACTAAACACAGTAAGGATGGCTGATTATGATCAAGCTCGAGAGCATGCATTTGGAGATGATCAATCTTTAAAGGATAATTTGGCAATAGGAATAATTAATCCCGAAGATTTTAAAAATTTAAATTTAACTCCAAGTTTACATTTAAAATTATCCAATGAATACGGGGAAGTTATCATTAAAATCAAAGAAGATAAAGATATACCTCAAGGTACGATAATTATGCCGGTTTCAATATGGGCAAATCAATTAACAGCTGTTATAGGAAACGAGATTGAGTTCAAAAATATTGAGGTAAATGTCGAAGCTACAAGAGAGCCCATACTAAACTTTACAGAATTGATTTCAGCAATAAAAGGTTAGGTAAATGTTGAAAGAGGTTTAAGAATGCAGCCTTTAATAATAAAAAATGGTTTGGTTTTCGACCCACTTAACGATATAAAAGGCGAAAAGAAAGATATTTTAATTGAGAATGGAAAAATAGTAGAAAAATTTTCTAGCAAACGTAAAGTTAAGGAAATTGATGCAAATCGAAAGACAATAATTCCAGCAGCTTTAGATATTCATACTCATATAGCATCCCAACAACTTAATTGGGCACGATTATTAGGTTCAAATAACAAATTATTTCAAAAAATATGGAAGGGATTAACCTTAGAGAATATAGCTAAGGATTATATTTCTAATGGATATACATTCATTCTTGAAGCAAATGTATTTCCCTCTCTAACAAAATCAACCATCTTTAATTTCAATCGTTTACCTGTTTTAGATAAAGCTATGCTATTAAATGTAAGTAATTTATGGCCTTTAGAATTAGAATTTCAAAGGGGTAAAATAGAAGATATGGCTGTGTTTCTTTCTGACCTCTTATCAATAACTAAAGGTTTCGGTTTGAAAGTGTATAATCCATTTGAATCAGAAAATTGGAATTTTAAATCTTTAAGAAAAGATATAATGGGAAAAGGGAGATTATGTAATTTTTCCGCTCTTGATGTGTATGAGAATTTAACTAAAGCAAATGAACATTTAGGGCTTCCACATTCCATTCATGCTCATATAGAAGGGTACGAGAGCTTGAAAGCAAAAAATAACTTGTTTACAATTCTAAATAAAATCATTTCTTTAAATTTAGAGCCAAATTCTAAAATAAATTCTAAAATAAAGCGTTCACAAATTTTTCATATGGCACATGCATCTACATATAATATCGATGGTAATAACGCAGAATTAATTAATTTATTAAATTCTAATGAAAATATTAACTTAGATTTAGGATTTATAGGATTCAATCAAATCAATCCCTTGATTACAGCAGATAGAAGATTAATAGATTCTCTATTAAAGATAGATAGCAATAATACTACTTATAAATTAATTAGAGCTGCGGTTGAATTTGAAGGGGATATATTTGCGACATTTAGAAATTTTGATAAAGATAACATAACAAATTGCTATTTGTGGAGTAATGCTTTAGATATTGCCCTCAATGTTAAAGATATCTGGCAATTACAATTTTCCATCAATTTTCCGAATTATGCAAATATTACAGATGTGCCTGAAATAGCAGTATGGCTAGTAAGTAAAAGTGCTAGAGATGATTTTATGAAAGATATGAATAGAGAATTTCTAAAAGACAATCCTTTGATAAATAATGATAAAACTACAACATTTAACGAATTTATTATTTTAACCCGAGCAAGTCCAGCTAAATCCTTAGGACTTGGAAGTATAAAAGGCAATCTTGGCGTTGGTTCTGATGCTGACATTAATATTTTAAATCTCGATATTAACGAAATCGATATTTCTAAGGATTTTAACAGCTTTAAAAATGCGTTAACCAATATAGAATATGTTATAAAAGCAGGTAACGTTATTAAAGAGAAAGAAAAGATTGACTTCTCGCATCAAGGCAGTATATTTTGGTCCCAAGGAAAACCAGAAAAGGAAGATAAATTATTAACAATGAAAAATAAAAGAGAATTTTATCAAAAATTTAGCTCTATTTTCTACGATTCCTTAAAAATTTCAACAGAAAATAGTTTATTGAGAGAAATTAATTAATAAATTTTAATACTTAAAGCCTTTGAGTCGATGTACTGTCGTATATATATATTTTCCACCTTTTCTTAGATAATCCATAGCATCCTCAATGCCTTCTACTGTCAAATCAAACATAGGTATAATACTAGAGATTACTTTACGTGTCCAAGGTTGCCAATCGAGTCTTATGAGTTCGGGATTTAGCCATACGATATTGTTTTTGAAATGATCGGCAAGTTCTTTAATATAATATATTCCTGGCATTTCGTTCCTATGATAATAGTAGATGCTCCCATAACGTTCTGTGAGCTCCCAGGAGGCCATAGCGGCGTCCCCGACCACGACTACCCTGTATTTATTATCGTATTTCCTCAAGAAATCTTCGAAAGTAATTGACTCGTCTGGATTACGCTGAGCATTGAAGAATAAACTCTCGTACACGCAATTATGAAAATAATAATACTTAAAATCTTTCCAATGAGACATATTATTAGCTGCTGAAAATAAAATGTTTACTAAATGAGCATATGGAGTCATACTACCTCCGACATCCATTAAAAGTAGAAGTTTTACATCATTCTTTCTTCTTTTGTCGAAAATTATTTCAATATCGCCACCATTTTTAGCGGTTTTATCAATCGTTTTATCGATATTTAATTCGTCTTGCTTGCCAATTTCTTCTAATTTTCGAAGTCGCTTCAAAGCCACCTTAATTTGTCTAGTATCCAAGACAATATCTTTCCTATAATCTTGAAATATTCTTTTCTGAGCAATCTGCATTGCCATACGCATACCTGTTCCACCACCAACCCTCATTCCCATTGGATTTTGACCAGAATGACCAAATCGAGATTCTCCTTGGGTACCAATCCAATGATCGCCAAAATTATGTTCCTCATCTTGCTTTTTCAGTAATTCTTCGAATTGTCTCTGTAGTTCCTCTAAGTCAAAATTTTGAATAAGAAAATCTCTAAATTCTTCGGGTATTTCTGAAGGAATGATGCCTTTATCTAACCAATCCCAAATCTGCTGTTTAATATCATCGGGAAATTTTAAAGAAGCTTCTTTAAAGAAATTAGCAAACGCAATGTCGAAGATATCAAAATGATGTTCATTCTTACATAATATAGATCGAGAAATGTAGTAAAATTCTACCATATTACGGATTAGACCTTTATCTAATGCTTCCAATAGCGTCATATATTCCGTAATACTTACTGGAAGCCTTTCCTTAAGATAATAAAAATATTCTATAAACATATCTCCTAAAAACAATTAAGTTGGAAATTTAGCTTTTGCTAATGCAGCTTCAAAATCCTTCTCATTCTTTATAAGCACACCTAAGAAAGGTATACCTTTCTTTAATTCTTCAATCGAAATACCACTCTTTAATAATACACCAATCCAATCCAGAAGCTCAGAAGTAGATGGCATTTTTCTAAGCTTCGTAATAGTTCTTAACCAGTAAAAATGCTTTAGACATTGATCAAGAAGATTTTTTTTCAAATCAGGATAATGTAAATTGCAAATTTCAGCCATAAATTCTTTAGAAGGAAATTCAATCCAGTGAAATACACATCTCCTTAAAAATGCATCTGGAAGTTCTTTTTCGTTGTTAGAGGTAATAATTACTATAGGGCGTGTTTTCGCTTTTACAAACTCTCTAGTTTCTTTAATATAAAATTCCATTACATCAAGCTCCTGAAGCAAATCATTTGGAAATTCTATATCTGCCTTATCAATCTCATCAATTAGGAGAACAACTTGTTCCTCAGAAACAAATGCTTCTCCTAAAGGTCCTAAAGTAATATAATCTTTAATGTTATCCACATTACGCTCATCGCTTCCAAATCTACTGTCGTTCAATCTTTGTACTGTATCGTACATATAACAACCATCAATTGCTTCAGATGTGCTTTTAATATTCCATATAATTAATCGCTTTCTGAGTGCTTCTGCGATAGCATGGGCCAATAAAGTTTTTCCCGTTCCAGGTTCACCCTTAACTAAAAGGGGACGTTCTAAGGCAATCGTTACGTTTACAATATTTCGGAGTTGGGGGTCGGCTATGTATCGAACTTTGTCAGTGCTAACACTACCCTGAAACTGATTAAAACTAGCATTACTCATAATTAAATAGAATTAATTAGAAATTAAATAATTTTTGACTTTTTCGATGAGAAAATTAATATTAAGTTCAATCCTTACTTTTTACTCTTTTTAATTCAATTTTAACAGCATTAAATTTATCCATACATTCAAGCTCAACTACATCTGGATCTTTAACCCACTTAGCAGGAAATCCCCCTCCGAATTGAAGCATAATAATATAGGGGAAAATGTCGTGATAAAAAAAACCACATAATCCTCCAGCGCTATACCCACTCAACTCTATTTTATCTCCTTTTTTATGACCAGCATTGCAAACCCCCTTTACGTCCTTTATAGTTCCGACAATTCGATATCCAATTTTTAATTTTTCAATCATATGTATCTACCTCCTGAGAAACTAATCATAAATAATTATATAATTTCATATTTTTTCATATGATAAATTGTGATAAAAATCCTTATTTATCATTCTTTAGGAAAAAATAAAAAAAAAGAAAAAAATTATTAATTGTTATAAGGCCTTCAATCTGATTGCCCTAAAATGCTAGTACTACAGACGCTAAATGCGCCTCCAAGATTATGGGCTAAACCAATTTTTGCGTCAGGAACTTGTCTGCCTTCAGCTCTTCCTTGAAGTTGTTTGGTTATTTCTTGTAACATTCTACAACCTGTAGATCCTATTGGATGCCCAAAGGCCTTTAAGCCACCAGAAGGATTAATTGCAGTTTCCCCATCCCAGTTAAAAGTACCATTCTTTAGTTCCTCGGCAGCCATTCCTTTTTCGCAAAATTGTAAGTCTTGACAGTTGAGAAGCTCAGTAATCGTGAAACAATCATGAACCTCAGCGCAATCAATTTGCTTTCTTGGATCTGTAATATTTGCTTCTTTATATGCCATATTTGCTGCCTTTACCGTTGCAGGGAAAGAAATGAATTCAAATCCAGGCCAATACCATGGAGTATTTGTATAACACGATATAGCATTAGCTTTAACTATAATAAAATCATCAGAATGGGCATAGCTTGGTGCATCTTCCACTCTAGTTAAAATTAATGCTGCAGCTCCATCGCTCATGGCGCAACAATCAGATCTTCCCAATGGGTCGGCAATCATTACGTCTCTCATTACTTTTTCAATAGTTGTTTTTTTTCGAAAATGTGCCTTCGGATGATAAAAACCATTATCATGATTTTTAACGGCAACTCGCGCTAAATCTTCTTTTGACCAGCCCCATTCGTGAAAAGCTCTAGTTGCTGCCATCGAAAACATTGCTGGAGCAGAAGGTATAGGTAATACAGGATGCCCAAATAGATCAAAACCAGGTAATCCGCTCGAAGATTCGTCCATTAGTTTTTCTACTCCACAGGCAAGAACAACGTCATAAGCTCCACTGGCTACCGCAAAACAAGCATTTCTAAAGGCATCCATTCCCGATGCACAATAATTCTCCGTTCTAGTAACTGGTTTTCCATCTAATCTTAAAACATCTTCAACTGTTGCTCCTGAAAGGCCTGTAAAGAAATAAAAAATACCAACCCAAACCGCATCTATATCATCTTTTGTTATTCCAGCATCCTTAGTGGCACCACGAACCGCTTCGAAGAGTAAATCGTATTGATTCATGTCCCAAAGTTCTCCATACTTAGTGGCATCAGCCCCAATAATAGCAATTTTATTAGCAATTCCTTTTCTAACCATTTTTTTTACCTCCTTTATTTTCTCCCTCTTTCAGGTCGACATTTCCAATAATAATTATGAAATCCGCCACCTTCATGCATTTTTCGAAAACATAATTCGACACGCATGCCAATATTGACATTTTCTTGTGGATTTTCTATCTCAGTCATATCCAATAGCACACGTCCTCCACCATCTAAATCAATTACGCATCTTGGAACAGGTGTATTTAAGTAAGCTCCTCCATATAAATGATCTAAAGTGTAGGTAAAAACAGTGCCTTTTAAGGCGAGTTTTATTAGATCAAATTGATCGTCTGTTCTGCAGTTATAGCAACTTTTATACATCATTGGATATTGAATAGTTCCGCAATTCCTACATTTGATTCCATACATCTGATATAGAGAGGGAGTTTCACGCCAGAGTGTAACAGCAGAACTTTTTCTTATATATTGCTTTCTTTCGAGGAGTTTCTTATTTTCAATTAACTTATTATAATTATCTATTGTTTTCATCGTTTTTTGATGTTTTAATAAACCCATTCGATTTTTTGCGATTTCTTTTACGAGTGTTTTCTCTCTTATTTGCAGTAAAATAGCATCAGCGCCATCACCAAATCCACCTAAAATTATTTTTGCGTCAGGTTTAGGTCTTCTCAAAGCAGCTATTAAAAGCATGAAAGCCATTGGAGTTCCAGTGCAACCTATTTGGAGGAATAAACCATTTTGAGCAACTCCTTGAGGAAACTTCATCATTTTAGAAAGTATATTCATTACCCTAGGATCATGATAATGAAAAACAGCATTAGCAATATCTTCCGAGCTTAAATTGTTTCTTTTTAAAATTTCAGACATAGCTTTTGTTAAACTCTTAAAATAAAATTTATTATCCATTTTGTCTTGGAAAGTGCTTATAAATTTATCTCCAGTTCTTTTCCAAG
>JBHLJY010000010.1:0-87837 GCA_048887225.1 Candidatus Hodarchaeota archaeon
TATAAGAAAATCATACAAGAGCAAATGGCTAAATTAAAAAAATCTGTTAAATTAACCGTTTTTACAGCTCAAAGAACTCTGCCAGATGGTGCTAAGATAAAAGCTTGCATGGATTGTGGTCAATTTATGGCTTTATTAAGAATCTATGAAGAAAATTCTAATGGAATGCTAAAGATCGAAGAGTTATCAATTGATAATAATCCAGAATTTGCAAAGAGATACGATATTAGTCGAGTCCCGACCATTCTATTCATAGATGATAAGGGAAGAGAAATAATTAGATATTTAGCAGCCCCTCAAGGTGCTGAAATTCAACCTTTTATCCAAACTATCTTTGCTTTTGCCGGTGCTTCTAATTATTATGAGGCTACTATAAAGCAGAATTTAGGAAGGATTTCACCTTCTACGATAAAAATAATGATGACAGAATCATGCCCATATTGTCCCCAAGTGATAGCTATATGCAATCAGTTCGCAATTGCATCTGAGGGGAAAATCCGAACTGTTATCATAGATATCATGGCAAATCCTGATATAGGTCAATATTACGATGCTGCTGGTGTTCCATATACAATAATTAACGATCAAAAAGCTATATCAGGAATGGTTGGCCCTGATGTAATTTTAAGATCTTTAATTGGAGGAAATATAAACATTACATACTAATCAAAACATTTTTTTAAAAGCACTAATTGGAGGATGTAAAAATGTTCAATCTTGAATTAGAAATGCCAGATCCTAATAAAATATATGATATTATTATTTTAGGGGGAGGTCCTACAGCATTAGGTTGTGCAATTTATGCCGCAAGGTTTGCGATGGATTTTTTAGTGATCGGGAAAACGTTTGGAGGGCTAATTACATCAACTCATATTGTAGAAAATTATCCAGGCATTACATCTGTTAGCGGTCCCGAGTTAATGGAAATGTTCCGTGATCATATTAATTCTTTAAATATTCAATTTATTACTGATGAGATTAGAAGTATTGAAAAAGAAGATGATCATTTTGTTTTGAAGTCTATTTTTATGACCTTCAGAACATATACAATTGTCGTAGCCACAGGTTCTGAGCGAAGAAAATTAGGAATACCAGGAGAAGAGGAATTTAACGGGAAAGGTGTCTCATATTGCGCAACGTGCGATGGTCCTTTTTTTAAGGATAAAGTTGTGTGCGTGATTGGTGGAAGCGATTCTGCTGCTAAAGAAGCGCTTTTTTTAGCGCAAAACGTAAAAAAGGTGTATATAATTTATAGAGGCGAAGAAATAAGAGCTGAGCCCATTAATAAAAAACGCGTTTATGAAAACCATAAAATTGAGATTATTTATAAGACCAATATTACCGAAATAAAAGGAGATGGTAGCGTTAAATCTGTTATTTTTGATAATGGGCAGGATTTTGAAGTGGATGGCGTTTTTATCGAGATTGGATCGATTCCTGCTTCTGATATTGTAAAAGGCATTGGAGTTGATTTAAATAAAAGAAACGAAATTATTATTAACCGTAAATCTGAAACCAATATTCCTGGAATATACGCTGCAGGGGATGTCGCTGATGCGCCTTTTAAACAAGCAATTACAGGAGTTGCTGAAGGCGTGATAGCTGCTTATGCGGTGTTTGATTATCTTAAAAAAACAAAAATTGAGTATTAACTATTTATTAAAATAATTTTTTAGCATGGAAATAATAAAAAACGATTAAGACTAAATTTATAAATTATTTAATACTAATATAAGGAGAAAATATATTGAGCCAGTGTATCCGAGCAGTTAAGGAGGCGGCCTGCAGAGCCGTTATTCGTGGGTGCAAAATTTTTTCGGAAAGACCGATTAAATACAATTCCCACCGCTGGCTTTTTAATTTTTAAGTTTATTGCGCAATATAATTTGAAAGCCATCTTTCTATGATTAAGGTATACAATAGTTTAACGTTCAAGAAGGAAGAATTTAAGACGTTAAAGCCAAATGAAGTTTTGATGTATGTATGTGGCCCCACAGTTTATGATAGTCCTCATCTTGGTCATGCAAAATCAGCTGTAGCATTTGATATTATCCGATGTTATTTGAAGTTCAAAGGTTATAATGTTAAAATGGTGAAAAATTATACAGATATAGACGATAAAATTATTAAAAGAGCAAATGAGCGGAATATAGATTTCAATACCTTAAGCGAACAATATATCAAAGAATACGAAGAAGTAATGAAAATTCTAAACATTCAAAAAGATTTTAAAAATCCTAGAGCTACAGAAGTAATAGATTTCATGATTGAATTTATCGAAAAGTTAATTTCAAAAGGATACGCCTATGAAAGTAATGGTTCTGTATATTATTCAGTTAAGTCTTTTCCTAAATATAAGACAGTTTTACAGAATATATCAGAACAGGAATTAGAATCTGAAGAAGATGAAGAACTCGAAGAGGAGGATATAACCTATGCAGATGATAAACGAGCCCTTAAAGATTTTGCGTTGTGGAAGAAATCAAAAGAAGGAGAACCTTTTTGGGAAAGCCCTTGGGGTAAAGGACGCCCAGGTTGGCATATCGAGTGTTCTGCTATGGCTATTAACTTTTTAGGGGAAACAATTGATGTCCATGGGGGTGGTCAAGATTTAAAATTTCCACACCATCGAAATGAAATAGCGCAATCTGAGGCTTATACAAATAAACCCTTTGCTAAATATTTCATGCATAATGGTTTTGTCAATGTAGATAACGAAAAAATGTCAAAAAGCCTCGGAAATTTCTTTTTAGTTACAGAGGTGGTAAAGCAATACGATCCCATGGTTGTGCGATTCTTCTTAATCTCAAGTCATTATCGAAAATCAATTAATTATAGTATGGCCACGATCACGCAAGCTAAAAAGAATTACGATAAAATAATAAATACTATTGAGAAGATCAACCTCGCATCCATTATAGAAAAAGATACAACGGAAGCTAATGATTTAATTTCCAAAATAAATAATGCAGAATCAAGAATAATGGAAGCAATGGACGACGATTTTAATACTCCTGTTGCGATAGCAGAAATAATGACAATAATTCGAGAATTAAATAATGCCATTTTAGAAAAGAAAGTAAAGATAAACGAAGCGTTTAAAGATAGATTTTTTAGCTTTATCAAGGACTTAGATAAAATATTCGGATTATTTCCAAATCTAAAACGAGAGCTCAGATTAACCCTTCCATTAAATAAATTAATGAATATCATTACTGAACTTCAAGAAAAACTTCTTTCGGAAAAGATATACGATATAAGCGATGATATTCACGAAAGCTTAAGAGATTCTGGCGAAAGTGAAAAAAAAACACGAATACTCTTAGATATTCTCTCAGATACACGCGCAAAATTGAGAAAAAGAAAAGCCTACAAAATTAGCGATTATATCAGGGAAGAATTGGGAAAATTAGGAATTAAAGTTGAGGATTATTAGAAGTTCCCTAATGGAATTTTTCCGCGATAATATAACATTTTTCCATCAAAACTAATATGAACAGCGATTATTGGAATACCTTTTATCCTCGCGTCGCTTAATTTTTGAGAAAATTTTGGATCAGTATCCCAATTAGGGATAAATTTGTTCGCTTTTCGAAATATTAAAAATAAGATTACGCCTTTATGTTTAATAATTTCCTCTACATGGCGCGTACCACGTTCAGTTGGCGCATCAGGAAATAAAGCAAGCCCATTTCTAATTAATGTACAACCTTTAACTTCTAAGGGGACACCATCAAGTAAAAAATCAATTCTGCTTTTTCCAATAATAATTTCCTTTTTTATTTCTTTAACTTTAGAGAACTCAGGTAAAAATTTAAAAATTTTAAGTGCGATTCTCGAATGTAATGCTGAGTCAATTAATATCCACTCGTTATCATTATTAACGGCTTTTAAGTAATATTTCATTTTACCTCTTGAATTTGTAAATAAAAGCTCAGCTCCATTAATTAATATTTCCTTTAAGCGGCCGGGGTCGTGAACATGAGCACTTTCCACCTTTCCTTTATATTTGAATTCAACCACAAATCGGTTAGGTCTATTTAAAAAGGTGCCTTTCTTTAATCCTGGTATTTCAAAAATGGGAAATTTTACTGATTCCATAGGATATTTTCCATGTAAGAGCTGTTCCTAATTAATTCATTTATTCATCAATATTAAAAAATTGCGTTATAGAATATAATGTAAAGAGATAAAAGGATTTTTTATTTAATTAAAAGTGTGAGTGAAGTAAATAATACTGAGGCAGTAGAAAGTTATAGATTTCATCACATCGATACTAAAAAATGTCGCCAATGTGAAGGTTTTTGGTGTGAAGAAGCTTGTTTTAGAGGAATATATGAAGTATTAAATAGAGATACAAAACCTAAATGTATCGTTATAGAAGATCGAGAAGATCGCTGCATAAAATGCCATATTTGTACAACTCAGTGTAAATATGGCGCAATAACTATAGATTAATTCAATAAAATCTAGAGAAAACTTTAATCTAAAATTATTTTTTCGAAAAGCGCATATACAGTTGTTTTAAAAATCTGATAAAAAAAATCAGTTTTTTCTATTCTTTTCTTAATTTTTTCCTTGAAATCATTAAAAATTTCTTTTGTTATATCAGGGCGAGTTACATTTAAGTCTGGATCAAATTTATGTAAAAATATCGAAATTTCTATCTTTTCAGCTTCAGAGTTTTCTTTAAGTATATCTATTATTTTTCCAAAATACTCCAAAGCCAAATCATACCTTTTTATATCTTGAATATCGAAAACATAAATTAATTTATTGCATCCAATAACATATTTATTAAAATCTCTCAAATATTCATTTCTAAATGTTTCCTGACCTCCAAGATCCCAGATTGCAAATTCTGAATCGAGGGCATTGATATTCTTTATATCTAAACCTTCAGTTGGTTTTATATTAAAAAATGAAGGTAGATTCTTTATTCCTTGTAAACATTGAACGATTGACGTTTTTCCACTATTATCAAGCCCTATAAATAAAATTTTGTTTTGAGTATTTGATTCTGTCATACTTTCAAAAACACCTAAATACGTCTTGATGATAAAGTATCATAAATATCTAAATCTGCAAATCTCATTGCTTTCTTTTTTTGGAGAGTTGTTACAAAAGATTGAATATCTGTAAGAATTTTTAAAATGAACTGATCTTTGATTTTATAAAATTTTATATTTTCTTTTTTTTCGAAATTTATGAGATCTTCATCAAACAATTTCTTTAATTGTTGGGAAATGGTCGATTGCCTTTTATCTAGAGCATTTTGGATCTCTTCGGAGGTTTTTTCCCCATTTTTTAATAAATCTAATATTTCAAGTCGAGTTCGATCCCCTAAAACTTTCAAAAAATCGGCAATTTTATCTGTTAATTCACTCATTTTTCTTTTCTTACTCTGATATTTTCTTAAAATGATAATTTTTTAAGATTTTATTAAATAATTATTAGATCTTAAATATTTTAAATTTATCGAAAAGTTCAAATATGAAAATAGAAATATATTTGCTAGGCTGAATATAGTGATGTTTCTATATCACAGCATAGCAATATATTGAATAAAATCTTAAAAAAACTAATTTTAATATAAAAAATGAGAAAATAGGAATTCCAAAAATCGAAGTAGGAACGCTTAATCTTCTCTTAGTTATTTTTAATAAAAGGATAAATATTTAAGAAGGTACAATTATTATAGAGATAATATTAGATATGGGGAAAATATTAGGTAAGAATATCAAATAATGAGGAAACAAATAAAAATAAAGTTAATCTTAATCGTTTTTGGAATTGTTTTATCTTTATCAGCCATTAGCTATAATAATATCAGCGATGATCAAGGGAATAACAATAAAATTTTAGAAATTCAAGACGAGACCAATTTAAGACTTGCAGATAACGAAATCATTATTAATTCTCCAGAAAATAAAACTTACACGGAATCGATGAGCGGATATTATCCTGCAACTTATTCGTTTGATGAACAAGAAGGGACTACAGGGACTGATATTGATTTTATTGACCTTGACATAAATAATATGGCATCAATCGAAGCAGAAATCAACGGTCACAAAAACGTTTTGGAACTCAATTCTCCTTCTACTCTTTGGATCGCTACACATGTTATTGATGGCAATCCTACGAGTGGAACGATAGAGTTCTATGTGAGGCTGGCCCAGACTAATGTCACTAGTTGGGTTATTATCGAAGAAACTCTAGTAGTAAATTCGATTAGTCTTATATTTAAGGATACAGGGGATCTTGTTTACAATAATGGCATAGAACACTTAATACAAACGTACAGCGCTAACACATGGTACCATTTTAAAATTGAATTTGACTGCGCAGATGATTGGCATTTGTGGATAGATAATGTTAGTAAGGACGGAGCGAGTGGCTACGGTTATATCGGCAATCCTACCAATATGAACCAATTAGAGATATGGTGTTACCCAGGTGTTTTTTATTATGATGCTTTTGGATATTCTTGGGATAATAATTACGAGATTGGAGATAACTTGAATGAGGGACTATTGCTCAGCTATGAAAATAACACAAACTTGGATTGGACGGGTTATTCTTTAGATGGTCAAGCTAATAGGACAATTTGGGGAAATACAACGATTCCAATGCCCGATGATGGACAACACACAATCCTAATATCTGGAAACAATACTCTTGGTGAGATCTACAAATCTGAATTAAGGCATTTCACAATTGGTCCACTTCCACCATCGCCACCATCACCAAGTGGAAATAATGGTGGTGGAGGAGATAACAGTAAAGACGATTCTGTTTTAGTGATTATTGTTATAGTCATTATAACGATTGGAATTTTATTTATCATTTCTGCCATAATAATAAAAAGGCGGTCAAAACAGTTACCCGCATCAAGTTCCGAAACATTAATGTTTGAAGATAAAACAACGCCAAATTTAGAAAAAATACTTAAAGAAAAAGGATTGCTTAAGGGAAGTTATAGTGAAATTGAAGTTTCAAGTTCAGATGTTTTAAAAGCTCCGTTGGAGAAATTAAAGTATTCGATAACAGTTATTTGCCCAATATGTAAAATTAAAAAGCAAATACGCCTTCCAGAAACGACTTTTAAAGAGGAGACATATCTAGCGACCGTTTCTATCCCAAAAAGAACTATATGTGAGCACCATTTCCAAGTTTTCATAGATAATAATTTTGATGTTCGAGGCTACCAAACAGTTGATGTCGAAATTGATTCAGAAAAAATTCATATAGAAGTTGTGGAAGAAAAATTGGCAGAAATAAAAGGCAAATTAGATTTAATCATAAACGATAAATCGAAAGGCAAAAAAAGCAAAAAAAAATAATTATTGAGTTCGGTTTGGGTAATAAATTTCAGTTCTCTACAAAATAAAAAAAAAATATCTCTTATATCTTAAACTAAATATAAAATTCAATATCAGTAAAAAAAAACCTTATTTCTATATTAAAAATGAGAAAATAGCAATTTCAAAAATCTAAGTAGGAACGCTTATTCTTCTCTTAGTTATTTTTAATGAAAGGTTAAATATTTAAGTATGTCCAACTATGATAGAGGTAACATTAGGAATGGGGATCATATTAGGTAAGAATTTAAAATAATGAGGAAACACATAAAAATAAAGTTAATCTTAATCGTTTTTGGAATTGTTTTATCTTTATCAGCTATTAGCTATAATAGTATCAGCGATGATCAAGGGAATAACAATAAAATCTTAGAAACTCCAGATGAGTTTAATTTAAGACTTGCAGATAACGAAATCATTATCATTTCTCCTGAAGAAAAAGCGTACACAGAACCGATGAGCGGATATTATCCTGCAACTTATTCGTTTGACGAGCAAGAAGCAGGGACTAATGGGACTGATATTGATTTTATTGACGCTGACATAAATAATATGGCTTCAATCGTATCAGAAATCGATGGGCACAAAAATGTTTTGGAAATCAATTCCTCTGGTGTTTGGATCGCTAAACATGTTATTGATGCCAATCCCACGACTGGAACAATAGAGTTCTATGTAAGGCCAGCCCAGACTAATGTTGATTGTTGGATAATTATTGAAGAAAATTTATTTTCAAATTCGATTTGTCTTATATTTAGAAATACAGGAAGTATTGTTTATTTTACTGGCTCAGATCAATTTATACAAACATATAGCGCTAACACTTGGTACCACTTTAAAATTGAATTTGAATGCGCAGATGATTGGCATTTGTGGATAGATAATGTTAATAAAGACGGAGGGAGTGGTTTCAGTTATTATGGCAACCCTACTAATATGAACCAAATAGAGTTGTGGTGTTACCTAGGCGGTCTTTTTTATTATGATGCTTTTGGATATTCTTGGGATAATAATTACGACATTGAAGATAACTTGAATGAGGGACTATTGCTCAGCTATGAAAATAACACAAACTTGGATTGGACGGGTTATTCTTTAGATGGTCAAGCTAATAGAACAATCCATGGTAATACCACGATTGTGATGCCTAATGATGGACAACACACGATTCAAGTATCTGGAAACAACACTCTTGGCGTAATCTACAAATCTGAATTAAAGTCTTTCACAATTAATACATATCAACCATCACCATCATTACCAAGTGGAGATGATGGAGGTGGAGGGGGTAGCAATAAAGGCAGTTATGATTTTTTGGGTATTGTTGCAGCCATCATCATAACGGCCGCTATTATATTTATCGTTTCCTTTATAATAATAAAAAAGCGCTCTAAGCATTTAATGGACTCCAAAACACAATTAGATCTTATAGAAGCACTGAAAGCAAGCAGCTCAAAAACGATTGAAATTTCAAAAAGAGATGTTTTAGAAGTTCCGTTAGAAAAATTAGAGTATTCAATAACGGTTATTTGCCCGATTTGTAAGATTAAAAAGCAGGTGCGCCTTCCGGAATCGGCATTTAAAAAGGAATCACACATAACAACCGTTTCGATCCCAAAAAGAGCAATATGCGAACATCATTTCCAAGTTTTTGTTGATAATAATTTTCAGGTTCGTGGTTATCAAAAAGTTGATTTCGAAATCGACTCAGAAAAAATGCATATGGAAGTTGTGAAAGGAAAATTGACAGAAATAAAAGATAAATTAGATTCAATCATAAACAAGCAATCTAAAGGCAAAAAAAGCAAAAAAAATAACGATTGAGGTTGGTTTGGGTAAAAAAATTCAGTTTTCTATAAAATAAAAAAAATAAATCAGAATTGGAAAGAAAAAAAGAAGTAAAAATTAATCAAATTAAATTGTCAAAAAGAGAGAGATCATTAAAAAGAAGTAAGAAACTAATAAATATTAGTTTTTTTCATCTCTTTTCAATTTTTTAATTTGATTAATTTTTTAGAATATATCAATTGCAAACACTTTTCGATCGAAGTATAATACAAAAGTACAATTAATGAAATCTGCAATGTGTTATTTAAAGGTATATAGTAATTTATTGAAGTACCAAATTTTCCAAATTTAATTTTAATTAAATTTTTTAACCTATATTAAAGATTGGTATAAAATATAAGCAATAATTGATAAATTCTATTAAAATTCAATAGAATTCATTGAAACAAACTGTAAAATAAAATGTTAATCAAAAATTTATTTACATTTTTGATGCTAAAAAGTCAATAATCTCAAGATATAAGGAATCTTATATTTCAGAACAAATATATGATTCAATCTAAGACAAGATGATTAATAAAATAAAAAAAAAAATTAGATTATATGATTTAATATTTCGATTTGCTTAACGTTTTTCTCTTCTTCGTAGCAATGTAAGTAAGTCCGACGAGATATTGATAAAAACCTAATATGAATTTAATTTCATGTAATATAGTTATAATGGATATTGATAAAGATCAAAGTTATTATTATTGAATGTGTTTAACGAGGGATCTTGTACCTCACTATACAATAAAAATAATCCGTAATAGTTGTGTTCAATGGTGTTTCCCCAAATAATCGTAAGTATTTCCCCTTCAAGACACCACTCCCTGAAATAGATATTATTACTATGATATAAAAAGATACCGATATAATTACCATTAATATAGTTTCCCGCAATTGTATTTTCATTACTGTACCATCCATATATCGCAGCATCTATTTGGTAGGTGGAAATTCTATTCATTAAAATATTGTTATAGCTACTCTCCCTTAATACTATCCCCTGTTTATTGCCATGAATGATGTTAAAATTAATGAGGTTAATATCGTCCCAACCACCTCCATTACAAGATACAAGTTCTATCCCTGCTAAATTTAGCGTTAAATAGTTGTTAATTATTTTTCCATTATATGTGTTGTATAAAGAGATTCCCGCATATTCTGGTTGTTCTAAATGAAATCTTGAATTGTAAAGAATACAATTTTTGATGATAAAATCCTTGTTGGAATTTCTAATATTTATACAATCATCCCTATTTCCACCATCAATGATATAATCCTTAATTACATAAGGGTCATTTTCAGTCCCAGAACCTGTACAGATTCCAACCGATTTTGCCCATTGCCAGTTATTCCAAGAAGACTCATCAATATCAATAGGATTTCTAACTTCCGAGGACTGTGTCAAAGGAAGATCAGTACCAAAAGTCTCTACTTCTTCATTAGTTTCACTAGATTTCTTTCCTACATCAGTTATTTGTGTATTAGCACATGTAAGAAGAATACTTGATAACATTATCCCAATGAAAAGTACCGCTGAAATCGAAATAATTGCTTTCTTTCTGCTTTTTGATATATTTTTTAAATTTTTAAACATATTTTTATTACCTCTTTTTTTGAGATTTATTAGTAAATGGTGATATCGATATGTGTCCATATTGACATATGTAAATTATCATATTTAAATATATCTACACAACTATTGGAGGATCAAATTTTCTAAATTTAATTTTAATTAAATTTTTTAACTCATTTTAAAGACTGAAGTAAAATCTAAGCTAAAAATGAAAAGTCCTATCAAATTACAATATAATTCATTGAAACACAATGTAAAACAAAAAATTAATCAAAAATTTTTTTATATTTTTGATTCTAAAAAATCACTCATATTAAGGCATAGAGAAGCTTATTTCTTGAACTAAATATATGATTCGATCTAAGGAACAAATGAATACAATAGAAACTCCTAATATGATTTAAATTTCATGGATTATAGTTATTTTTATGCCTCAATAACATCAATATTACAATTAATAAAAGTATTCCCCGATTGTGTGCAACTAACACAACCCAGTAAAGCTATTCCGCATCCACTATCACTAATGGTATTACCAACAGCGTAAATTAAATTACATTCTAATATACCAATTCCAATCCACCAGTTGCGATGTAATTCGTTAGCCAAAATCCAAAAATTATTACTTTGGTATAAAAGTATCCCGATTGTATTGTCATTCACAGTATTCAAATAAATAATAAACAACGTTGAATCTGAACCTTCAATATTAATCCCGATATTATTTTCATAAACAATGTTTCCCCAAATAAGATTATTATCGCTGTTTTTTGTCCAAATCCCATTTTTCTTATTATCATGAATTTTATTGTTGTTAATAATCTGATTAGAGTGTGAATGAAACAAATATATCCCATGATCTCCATTAGAATACACTTCATTGTCAGAAATTATGTTCTTATCACTATTTGCTAGATATATCCCATGACGATCATTAAAGTAAATATAATTTTCCGAAATAATATTATTATCACTAATACTTGTTCTTATTCCATATTGACATGAATGAATATAGCTGTTAGATATTTCTCCGTTATTAGTATAGCTTAATCTGAATCCGTAATAAGAATTGTAAAGATGACAATTCAAGATCTTAAAATACCTGTTAGATTTTCTAATTCCTATACAAGCTTCTGAACTCCCTTCACCATCAATGATTTTAGATTGAATTATATATGGGTTAGCTAATGTGCCAAAACCCGTACACCATCCTACAGATTTTGCCCATTGCCAGTTATTCCAAGAAGAATCATCAATATAAATATTTCCGAGAATATAATAATTCATTAAAAATTCATCCCATTGAAAATCGCTAGCAAAGTCACAGTTCTCATAATTTGGATAATATCCTGATATACTCTCTGGAAAGTAGATACTTAATCCGTGAGCGTCTGCGTTATGACTAGAATGCCTCTCTTCAATTATTATGCTAGATATACTATTTTTCAAATATTGAGCAGAAGTATCTATCGCCCCCGTACAATATGTTTGAATTTCATTAGCAAAATCATACAAATCAATATATGATTCTACTCCATTTCCAGCTATAAATCCTAATGAATTTGCTCTTGCCTTATAGATTTGGCTTCTTTGGCTACCTGATATAGCATATAAATCGGTTATGAAATTATTTAGCCTATTTACAAATACTGTTGTTAAGCTATTTGCTGCTGCTTGTGTTATATCATAAGAAGAAGGATAAGCATTATGATATTTAATAACTATTTGTTGTCCTAATTGTTGAGGAGTTGCCCATGGATTAGTCGTAAGATAATTTAAGATATCATCATAAGGATAACCGTATACTGGTTCTACTTCTTCAGAAGCAACAATAACATCAACATAGTTTTTTAATTGGTAATGAATTTCTACACCTCCCATTAAACACGCATCAAATCCTACTAAATCCACAGCGCAAGATGATTGTGATAGCACAGATTTTAATTCAGAAAGCGTCAAATAATCATAACCATTGGTGAAATCCCAACAAACCCCACCAGGCGCACTCCCATGCATGACGCCACTTCCATGGTCCCAAAGAATTAAAGCATATTTCTCTGCGGGGCGATAAGATTTTCCCCATTCAATAAAACTTTGTAAAGTGCTAGCAGATCCCATATTAACCTCCCCTAAACTTTGTACAAGTGGGGACATTATAAGTTCTGGGTATGTATTATCTTCAGTAATATAATATCTTGCAGCTCCCGTCCAATCGCCATTGGAAGAATCATATTCGGGTATACGATCAATTTGAACTATCACATTAATGTTAGAATCAGAACCCACATATTCCATTTCATTTATCGAATCTATTCCATATTCTTCTAAATCATTATCAGCATCTAAGTAAACCATAAATGTCCAATCTCTCAATGAGGCTACATTTGGGGTCAGAGAATTATCAGCTCCTAAAATCTCTATTTCTTTGTTATTGTTAACAGAATCCTCTCCTATATCCGCTATTTGCGTATTAGCATATGCTGGAATAATACTCGCAAATATTATCCCAATGAAAAGTACCGCTGCAATCGAAATAATTGTATTCTTTCTGCTTTTTTTTGATTTATTTTTTTTGTTTTTTATCATTTTTGTATTCACCTTTTTTGGTAAATTTTATTTTGCTTGTTTCGGTTTGAAACAAGCTTAAAAATAAAATAACTAAATATTTTGTTCAAACTCTTTAAAAAAAAAATTATTTTTTGATTTAACATTTCGATTTGCTTGACATTTTTGTTCTCATCGTGTAGATATAGATAAATCTCCGATGACTTTTACAGCAAGAACTCCTAATATGGATTGTAATTTTGAAAACCATGGGGATTATGGATATTTAAAAAAATCAATGATAATATTACCTGAAAATATGTTTCCCGAAACGGTATTATAATTACTATACATTAAATATATTCCGAACCAATTGTTAGTAACTTTGTTTCCAGAAATTTGGTTATAATCACTTTCTTTTAAGTATATGCCAAAACTATCTTCGTTAACGGTGTTAGCTGAAATCTCATTATTATCACTATAGACTAAATATATTCCGTATATAAGGTTATTATTATCATTATCATGAATATAATTATTATGACTGTTTGATAATAAAATTCCATAACTTCCAGTATACTCATAAGAAAAGTCGTTGTTACTAATCCAGTTATCATTACTAGATATTAATTTTATCCCATTCCGATTAAGTCTGCCATCATTATTGGAAATTATATTATACTTACTTTCTTCTAGACATATTCCAAATTCATTGTTAGCAAATATATTATCAGAAATCCAGTTACTACTGTGCCAAAAACCGCAATCACTATACCTAATCCATACCCCATACTTATTCCCGTTTAATAAATTACCAGTTATATCTCCATTTTTAGTGTTAATTAATTCGATCCCTGCCCATTTTGAATTGGAAAGAACACAACTTGTAATTTTAAAATGTTTGTAAGAATTTTTAATTTCTATACAACTTTCCCAACTTTGCAAATTATCACCGTTAATGAATTTAAACTGAATTACATAAGGATCATCATAAGTACCAGATCCCGTACATATTCCAACAGATTTTGCCCATTGCCAGTTATTCGAAGAAGTATCATCAATATAAATTGCATCTTCAATTGAAGCTAAACTAATGTCAGTCTCAGTTGTCCCTGCTTTTTCATTAGAGCTACTAGAGTTATCTCCTACACTAGCTATTTGTGTATTAGCACATGCAAGAAGAATACTTGATAACATTAGCCCAATGAAAAGTACCGTCGCAATCGAAAAAATTATTTTCTTTCTGCTTTTTGATATATTTTTTATTTTTTTTAGCATTTCTTTTACCACCTTTTTAAGTAAATTTTATTTTGCTTATTTCGGTTTGAAACAAGCTTAAAAATAAACAAACTAAAAGTTTTAATACGGCAAAATTACTATATGGGCATATAACGATATTCCCATATCTTACAATTGCACATCATCATATTTAAATCTATCTATACAATTATTGAAGTATTAGATTTTCCAAATTTAATTTTAATTAAATATTTAAACCTATTTTATAGATTGGAGTATGATTTAAGCAAAAAATTGCAGATCCTATTAAACTTAAATAGAATTAATTGAAACAAAATGGAAAATAAAAAGCTAAACAAAAAAAAATATTAAATTGCCCATTAAAGATTAATTACGTTAAATGGAATCCATTTATATAATTTTTGAAGATCTTTGAATTATAGTTAAAAAAAAATAAGTAGAAGTCGTTTAGGATTTCCACAAAACGATAAAGAATAAAAACTTATATTTACGTTTTGCTTTAATTGTAATTAGGAGTTAAGCCTTTAAACATTTCTTTTATCACCTTTTTTGGTAAATAAGGCTTAACTTCTTTAAATTATTATATCAATATCTTGTGAGAAATAAACCCAAACTAAAAATTAGGAGTTTAAAATCTTAAAATATAAATACGTGGAAATTTATAATAAATTTATTCAAATTATGAAATTTATAATAATATTTTTTCCATAATAACTTATTTTGACTGATTTTAAGATGACTCTCTCTTTCCTTGGTTTTTTTAATGGCATCACTGCTTTGATTAGCATGATTATTTCAATTATAATAGGATTATTTTTTTTTTATCAATCAAAAAGAAAAAAAGCAGCTCTCCTTAATTATGCGGGTTTAATGATTATTTTTGCGAGTTTTTTATATTTAGGTGTTAGTATTGATTTTTTATCGTGTATTTTAATTGGTTACAACATGAACAATGAGATAGGATTGCGTGGTATTCTGAGTTACATGTGGGTTCCCTTTACTCTAATTCTTGCTATATATATTGGTACCAAATTAATGAATATTGAAAAGAAAAAAATAATAATAACTTTTTATATAATCATGGCATTGATTTATTGGTATTTTCTGTTCACCGACCCATTTGGCACTTTTGACTTTATATATCCAACTAATTCAGGAGATGAGTTAATTGATACAAGTTTTAATGAAACATCAATTACTTTCATTTTGATAGCCTTTTTTTTAATTTCCGGTTTTTTAATTGATGGAGTAGGATTTTTACTACTGGCAATTAAATCATCAGGCTTTTTAAGGAGAAGATTTTTATACTTATCGATAGGTGTTGTTATTTTTTGTATAAGTGGAGCCTTCGAAGCATTGTTCAGTCTAGGTATTCTATTGCTCATTATTCGAATTCTTTTGATATTAAGTGCAGTTTTTTTTTATATAGGACTCAAAAGGGCATAATAAAAAAAAATTCTTCGATCTTTTTTATTTACTAAGAACTTTATCCAAATGCTATTAAATTCTCCATTATAAGAAGATCAAGAATTTTATTTCTCTACAAAATAAAAAGAATATAAATCTTATATCTTAAACTAAGTATATGATTCAATCTAAGCCTAGATGATTAATAAAATAAAATAAAAAAAAAAATAATTATTTTATAATCTTTTTTATTTAACTTTTTGCCAAAATTTTCATTGCTTTGGTAAGTTTTGTAAGCTTTAATTTTCCCTTAACTATTATATTTTTGTCCTTTCTTGCCGCCTTCAGTAATTGCCTTGTAGATAATTTTCCCGCAGCAATGTCAAACAGCATTTGAGTTGAAACTTGTAGCATCGCATCAAAGCCAATTTTCTTTTTATCCATCCTCATAATAGGGTCAAATTTCTTATATTCCTCTATGTCTACAGTTCCATTTTCAAAAATTAACATTACTGCTACTAACTGATCAATAGGATTCAAAAGAATATTAAGATTAGTCTTTCTAAATTCTTCTTTAAATTGTTCATTATCATTTAAAGGGTGGAATTGTTTATAAACAATTCCAGCAAATCCTCGCAGTTTCTTTATTTCCTTAATTTCAAGCTCTGATGGTATTGCCGCTTCTAATTCAGATTCTGGATTCTTTTTAATTTCACCTTCTATTCGCTTAGGTTCTTCAGGAGGGAGTGTTGGATAAACTTTTACTACCGGTTTAATCATATTGCCTATCATTGTGAAGAGAATTAAAACAGGAAAGGCACATGAAAAGAACAAGATATGAAATAATAGATTGTATGGCGCTTCTAAACTTAATTCAGAATAAAGTCTTGTAAAAATGACCGAATCTATGTTCATATCATTTGGAAAGGAAGGTTCAGGTAAGAATATCAATAGCATATAGAGAAGAAATGTGATGCCAATTCCAATTAACGCTGAAATTAAACCCGTCTCCATTTTTCGACTAAAATATCCGAGAAAAAAACCTGAAATTGCCCAAATAAACATAGAAGGCCAAAACCAAGTTCCCAGAACTGGAAGGCTAAATGCTGTATTAAAAGAGTAGAAGATAGTCATTCGAAATAAAAGACTTAATTCTTCAAAAAGTTCATCCGACAGACCATGTGTTAAGTCTAAAGAAACGACGAAAGTTAAGGTCAAGATCCAAGGCAGTATGATAGCGATAAGTAGCGATATTACCAGTCGGTAATGCTCCTTTAAAGTCTTTTTGACTTTTTCTATAAAATTCCCCAATGTAGATGGATATTTATATTTGAATTTTCCCATTTCTTTTCACCGTCCTCATGTTTTTTTGTGTTTGTTTTTTATTTTGATTGCTTTCTTTTTTCTTTGGTGTAATTGTAACTTTTTTAGGACAACAAAAGACCCAAAGACTCCTAATGGAATATATACCATCATTACAACAAGATTTTGAGTGTAGGGATAAATCTCCTCCGGTTCAATGGGATCAGGAGCAGTCTCAATTTCAGCGTCAAGTATAGCAACTAAGTCTTCATAAAAGTATTTCGAGCCCATCCATTCTATAAATAAGTTCGCCGCTAATAAATGATGATTTGGCAGCACTTGATACTGCGTTTTGTATTTTTCAGGATCGTTTGTTTCTATAAACTTAAGAAAGTTCCAAAAACTAGTTCGTCCCCATGATGGCTCCGGATTCGGAACCCAAGAGGGGGGAAAAGGTTCCATCCCCATGTCTTTTATTAAAGGCCATTGCCAATTAAAAACTGGATTCCAGTGAGTGCCTTGAAAAATCCAATCAAGGAAATGGTTAAAATCAAAATTCCTTACTTTCCAATTATAAGTAAAGATTTGATGCCATTCAAAGTTATGTGGAGAATATTGGCAAATATAATCTATGTAAATACTCGCTTCTTGAGTTCCGCCATATGTAAAATTCATAAAATGAATTTCATTGAAATTGAATCCAGGAGCTATGGCAAAATCTATTGAATTTATGTATAATGCAATTTCCTGCCATGTCCCGTAGGATGAATTTGCGAATTGAATTTTTTTAGATGTCATTTTTCTTCCACTGTTATCCATAAAACTAATTGAAATGTTCCCATTTATCAAATCGTAGGAAGTATCTTCATGATCCATATAAAAAGTTAGAAAAAAATTTCTTGAAAGCCTTGTCGGAGTACTACTAAAATTACGTACGAGATTTTCTGGAGTAGATGTAGTCCAATTTAAAGATTTTGATCCACCGGGCCCAAGGGGTAAATCTGCTGGGATTTTTTCTCCATTTAATGTTAATACATTGCTTGTACATTCACTAACACTGCCAGAAGCATTAACATTCCAATTAGGAGGTCCAATTCCTGTTTGTATATCATCAATTATCATTATTTCATTAAATCTTTCTTTTCCCAACAAAGTTAAATCCTGCTCTGTTGGTAGAAAAATGTGGTGAGCAACATAATCCCAAAAGTCGTCAAAATCTATGTCTAATAGTTGCAACAGATTTCCAGCACTTACTCCAGAATCGGCTAATATGCCTGTAACGAATCCCATATCGACTGTAAGGAGTCCAAGAGCATAATTGGAATCCACATCATGGGCATAAAAATAATCAGCAAGTTTTGCTATAAAAGGACGCTGAGTAACCTGATTTATTCCCCTAAGATATAAATAGTGTTCTATATGGATGCCTTTTTCCTCCAGATAATCCATAAATTTTTCTAAAAATGTTTCCTCTAAAGATTCACTGAATTCAACATAGAATTCCGACAATGGTGTTGTACTAGGAACTACATATGAATATATTTGAGATTCAACCCAATTTGCTGTTTTTTCGTGTTCAATATTTCCCGCATAATCTTCAAGATATATTTTATAAAGCACAGTAGTTCCTGCTGAAAACCCTGGAATTTCTCCTTGATATGTTTCTTGCTGTTTCACAGATGTAATTGGAAATCTAATAGTACCTAGCCATGGCACCCCTGTCTTTTCAGCATAACCTAACGGAACTCCGTCATAATAACAAGTCCAATTTCCTCCGGTTAATGGGGTTTTAACCCATGAAGTACCACCATTAGTAGAATATTTTATATACGTTCGATTTGATATACCTGTACCTTTATCAGTAGCGTTCACGCTTATCGAAACAGGTTGATTGGAACTAACTGGTCCCCTCATTATTGACCAGATAAAAGGAGGAATACCTTTTTCACCGGCTGGAAATGCAAAATCAAGTTGCGTAGGAAAGGTAAGAGGAAAGAATTCATCTCCCGTAGGGCCTTCAATAAGAATATAGGCCTCGAAACCTGCTGCTAACGCTAAAGGTTTCCCAAGAAGCATGGCCTTCAGAAAAGCAGACCAGATCCTATCATTTTTGACTTTTAGATAAGCATCAATAACTTCTTTTTTTCCTCCATATACCTTGTAATCTTTACTAATCCACCCATCTCCAAGTTTCTCATCCAAAAAATTTAGTGTCATATTTGCGCTAGGAACGATTAAAGGATCTTCTAATTTGTTATGAAATTTCAAACCAAGTTTAATCGTCATGGATTCCCATAAGTTGTTAGGATCATCGTTAACATATTCAACCTCTACTATTTCCATAGAGTCAAACGTCATTGCTTCTGGTTTCACCATCGCTTTAGTCATATTCAAAACAGGCGTTAGCTTGGAGTAACTGTAAGCTAGCATCGGAAGTGCTATAGCGGTAAGGGCAGCAAATATAATTAAAATAGAATATATTCGTGATCTTCTTATCAACAAACTAACCACTCTCCTTAAATTTTTTTAATTTATCTTTAGATTCTGGTTTCGTTAATTTGGCCTTTTTCCTGTGATAATAGGTCCCTATTGACACGGCGGCTATAAGTGCTGCTAGTGTTCCAACTATAATCATTAGAACCAGAGCGATTATTGGTGATTTTTCAAAAGTAGGTGCAGTCATCTCTTCTTCATCCGTTTCAATTGAATTTCCAGCAAGATCCGTAATTCGTATGTAGTATCGGATTTTTGCGCCCTCTTCCTGATGGGGAAGATCTACATAATACCTACCATCGTTGAGCGGGATGTTATATTCAAATATACCACCTGGTGCAGGCATTAATGCATAATATCTTCCAATTTGATAATTTTGCTGAACGGGAATCATTTCAACCTCTTTCCAGGGTTCATCGTCTATAGAATAACAAAAAATGACTTCATCGATAAAAGATCCATAAGCCTCGTCATATACTACTATTTCAAACGCGAAATTTTTGGTGCTTTCATCTGGTTCTTCTACTTCTGGTTCCCAATAATAAGGTGCGGTTACATCCTTATTTAGTACTTCTAACGTTAAATTTTTGAGTTTGTTAGAATAAGGCACACCATTATAAATAAATTGTCTATCAGCTTCTATTATAAAAAGGTTTAAAATACCCCACTCTATAGAATTAAGATACATAAGTATATATGATTCAAGAAGATCGGCATAAACTTCCCATGAATAATAATCATCAGGAAAAGGTGTATATTCAAAGTAGCCATCGCTGTAATTTAAAGTATACTGCGGTTTAGTTAAAACCCCGCCTTTATCTAATTTTGTATGAGGGCTCATATGGGGTCTTACATAAAAAGGGATCGCTCTTGTTTGAGTATAAAGTGTCACGTTATAATTTGCACAATAAGCTTCCATCGTGAGATTAATTGCTATAGGAGTACTATTATATATTCGCATTGTGAACGGGCCATCACCACATTTAAAATAATCTACTTCTTTGCCTCCTTGTAAAAATTTAACTTCAAGAGTAGGAACAACCGTAATAACCACATCATCGCCGGCTATATCAGTAAGAGGATCATCAATAGCCCAGATGGTATACTTGTAATGACCAGTTTCATTTAGAGGAGCTCTAGATGTATTCAAATTATACCTAATTGGGACTCCCGATTGCCAAGAGGGCCAAGAAGGAATATCGCCAAAGAGCCATTCCCATCCTGTGACATTATTATAAACATTGTATTTATATGGATTATCATCAATACAAATCCATTCTAAGTAATTTCCAGTTGATTTAAATGCGATTATTTGATCTTCGGGAACAGAGATCAAAGCGGGGGTTCCTTCCCATTCGACAATTAATTTGGGAGTAAATGTTAAATTTCCAAGGTCATAAGACCAGAATTCAAGTAACTCACCAGCATCTACGCCATCTGTGGCTTCAATATAAAGTCCAACAAAACTATTGATTGTCCAATTATCAAGATTGACAAGATATTGCAAAAGTAACGAAATATTTGGTGATTGATAAGTCACATTAGTACTTATAGGAGATGGCATTTGCCAAGAGACATTAATAGATGTTTTGGGCCGGGTATTTCTAATATCTTCATTAACATCTGAAAAATCTGATGTCTCATTGTCATCAAACGCATAAATTTTGCTTGTAAAGCCGTTGTAGCTAGTCGAAGTAGAGTAAGTAAGATTTAAGTAAGCGTTAAATATATAGGCATTATTTGGAATGGAAACGTTCCACCTTAAGCAGATTTTCCTATTAGCTGCTGCTGCAGGATCAGAATTCCCTCCTAATTGGAGCGTATCATCATCATAATCTACATAAGGAGTAGTAACCCCACCTCGATTCCAAGCATCATCCTCAGACTGGCTTATATTATAAATTGTCGTTCTACGTGGAATGATTGCACCTTGCGATTTAGGTGGAATATCATCTAAAGTTTCATTTTTTTTTTCTGGGTCTGAAGGAATTTTTTGTTCTGAAGGAATAACAGATTTATTACTAAAATTTGGCAGAATCAGAAGAGGTACGAAAATAGAACTCAATACAATAGTAGAACTCAATACGATTAATAGAATCAGTGTAGATTTATTCTTTGAAATGCTCATTGGTTTTTTTCCTCCTGATTTTGTTTTTTATGTCTTTAAGCTTTATCCCTTTTTTCCTCATTACGATGTAAACAATCGTGAGCGTCGCAATAACAGCAACTACTATTAAAACGATTGGTATTATATAGGCGAGTGGGTTTTCAAGGGCGAATTCTAAGACTACTTCCTCATCTTCATTTAGAATTTTAAACGAAGACATAATGCCCTCATCGTTGTATTCCATTTCGATTAAAATATTTTTCTTATGAATGTCAGAATCGTACCAATTTAACCGTTCTTTTCCATCTAATTCATAATATAAGATGTTTTCATCAATATACCACCACTTATATAATTCTAATGCGTCTAAATACATTTCTACCTCGTAAGGAATCCAAGGCACAAAAATAACGACAAACTCTAAATCTGATTTGTAATCCTCTGGATTTGTGAACCAGGAATACTGCTCATCTTCATAGTCTGCACCTCCAAATTCAGCTTTATCCGTCCATATCCAATAATCATACTTGACGGTGAGAGCATCTTCGTAAAGTTTGGTCTTAGATGAATACATACTATCTTCGTCGTCAATCTCGGTAATCTTCCATTTCATCTTAGCGCCCTCTTTTATTCCCTCAAATATCTCATAATCTTCATAATGATTTCCCCAAATATCAATCATACCATCCTCATCTATAGTTTTACAAATATATATGAATTCAACTCCTTCTTTAAATCCAACTTCGTAATATTCGTCGTCATCATCGTTGGCAACTGTATTCGTTGTCATTCCGATAATAATTGTCGCAAAAAGTAAAAAACTAATTAAAAATAGTTTTTTTTTCATTTTTTCACCTTAATTAATATATGTTTTTCTTTACACTTTTTTTGGTAAATTTTATTTTGCTTGTTTCGGTTTGAAACAAGCTTAAAAATAAATAAACTAAATGTTTTAAATTGGCGATATTGGCATATCTAAATATCACAATACCGCCATAAAAATAAAATAAATATCATCATATTTAAATATATCTGATCACTTCTCTTCTTCCTCATTTAAGGTGTTACAAACTATAAATGAATATATTGCTTTCATTAAAACCAACCTCGTAATACCCAAGGTTTAATCCGACCTCCTTAATTATGATAATATGCTAATGGTCATCGAATAAAGATAACCATTAGAAAACAACAATATAGGGATACATCGATGTCTTTGAAATAAATTTCATCATATATAAACGAAATTAGTCAATTATTGAAGTATCAAATTTTCTAAATTTAATTTTAAATAAGTTATTTAACCTATTTTATATATTGAAGATTTTACCATCCAGATTATTCTTTTTAGTTAATAAACGACCGTTTCGGGCTGAAAAATCAAAATTATATAGCCTAAAAATATCTCCTTAGAATTTTGAAATTAATTTTTAAATAAACTAATATTATTTTCAAGATTGGATTTTTCACAGGTATAAAAAAAATAAAGTAAAAACTTACAACGCTATGTAGTTTGTTTTTCTTTTAAAAAATATAATATCTTATTAGATTTATTTTCTTTAGATATTATATCACAATCTTCAAGAGAGTTAACATATTTTTCAATCGTATAATGATGGATCTTTAGGTCTTTGGAAAGTTTGGTTTTTGTAATTCCAAAATCGTTAAATTTTAAATAATTAATAATCTTTTTAATTTTTTCTTTTGAAGTTAAGTAATATCTGCTAATATCTCTTATATCTATATTTGAATCAAAGTACAATACATGATTATCAATAATTGTTTTCTTAATGAAATCAAATTTTACAAGAACGCTTAAGTGCCAAAAAACAACAACATTGCTTATATTTAAGTCCTTAGCAATATTATTAAGATATTGTCCTGGATTTTCTTTAATATAATTGTATATTTTTTTTCTTCTTGAGTAGTTTAATACATCTTTTCTTGTTAATTTGGATCCTTCAGCAATCATTTTCTTTTTTGCTAAAGATATTATGATCTTCGTAATTCCTTCATTATTAATATTTATTGATGATTTAGCAAATCTGGAATTGATATAAGAAATTATTTTTTTTATTTCAAATACTCGATTTTTATTTAAGTAATCTTTAATTACCTCAAATACAATGTCTTCATGCTTTACTGAGATCCGTTTCATTTAATTACACCACTCATCAATATATTCTTGTTGATTAGTATTCTCTGAATCCGATTCCTTTAATTTCACTATTCCATCAAAGATTTTCTGTCTTTCTTCAGGTGTAAAAGAGAGCATGTTTTTTATAAATTCTACTTTATCTTTATCATCAAGGTCAAAGTCTTCTATTTTTTCCCAGAATTCGTCTGATATTGCAGTAACATCTAAATCATAAAATAAAGCAGGTTTTTCAAGAGCATTTTTATCATTTAAAACTCTGAGAAGATTTTTATTTTCCACATATTCTTTTATGTTCGTCGATTTGATAATATTTTTATCGGAACTCTTAATTAAAGGTTTAGTATTAAGTGTTTCTTTTTGAGTTGACTTAGCTATTGTTTTACTTCTTGTTTTATAGTAATGCATTGAAGTAGCTGTGATTATACTTAAAGAACAAATAATTATTGCGAGAATTAATAAGATAAATATATTGATATAATCGATTCCATCATCAACGTCACTCTTACTGCTTGATATTGGAAAAAAATCAAATGATTTTATCTCGCCAGTAAGAGCAAAAATCGATGTATGATTTATTGAAACAACTATTAAACCATTACCAAGATCGGTAAACTGAATTTCTTCCCATGCTCCATCTCCATCATTGGCATCAGAATTAAACCAACATACTTTTATATTGTTATATTTATTGCGATCGAATATGATTGTAATATTAATAGGAGCTTCATGGGTTTGATCTAAATTATCAGTATCGTTAAGTTCTAACTCTATAAATACAATCTCGTTATCAAGAGGGTCATACGTTGGAGTTTCGTTAAAAGCAGAAAAAAATACTTTGGTGTCATCTATAAGCGCAATTGAAATATTAACATCAACATTATCAACACCATAGGGTTCAATTTCTAATTCATTTATTCCAGCAAACATTATTTTTGTATAATAAGTATTATTCTCAATTATATTCCCAAAACACCCATTTGCTTCAGTAATAGAAAATACATTACCAACTATGGTGTTCCATGAGACATTATTATAATTAGTATAATATAAATAAATTCCATATGTGTTATTATTAATGATGTTTGCCGAAATAGTATTATTGTTACTATATGATAATTTAATCCCTTCTGCGTTGTTGATTACAGTGTTTCTCGAGATGTTGTTATTATCACAGAAGAGTAAAAATATTCCGTTTCCGTTGTTCTCATTTGCGGTGTTTCCCCAAATGAAGTTATTATTGCTACCTAAACATAATGCTATCCCCCATATCGCATTAGAAGATAAATCATTGAGGATAATCTGATTATTAGTACTAGAATCTAAGTATATCCCATATATATTATTAAACACTCGATTCTTGTAAATTATGTTATTATCGCTATTAGATAAATATATCCCAATGTTATTATACGCAGTATTTTCCGAGACTGTGTTATTAGATATAGTGTTATTATCGCTATTATATAGAATTATTCCATGTTGTAGGTTTCTATTTACGATATTATTAAAAATGGTGTTATTATTACTAAATTCTAAAAGGATACCATGTTTATTATCAAACGAGCAGTTATTATTAATTAAAGTTCCATTATTAACATTAATCAATTTGATTCCTGCATCGCCCCATAATGATCCTGAATTATAAACTGTACAATTTACAATTCTGAAATAAGCACTTGAATTCTCAATAATAATACCACTATCCGAACCCCCAGCGTCTATTTTTATGTTTTCGATAACATAAGGATCATCCCAACTTCCATTGCCTCTACACCAATCATAGCTGGCAGCAATCGACCAATTAGCATCAGTAATATGAATAAATGTAAAATTATTCCACGTTTTAGAAGTTTTTGCGCGATTCCTGCTAACATTGCTATTATTATTTTGTATATTTTCTTCAGTTTCTATTATATTACTGTTTAAATTACTACTGATAACACTTGATAAAACAAAAAAAGCAATTAAAGCAATTATAAATATTTCTTTTTTTCTTTTCATACAGTTTAGTTCTTTATTTTAGTAAATCTATTTTGATTATCTTGGTTTGAAATTAGCTTAAAACTAAGTGTTTTACTCAAATTCCTATGATAATATTTTTTTTTCAAATTTTTTTTAATACTAATGATAACTAATTCTTCTTAATAAAGATTGTGCGATATTGATCATCACTCCTTATTATTCCCCAGAAAGGTTTTTAGTCAATATTGATAAGATTTAATCTAAGGAATGTAGAATAAAAAAATGGAAATTTAAAAAAGGAAGGTTTCTGACAATAAATATCTAAAATCAATAGATATTTAAATATATGCAATTATTATGCAGATGGGATTAAGTAAGAATATAAAGTCATAAAAAAAACAAGAGTAAAATTTGAAAAATGAGAAAAAATGGCTTATCAAAAAGAAAATTTTCGTGAAAAATATAGAGATTTGTTTGAATATTCATTAGATTTAATTTACCTTCATGATTTAAAAGGTACTATCTTGGATGCAAATAACACAACATTAACGAGTTTTGGCTATAATCAAGAAGATCTCTCGAACATTTCCTTTATAGATTTAATCGATAATGAGCAGGTAACAAAATTTTTTAATGCTTTAAAAGAAATTGAGGAAAATGGAAAATCTTTGAAAAAATACGTATACAAAATCAAAAGAAAAGATGGAAATTATCTTTATATTAAAACACATGGAATACCGCTCAGGAAAAACGATGTAATTTATGCTATATTAAATATTGGAAATGATATCACTGAGCGCATGATTAAAAAAAAAACCCTAAAAGAATCTGAAGAAAGATATCGGCTTTTCTTGGAAAATGCAAATGATTTAATTTCCATTATTAACGAGAAATTTGAATTTAAATACATCAACGAAAAAGTTCATAAAAAATTAATGGGATATTCAAATGAAGATTTAATAGGTAAGTATGTATTAAAATTTATCCATCCAGATGATGTTGAAAAAGTCAATGAAGCTGTAAATAAAGCTTTGGAAAGTGCCGAAGCAAATGTAGAAATAAGATTTCGAAATAAAAAAGGGGATTATATTTGGCTTGAAGTTAGGGGAAAGGTATTTTTCGATAATAATGACCAAAAAGGTCTTTTAATTTCAAGAGATATTTCAGAGCGCAAAAATACGGAACAAAGGTTAAAAGAATCCGCAGAAAAATACCGCCTTATCACGGAAAATGCAAATGATTTAATTGTTATCCTAGATGAAAAATTTAAAGTTGAATACGTTAATGAACAAGTTGTTTCGAAATTTTGGGGATACTCAAAAGAAGAAATAGTCGGTAAATCTTCATTAGAATTCATACATCCAGACGATCATAAAATTGCTATTGAATCCCTTAAGAAAGGATTTATAGATGGCGCAGGCTCTGCAGAAATAAGGCTTAAAAATAAAATGGGAGATTGGTTATGGTTCGAATGTCTGGGAAATATATTTCTTAATACAAAAGGCGAATCAAAAGCTCTAATCATTTGTAGAGATGTGGATGAAAAATATAAAACAAATCAAACACTAAAAGAATCTGAAGAAAAATACCGGCTTATCTCTGAAAATGCAAATGATTTAATTGTAATTTTAAATAATAAATTTATAGTTGAATACGTTAATGAACAAGTTGTCTCGAGATTATGGGGATATTCAGGAAAAGAAATAGTCAGTAAATCTGGATTAGAATTCATACATCCCGACGATCATATAATTGCTCTTGAAGCCTTTAGGAAAGCGCTTATAGATGGCGTAGGCTATACAGAAATAAGGCTTAAAAATAAAATTGGAAATTGGTTATGGTTTCAAATTAGTGGAACTAAATTTCTTAATAATAAAGGTGAAGTAAAGCTTCTCATAATTGGAAGAGATGTGAATGAAAGATATACAACAGAGCAAAAATTAAAAAATTCAGAACGAGATCTTAAGGAGCGAGTTAAAGAACTCACTTGTTTATACGAATTATCAAAGCTTCTTGAAAATCCAAATCTTTCTTTAGAAGAAATAATAAAAAAAACTCTCAATTTAATTCTATCTGCATGTAAATTTCCTAATTCTACATGTGTGAAGATTATATTTAATACTAATGAGTTTAAAACGAGTAATTTTATGGAGACAGAATATGAATTATCAATGAGTATTGAAGTCCAAAAAAAAGAATTGAACATTAAACTTTATCATCTTGATGATAAACCATTTCTCAAGGAAGAAGAAAATTTAATAATGGATATCGGAAAGCGATTAAAAGCTATTATTGAGAAAATACAAGCTGAGGATAAATTACGACAATTTATTTCCTTAGTTTCTCACGAATTACGAAATCCAATATCAGTACTTGTACAGACATTAAACAACTTGGAAAAGTACAAGGATAAAATTTCAAAAGAAATGAAAATCAAATTAAATGAAGCTCTCTCTCGAAATGTTAAATTACTATTTGATTTAGTAGAAGATCTTTTAATAACTTCTAGAATTGATGAGAAAAGAATAAAGTTAATCTGGAGAGAGTACCGACCTTATCAAATTATTCGTGATTTGATAGAGCTAATGAATCCCATTCGAGAGATGAAAGAAATAACTATTGAGCTTAATATAGATAAAGAACTTCAATTATTCGGAGATTACAGAAGAATAAGTCAAATTTTTAGAATTTTACTCGATAATGCCTTAAAATACTCCTATGAAAAGTCAAAGATAATCATTAATACTGTGGATCATTACAAAGGAAAATATAATTCACAGGAGATTGATGGTGTATTATTTCAATTCAAAGATTTTGGATTAGGCATCAGTGAAGAAGATTTACCACATTTATTTGAGCGTTTCTTCAGAGCAAGAAACGTGGAAACTATTTCTGGAACAGGTTTAGGATTAGCTATTGCAAAAGAATTAATAAATCTTCATTATGGAGAAATATTTGTTGAGAGTAAGTATGGAATAGGAACGACTTTTTCGGTATTTCTCCCAAGATTGGAAAAGTTCTTAGAAAACGAAATAAATGGTCAATTAATAAGTATAAAATAGAAAAAAATAACGTGTAATTAAGGTTGAAAAAAAATGAACCCGCTAATACTTATAGTTGATGATAATGTTGATTTGTTATTAAATCTACAAATGACCTTGGAATTCAATAATTATAAAGTTCTTTCCGCAGAAAATGGAAAAGAGGCTTTAAAAATTCTCAAAGAAATTGATTACCTTCCAGAACTCATTATAAGTGACATTATGATGCCTAAAATGAATGGATATGAATTATTCAAGACTGTATCCAAAAATTCGCGTTGGAATAGTGTTCCCTTTTTATTTTTGAGTGCATACTCTCCTACAAAAGAAGATATAATAGATAATAATATCAATACCAATGATATTATCATTAAACCATTTAAAGAAGATGAGTTACTCAGAATTATTTCTGATAAAATAACTATGAAATAAGAGAAAAATTTTTTCTCTTTAAAATTTATAGATCTAAAATAGTAAAAAATAAAACAAAAAAAAGTTGTAAAAATTTGAATCCGTTAATACTTATAGTAGATGATAATATTGATTTATTATTAAATCTACAAATGACCTTGGAATCCAATGATTATGAAGTTCTTTCCGCAAAAAATGGAATAGAAGCTATAGAAATTCTCATAGAACTTGATCGCCTTCCAGAAATCATTATAAGTGACATTATGATGCCTAAAATGAATGGATATGATTTATTTAAATCTTTATCAGAAAATCCAATTTGGAATCGTATTCCATTTATATTTTTATCTGCTCGAGATGCGCCTGAAGATATTAGATTTGGAAAAATGTTAGGTATCGATGATTATATTATTAAACCATTTAGAGAAGAGGATTTACTCGCAATTGTTGCTGGAAAAATTTCTCGAAATAGAAACATTGAATTAATTAATAAAAAAATAGAAGAAATGTTCTCATCCTTGAAAATAGACATAACTCCTTCAATTTCTGATAAAGAAAAAAGTCATATTATTTTGTTATGTATGTATTGGGATGATAAATATGGTCCTAAATTAATATCTCATTTTCCTAGAGATATAAATTTGCCATTTAAAATGGAAAAAGTAGGACAACAGTTATTTAATGCCATAACAACTCTTTATGGGTATGAAGATATAACCAAAGCTGAAGGAATTTTACTTAATATTGAAAATATTAAAATGAATGGATTTATTTTCTTCGATTCATATAAAGATGTTACTGTAAGAGGGGGAGAGCAACAATATATGATAGGATTAGTTGCTTCCAAGATAAATTATTTTGAATCTTTAAAAATAAAGGAAATTTTTATAGAAATATCTTTAAAAATAAAAGAGAAGGAAAATTGGGAAATAGAAAAATACTGGGAAAAACTTTCAACCATTTTATCTTACCATTTTTAAATGTCATATATGCTTTTAATAAAGAAAATAGATAAAGCAAAAAAGTTGTTGATATAGAATAAATTGATTAAAAAATCAGGTATTAATATGAAAAAGAGTGTTAAAATCATTATCGCTGGAGACGGCGGAGTTGGAAAGACTACTTTCTTGCACAGATTCATCACCGGCAAATTTTACTCTAAGTTCGAACTGACTAAAGGTGTCTCCTTTTTTAATAAAGATTTGAAAATAAATAGAGAAGTCTACCAATTGATATTATGGGACTTTGCTGGACAACTTCAATTTAGAGAGCTTCTACCAGATTTTGTTAAAGGTTTGGTTGGTGCAATCCTTATGTTTGATTTATCTAGATTTGACACTTTAAAGAGATTAGATAATTGGGTAAAAATGATTAACAAAGAACAAATTGTTCCAATAATCATCGTAGGAGGCAAGTACGATTTAGTAAAGGATGAGATAGAGACTATTCTGAATATAGACAATATTATCTTAAACTTTCTAATGAACAACGACACATGTTTCTCTTATTTAAAAACATCCTCAAAAACTGGATATAATGTAAAAAAAGCGTTCGATTTATTAATTTATGAACTCATTTTATAGGTTGTTTAAAAAATTTCGATAAATATTTAATACAGATTTTATCGTTCCAATTGACTTTAATTTTAAAAAATGTCGTTGTCAACTACAAGATCATTATTGGGAAAATAAATAAAAAAGCTTCAATAAGATTTTCGTTTCTTATTTTCCTTTGAAGTTTAAGTTTATACAATCTATATTTTAATTTATAAATTATAAATGGTAAAAATCACTTTCTTAAATAATAGACATTACATGAAATTTGGGAATAAAAATGATTAGCGATAAATTAAAATTAGATGATATAGACCGTAAAATAATATCATTAGTTCAAGAATATCCAGATATGACGCACACACAAATAGCAGAAAAAATCGAACGGTCGCAACCTACGGTTGGAATGCGAATTAAGAAGCTTGAAAAGTCGGGGGTTTTACAATTCCAGCCAGGAATAAATTTTAAAAAAGTTGAGCTTTTTTTAGCAACTGTTGAATTAAATACAAAAGATCCCGATATAGTAATGGATATGGCAAAATGTTGTCCATTTATGCTCAATGCATTTAGAGTTAGTGGTGAGCATAATGTATGCGTTCTTTTGGCGAGTTCAAACCTAGAAAAACTTGAAAACGTTGTTAATTACCATTTTCGTGGTAAACCAGATGTAAGTAGGGTTTCAATGGAAGTCATAACGGAGATTGCAAATGATTTAATAATGCCAATAGATTTTGATTCTGAAATCCATGAACCAACATTAGAAAGTGGCTGTGGCGAGAAATGTAAATTTCTCATTGCTAAAAAAGAAGGTAGGATTTAAAAAAAAGAATTCACTTATTCTTCTTTTTCGATATCTTGAAACTTAAACTTTGGTAAATCTTCCTTTAAATGACAATCTGGTCCGCAATATCGACCGTTAAAATTCTCAATTTGGAAGTCAATAGGGACAACAAAGTCGTGAATGCTGTCTATTAAAATATTAGTTTTTACGTTAATTACGTCGTTATCTTTACGAAAGCATAAATCAATCAATCTCTCAATAGTTTGTAGGTCGGAAGCTGAAATAAAACACAAGAGATTGAATTCTCCGCTGATTTTAAAAGCATGATTAATAAAAGGGCAGTCTTGAATTTTTTCTACAATCTTATCAACATCTTTTGTAGATATAAATACAATCGCAACTTTAATATCAACTTTCTTGATATTAAATCCAACTTGTTTTGTTAGGAGATGTTTACGCTCTAGTTTTATTATTCTAGCTCCTACTGCTGGTTGACTCTTTTCAATTTCTTTCGCTATATCTGAGTGTGTAATGTCTGGATCTTTTTCTATCATCTCGATGATTTTTTTATCATCGTCATCAATACTTAATAACTCATTAAAATTTTTTTTCTTCATGGTCATTATGAACATAACTCCTAATAATAAAAATTTAGTTTTTACACTTAAAAATCTTTTTAAGTGGATTGCTGTTAATTAATAAAATTATTTGAAGTTATTATTTTATTTTATAAATTTCTGAAAAAAAATAAAAACAAATAATAAACTCTATAATACTTCAAGTATGGCGTCTATGTCGAGCCAGCCCTGTTTTGCGTGGATTAATGTCCCATCAGTATCAACAACAAATTGTCCAGGACCTTGTTGCTCCCACCCTTCGTATTCACCATGTTCTATTCCGGCTTTTAAGGTTTCTTTCAGCTTACTCCTTACCTGTTTTATTGCTTCAGATGTCATCATACCCAATCCATAATCTTTGTATAATTCATCTTTTGAGCTGGGAATTACTGGAAAACTGATATTTTTCTTTTCAATAAATTCTTTTGCTACTTTTTCACCAGACTGCGTTATATATAATATTTTAGCTCCTTTATGAATAATCTCAAATAATCTAGCTAACAATCTATTTAGGTCTAAATGGCAAATAGGACATCCAAAATATCTTGAAAAAATTATAACGATTTTTTGTTTACCTATTTCCTCCGCTAAATCAATTGTACCTGCATTATATGAGTCCAATTTAAATAAAGGTGCCTTATCTCCAACTTTTATTTCATTTACGCCCATATTTTTTCACTTAAAAATTTGATTTCATCTAAAAGTTACAAATTTAATTTTTAAAATTCAATAGATATATTTTTTTCTTAAAGAAAATAAATATTTCATATTAAATTCATTAAAAGGTTTTAATATTTAATTTTAATATTTAATATAAGATAAAAATATAGTAAATCAATTCATTTAATGTTAAAATTCGAATAGAAAAAAGTGATTTATAAATTGGTAAAAAAAGAGTATATTTGCGACGCAGGTAAGAAAAGTAAAATTGTTATTGAAGATTTTACTGTTCAGATTAAAGAAGGTTCAACATTAATATTAGGATTTGCGGGTATTGGTTTAATAGGCCCTATTATAGCAAATCAACTCATAGAACAAGTCCCAGACATCAAAGAAATAGGATTTCTTGTTTCAGATTATTTACCACCAATATCTGTGTTTTATGAAGGTGTTTTAAAACATCCATTTCGATTACTTTATTCTCCTACACACAACATAATTGTTGGTGTTTGCGAAGTACCTTTCCAAACTCCATCTGCGTATAATGACTTGGCAAAGACTATATGTAATTGGGCATTATCAGAAGACGTTCATGCAAAAGAAATTGTCATTTTTCAAGGCATACCGCAGCGGGGGATAATAGACGATTATCCCGTTTATTATGCTGCCGAAGCTGAGATGATAGATATCCTTGAAAAGCATGGTATTGCGAAAGTTGAAAAAGGAATTATCGTCGGCCCTGAAGCGACTGTTTTAAATGAAGCTTTAACTAATAGATTAAGATCTTATGCTCTCTTTACACCTGTGTTAGAAATTCCTACGCCAGAAGGTGCAGCTGCGATAATTGAAGTCTTAAACGATATTTATAATTTAAAACTTGATACATCTAAGCTTATAGAGGAAGGAAAAGAAATTAAAGCCAAAATGTTAGAATTAGCACAGAAAGCGCAACAATATCAGAGACAACAACAACTTCCAGAAACGGGGAAAGAGGGATATACCCAATATTTTCAATAGTCTAAATTTTTATTATAAAATTTAAATGTGAACAATCCTGCCCAAAAAAATCGATAAAACTTGTTAAATTTGAACCCTACTAACTAATTTATTTAACTTATTGCTAACCCTACAAAGATTAAAGTAAAGATTATCATAATGATAAAATAGATAATTAATCCAATTATAAATAAATAAACAATAATTCCGAGTACGAGTGTTATACTCTCTTTATATTCTTTACTATAGATTTTTGAAGCTATATAGGTGCCGATAAGAAGATTAATTAATGTTGATATTATCAATGCTAAAAAAAAACCATAGATGATAAAACTGAAGCTAATGAGAAGTATAATGTTAACAACGAACCAAAATAAATTCAATATTTTAGTCGACTTATTAATATTGCCCCAATCTTTCGTTATTAATCTCCATCTTGTTATAAATATACTAAGTAGAAATAGTATTATTGAGGTTGCAATAGCAATAATTATATTTAATATTATTATGTTAGGACTTTTAACGAGCATTATCAGATTTTTATCAATTATTTCAAATTATATTTAAATATCTAATTATTTTCTTTTATTTTCCTTAAAAGAGTTTTTTTAACCTCATCAAAATCGGATAATACTACGATTCCCTCCATCCTTTTCAATTTTTTTATATTTTCAAGTTCGATATCTCTTATTTTTAAAATTAGGGGTGAACCATCTGGTCTGGCCGTTACAATAGGTTCTAAGTGTTGATCTGAAGGGAATAAATATACAGGAATGCCTCCTTTTATTGTTTGAGCTACGCAATTTGTTATTAAAGTGTCAGCAATTCCAACTACAATTTTTGCTACAGTATTCGCGGAAACAGGGCATACTAAGAAGAGATCATATTTTCCAAGCTGAAGTGGTCCTGCTATAAAGGGTTTATTTGGAGTGATTTCAACTTTAACATTTTTTATAACTTCATTTAAATATTCCCACTGTTTATAGATCTTAACAACTACAGCACCCTCTTTTGATATTATTACAGTAATTTTAATATCTTGGTTCTCTTGCAAAGATTTCATTAAATCTATAGATTCTTTTAGAACATATCCCGTTCCAGTAATTCCCCATACAATTTTGAAGGTCATATTAAAAATATTTAAAATTTGAATTTTGTTATTTCTTCTAATAAATAGTAAAGGATTAAATTAAAATTTTTAAAATTTAAACAAAACAAATAAAAGATTAGGAGTTATATAGCAATAGTTGAGAATTAAAAATTAATGGTAAATCGTATATGAGTCCTTCTAAGTATGCCTATTTAGATTATAACGCAACTACACCAATGGACCCACGAGTGATCGAAGAAATAAATAAACATTTTAAGGAAACATATGGTAATGCTTCAAGTTTACATTCAATGGGTCAGAGAGCACATCATGTAATGGAGCAATCTAGAGAGACGATTGCCTCATTAATTAATGCCGATAATGAAGATATTTTTTTCACATCATCAGGTACTGAAGCAGACAATCTTGCTATTAAAGGTGTAGCATTCAAATGCAAAGATCGTGGCAATCATATTATTACATCGTCGATAGAGCATCATGCGGTCGAAAATCCCTGTAAAGAACTCGAGAAAGAGGGCTATAAAGTTACTTTTTTGCCAGTTGATAAATATGGATTAATTGATTTGAATGAATTTGAGAATACTATAACTGACAAAACAATTTTAATTACCATTATATTTGCCAATAATGAAATTGGTACTATAGAGCCAATTAAGGAGATAGGGGAGATCGCAAAAAAACATGATATAATTTTTCACACGGATGCTGTCCAAGCGATTGGAAAAATTCCGATAGATGTCCAAGATATGAATATTGATTTATTATCTGCGAGTGCTCATAAGCTCTACGGTCCTAAGGGGATTGGTATGCTCTATATCCGTAATAAGGGAAAGAGAAAAGGATGGGGCAAATATATTGAGCCACTTATGCACGGAGGAGGACATGAAAGAAAAATGAGGCCTAGTACTGAAGCTGTTCCTTTAATAGCAGGTTTTGCTAAGGCTGTCGAACTTTGTAGAGAAGATATGACAAAAGAAATGGAGCGGCAAACAAAACTTCGAGATAAAATCATTAAAACCGTTACTGAAAATATTGAAGATAGCTATTTGAATGGTCATCCAACGCAACGTCTCCCAAATAATGTTAATTTAGGCTTTCAGTTCATAGAAGGTGAATCGATTTTACTAAGTTTAGACATAGAAAATATAGCAGCTAGTACGGGTTCGGCATGTTCTTCAAAATCATTGGAAGCTTCTCACGTTTTATTGGCGATAGGCTTAAAACCAGAAGAAGCGCATGGTTCATTAAGGATTTCATTTGGTAGATTTACAACTGAAGAGGATATTGATTATTTTCTTGAAAAGCTACCTCCAATCATTGAACGGTTAAGAAATATGTCGCCGCTCAGGAAGGGAGTTAAATATATGTTTGATGAAACTGAGCATCATCACTGATGAATCTTCCTAAATTCATCCTCTAAAATACTCATAAAATACATATTTACAAAATTTCCTTCTATCATATAGTGGTCCCTTAAATTTCCTTCTTCAATAAATCCACACTTTTTATAAACGTAGATTCCAATTTGATTATCTTCGGCAACATATAGATAAACTTTATGAAGCTGATGCTCATTAAAGGCATGATCAAGAAGCAAATTAACTGCACGAATACCATGCCCCTTGTTTCTTTCACTTTTATTACCAATGGTTATAGAGAGACAACCGTGTTTAGAAGGCCAATGAATCTGTTCAATCGCAACATTACCTAAATAAGTTCCAGTTTCATTTTCTATCGCGTAGAAAAAATCAACTTTACTTTTTATCTTACTTTCAAGCCATTCAGCTTCCTCCTCTCGTGTGAAAGGTTTAGTAAAATACGCATAACGGTAAACGACTTCTGGGTCATTTACCCACGTCATAATCTTATCAAGATCATCCATAGTTAAGGGTCTAATTTTTGTCTCTTTATATTCGAGCAACTTTAACACCTAAATTATTTTGTATTTTAATGAAAATTACAGAATTTATACTCTTTTAGATAGCAAAAAAGTTAAAGATTTTCTTTTTTAAAATTAAATGGGGATAACCTCAAATTTAAATCGATTTTTTTTCTTATTTTAAAAAAGCTAATTTTTTCGTTTCCAAAATTGATAAATTTCGTAAAAATTAATTTATTGGCGAGATTTGTTTGAAATAATGAGTACTGAGAAATTTATATTCAACAATAAAACAATCGCAATCGAAGAAAAAAAAGAGTTGGATTCTTCTTACAAAATAAAATCTTATAAGAAAAAAATGGAAATGATTGAAAAAAAGAAAATTCCTCAAAAAGAGATTTTGGAAGTTATTAATCACTTATTCACGAAAAATCCATTTCTCTCAAAAAAAACTAAAAATTCTGTATCAAAAATAATTTATTCTAAAGAGGACAGTATAATTATTGCTATAACCAACCACGGAAAAGAGTTTATTTGGAATCGGGACAAATTTATTAGGGAATATGGCTGGTTTTTCTTTGTTTCTGAGACCGAAGATGGAAGTGCCCCAAAAAAGAAAGCGAAAAAAGTAAATAAAGAAGAAGTCACTGTTAGCACAAATGAATATGAGTTTAAAGACAACAAGATTCTACTAAAACAAAAAGAAAATATGCGAGGATTGTATAAAACTAAAGAATATTTCAAGTATTTTAAACTCGTAAATTCGAAAAAAATCCCTCAAAAACCAATTAAAGAGGTATTGGATGAGTTTTTTGCAGATGATAAAATCCTAGAAAAGGAAAAGTTAACTGTTCAAAGAATCAATTATTATATTGATGAGAAAGTAATAGTCATTAAATCTATTATTGGAGATAAAATGTATGAAAATCTTGAATGGTTAGTTAAGCAACATGGATGGTACTTCTATATCACAGGTGTGCCCGTCGGAGATAGTGCTATTTCACTTGCTATTGATAAAATTGAGAGAAGATTTAATGCTGATTATTTTAAAAATATTAGTCTTAATGATCACAGTGAATCAGAAAAAATTAGAGTTTCAATTTATCCTCTTGTCTTAAGACCTAATCATAACTGTATAATTCTAGGATTAGGTGAAATCACGATCTTGTTAGATTGCGGAATTGATTTAGAACATTATTCTCGATATATTGAAGATTATCTCGCATATTTACCTCAGTATATTAAAGACGCTGAAGGAGGTGTTGGGATTGATGAATCTGAAAATGAAAATGAAACAATTGCTTTCACGCCTAAACTTGACGCTATCTTTATCTCCCATAGTCATTTCGATCATATTTCTGGTCTAAAAGATTTAATCAAAAAATATCCTGATATTCCAATTCTCTGTTCTCGCATTACCTTGGATTTATATCTGCTTAGAGATTCAGAGTTCTTGAAGCAGTATAGCCACGATATTATTGAAGACGAGGAATATCAGAAAGTTATCAGAAATGTAATTTATGTAGAAAACGGAGATAAGATGGAATTCAAGAATCGAAATTGTTTTTTATCCTTTTTCCATGCAGGACATATGCCAGGCGCTTTAATGCTAATGGCTAAAATTAATGATTTTAGATTCCTTTATACAGGAGATTATACTTATTATGATATTACACCTTTTGCAGGAACCCAAAGATTTTTGGAGCAAATTTCGAGACCGCTGGACTTTCTCTTAATTGATGCCTCATGTGCATATGAGGAATTTGGTGATCCATCACATCAATTTCAAGATTTAATTCTTTTCTTAGAACAAAAAGCAGAATATGGAGATAATTGCCTAATCGGTGCTGACCCATCAAGCCTCGCAGTTAGTTTTATGCTGATATTTTGGCGTCATTTTCGCAAGCTTCAATTAAAAAAAGGGTATGAAAAGAGACCTAATATTTACGTTGATCAAATGGTTCGAAAGAACATTCAAGTACTAAATCATCGTTATGAATATATTTATGGTCCTATCTCGAGATTAATTCGAGATAAAGCCAATCCTTTTAATTCTATTAAAATAAGATGGTTCGATCTCGAAGATTTAGAATTTCTACGAAAAAAGAATAACATCATAATTTCTCATCCTCCCGATCTTTCATATGGAATTATTAGAAATATAATTAATGTGATCGGGAGAAATTCACATAATATAGTATATCTCTCAGGAGCAATTCACGAGCAACCGGGATTAGATCTTATTGGAGGTGCAGATGAAATATCCTTTTCAGAAACTTGGAAAGTGCCAATTAGAGCTTTATTGTTAAACACGTTTGCACCTCAATTGAAGATTAAGCTTCATGGAGACAAAAAACAATTAACAGAAATGATAAAAAATCTTGAACCTAAAGAAGTATGTTTTTTTCACCAAAGTCCCGTTAAACTATATGAGGTTGTGGAATATGTAAAAGATTTAGGTGTAGAAAAAGTGAGCGTGCCTCAAAAAAGAAAATTTATAGTATTAAATTGAATTTAGCAGATTCTTAATTAATTATTTATCAATATTTATGAGATTTTAGAAAATTTCAATAAATATGAGAAATTGATATTTTATCATTTATAAACATTAAATTTTAAATCCTATGACCCTATTTAGATATGGGAAAAATATTTTTATCAAGGTATTAAGAAATGTACTCAGATAAAGTAATGGAACATTTTAAGAATCCTAAGAATATGGGGGAAATGAAAGACGCAGATTCAGTAGGTGAAGTTGGAAATCCTGTGTGTGGAGATTTAATGTATATTTACATTAAAGTTGGAGAACGAGACGGTCAAGAAATCATAGATGATATTACATTTCAAACTTTTGGGTGTGGAGCTGCGATTGCTACTTCGAGTATGGTAACTGAAATGGCAAAAGGGAAATCTTTAGATGAGGCAATGGAAATAACCCGCAATGACGTTGCCGATGCATTAGATGGGCTCCCTCCGATTAAAATGCATTGTAGTAATTTAGCAGCTGACGGATTGCATGATGCTATTAATAAATATCGTGAAAAACAAAAATAATTTCTCTTTTTCTTAAACATTAAGTTTTAAATCCTTAAAGCCTATTTTTAAATTATAATCTAGAATTCATTTTGAGGTGTCTAACAATATTATATTCAGATAAAGTACTTGAACATTTCAAGAATCCTAGAAACATGGGAGAAATGGAAGATGCTGACGCGGTCGGAACCGCAGGTAGTGCGGAATGTGGTGATTATATGCATGTTTATATTAAAGTTAAAGAAGTAGGCGGTCAAAAAATAATCGATGAGATCACATTTCAGACTTTTGGTTGCGCAGCAGCTATAGCCTCATCCAGCATTGCCACAGAGATGGCAAAAGGTATTTCTTTAGAAGAGGCCGAAAAAATTACGAAAATGGAAATAGTTGAAGCTTTAAATGGTTTACCCGAACCAAAAATTCATTGCAGTGTAATGGTTGCAGATGGATTGAAGGAAGCGATTAGAGTTTATCGAGAAAAGCGAAAATAACAATTTAATCAAAATATAGTATTAACATTAAGAAAAAATATGAGTAAATCTTCTCCTAGCGGTCATTTGTTTCAATATCGAACAGTCGCTAAAAAGCGACTAATAATATCGTTAGCGATAACTTTAACAGTTATGATTATTGAAATAATTGGTGGAATAATTACGAATAGTATCGCCTTAATAAGTGATGCTGGACACATGTTTACTCACGCATTTGCCATAAGCATAGGTTTATTCGCAATCATAATAGCACGAAAACCTCCTTGTCATCACAAAACCTATGGAATGTATCGAGCCGAAGTATTAGCTGCATTTATTAATGGACTCTTTCTTATTCCGATTGTAGGATTAATAATATATGAGTCAATTATGAGAATTTCATATCCACAAGAAATAAATAGTTTTTATATGTTATTGATAGCTTTTATTGGACTTGGAGTAAACATTTCAAGTATTATTATTCTTCGAGGAAGCCGTGATAAAAGCCTAAATATTAGAAGTGTGTTTTATCATATGATAGCAGATGCAGCTTCTTCAATAGGCATTGTATTTGCTTCAATTATAATATTTACTACTGGTTGGACTATCATTGATCCTATAGTAAGTTTAGGGATAGCTATTGTAATTCTTTATTGGGCATGGGGCATATTAAAGGAGTCTACAAGAATCCTATTAGAAATGGCTCCTAAAGGGATGAATATAGATACTATTAATGCGGATTTAAAAAGTAATTTTTATGAGATTAAAGAGCTTTATAACGCTCATTTGTGGACAATTTGTCCAGGGATGTTAGTTTTTTCAGCTTATCTAAAGTTAAATGATGACATAATTAAAGATCTAAATCAGGAAGACCTAATTAGAAGAATCAATGATTATTTATTCAAAAGATACGAAATTATTGAATCAACAATTCAATTAATGTCCAAAAATAATGTTGAGAAATGTAATATTATCTAATTTATTACAAGAATTTAGATTCAATATTGATTTTTGTGGAGCAAATTTTTGTATGCTTTCGCACAATGTTTACAACAAAAATTCAACTCCTTACCATGAATAGTTTCAATATAAAAGTTATTATAAAGATTAACTCCGCAACTTGCGCAAGCTTTTAATTTTGATTGGACTGCAACTTCTATTAAATTATCAAATCGTGAAAATATTCTGTCAATAAATTCCGATCCTGAAGTCGTAAGCTGAAATCCTTTTGACCGCTTAGAATTGGGACTTAGAACATCCTCAATATAACCCTCTGATTTGAGGTCATTTAAAAAATCATAGATGCCAGTTGGACTTGCAGTTGTCCCCAAATCTTTCTCAAGAAGCTTTATGATTTGATATCCAGTTATAGAGTTTTTTGATTTTAATAACAATAATATATAGAATCTTGTTATACTTTGAACTTTTATCTTATGTTTTTTGCTCATTTCAATAACTTTCAAAATTTATAATTTTTAAAACTCACTCCTATGTATTTTATAAGGATACAAGATATTAAACATTTCGTATATATCTCATAATAGTTATATTTATATACTAGTTAGTATATAAAAAGATCAAAAATGGTGATAATATGATTTTTGACGAGATGCATGAAGATGCGTATCATATGATGGATTGGTGGATTTACTTATTCGGTCCATTTTGGTGGATCTTTATGTTGCTTGGATGGGTGATTTATTTCGTGGTTAGTATAATTATTGCTTATTATGTCCATAAAGATGCCATAAGGAGAGGAATTACTAGTTCTGAAGCATGGTTAATAATAGCTTTTATCTTTAATGTTGTAGGTTTGATACTTTATTTATTAGTAAGAAGTAATTATAGCCAGAAACAGAAGGAGAAGACTAGATGATTTTTGACCACATGAATGATCACATGGATGAATCTATGATGAGTTGGAGTTCATATATGTGGTTTTATATAATTTTGGGATTATTTATTTTTTTTATAATTGCCATTATCCTTATTTATTTAGTAAATCGAGGATCGCGTAAGGATAAAGAAATTACAAAATTAAGTCAAGAGTCCATACAAGATGGTGTAGCTGAGGAGATGCAGAGCAAAAATCTATATTTTTGTCCTAATTGTGGTGAAACATTGGAAGATAAAGCTTTAAGATATTGTCCATTGTGTGGTAGTGAAATATAAACTTAATTTAAATTATTCCATAAACGCTTATATTTACAAAATATAATAAAAACCAATAAATAATTAATTAAATAATGTGTATGTGAGAAAAATGAGAGTGATTTTATATGGAAGAACCGACTGAAGATGATATAAATATTAAACTTGGTGGTATGACATGTGCCAACTGTGCCTTAAAAATAGAGAATAAGTTGAAAAATCTAGATGGAGTCAGTAGTGCTGTAGTAAATTTTGCTAACGAAGAAGCGACGGTTCAATATAATCCTAATATAACAGACTATAATGTTTTTAATAAAGCTATAAAAGATTTAGGATATAAGGCCTCATTATCTAAAATTGATATTAAAGTTATTGATGAGCTTTCAGAAGAAAAATTTGAGAATTTATTAGAGAATGTAAAAAATATAAGTGGAATACATAATATAAGAGGTAATTATAGGGCGGGTAAACTTTTCATAGAATTTAACGAGCTAAAGATTGATGAAAATGGCGTATATTCAAAAATAAAACAATTCGGATATAAAATTGAGAAATCTGCTGGTGCTATGGATAAAGAGATCGAAAAGCATAAAAAAGAATTAAAATATCGACGACGAATTTTTATAACTTCTTTAATTTTTTCGCTAATAATTACGCCTATAAGTTGGTTTATAGTAGAATCATTCGAAAGAAACTTAATCTTATTCTTTTTAGCCACAATAAATTATGCTATATCAGGATCGTTTTTTTTAAAAGGTGCGTATAAGTCTTTAAAAAATAAATCTACCAACATGGATGTACTAGTAGCGTTAGGAACTACAACAGCGCTTGTTTACTCGATATTAACGACTTTTTTTATATCTGGAAGAACATTTTATGAAGCCATGAGTATGATTCTTACTTTCTTATTGATAGGAAAATACCTTGAACACAAAACTAAAGGCCAAACATCTGAAGCTATTAAGAAATTAATCGGTTTACAACCGAAATCCGCAACAATCTTAAAAGATGGTCAGGAAATAGAGATCCCTCTTGAAGAGATTGAAATAGGAGATATTTTAGTGGTACGACCTGGTGAAAAAATCCCTGTTGATGGTATAGTAATTCAAGGTAAAACTAAAGTAGATGAGTCAATGATAACAGGTGAAAGCAAATACGTTAAAAAGGAAGTTGATAGCGAAGTAATTGGTGCGACAGTAAACCAAACTGGTTTAATTCATATGAGAACCGAGAAAATTGGAAAAGATACATTATTATCTCAAATCATTGATTTTGTAAAGCAAGCTCAAAGTAGGAAAGCTGCAAAGCAACAATTAGCCGATAAAGTCAGTAATTATTTCGTACCTCTTGTTATTATAATTGCTATAGGATCGTTTTTATATTGGTATTTTATTGGATCTCTTATGTACCCAGAACTTCAAAGTTCAAGACTCGAAACAGCTTTATTAGTATTTACTTCCGTAGTAGTTATTGCCTGTCCATGTGCTTTAGGATTGGCTATACCGACAGCTGTGATGGTTGGAACGGGGAAAGGTGCTGAAAATGGGCTCTTAATAAAGGGAGGCGATTCCTTAGAATCTATAAATAACGTAAATACCATTGTATTTGATAAGACTGGAACATTAACTGTTGGAAAACCAAAAGTTTCTGTGATCTTTGCTGAAAAAGATTTGAAAGGTCAAGGCTATGATACAAAAAAATTATTATATTATGCTGGAAGTGCTGAAATGGGATCAGAACATCCGCTCAGTTTGGCTATAATTGAAGAAGCTAACCAACAAGGACTTTCGCTCGAAACTCCTTCAGAATTTGATGCTATTCCAGGTAAAGGAATCTCAACAAAAATAGATGGTAAAATTCTACTAATTGGAAATGAAAGACTAATGTTAGATAAAAATATCCCAGTAAATGGTTATTCGAATAAATTTAATGAGTTTCAGCAGCAAGGAATAACTTCAATTTTAGTCAGTATTGATAATGAAGTGAAGGGGATTATAGGTATTTCAGATAAAATTAAAGATCAAGCACCTTACGCTTTAGATCAATTACGAGGAATGGGGCTAGATATTTATATGCTTACAGGGGATAATAAACAAACCGCACTAACTATAGGAAAAGAATTAAAAATTGACGAAAAACATATTTTAGCAGAGGTCTTACCAAACGAAAAAGCTCTTACAATTAAAGAACTTCAAGATTCTGATGAAAATATAAGAGTAGGCATGGTTGGTGATGGAATAAACGACGCACCTGCTTTAGCCCAAGCTGATGTAGGTATAGCTGTAGGCTCAGGTACAGATGTCGCTATTGAAACAGCAGATATAGTATTAATGAGGGGTGATCTAAGAAATGTCGTTTCTGCGATTAAATTATCTAAAAAAACCTATAAAAAGATGATAACAAATCTATTTTGGGCTTTCATCTATAATATCATTGGAATTCCACTCGCCGCAGGATTATTATATAGCTTAACAGGATATTTCTTGCCTCCATATCTTGCAGCAGTATTTATGGCTACAAGTTCAGTTTCGGTCGTTTCCAATGCGTTGTTTTTAAAAAGATTTGAACCAAAAACTGAGCAGCAAATTGAAGAAGAAAGATTATTACTTGAGGAAAAAGTAATTGATCCGATATGTGGAATGGAAATAATACCTAGTCAATCAATTGAGTATAAATTTAAAGGTGAAAAATATTATTTTTGCAGTTCATCGTGCGAAATTGAATTTAAACAGAATCCTGGAAAATATAAAGACTTTGACAATATTGATCCTAAACTTATGCATGTGATAAAAGAAGATTTAGACGAGGGAGAATTAGTAATTGATCCTGTGTGTGGAATGAAAGGAAAGCCAGAAGACTGGATTGAACACGAACACATAGGAGAAAAATATTATTTCTGTAATCCATCTTGTCTACAAAAATTTAAAGAAACTCCTGAAAAATTTATAAAAAAGAAAGAAAATAATGAATTAAAAGAAAAAACTAAAATTGAGGATGATAAGAAAATGGGAAATTTAGAATGTACTAATTGTAGCGTTAAATTGGAACTTCCTCAACATTGTGGGAAGCCTATGCATAAAGAAGGTGACCAACTTGTGTGTTGGATGGGACCCGAATGTGGTTCTCAACCCATCCCTGAACACTGTGGAGCGCCTATGGATGTTAAAGAATAAAATATGTATTATTTTTAGAATATATATAATATATATTTTTAACATCTAAATCAAGCTTTAACAGATTATTTTATAATTTATAACTAAAATTATTAATAGATTTAAAAGTTTCTTTACATTGATAAGGAATTAAGATAAATGAGATGATAATAAATGAGATACTACCATGATATTTTAAAGCTAGTTGGTAACACACCTTTAGTTCGTATTAACAAAATTAATCCTAATAAAAATGTTCTCATGCTGGCCAAATTAGAGAAATCAAATCCAGCTGGTTCTGTTAAAGATAGAATTGCCGTAAGTATGATTGAAGTAGCTGAAACCGAGGGCATTTTAACTAAAGATAAAATTATTATTGAACCTAGTTCTGGGAACACTGGTATTGGTTTAGCAATAGTTTGTGCTGTCAAAGATTATAATCTAGAAATCGTTATGCCAGAGAATATGTCTCTTGAGCGTAGGAAAGTTATGACAGCGTACGGGGCTAAAATTACATTGACTCCTGGAGATAAAGGTATGAATGGTGCTGAAGATTATGTGAAAAAAGTAGTCAAAAAAAATCCAGAAAAATATTTTTATCCTAATCAATTCGCAAATGAGAATAATCCTCTTGCGCATTATAGATATACAGCTGAAGAAATTTTAGAGGATACTGATGGTGAAATTGATTACTTCATCGCTGGATTAGGAACTTCTGGCACTTTAATGGGTGTTTCAAAAAGATTAAAGGAACACAATCCAAATATAAAAATAATCGCAGTTGAGCCCGTTGCTGGTGCTCCTATTCAAGGTTTAAAGAGTTTAGAAACATCATATGTTCCAGAAATTTACGATGATTCAAGAATAGATGAAAAAATATACGTCGCAATGGAGGATGCGGAACATGCTTCACGAATGTTATCACTTCAAGAAGGGATCTTTACCGGTATTAGTTCAGGAGCTGCAATGCATGTAGCTATTCAGATTGCCATAGGGATGGAATCTGGGACTTTAGTTGTTTTGCTTCCTGATGGTGGTGAAAAGTATATCTCTCACCCTATATATATGCCCGAGAAATGCTTGCAATGTGTGAAGAAATGTAAAATATCTACATTATGGGACGAAGATTACATAAAATCTATTTCTGAATGGTGGACTGATACCCCATAAATTATATGTCTAAATAAAATATTATTTTTTAATTTTATAAAATTCAAATAAAAATTTTTAAAAAGTTACTAAAATAAGATTTAAATATATATAAGATAATCTAAAAAATTATGAAGTCAGAAAAAGAAATCGATAAAGATCATCTTTTAGATTACATAAAAAAAGCAATTAAATTGCTGTGTGAAAAGAATATCTCTGACCTTGTCATTTTATCATCTTATAAGATAAATTCTGTATTAAAGGAGAATTACGGTATTGACATAAAAGTCGATAAAATTGGGAGAATCTTAAGTAATATAGCTAAACGTAATCAACTAAAAAGACTCAATACTAATATTCCTAAATATAAATTAAAAATATCTAATTTCTCCAGTTTAAAATTCTTCTAAAATGCTTTACTCTTTATATATTGGCTTATAAAACTAATAGAAAAATATTTTAAAAAAATTCGAATCTATCTACTATTTCGTTATATAATTGATAATTTTTTGTAATTTTTGAGAGGCTTTACTCATTTGTAAATAAAGTTCATTAATACTATTTAATTCTGTATTCAATTTTTCAATATCATTTGCAAAATTCTGTTCCAAGGAAGAGAGATCTGCTGATACAATATTCTCTATCTCGTTAGAGAAATTCTCTAACTCATTTGAGATTGTCGAGATTTTTTCTATAGTGTTGTTTATCTTTTCTTCTAATTTGAATGTTATATTGTTAGTATTATTAATTTCTTCTGTAATTCCTTTAATATTATTTTCAATTTTATTTAAGATATTATTAGAATTAATTTCCACAAGATTTATTAAATCATTTGAAATTTCGTCTTTAGATATAGAAAATTGGGTTTTTAAGTCCTTTTGAGCGTCAATTCGAGGATCTACATATTTAGCTATATTTTCTTTAAAGTTGTTTGAAATTTCATCTAAATTTCTTTTAAACCAAGTTTCCACTTTAGACATTCCATTAGAGATTTTATTTTTCATAATACTTGTTGCATTTCTTATAAGTTTCGAACCGATCAATGATCCTTCTTTAATATCTTTAGTCCAATTACCTAATTGAGATTTAAAGTTGTCCATAAATATATCTGCGAATTTTGAAGCCCCTTCTTGAAATCCTGAAATTATTGGCTCAACTTCAAGCAAAGTTTCTTCTGGTGCAGGGATCTCTTGAAGTTCACTCGGAGTTGGTTCTGTTAATTCATTGATTTCTTTGATTAAGATTGGGGCTTTCTTTTGGGTGTCTTCTACAAATTTTTGAACCCATTTAAAGTACTCAAGAGTATTTGGCAATTCTAACTCGTACACAACTTTATGATATTCAGTATTTTTTTCATCTGAATAATCATTTAATCTAAATATTTCAAAACCTAATTTTCCCTCTTTACCCATTAAAGTATGGTCGAAAACTATATAAAAACCATAAGGTTTATTAACATTCTGGAAAAAATGGTGATTTTTAATCGCCGAGTCACTGAAAAACAAAGACCAACCTGGATGTGATGAGTACCAACCTACGATATTCATATTGTGGCTAGCATATTTATTTTCAATTTGAGTAAATGTATTATAATCTTCTGAGGTTAAACCTAAGGAAACCTCTTTCCCATGAGTTATAGGTATGGCATTAATAAGATCTATATCTTTATCGTTTAATTTACCAATACAAATTCCCATTACTTCAACACTTTCATCTAGAGCATCGTTCCCAAATCTTAAAACATGTGTAATCATGTTTCTAAACGCTTCCCTTTTAATATATACTTTCCCGTCTTTTATATTTATCACCTTTTTTTAAATTGGAATATGATAGTATTCAAATCCTTTAAGAAGGAATAGGTTATTCAAATTTTTACTTATATCCTTTTTATTTAAAATATTAGTATTAAATAAGAAATTTAAATATAAAACATTTAATCTAAAATGAATAGTAAATATAAAAAAAAACTCTTCTATTAGTACCAATAATCTAAAAGTTGATGATCCAGTGCGGTTTTGAGGTCATCCACTAAATCAGACCAATCAAGCCGAGGAAATTCCATATCTAATTCTATACCATACTTTTCCTTAACTTCTTTTTTTAATGCTCTGATAATAAATTTCTGATAATCATTAAAACTACGTTTATACGTCTCAAGAACGATATGAATATCAATAAAACCCTCTTCATACAAAATCTTTTTTAGTTTGTCATATATATATATACGTTCATTGTAAAATCTATGACGTTTATTAATATTATGAAGCTCCCAAACTTCTACAGAAAATAAAACTGGTGTTTCTATGCCTTCTAGTCTAATTTCTTCAGCTAGAATATCTATAGATGAATGACCATAATCGGATTCTCCGATATTATGCTTATTCATAAAATCGCGCACCCGCTTATTTTTGATTATGTTATCGTACTTTAACTTGTTAATTTTATTTAAATATACTTGTTCAGTACCAAATTTGTCAGTATGAAACATTTTATTTAACATAAATCGAATTGCTCGTTCATGAGTGATACTTCCGTTTGAGCATTTTCTGCAATAAAATTAATCCTATAATTAATTCTCTTTTTTTTCATTTCTATCTTATCTCTTGAACTAAATATATGATTCAACCTAAGACTAAATTGAAAAAAAAGAAAAAAAAGTTATATTGTTACTCTTTAAAAATTGCTTTTCGCTTCATAAATGCAATTAAAGAGAGTATGGCAATAAACGCAAATAGCAGATTGTATATTTTAAGAAAGAGAATTACTCATCAATTTTTAAACTCAGAGTCTGGAGGTATATCACAATCAACAAAAGCGTAGGCAAAGATTTTTGAGTTCTTTCCAATTTTCACTCCTGGCAATAATTTTGCACCAGATTCAATAATTACGTTTTTTCCAATTTCTACATTCCCAGTTCTAAAATTAGAGACAGTTCCCTCATGAGTAAGGATCGTTGCACCGCTTTTTATTACAACACCCTCTTCAATTGTAATTTTTTCAGGATAATATGTGTCAAAGTGAACGTTATCTTCGATTTTAACACTTTTTCCTATTTTAACTCCCGCTTTTCTTAAAAGTGTTTGTCTAAAACTCTGACTTACTAATGGCGATTTTTGCCATTCGATATACATATTATTAAACATTGTCTTGAAATGGTCACCTTTCGGAAATATCAATTTGCTCATATAATCATGTAGCGTAAAATCTAAGCTTTCAACTCTTCTTTTTGGTAATTTTCTATTTGCATTTTTTTCAATCTTAATGGAGCCATCAATTCCCTTCGCCATTGTATTTTCTTTTAAATCCGATGTTAAAAAACCCGGAGTTAAAATAGAATTATCTCCCATTTGAGTGCCAGGTAAGACAATAGAACCAAAACCAATAAGACAATTCTTTCCAATTTTAACTTCACCAACGTATAATTCCCCATCAATACATTCATGACAAAAAATTGAGGCACCCATTCCCATAACCACATTATCACCAATGTCAACTAACTCTGGAAAATAAGGATCTACAACATTGCTAGATGAAAGATAAACTTTTGAACCCAATTTTGCTCCCATACTTTTTAAATGATGAGCTTTGATTTCTGGGAGCCCAACATACGAACTTATAATATTAAGGGCATCCTTTATTCTCCACATACTAATTTTCTCAGTCTTTTTATTATTATACTCTTTTAATTCTTCTGTAGTTGCTGGTCGAATTCTTCTTCCATTTTCACCATCACGGCTAAGAATTGAATTTTTATATAACTTTTCAATCAATTCTGCATGTATTTCTTTAATGTAGGTTTTATCGTCTAAATTTCGTGGAAATTCACTTTCTTCTTCAGGATCAATCAATAATGGGTTATAAAATTCCATATTTTTGATTAATGGATACATTTCCACAAGTTTTTTTAAACTAGGCGGGATCACTTTATCCACTTTTTTCTTCCATTGTCTTTGACGTCGTTCTTGTTCTTCTTTCCATTGTTGAAACTTTTTTTGTTGATCTTTGAACCAATCTTCAATTTTATTGAACATTTTAAAAAGTATATTCCCTCATTTTTAATCTATATTCTATAATATCAAATAATTTTTAAATAGTGAAATTAAAAGTTAGCGAAATAATAAAAAAATACGGAAATAAAAAATATAAAATAGAAAACTATACTAAAAACAAAAAAAAGGAAATTTAATAGTTTAATTTAAATCTTTACTTAGAATTTAGACCACTATTCCATATGCTACTCCTAATACGGTGATTACTATAACTACTGTGAGAATTAGAAAGAGAATTATCCAGATAATAAACAGTATTATTATTAAAGCGAGAAGATTAAACATTTATTGATAAAATTAAATAATCCTTAAACTAATATGATAATTAATTCAAATTAAGAAGTAAGTGAAAATAGAAAAAATGCAATATTGTATAAATTGTGGAGAAGTAATTTCGGAACATCAATTTGATAATTTTAACGGGATGTGTTCTGCTTGTATTCGCCTGAATTTAAGCCGAAAAAGGTCGCTCTCAGATAATATGTCGGTGTCTAAATTTCTTTTAATTGTCTCAATTGTAATTCTTTTATTAGTTATATCAGGAATTATTATAGGCATTCTTTTTGTTCTCATGTCCTAATAATTCAATCAATTCAAGAATCTCTAAAAAGTTATATGATCATATTAGATTTATAATTTTTTTAGATAGATTACTCAATTAATAGTTCTTTGATTTTCTTTCTTGAATTTTCTATATCCAATAGAGCAGAAGAATTAGTAATGCTCAAAAGATCTGCCCAAATATTTAACTCTTGAGAATTATATTCTGAGATCTCTTTAGTCTCCCTTAAATCCTTATAATAGGGCTCCATTTTTTTTACTTGGAATTGATTAGCTCCACCATTCTTTCTCAAATTATTATAGCCTTCGATAGAAATTCCCGATTTATGTTTTTTATAATCATTTATTACAAAATAATTATTCCATAATTTATTATCAATAGGCGGGACAACTAAGATTGGAATATTTCTATTTAATTTTCCATGAAGATTATCTCTTAGATAGTCTCCTACTGAAGCTTCAAAACCAAATATAGATATAAAGATAATTTGTGGGATTATCTTAGAATACTGTTTAAGCTCTTTTTTATGCAGTAATTGAGTAAATTTCTTCACTTCACCAGTTAATTTAAGCATCTGAATTAATTTTAATGGTTGTATTTTCTTATTTGTAAAAATAAAGGTAATTTTTAGATTACTATTTTCTTTTTCGACCTCATCAGAATATTGATCTTCGATTCTAATTTTATCATTTAGTTTTTCAAAATAATTTCTTGAACTCTTAGAAATAGAATTAGAAATCTGTTCTTCAACTTCGTTTATAATTAAATCAGCAATTCGTTGCTGAAATGCATTATTAAATGCAAAATTGTGATTTCTAAATATCCTTATAGAATTATTTTTTGAGATAATAATTTTACTCTCGATTAAATCTATGTAAGGGCTATATATTTTCTGCCATATCTCCCCTGAACCGTCCATTTCTAATAATGAGAAAGGATAATTTCTCAAAATATTAGATTTACTTTCTGTATGTATTGTCATTTGTTTTACACATCTTTTTAAATTTTAGAATGTTTTTTTCTGGTTAAACAAATCTAAATTATTTTTGGATTTAATTCTTTAATCAATCCTTCTTAACCATAATTAACAATATATATAGAATTTGTTAAATTAAATTTTTCAATTCTAATATTGTTTATTGATCCTTCCTTCCTTGAATCTTGGAGTGGTGTTTTGATAACAAATTTTATATCGTTTAAATATAAGTTATCATAAAAAATTCCATTATTCTTATTAAAATCAACAAATTTACTTAAATGGTTCTCTAAAATTCTCAAACTTCTCTTCTCATTATTTTGGTTAAATCTACTACACATTGTTTTATTTATATTCCTTGAAACACCAATAAATTAAATCTCATAATATCTTAAATTTCAAATGACTACTGTCAAAAAAGCCATAAGATATTTGTCACTTTCATTGTCGAAATAATTAAGAACGACAATGCTACAAGAGATTCGATTTAAGAAAAAATCTTAAACTTAAAAATTTTAAGGATCTCAAATTTTTTTTGTGTCTGTATTAATAGTAGTAATAATGATATTTATAATTAACGCTAAATAGTTCTAATTTATTAAAACTCAGCAGACCTAAATTTTTTTTTATTAAAATTTAAAAGCTGAAATTTTTTTAAGTTTAACCTCTCAAAATCCCCATCTTTAAATAATATCTCTATTTTCTTACTTAGATTTATAGTCTGGAATAATATCTAAAAGAAAAGATCCCCAAGATTCTGTAAATCAAATCATATTATAATTTATAATAAGTAAAACTTATACCATTGAAATTTTATTTTATTATTGAAAAAGAAATAAAATCTAGACTATGATAGAGAAATTTTTAGTTATATCTTATTTTGATATGCACATAGGGCCTAATATCCTTTACAGTAATTCAGATTTTAGTAATGTCTATGAATTTCCTGATTTAACGAAAATATTGGATTTTATTGATGAGGATGGTACTTTTTTATTTTCTTTTAGAAAATTTCAAACTATTAATACTGTTTTTTATATGAAATCTGACAATGCAAGGGGAGGAAAAGATCTACTTATGATTTCTTGTGTAATCCAAGCCTCATATTTTAAAAATGAACTAACTGATATTCTTCAATACTTAGAATCAAAGAAACCTCTTTTGGAAAAATTTGTAGCTGAATTGAAAGCACTCCCGAATTTTAACTTAGTTCTACACAAATATAAAAAAAATCCGACCATAAAGCAATTTACAGAATATTGTGAAAAAGAAAAAGTAGATTTTTTTTCTATTTATGATAGATTTTTTGATCTAATTTACCCAGAATCTGAAATCAGAATCATCACCCAAGATATTAATCTTCAAAAAAAAATTTTACTATTAGGACCTAAAGGTTCTGGTAAAGATACATTTTTAAGATCCATTGAAGCGCTCCAATTTTATAGTCAAAGCAAATTAGATATTCCCACTAGGATTCTAGGTATAATAATTGATAATATTATTTTGTCTAATACATTTGAATTTTTAAATGGCAAAGTCGGATTAGATATCGCTCAAGCGGTAATTTTTCTTATTAAAAATATCGATAAAATTACCTGTAATGAAGTCAATTCATTAATAGAAAAATTTATTTCTTCCTATTCAAGCCAGAAGTTTGGAAAAGTTCCGCTTTTAATTATAAATAATGTCTTTAAAGATAAGACACCTTTAAGAGAAAAAGAGATAAAAAAAAATATTTCTATCCTTAAAAGATTAAAAAAAGAAAAAATTCCAATTAAATATTATTCACTAAATGTTTTTAAAAAAGACCCGAAATTATTAGAACCTTTAAAGTGGTTAATTAAAGAGATTTTTACTTAATCATTATTATTTTTCAAAAGAGGAAATGCTAGAGCCATTGTATCAGTGATTTTAATTAAAAAAAGCAAAATTTTCCAGAGCTAGCTGAAGTTATTATAAACTTTATCAAAAACAATCCATAATTGGAATATTACTTTTTTTGCTTTAGAAAATAAATTTGGATATTTGGAAGTTAAAATCTATATGGTAGTAAATTATTTGAATTTGTACCTACATTTATAAAAAGGATTTTAATATTTTCGAGATTAAATAAAAGAAATAGAATTATCATTTCAAAAAAATCATAAAGATACTCTTTAAATTTATTCATTATTCAAAAATTGCGTTAATAATATATAAATCAAGACTCAGTTAAGAAAAACTGAATTATTCAGTATTGAACATTGGATATTAAAGATATAATTGACTTATTCGCTCCCTCCCTCTGTATTGTGTAATTTATTTGATAATTCTCGTTTTTGAGCTTCTAATTCTTTTATTTTATTTGATAATTCTTGTTTTTGAGTTTCTAATTCTTTTATTTTATTATTTAAAGAATTAATAGAACTTTCCAAGTGGGATGTATTTGAGGTTAAATTGGATAAAAAAGTCTGAGTTTCATTTTGTAAATCACTAAATTTTTTTGTTAAAATCTCGATTTGTTCTTTAATATTTTCTCTAAATTTTTCTTGAAATCCTTTTAATTTGTCTGAAGTTAACTTTTCTATTGATTTTATTTTTTCAGATAAATTTTCTAAAGATAAATGTTGTTGATCTAAATTTTCTGAAGATCTAACGTTTTTATTAGTCATTTCTGTTAAAATCTTTGAATTTTCATCTAAAATTTGCACAATTTTATTTAGTGAAATTTTAATCTTTTCTTTAAATAATTCATTTATCTTTAGAGGAAGTTCTTCTTTTAATTTAACCATCAAATTTTCAATATCTTCTCGATCTTTATCAAAAGTTTCAAATCGATCATCTATATAGACTTCAAGCTCATTTAGCTTATCTATTAATGAAAATTTAAAATTATTCTGAATAGTATCAAGCCCTTGTTTTAAGCTGTCTTTTAACTCTATTAAATCACCTCTTATTTGTAAATTATTCTCCATCGTAATTTTTATAATTTCCTGACTCCAAGAGTTAAAATAATTTATTAGTGGTTCAATTGAAAATTGTAAAAAATTTGAAATCCCATTATATAAAGCTGAGAATATTTCTTTTAGTTTTAATTCGGGTTTGGCTGCTAATAATTCGCTTTTGTCAGGAAAGAAAATTTCGCCAAAAAGATCCGGAGTTTCATTGATTTCTAAAATTGGTGGCTCTTGGGAGTGAATAATATTTATTAATTCCATTAATTTAATGTAAAACTCCATATTATCGGGATGTTCTACTCTTGTTTCTACTTCGTGATATTTTGATTTTGAACCCTTCGAAGGATCGTCAAGTCTGAAAGTTCTAAAACCCAAATCTTCTGGATTTTCTAAATAAGTATGATCAAAAACAATCCCGATGGCGCTTGGATTTGGAGTTTGCCAACCAAGTTGATTGAGAATATCTGTTCCTGAAAAAAATATTTGTAAGCCAGGGTGGCTATGATACCAACCTACTGTAAACCAATTTTTCTCGGCAAACTCTTCATCCACTTGAGCAAAAGTTATATAATCTTCAGGTGCAAATGCAACTTCAATCGACCCTCCATGTGAAATCGGAACAGCTTCTTCAACAATAACATTTTTTATTACTCCTTCGCCTTCAAGATGCCCAATTAACATACCCATTACTTCTCTATATTGTCTAGGATCTCTCGCTCTATTACCAAAACGTAGAGTATGAACTAACATTTTGTAATATGCTAACGGTTTGATCACAACTATTTCATTAGTATCATTTAGCTTTGAACGGCTTTTACTCAAATATATTCACTTTTTTTGAAATATAGATTTGTTAATTCTTAATATTATTAATATAATTTAACTGATTTAAATTTTCAATATAACTATTTGAAGAATAAAAAAGAGTAAAATTAATCGCTAATACTAATGCTCATGAGGTAATGGCTTTCCGCAAAAAGGGCAAAATTTGAAGTCTATATCTTTCCCGCAATATGGACAGAATTTAGATATTTCTTCCGCGACCTCTTCTGAAGGTGTCTCCACAGATACTTCTTCTTTCGGAGGGGCTCCTGGAATTGTGGGTAATTGTCGTTTTGTTTTCATTGTAGGTGCTGATACTTTTTCTTCCTTTGCTCTCTCAGCTGCCACCCTTTCTTTGAAAGCTATGCGCTGTTCTTCAATCATATCCTCTTGAGTTTTCTCACCTTCTTGCTTAACCCAACCAGGACCTTTAGAAGGTCGTTTTATCTCGCTTTCGGGAACTTTTTCTAATTCAACCTCTTTTGTTTCAGCAATGGGTACCTTTGCTTTTTTCTCTTGTTTTCTCTCAAGTGCCTGTTTTACCAAGGCTTGTGAGGTCTTCATAATTTGATGAGGATTAATGTTAGGTATCATTACAGTTCTTAATACCCAGCCAACAAGGTAATTCTGATTTGGATATTCCCTTTCTGCTGCTAATTCTGTGTCTTTAAATACATATGAATCAATCACATCTTTACCTTTTAGAATTCGGGAGGCCCATTTATTATTAATCAAACCAAGTTGCAATCGATAAGATGTCCCGGCTATTCCAAGCTGACCAGTTAATGGAATAAAACCTTGTTCAGTCAAATTAAATCACACTTTTTTTATATGAATAAAAATCCTATTTTCAACTGGAATTTGTTATAATTTGAATTATAATTATGATAATAATATAATTTTAATAATTAAATAATTTTATATTCAAGAAAAAACATAAATAAAAAAAATATTATTATGAGTAAAAAAGCTTATAAAAATAAAAAAAACATCCATTAAAAAATGACCGTTATTATTCCAAAAAAGGCTTATTTAACTGTTGTAGCAGCTTCTATTAGATATGCTAACGCTAAGATTCCTTTTGATGATTGGTTAGAAATTTATGGTATTTTTACTGGAAAGACTTCCAAAGATGGTGAAGATTTAATAATTACAGAAGCATATAATATAACACATCAAGTTAGAAAGGAAGAGGATATAATAGACAAAGTATTTTGGTCTGACGAAGATTATATTTCATTTAGCATAATTGACGACGAAGCTTTTTCAAAAGGTGAATATACTGTAGGATGGTTTCATTCTCATCCAGGTCATAGAGTTATGATGACTAGTTTGGATATTCGTACTACAGCAACTTATCAAAAATTTAATCCTCTCGCAATATCCCTTGTATTTAATCCTGAACGATTAATTAAACAACGTGAACCAGCAGTAAAAAGAGGAGATCCAGATATTAAATTAAAAAACGATCCTGGGTTTAAGATTTTTAGTTTAGATGATCCTGAAATGCTTGATTCAAATTATCACGAAGTAAATGATTATAGGATTGAGGGATTTGAAAGCATGGAACAATTAGTTGAGAAATCTCAAAAATTTGCCTTGGATATAACTAATCTCTTTCCGAAAGATGATATTATTAAAAGCTATAAGAAGTTCGTAAAAAGTAATATAAAGCAGTTAAATTCATTATTAATGGGAACTGAAGAATATTTGAAAACATTGGCATTAAAAGGTGAAAAGAGTAGGATTCCTGAAGTTTTAGAAACACAAGGAAAAGATATTAAAAAATTTGTAGCTGAAACATTCATGAAAATAGAAAATATAAAAGATTTCATGGATTATCTTGAATATAAAGAAAGAGAGGCTATAATTCCAAAAGTAAATGATGTCTTATCTAGATGGGATGATGCTATTTCTAATTTGGATCATCAATTAAACGAATTATCAAGAAAATTTTAATATTTTGCGTATTGATAATAATATTATTGATAGTTGGTTTGTATCCAAAATTTTTTAATTTCTTTTATTTTACTAAAGTTAAAAGTTTCTTAGACTTATAATGAAAAAGATTAATTTTCCATTTACAGCGATATTAGGACAAGACAAAATGAAAATGGGCTTAATTTTAAATGTAATTGATCCTCAAATTGGTGGAGTTTTATTAACAGGTCACCAAGGGACTGGGAAGTCAACCGCCGTGAGATCTTTAGTGGAAGTTATGCCAAAAATAGAAACAATTGAAGACTGTCAATTTTCTTGCGATCTAAAATCAAATATCGATGATCTCTGTGCTTCCTGTCGCGAGAAAAAGGAAAAAGGAAAATTAAAAACATATATTCGAGAAATGAAAATTGTGAACCTACCTCTTGGGGTTACTGAAGATATGGTATGCGGAAGTTTATCCATTGATAAAGTTCTTACAGAAGGAACTTCAGAACTTCATCCAGGCTTATTGGCTAAAGCAAATCGAGGGATTTTATATGTCGATGAAATTAATCTATTACAAGATCATATAGTTGATGTTCTATTAGATGCTGCAGCCTCAGGAGTTAATATAATCGAAAGAGAAGGAATCTCTGTTATGCACCCCTCTAGGTTTGTACTAGTTGGCTCAATGAATCCTGAAGAAGGAGAATTAAGGCCTCAAATAGCCGATCGATTAGGTTTGGAGGTAAAAATTAAGGCGCCTCGTGATCCTGTTTTACGGGCTGAAATTACAAAGCGAGTAATAGAATTTGATGACAATCCGAAAGAATTCGTAAAAAAATTTGATAAGAAACAAGAACAACTAAAGCAAAAAATTATTAAGGCAAGAGATATAATAAAAGAAGTTCAGATTCCAGCGAAGATTTATGAATTAGTATCAAAAATCGTTAATGATCTCGGGATTTTCTCACAAAGAGCAGATATCACTTTCATTAGATGTGCTAGAGCTCACGCTGCTTTAAATAATAGAAGGAAGATTGAACAGGAGGATCTCAATGTTGCTATGGATTTAGTTTTCGAGCATCGTATTGCATCATTACATTATGAACTGACACCTAAAGAGATAAAAGCAAAAATTACCGAAGTTTACGGAAAAATTGAAGAAGCATACGAAGACCCAAAAATATATAAGTCAAATCCGGAAACTGAAGGGCCTTTAAAGCACGATGATGCTGCGCAAGAAGAATTCAAACGGCAATCTGTTGATCCTGATAAAGTAGATGTTGGAGAAACGAAAGAACAAAAACTTCCTCCTCCTAAATATCCAGATAAGAAAAAGAGAAAAGCAAGACCAGCAGGTGGCTGGAAAGTTAAGGATATACCAATTGAAGAAGCGGATAATTTTAATTTATCAGATGATGATTTTGATATAATCCCCTTTATTTATAAGATGGAAAAAAAAATGACTTCTATTTTAGATAATATTCGCAAGGATCGTAGAATTTCTGATTATGGAGGTCGGGGGATTGGTCGTAGAATTAAAATAGCGTCATCTCAAAAAGGAAGATACGTATCGTATCGAAGTCCTAGAGGTCAACAACCAAAAAGTATTGCATTAGATGCTACAATAAGGAATTACTTAAAAAATATTATTTACAATCAAACGGAAATTAACTTTCCGATTAGATTTAATAAATACGATTTGATGGATAAAATTTACGAATATCGGGCACCTTTAGCGCTATTTTTTGTCCTTGACAGTTCAGCGTCAATGTACTATGTTATTAAACAAATGACTGATGTTATTTTATCTTTACAAAAAGAAGGATATAGGAAAAGAGATAAAATTTGCCTTATAATCTTTAGAGGTAAAGAAGCAGTTGTTTTGCAGAAACCTACTGTTAATTTTAAATATGCAGTAAATAAGTTAAAAAAAATAGAAGGAAAATCATATACACCAATGGCAGCTGCTTTAAGGAAGGTTATGGATTTAATAAAAGTAGAGAGAATGAAAAATCGAAATATAGTTCCTGTAATTTTTATTTGTTCAGACTGTGGTGCTAATATTTCAGCGAAATATCCTGAGTTGATTGCTCAAATCGAAAGTGACTATGCTGTGGTTATTCAAGAATTAAAGGAATTGACCAAAAAACTGACAAAACAAAAAGTTCACATAGTTGTGTTAGAACCAAAGAAATCATATGCAACGCAAGCACTCGGTGTACATCCATATTCTGCTGATAAAATAAAAAAAAATTTTAAGAAGTATGGTAATGCTGAGATATATAAGTTCGATCGTTATAATCCGTCTTCTTTGATCCTTGAATTAAAAAAGATTCTTTAATGGCAAATCTAAGTTCTAAAATTTATTTTTTAATACTAATTTAAGGTTAATATAGTGAAATCCATTTTAGTTGTGGGATTTAACACGCGTCCATTAGCATATTCCCTGAAAAATGCGGGGTATGAGGTATATGCTGTAGATTTTTTCGGTGATCTGGATTTATATCCAAATATAAAGGATTGCATAATTGTTATTAAGAAGCTGCAGACTAATTATTCACTAATTAAAGATAGATATAGCAAATTTTTAGCTGAATTTACTATAGATTTAATGCAAATGTACCCTAAGATAAATTATATCTTAATTAGCAGTGGTTTAGACGATTCATATAAAGAAAGAGAAATGATTCTAAATGAGATAAAAAAAAGCAAATATAAGATTTTAAGCCTTAATAACAAAATAGATACAATTAAAAAAGCTCGAAATATTGAAAATATTTATAATATTTTAAAATCTAAAGAGTATCACGTTCCTTTAACGTACTCCTTTGAGGAGTTTAAATCCAAAATCTATAAATTTGAATTTCCTTTTATTTTTAAAAAAAAAAAAGGATCTGGTGGGATTAATGTCAACAAGATTGAAAACGAGAATCAATTATCTTTTTTTATAAAGAAGCAAAAAATCAAGCGCTTTAATCCATCAGATTGGCTAATTCAAGAATATATAAAAGGATTGCCTATTAGTTGTACGGTTATATCAAATGGTTTAGAATGTGAAGTAATCTCGATCAATAGACAACTTATTGGATTAAAATTTCTAAATCCTCCTAAAGAATTTATGTATTGTGGTAATATAGTTCCTGCTAATATAATTAAAGAGGATGAAAAATTAATTTCTGAGATTTCAGTATTTTTAACTAAAACGCTCGGTTTAAGGGGTATAAATGGATTTGATTTTGTATTGAAAGATCATTATCCTTATCTGATGGAGATCAATCCAAGAATACCTGGTTCTATTAATGTTTCGGAAACTGTTTTGAATTTAAACTTATTAGATTTACATATAAAAAGTTTTATAAATTCTAAATGGGAATTTATTAAAAATACAATTAACTGTACTAAACCTAAAGGATTTGCAACTAAATTGATAATGTTTGCTCCAAAAGAAATTGATAAGGAAGTAATACCAAAAATAAATCAACTTGAAAATGTATACGATAAAACTGAACCAAAAACAGTATTAAAAGACGAACCTTTATGTACAATATTATATAAAGATAAAAATTTTTCAGAATCTTATTTTGGAGCGTTAAAAATTGTAAATGAAATAAAGAAAATTATAGGGGATTAATCATTACTTCATATTTGCTTTAATTTTGCTATAAGTTGATAATCAAAACTATACTTGAAAAAAATTAAAATTATATTTTATTAAGAATGCTATTATTATATTTATTTAGAATAAAAAAGTTAATACTATATATTTTTAAAATGGAATGAAAGATTTTCGTTAAAGTTTAGTGGCCTAATGATGGAAACGGAAGATTTAAAAAGCAAAATTAAAACTTTATATGACACAATTAATAATCTTAAGGATTCTCTAAATCTAAAAGATGATCAATTAAATACAATGCAATCTACATTGAATTTAAAAGATGAACAAATAAAGACACTAGAAAACTCGTTAAAATTAAAAGAAGAAAAAATAGATACTCTAGAAAAGACGGTAAAACTTAGAGAAGAAGAAATAAAATCTACAGCGGACTCAACAGTTGATAAGGAATTAGTAGATGAAAAAGAAAAAAAAATTGAAGACCTTCAAAAAGAAGTTGAAATATTAAACGATGAATTAAGCAAACTAGACGAAGAAATCGAACAATTAGAATTAGAAAACAAAAAATTAAAAGAAATAAGTTCTAGTTCCTCGGATTCAAAAATAATCGATTTCACAAATATTGTAATTAGTAAATCAGAGATTATAGAGAAAATGCGAGAAATTCTTCAAAAAGCCCTCCATAGTGTAACAATTGTAGTTCCTACTATAACAGATTTACAAGATCTTTATCTATATGAAGTAAGATCTTCCGTTAATATGAAAATCTCATGTGAAATTAATCCTGGAATTGAAGAAAACACTGAATTATTGGATGAATATGAAAGCCTTGATAACATCTCTCTAAGGAATTTTGAAGGAAGTGATAGGTATGTCATAATAAGAGATGGCGAGGAGTTGTTATTATGTATAATTGGTAAAAACGAAGATAATCATTTAGTCTTTCACACGAGTGATTCCGCCCATATAAAACTTCTAAATTCCCTCACAATGGAGGCATGGTTGAGAAGCAGAAAGATATAAAATTTTTGCTCTTTCTTTTTTAATATATTTAAAGCTCTATAAAAGATCTTTTTCTTTTATTAAAAAATGTTAATTGATTATACCCAATTTCTTTAATTAATTCAATTATTTTTTTAAATTGATAAGCAAGTTCATTAGGCTCATGTGCGTCAGATCCTAATAATATTGGGATATCTAACTCGTACATTTTTTTTATGATATCTTCACTTGGGTATTGTTCTTTGATATCTTTTCTAAATCCAGCAGTATTAATTTCTACAACTAGATCTCTCTTTTTAATGAGATCCAGCGCTATAGAAACTTCATCACAAATTAATTTTTTTACATTCTCACTAGGAAATTTATTGAATTTTTTAGGTAAATCAAAATGACTAACAATATCTAAATCAAATTCCGTTGAATTTAGCATTTTTTGCATAGTATGATAGTATTGCAAAAAAACATTATCAGGCCCTAAAGAATTATACTGTTTTAAAAATCTATTATCATCCATTCCCCAAGGGCCATCTTCTGAGAGTAATACATGTACAGATCCGAAAATATAATCTAAACGCGATTTAATTTTATTCAGATGAACATTAAGTCCGTCTAATTGGCCTTCTATAAAATCAATTTCAAATCCTATTTTTATATCAATTTTTTCATGGTACTTTTCTTTTAAATATTCGATTGTTGAGATATAAGTCTCAATTTCGTTCAAAATCATAGCATAATCCTCTATAGGAATTTCGTCGATTCCTATTAAATAATCATATGGAAAATGATCGCTCATGCCTATTAGGTCTAAATCCAACTCAACAGCTTTTTTAATATAATCCTCCAGTGATCCAATAGCATGATGACACATTGAATTATGAGTATGCCAATCTTGCAACTTCATTTTATTATTAAATTAAATTTATTAGAAAGATTAAATGAATCAAATACTTTCTATTTTTCTTCTTTCTTCCTCTAATTTCCTCTCTCTCTTCCACTCTTTTCTTTCCTTATGTGTCATATGCTGATCATACCTTTTAATATAAAGTTCTTCGTATTTTTTTCTTAAATCCTCTACATCTTCAATATGTCCTAGAACATCTTCAAGGCCATCTTCGAAAAATCGGTTTTTTTTGAATTTTTTTGCTGGGATGCCGAGATAAATCCAACCGGCTTCTAAATCCTGCCCCACAATAGTTACAGAATTAGCAGCTAGAACGCTATTTTTTCCTATGTGAGTACCAGGCATAACAACGGCATGGGCTCCTATTCTAACATTATCTTCGATAATTGTTTTTCGTATTATTAATAGATTACCTACAATAACAGCAGATTGAACAATGCTTCCTTGCCCTACAACAACATTTTTTCCGAATTCAATGAATTCGCAGTCTACCCAACCTTCAAAAAGAGAATTAGAAAATTTGGTTCTCACACCGAATAATTTAAAAGCAATATTGTCTAAAAAAGGAAATGGAAATTTATGTGCAAGCCAGATCGGCCATCTCTTAATAGTATTACGCATACTCCAATAACGATAATCCTTATCTGAAGACTCTCTTATAAATACGCCCTCCTTTGGTTTGTGAATTGCATTAACGATTACAAGTAAAATTTTAGCAAAAATTAACGAGGTAAATACTGCAGTAATATACATTAGAAAACAGAGAAGTGGAAAAAAAATGTAAAAATGAATTGGCCTTATTGGATCCCACAAAATTTGCCAATAATACCAAAATTCAAGTAAAACAGGGATCATCGATACCCATATAAGAAATATGTAAAAAACTAAATATCTTTTTTTTACTAAAATTGTTGGAGTAAATGGTCCTACTCTCATAGAAGTTGGAACTGACATTTTTCAAAATCTCTGGTTACAATTTAATTCTATCCTTTTTATCATTTTCAATACTTATTTTATGTTCTACTAATATTGCTCGTTCTTCATCAACACTTCTTCTTGTCAATTTCGTTTCTTCTGCGAGCTTATTTGGTTTTAATTTAATTGCTGGAATTCCAAAATAAATCCATTCTTGTTCTAAAAATTGGTTAAAAATTGTAGCAGAAATAGCACCTAGGAGTGAATCTCTTCCTGTAATAGTACCTGGTGAAACGCAAGCCATTCCCCCTACAACAGTATAATCATCAAATATTACTCTTTTGATTATTAAATATTTTCCAACTACCATTGAGCTCATGACAACAGCACCTTGCCCTATCATAACATTTCGACCAAATTTAATAAATTCAATGTCACACCATGAATCTTGGAGATGGCTTGAGAAATCCATTTTCACTCCAAACCATCGGAAAGCTAACGCATCCATCCATGGTAAAGGGCAATTTCTCATAAGCCACATCACTAACTTCTTTAATTCTGTTCGAAGACACCAAAATTCAAAATCTTTATCACCCTTCTGCGCTAGAAAAACACCTTCTCTTGGATTATGAAAAAGGTTTATTAAAATTAAAAATAATTTTGAGAAAAATATGCAACCATATATGAAAATAAATACCATAGAAAGTATAGCAATTGGTAAAATGCAAATTGTAAAAATCCAAGGATACCAGTTCTCTGTTATTGGAGTTAATAGCCTAAAATATTCATAACTGTAGATTGCTACGAGTAAACCACTAAACCAAAAAATTGGGATATATATAAAGAGAAATTTTATACTAACTCTGCTAATAGCACTACTTGTTGTGAAGTCTAATGAATAATCATTTATATCATTATTTTCTAAATGAATTATTCCGTTCTTTTTTGTTTCAGTTGATTTTTTACTCGATTCACTCATAAGATATTTTCAAATCTTTATTTTTTTCTAAATCCTCTTCAGTAATTTTTAAAAAATCCATAATTTTCTTCTTAAAAATTTTACGGGCTGGAAGACCAAAATAATAATTATTTCCTTTTGTCGTTTGATTTTTCCCAAAAGAGCCAAGTGGTAAAATATAAGAATTATCTTTTAATTCGCAGCCTGGACCAACGATGTTGAAGGCAGTGCAAGTAACATTATTTCCTATCTTTATTTCAAAATAAGGAATTCTCCCAAATATCCCCTCAACTGTATGAGAACATATTGCTGAGTTTACGCCTATATAACAGTTATCTCCAACATCAATAAATTTGTCAGCAACTATTTCCTCCTCAATCGTAGTCCCTTTTCCTATTTTGTTTGATCCCACAAAATTAAAAAACCAATTAGCCAACCAGGGGAATAGACCTTTAGTAAACACATTTTTACCATATTTAATTAAAAATGATCGAATATGGTAATAATTTAAGGTATCGGATGGAAAATTTCGAAGAATAATCCCATCCTGAGTTGGACATTTTCTTTCAGTAAATCTCCAGAGTATACGTGTTAATAACCCGATAAAAAATAAATGTAGAAGATAGCAACCAATAACAATTAAAGGCATCGAAATCAAAGCTAATAAAGGTTTAAAGTTTGTGAAAAGAGAAGAAAAATTATTGTTCTCTAAATAAAAAGGTTTGAAAAATAGCAACACATATAACATAAAAATAATTCCAGGAAGGAAATACGATCCTAGATAAATAATGGCAAAAAAGGGTAAATAATAATGAAATTGTAGGTTGACCCCATGTTTTTCTTCCTCATCTTTTTTTTCCGATTTACTTGGTATTAAATTTTCATTTGATATAGCCACAATTCCTCACATTTAAATCAGAATCATAATTACTTCTCAATTTTAATAAATTAAAAATTGATATCTTAGTAGAATTTTAACTATTTATTTTTAAAATTTTTCCAACTATTAAATTTTGAAATATATTTTTTAATTTTTTATGATTTTTGATTTTAATAATCTATTTAAACTATTTCTTTTATTGATTATAAATAAATGGATAATAAATGTAGAGATTGTGGAATTTGCTGTTTAAATACAAATATGATTCTTTCTGAGCAAGATATTAGTTTAATTCTAAAAAATTATGCTTCAAATGATTTACGACGACAAGATTTTATATTTAGAAATAAAAAAGGTCATTTTCAATTAAAATGCATTGAAAATCATTGTGTTTTTTTTGATACTATAACTAAAACATGTAAAATCTATTACGCTCGTCCTCAAGGATGTAGATTTTATCCTTTAATTTATGATTACGAAAAAAGAAAATGTATTTTTGATAAAGATTGTCCAAGAACTCATTTGTTTTATCAAAAAATCGATGAACCCGAAAGAGCGTGCGAAAAAATTAAGAAATTCATAAAGAAGCAATTGCTTATTAATATTTAAAAAACAGATTTACTCCTAAGATTTTTTATATTGGTCCATATATCCTTTAATATATTTATAGACCTCCTCAGCAGGTTGAAAAATTCCAAAGTGTCCTTCACATAAAATTTCTGCTTTTAAATCCAATAACTTTTGCATTGATTTTTGATAATCGTCTAAATTAGAGCCAAAACTTTTCATAAAAGGACCATGGATGTCTTGCCCGAATAAAATTTTTGTTGTCTCTATTTCTACATACACAGCAATCGAGCCAGGGGTATGCCCTGGAGTGTGAATACATTGAAATTCATAATCCCCTAGTTTTAAAATCTCAATTTCTTCAGTAAATCGTTTCTCCAATTTAATTGGTTTATAATCAACACCATACCAAGAGGCGGCCGTTTTACGGTCATATCCTTTTTGTTCAATAGCATCAGCATCTAAATCATGGGCGTAAAATTTAATCCTCTCATTGAGTGTAACTTTTAATTCATAACAGATAGCAATATGATCTATATGGCAATGTGTTATAATGCAATGTTTTATATGTTTTGGATTTAATCCAAGGTTATTGATTTTTTTCACTATTAAATAGAGATTCATACCACAATCGATTAAAACAAGACCATCACTGCTATTCGTATCTACTAAATATACGGAACAGCCAGAATCTCCTAAGTGATATACATTTTTTACTATTTTTTGCATCTTAAGTCCATTTTTTCTAATTTAATTGTGAGTTGGAATTTTTTAAATTAAATTTATGGTTATTTAATCTCTATCCAAATAAACCTTCTTATATAATAAAATTGTAGAGACAAATGCGACTCCAGTTGAAAATAGAACATCAGAAGCGTAATGATCGCCCGTTACAATTCTTGAAATTCCTAAATATAAACCCCAGCTAATAACGAGGATTGTAATTATTATTCTTTTAGGGTTCTTCCATTTTCGTTCCTTAAATAATATCAATAATGGTAAAAACATCCAGCCCATTGAAGTGTGACCTGAAGGAAAAGACACATTTCCTTCTAAGCCACTTCTCGGTCCGGGTGGTAAAAACCAAGGAGTGTAATTTGAATAATCAGACGATAAATCATTGTATCGAACTCTTCCACACAAAATTTTTGTTATTTGGACAAAAATCAATGGATTTATAATTGCTAACATAATAATTACAATTGCGATTTTTTTGAAATTTCTCCAATCTCTATTATAGGTAAATATGAGAAATAATAAAATTGCAAAAGTAATTCCTCCTCCAAAAGCGATGAACCAGATATTACTAAAAATTAATGCTAAAACTAAAATGATTACTCCAATCATTAGAATTATAAAAGCTGCGATTTTTTGCTTTTTCAATTCTTGTTGATAACTACCAATTATTATCGCGATGGCTATAGCAATTATTCCGTAACCAGGAGCTTCGCCATAATATTTTCCTATCTCTGCCCAACTTGATTCTCTATTCACAACAGCTTTAGATATTTCTAAATCTGAAAATCCAAAAATAATTGCTAGGATTATCCAAACAATGATAATAGAAATTAATAGTTTAATTAACGATTCTTCAATATTCAATTCCATTTAATTCACAATAAATTGATTTATTTAGAAAATAATAAAAAAAATAATTAATTTTACCTCTAAAATTTGATTACTTAATATTTTTCTTAAAAACTTGATGAGAATGGAAGATAAAGAGAAAAAGCCTTTTTTAGAGAGACTTAAGAATTATATTAAGAATTTATTTGACTTTTCTCAGTATGATGTGAAAACATTAATTTATATGATTATTTTTGTTTTTTTAATTGGTATATCACTGTTCTTATTGTACTATATTTTTTTTGTCGATAAGACTTTTTTATATAGAATTGTTGTAGAATGGTTTGTTAATCCTATTTATGCATTGGCATTTTGGGGTATTCTCCTTTTCATTGCTATAATGGCTATTCAAGGATTATTGGTACCTATACCATCCGAAATTGTACTCTTAGCTGCGGGGATGATCTGGGGATATTTTATAGGGGGGATTATGGGAATTATTGGATCTATGGCCGCTGGATTATTGTGTTTTTATGTGAGTAGAAAGGGTGGCCGACCTTTGGCAGAGAAATTTGTCGGTAAGAGCGCGCTCGATATGGCAGATGCTTTAATTCAAAAATATGGAACGGGCGCGATCATAATAGCGAGATTTTTACCCTTTGTTGCGTTTGATCCTATCTCGTACGCAAGTGGATTAGTAGAAATGGATGCAAAAAAATATTCATTAGGAACTTTTATTGGTTCTATTCCCCGAGCGTTTTTTTATTCTTGGTTAGGTGCTAATTTAGGTATTCGACCTCCAATTGATTTTGATGAATTACCTTTGTCTGAAATCGAAGCACAAGCAGCTTTATTTAATAATATCTTACTACTTATTTTAGCTGTATTGGTTGTAATATTTATTGCTTATTATGCGTTTAGTAAATATTGGGAGAAAAAAACAAGAAATTTATAAAACAAAATTATTAATAAAAAATCTGTTTTTAATTCGAGTTTTAGACGGAAAATAGATTGAAAAATCTAAAGATCTTTTTAAACTTTTCTTTTTAATTGGATTTTTAAATATAAATTTTATTTAATCTATTAGCTAAGAAAATAGCTTTTAATTATTATGTATAATGACTACGATGGTATTTTAAAAGAAAGTTTGATCCAAGACTTTCATTGGTACGAAGAAGAGTTTGATTTAATATTTAAAAACAAAAATAATTATACAGTAAAAGATTTACAATTAGCTAATTTGATATTAGAGAAATTAGCGAAAATACTAGGGATATGTCAAAGCGAGCAATTAATGGATTCTTTAGCTAATACAATAAGCAATATTAAAAAAAGATATCCTAACTTTTTCTAATTTATAATTTCTCCTTTTTAATTGATTTTAATCTCGAGAAAGCGCTTACATAAATTATTTATATTTAGTATAATATTAAAAGAAGAGATTATTTCAATTAAAATAATAACGGAACAATAAATATACAATTATGGAAAGACTAATCATAGTTCATTGGAGTAAAAGTATCGGTCCCGAACCTATTATTCAGTATCCTCCAGCACCACATTTTCCGTCAAAAGATTTATTCCTAAAAATATGGGCTTTACATGAATTAGATAAAGATTCCATTATAATTGAATTCATTCCTGAAATGGAACAAGATCAATATATCTCTATTATCCAAGAATATGAAGGAGAGATCTATTTCTTAGTAATAGCATATGACAAAAATGTTAAACTTGAAAAAATTATCAAAGGATATCCAAACATTTCAGATATTCTAGCAATCGTCAGTAAAAATCTAATTGAATTAGTAAATACAAATAAAATTACACGAGCGATCTCTGAAGCATTTTATACTATAAGAGATTATTCCAAGCTTGAAAAAGAAGAAAATTTATTGAACTTTTTCAAAGATAAAATAAAATATACGATATTGCAGATTTTAAGAAATGGGATGATTTCTAAAACTGAATTAAGCAAAATTTTAAGAACAGAGTATGGATTTTCTACGTTAAATATTGATCTACTACTGATCTCATTTATTCGTGAAAACCTAATTGTAAAGCAAAATGTTCCAGGAAGTAAAGAATGTTATTTTTTAATAAAAGATCTCGTATGTACAAGAATACCTCCTAAAAGTTTACCTTATTCTAAAATTGAAGATGAGATTATTGGAGATTATGAAGAAAGATTAATTAATTTTTATACAAATTACGACTGTGCGTCTGATATTGAAAGCAAAACCATTATTAATTTTTTAATGGATAAAGACAATTATCGCTTGCTTAGAAAATTGAGAGAAAAAAGTTTATCGGTAAGTGAATGCCTGGATATTTTAAATAATAAAGGAGATTTATTTAATGAACTTATGGAAAAAAAAATTATTTACGAAGCAAAGGGGAAGGTATTGCTTTATTCGGATGTGCGTTTCATAAAGTTTACGCCTTTTTATCTTATTGATAAATTATCAAAGCGATATAAAGACCAAGAAATTTCATTTGAGGAGTATAAAACTCATATTAAACTCTTAACTGAACGATATAATATTAAAAACTCTTTAATTGATTATGAAATAATTTAGTTTAACGGAAAAAAGTAAAATTCGAGTGAAGGAATTAGTAAAAACACTTTTTCTTTATATTACATTTATAAGTTTTTAATTAATATTAATGAAAATTGCGATGAGTATTATTTTTTTTAATAAAATAGCAAATTTATATTATAATAAAAAACTAATAATTTTTTTACAATGAATTATGATTTTCATATAGAAAGAGAACAAAATTTTGAGTAATTATGGAAGATAATGCAGAATCTGACGAAGATTGGAATTACCACTTCTTAAAAGAGCTTGTAGAAGATGTAAAAGAAAATAGTAACTTAATTCAATGTATTTCTTGTGGAAAGTGTGTTGGCGAATGCCCAGCTTCAAAAATCTCAGATTTCAACATAAGAAGAATTATCCAAAAAATCTTACGAGGCGATAAAAGCGTTTTAAAAGATTCTGATATATGGTATTGTTTTCTCTGCGAAAGATGTAAAAGAGTGTGTCCAAGAGAAGGAATAAATATTCCACTACTCATCTTAAATTTAAGAAATGAAAGTTTCAAAAAAGGATATGGACCTCGATATAACGACCTAAGAAAGTATGTCGAAATGGCCGAGAAGTTTCTAACAATCGGCACTGTATTGGAAGATCCGTTAGATGGCTCGTTATCCAAAAAACGAATAGATGAATTAAATGAGATTTGTAATTTCGCAAGAATAAAATATGTTTTTAAAGCGAGTGGAGCAGGTAAAGCAAATAAAAAAAGAAATAAAAAAAAAGCCAGAAAATAAGAAAAGCGAATCATATAATGATTTTTTAGATGGAAAATAATAATTTAGCATTAAATTTAGAGGAAATTGAAAAAAAATATCCTGAAAATCCGTTAGATTTCTTTAGAGGAAAAAAAATATGCTTATTTAAAGCATGTCTAGAGAAATATTTCCCAGGTGTGCGATTTGGAATTCAGGATTTATTAGAAGAATTAGGATTGGATGTTTTAACCTGTAAAAATCAATCTTGTTGTTCAGGAACTTTTTTTCAAAGGAATTTGATCACAAGAGCCCAATTTGCAGCCATTAACGAGAGAAACCTTAATGAAATTAATCATCAAGCAGATTTTCTTTTAGTAAGTTGTAATGGTTGTTATAATTCTCTCTTAAGAGGAAGGGATTTTTTAAAAGATCCAAATATTAGAAAGAAAACACAAGACATTTTAAATGGAGTAAAGATGAAAATGGGTGGTGAAAAATATTCTGGACAATACGATATTTTAAAAAATCCAAAATTACGAATAATTCATGACTTAGATTTTCTTTATTTAATTAGGAAAGATATTGTTAATGTTTTAAAATATGATTTGAAACATATTAAAATTGCTGTCCATTATGGATGCCATTATTTAAATCTGGACCGAGACAAAGATACAAACACTTATTTAAAAGATAAAACTAAACTAGATGAGCTCATTCGACTTTTTGGAGGTATTCCCATCGATTATCAAGAAAGAGAATCATGCTGTGGATGGGGGGCAAGTCAAATAGTGCTCCATCCTGAAAAAGCCTTAAGGGTAACTTATAAAAAGCTAAAAAGTGCCGAGAATGTTAATGCGTGTTTTATTTTAATGCCATGTCCTACTTGTTTGTATACTTTAAGTAAGCCAGAATTTCGAGAGAAAATGTGTAAGATGTTTGATAATAAATTAGAAATTGCCACAATTCATTTAAACGAATTAATAGCAATATTAAGAGGGTGTGAAGAAGAGCGATGCATCACATTAAGAAGGAAATCTCCTAGGTTTGATCTTATTTATTCTACAATTACTCAAGAGTAAAAATTTGGATTAAATTATTATAATTCTCTTTTTAAAACACAAGTTCAGCATAAACTTATATTGAAATAATTTATTAATCTTCTTCAATTGCGAAGCGCGGACAACTGTCCACACACAAAAGGCATGCGATACATTTTTCTTCGGTGTATTCTAATCGTTCCTCATCGTTCATATATAACGCATCAGTAGGGCATAAGGAAACACAAGCGCCACAATCTATACATTGTTCGAAATCTAACTTAACTCTACCTTTTTTATTTATGATTGCTTTGTTTTCTTCAAGGGCCTCTGCAATAATTTCTATTTTATCGTCAGGTACGTCCAATAATAAAGTTACACCACTTGAAATCAAGGAAAACTTAAGTATATTGAAACTTATATCGTGTTTTAAAATATCATTAATAATTTTAGAGTAGTCATCTATTTCTTTTATTAGTTCTAATGGTAAAGTAACATTTATTACAGTCAAATTTTACATCAACTCCTCCGAAGTTATAATTCCTAGTACTTTTTTATTATCATCTATGACTGGCAATGCCGAAATGTTATTAGCTCTCATTTTTCGTGCTGCAACATCAAGTGGATCGTTATCAGTTGTGGTAATAACTCTTCTTGTTATAATGTCTTTTAGTTCATGTTTATCTTCTGCTAATGCCTTAGTAATGTCAAAACTAGTAACAATTCCTTGTAAAGTATTTTTATAATCTATTACAACAATGTGATTGATGTTACTTTTTATAATTTTTTCGGCAACGCTTTTAATATCGCTGTCATTATAACAAATCTCTGCTCTCTTTTTTAAATCCTTTACAAATTTAATTTCTTTAGTTTGCTTCATTGGTGTGAATATAGTATCCGTTGGCAATGTTTCAGCAGGAGGATTCAGAAAAAATTCTCCTTGTTGTATCCACTTTTTAAGAGTTTCAGCAATTTTCTTTGCGTGATAAAACGATGATAATGACGAGCATTTAATGCTTTTTCCATTCAACTCAATATATCCACTTTTCAATTCTTTATAACTTACCTGCCTGGGTTTTGGTCTGCCTCTTCTAGGGACGCCATAATCCACTACATCAGTTAAAAGTTCTTTATCGCTAATTGCTGTCTTTCTGGCTAAACCCTCGTTTAATATAGGAATGGGAATTCCAACCCCAACAAACAATGATGTACCATATTTTTCATAGGTAACACCTCGCAAATATTCATCATTCATTTGTTTTAATTCTCCTTTAACAAATAAAGTCCCAAATCTATTCGATGGGTCATGCTGAGTTCCCTCTCCTATAATATATCCAATCCCGCCCCCAAGAAAGATTCTGGTTCCAATACCGATAGTTTCGTAATTAGGATCGTTACTTAGAGGACTTAATGCACCAGCACCAGCAAAATGAGCGTTTCCGTATCGGGGTAAAAGTTTTCCCATATATGTATATAAAGTTCTTTCAGAGCTGTTTACAGCGCATACATACCTTTGATAAGCATTTCTAGGATTGCATAAAACAGCTTGGTTTATATCATGAATAGTGAATTCTGTATCTACTTCAGCTAAAGGGTAACAGTCCGTAGTGTAGGAAGTTCCTCTTAATCTTATTGGTTTTCCAGCAACAAGATCTTCAATCACATGACCACCTCCATATTCGAATGGTCTTAAATCTGCCATTCTCGTACAACCTATATAACAATCTACCGCTGCATTACCGTGGTAAGCATGGACATCGTTTAGCCAGAGATGTTCAAATTTTATCGGAGGATCAGCATGTCCAAAATTTAGAAAAGCACCACTTGAACACATAGGTCCGAAAGTACCAGTTGTGACTACATCTATTTCTTCAGCGGCTACCTTTGTCCCTTCTTCCTCAACAATTTTTACCATCTCTTCGGCTGTAACTACAACAATATCACCATTTTTTATTTTTTCATTAATTTCTGCATAATTTTTAGTCAATTTATCACCAATTTTCTTTTTTATTATAGTTAATATTATAAACTATATTTTATTTATAAATAATTAAGATAGAAAATATCCATTTATAACATATAATATGTTCTATTTGAATTAAAATTCTTAAAAAGGAATAAAAATGCCAATACTTCCAGACTTAAAAGAAATTAAGACTATTAGGAGAAAGTTAAATTTAACCCAAGAAGATTTACATAGAAAGTTAAAAATCCCTCAAGCAACAATTTCAAGAATAGAAAATGGGATCGGAAATCCTTCATATCTAGCTGTAAAAGTAATATTTGACTTTTTAGAACATGAAAGATTAAGGCGAAAAAAATTAGAGCTAAAGGCAGAAAATGTTATGACTCGGAATATTATCTCAATTAATTCTAAAGCTTCAATAAAAGACGCAGTAATTTTAATGAATAAACATAATGTCTCACAAATACCAATCCTCGAAGGTGGAAAAAACCTGGGAAGTATTACATCAAAAAAAATTCAAAAATCTATTATAGATAGATCCGAATTGATAAATGCCGAAGTTGATTTAATTAAAGAACTGCCGTTCCCTGAGATTGAAGAGGATTGGGAAATTAAAGATGTGTCTAATTTACTTACTAATTATTCAGCAGTTTTAGTAAAAAAAAATAATAAATATATTGGGATTATTGCAGATGCGGATTTATTACAAATATCATAAACACTTAGATTAGGAAGATTATTATTTTGCCGTTCTTTTGTTATATTCGTCAGGTTTTCCTCCATTTTCTATATACTCTGCATATTTCCTCAAACACTCTATAAACATATCTGCTGCTATTCCAAGAACCATTTCTTGCTCAGCTTCTTCAAATTCAGCCCAAAGGGTGGTTTCTGTGGCATCTCCCTTAGGATTTAGTATATAACCAAGAGCAGTGATAGGGCTTCCTTCCTGTCTTGCGGACAATCTCTCGTGAGGTATAGTTTCGACTCGAAAAGAGTGCACATCCCCCACAGTTGATTTAAATAAGTATTCACCTTCACCGAGTTTTTCTACTTTTTTGACCACTAAATTCCATCTTGCATATTCCATATCATCATCAATAATTTTAAAAATAGTTTCAGCAGACGCTTTAATATCCATTTTTCTTTCCATTTTTGGAATTTCTAAATCAACTCCTTAAATTTTTGATAATTTTAAGAATTTTATTATGTTCCATTGCTTTAAAGTTTTATAAAAATTTGTTGAGTTATTTGATGAGAATGAGAAATTTTAAAGATTTATTAATTTAAAAATTAATTTCTAGTTAAGATTTACCTCCTTCAATTATTACTAAAATACTGCCAATTATTATACCAAAGAAACCAATGAATGGTATAATAACTATATTTACACCCCCCATCCCAGAAGTATTTATAAAGATTGCTAAGCCAGCGTATTGCGATATAAGATAAAAAACAATAACAACAATTGAGCTCACCCCATAAGCCCTAACTTGTTTTCCTTCATTCGAAATAATTATAATGCTACACATTATTATTAGTATTGTAAAAACAATTCCACTAATATCAATAGTCAATATTACTCCAGTAATGCTCATAGTATTAAAAATCATTAAACCAAATAACCAATAAATAATTATTATAGAAATATTTGCTGTGCTATTGGTAATAAATAACACTGGTAAAAACACCGAAACAAACTCCATATATCCTCCTATTTTACCTAAATTTGCCATCGTTGTAAAAACCATATTAAATCCTGATTTAATAAATACAACAATTTGAGTGCTTATAATTATTTTTATTCAAACTAAAAATCTTTATTAAAATAGAAATTTTAATAGGTGTGAAAAAGTATTCTAGAGAGAAATTATTAAATGCTTCTGATTCAACCCGTAGTTCAATTGCGATTATTTTATTAATATTAACAACAATACTCTGGGGCTCTACCTTTATAATTACGAAAACTATAATTCAAGAGGTCCCAATCTTCTTATATCTTGGATTGAGGTTTCTTATTGCTCTTATAGGCTTTGCTCCTTTCTTTCCCCGTCTAAAGGATATAAATAAAAGAATAATTGTTTTTGGAATTGTTGTTGGATTGTTATATTTTTTTGGGATGGTCTTTCAAACATATGGCCTTCAAACAACATCAGCAGGAAAAGCAGGATTTATTACGGGATTAAATGCAGTTATAGTTCCAGTTTTAGCATGGATTTTCTTTAAAAAACCAATCAACAAAAGAATATGGATCGCAGTCCCTCTATCAGTATTAGGTTTAGCTTTGTTAATGTTCGAAAGTGTAAGTGGTGTAATAATTGGTGATTTCCTTGTTTTAATCTGTGCCTTCTTTTTTGCTCTTTTTATTATATTTAATGATAAATATGTAAGGCTTGTTGATGTATATTTATATACAATTATTCAATTAATCGTAATTACTTTATTTTGTTTTCTTTTTTCCCTTCTCATAAACGAGTATAAGTCATATGATTTAATGTCAGCAAAATTAGATTTTTGGCTTATTATGTTGTATATGGGTTTTGTTGTATCGACATTAACATTCTTTTTTCAAAATTGGAGCCAAAAATATCAAGATCCATCGAAAACAGCTATTATTTTTACTCTTGAACCTGTATTTGCAGTTCTTTTCGCAAGCTTCTTAATTGGAAGGGAAGTATTATCATTGCAGAGTTGGATTGGATGTGGCTTGATTTTTTTTGCAATTCTTATAACAGTTTTAAAATCAGGAGAAAAAACAATATTCTCTGATGAAAATAAATTACATTATCAAATGACACAATAAGTTCAGAATAATCACATTTAAATAAGTGGAATAATATTTAATAACTATCATATTATCATACATATCATATTGTTAAAAATATTTTTTTGTCGGATGACTTATTATGTGTTATTACACAAATTATTGTAGGAAAGAAGATTTATTAAAAGAAAAAACAACATTAGAAGAAGTTCCTTTAGAAGAAGTAGTTCCTGAACTTGAAACTCCAGAAAAATAATTAAAACTTTATTTTTTTAATTTTCTTTTTTTTTTAATCACTGATTTATAAGAAGAATCGAAAATATACATGATAAATTACTCAATTTTTTATTACCAAACATTTATATTTTCATATTTTTTTTTATATTAATAATTAGACATATTTAACTAAACAATTCGTGTCTAAATAAGAATATATTTATAATTTGAAATAAACTTTAAACCAAATCAGCTCGGGAGAAAAAAGATGGCTTCACAAAAATTGAAATCAAAACCAGGAATATATGTTTGTGAAAAGTGTGGCAATTCAATGCTCCCGAGGATGCTTGCCGTAAAAAAATCTAAAACTTTTAATTTCACTAGAATTCTTCAGTGTAACGTCTGTCGTCATTATATTGAAATAAATAAATAGATTTAAATACCTTAAAAATCCGAATATAATTTATAAATTTCTTATTAAATAAAATGAAATTAATTAGTAATATCTATAATAATTAAAAATAAATGGGATGAATTCTAAATGCTTTCTATTGAAGGTTGGATTGATGGAATTACTGCCTCAGGAGTTGTATTAATTGGCTGTTTCATTGGATTGTTTTTCATTTATAAATCGAGAAAATTGGAAGCTAATCTTCTTTTTTATTTGGCGTTACTTGGTGTATTAGCAGGACTCGCATTCCTAGGCGTGTTTCTAGATTTCTTAATAGTTCTTTTAACAGGTAAAAACATGGATACCCCATATGGAATAGTTGGTCTTTTAAGCTATATCTGGGTTGCGCCTCTTATCGTACTCGCAATACATATTGGTGGTGAACTAATGACACCCCAAAAAAAATGGTATATTACATCAATATATATTGTTCTTATGATTGTTTTTGAAGTACTTTTATTTATGGATATAAGGGGATCTTTTAATTTAACACCTCCAAGTAAACCAGGTGAAGCGTTAATTGATTATAATCTTAAATTAACATCTTACGCAGGATTTTTAATGATTATTTTTATAGCATCAGTAATAATCTTTTTAGGAATCGGATTTTTGATAAAGGGAATTCAATCAACAGGCGCATTACGAAAGCAATTTTTATTGTTGTCAATAGGCGTTTTTCTATACGCTGTCTTTGGATTTCTTGAATCTTTAACTGAACCTGGTTTTTTATTAATTATTATTCGAATTGGTTACATTAGCGGACCATTTGTTATGTATTTTGGCTTGAGAGGTTAAAGTATCAAATTAACAACATCTTTTTATTTATTCTTTAACTCAAATTTTTTTTATGCTATGGAACATATTCTTTAAATGAATATTAATAAATATTAACTCTAATTTTCAATGCTAAACTATACACAATTATGTAATAATATTTATTTAACAAAAGAGCGCAAGAAGAGATTTAATCTTCTAAATAGTATTGTCATTGAGGAAAATAAAAATTCTGGGGCAGTCTTAATTGATACGAATTATCCATTTGGAGTTATTGATCATCTTTATACTCGAATCAAAAGCCCAGCAAAAGCTCTCATCTTTTCTCATTGTCATACAGATCATATGGCACATGGTTTTTATCATCAAGAGAAGTACCATACACCACTATATTGTCCGGTACAGGAAAAGGATTACATATTATCTATAGATTCCTTGATTGAGAATAACGGTTTCAAAAAGCTTGGATTAAAAGAACAATATGTGAAGATGGTACAGGAGTCTATGAAATTTAAAGAAGCTAAAAGCGTTAATATATTCAATCCAGGACATGATGTCCTCGAATATTCTTCTGTGGAATTAGAAACCATCCATATTCCTGGACACTCTCCAGGGCATACCGCGTTTCTTATCCGTTCCATTCAAGATGAAGAAAATCGTAAAGTCTTATATGTTAGTGATATCGGGAGTCATCCGTATTACGGCGATCTCAACTGTGATTTAAGAGAGTATCGGAAATCCATAGCTAAATTAGAACAAATATATCTCTCGGACGATTATATTCTTGTGCCCGCTCATGGTACTGTTTATATCAAAAAAAACGAAGAATTTTTCGAAAGGATTAGAGCAAGAATTAGAGTAAAAGGGGAGAAAGTTCTAAGTAACCTTAGTAAAACGAAGTCTAAATCAATCAAAGAGCTTGTATTTGAAGGAACACTTTCTGACGATCTAGAGCAAATGGAGCAACTGTATAAAGATTTGCACCTCTTATGGGATGGAGGGGAAATTCATCAACATCTCCTTGAGTTTATTGCGCAAGGTATTGTTGAAAAAACTAAAGAAGTGGACTTCTTAAACGATAAATATATTTTGGTATAAAATTAAGTAGGTTAAGAAATGGCGCAAATCAAAATTGGAATTGTTGGAGCAGGTTCAGCCGGTTTATTTGCTGCAAATGAACTCGGGAATTCTTATTTAAAAGATATTGAGATAAAGATTTTTGATCAAGGTCCCGAAATTGATAAACGTTATTGTCCACTGAAAGAAGAGGAGCTTGCGTGTGCTCAATGTTATCCTTGTAAAATTATGAGCGGAGTTGGAGGAGCTGGGGCATATTCTTCGGGAATTTTAAATTTGAATAAAAAAATTGGGGGACGTTTAGGCGAATTATGTGAAAAAGCTAATTTAAATGTTGAGGAGGTAATACAGGGCATAGACGATTTTTTTGTCCAAAATGGAGCTTCAAATAAAATATTTGACCCCTTTGAAGAATCTAAAAAAGAAAAATTAAAAGAATTAAGAAGAAAATGCGTTTCAGTTGATATTAGGTTTGTTGCAGTTAAACAAAGATTGTTGGGCTCTAATAATACCCCAAAAGTTATTAACTCAATTCAAAAGCACTTGGAATCAAATTTTAATGTTCAAATTATTCCAAATACAAAGATTATAAGATTTGATGAGAACAAGAATCTTTACTTTGAGAATGGTGAAAAAGAGAATTTTGATTATTTGCTTTTAGCTCCAGGAAGATGGGGTATGATCTGGTTAGCTGAGATTTGTGATAAACTAAGCTTTAAGACATTTTATGAACCTTTAGATATCGGAGTGAGGGTTGAGGTACCTTCGATCATCATGGATGAAGTGTGTCATATTCAAAGAGATCCTAAATTTCATATAATAACTCCAACATATAATGATTTTGTTCGAACATTTTGCGTAAACCATAAAGGTCATGTGGTTAAAGAAACATATGAAAAAAAGATTGCGGGTGTAAACGGACATCAATTTACAACTGATGGAAAATCAGAAAATACTAATTTTGCTTTCCTTATTCGGCAACGTTTAACGAGCCCTCTTGAAGATACTACCGAATATGGGCGTTCTATTTCAAAACAAACATCAATTTTAGGAGGCTATAAGCCTTTAATTCAAACATTAGGAGATCTTCGTAGTGGTCATCGCTCACGACAATCCCTTATTGACAAAAATCCTGTACAACCAACATTAAAAGACTCAACCCCAGGAGATATTGCTATGGCTTACCCATATCGTTTTGTTACTGACATTTTAGAGGGTCTAAAAAACCTTGATAAAGTAATCCCCGGGGTAAACAATAATAGTACTCTGATATATGCTCCTGAGTTTAAGCGTAGTGCTAAAAGCATTGATACAAACAATTTTTTAGAATCAAATCAAATTAAAAACATTTTTTTTGCAGGAGATGGCGCTGGTTTATCCCGAGGAATTGTAGGTGCCGCTGTTACAGGTATAATTGCGGCAGAAGGGATTATTAACAAGATAAAAAGCAGTTTGTAATAAAGACTTCAGCCTTTTCTCTTTTTTTATTTGTTTTTTTGAATAATTCAAAAATTTTTTTGACATCTATTTAAAAGCAATTTAAAAGAGAAAAGAAGGGTACTCGTAATCCAAGCAAAATCTATAAAAATGAGGGAGAGAATTAAACTCCATAAAAGAGTTTAATAGAGGGCGAAATCCAATGTTATGCTTAGATTATCGTTGAATAATTTCCCTTCCTTGATCTATTATTTATTGTCTTATTAATAAATATAAGTTTATTAGACTTTTTATGTTCTATTAGAACATACAAATCTGGTTATAAAATGAAATCAATTTATTTTCACATTTTATGAAAGAATAAGGTCGTATAAAGTCAATTTATGTTTTTAATAAAAAATTTTTAAGTAAATTATTCGTTTATAAAAGTTCTAAAATTCTAATTTTCATTCCATCTTTAGCGGCAATAATTTTCTTTATATTTGTTTGCTCTTTTAACTTTTTTACTTGGCTTGGGACGTGATTTTTTGTAGATCGTGGTCCATCCATAAAAGATCCGAAATGAGTTATTATTAAACTCTCAAGTGGAGGATTTATTTTGTTTAAAAAAGGAATAACCTCATCTGTGCATAAATGCCGTTTACAAGTTATTGAATCAGGTCTTAAAAGATTTAAAATTAAAATATTAACACCACTAAATTGTTCTGTAAATCCATCGAAAACCATGGTGTCACTGGAGTAAGCTAATGAGTAATCCTTAAGATTAAATCTTATTCCAAATCCCTCAATATTAGGTGAATGAATTACTTTGGTCCCAATTATTTCCACACCTTTATAATTAAATTTATCACCTGCTTTAAAAGAAATAACATCTTTAAGCATATTTTGATGATATTTTGATATAAACTTAAGAGTGTCTTTTGTTGTTATTAAAGTCCCTTTTTTAAAGTAATTATAGCTTCGATCATGTAATACCTCTCTTGAGGCCTCTATAATTGCATTGATATCGTTAAAATGGTCAATATGAACATGTGTTACTATAAATAATTCTGTTTTAATCGGGTCCTCGTTATATTGATTAATTTTTACAATTGCCCCTGGGCCAGGATCTATGTGTGCTTGAATCCCATTGAATTTATATAAATACCCTCCTGTGGCTCTATGTTGGGTCCTGATATGATGCCTCCCCCCGCCAGATCCTAGGATAATTAATTCATCTTCCATTTTTCTACAGCTCTAATCTAATTTTAATCTTTTACAATTAAATTTTTGCCATTAAATTAAGTAAATATTCATCAATTTTCTTTAGTACTGGTCTTAGTCTCTTGGTTAGGATGTTTTGAATTTCATATTTTGACAAATATTTTTCATTATTATTTCGTAATTCATCTACGGTTGATTTTGCTATAAATTCCCCCATTTTTCCAAGATCTACTAATTTACAGTGAATTTTATTTTTTCTACTAAATTTTTTAATAGGACTTTCTAGTGGAATTTTAAATATATGTCTAGAGCTTCTCTTTATTTGGATTTGTTTAGTCATAATATTTGAATTCAATAGTGCTACTAGATAGTATGCTTCATCAATGTTTTCTGTGGCATAAAAGCTTAAATCTCCAGTAACTAAATAATTTCCGTGAATTATCGCTGAATTTAGAATTGAGCCTGAATTATTGTAAACAACTTTAATTTTGGATAATTGTCTTTTATTTATCAATTTTGACCATCGATTTAAGTTATCCATCAAAGATTTATGGCTAGTTGTGCTTTTCTTTAATTTTAAATAGATCTTATTAATTTTATCATAGAAATTTTTAGCATATGGCAATAATTGGTTGTAATTAAAGCTCAAATCTACTTTTGAAAGAGGTAAAAAAACTTTGAAATAATCAAATATATAGAATTTTACTAATTCTGTACTTTTAACTATTTTAAAAAGATATTTTTCTTCAACAATTTCGTTTTCAAACTCCTTTTTATTCCAAGGCGTTTTAGATCTTTTAAAAATTCTTTCGTCAGGATTTATCTTTAATAAAAAATCGTTTATATTATCAACTGTAACGAATATTAAATTTCTTGGATTTAAATCTGCTCCCTTATGAAATAAATTTTTGTAATAACTCTCTCCAGAGAGGAATAATTTATTTCTTTGTTTTTTTAGAATTAGTTTTTTAGTATAAAATTTATTTCCTTTTTTTTCAATAGAATAAGGAACTAAAGTCTTAATTTCTTTCAGTTTTAATTCTATATCAGTAAAGTAATTTATATTATTATTTTCATTTTTTAATGTGAAATGATAATCTGGCACTTCTAAATTCAAATTTAGTTGAGTTTTTTCGGATTTTTGAGCTAAAATGCATAAAAAATCAATGTTAAATATTTTTTCAATCTTTTTATTAAACGTCCAGATTTTAACATTCTTAAATCCTTTAAAATTGCGAAATCGAGATGCATGGGAGCCAGTTATTACACCTTTGGGTATTACAAAAAATATTTTGCCATTCTTTTTCATAAAAAGATTTTTCGATTGATAGAAGAAAAGTGCTGAAATTTCAATATTAAGAATATTTTTTGGTCTTGGTTTAACTTCAAGTTGTTCTGCTAACTTTTTTATTTTTTCTTGTAAAGAAGAAGATTCTATATCTCTGAAAGTATACCATGGTGGGTTTCCTATTACGAGATCAAATATTTTTTTTTCATTTTGAAATAAAGAATCTACTACATACAAATTAATATGTAAGTCCTCACAGGTTGATAGATCTTTAAGAAATATTAAGAAATTAATTTTAGAGATAAAAATTGCGATTGGATTAAAGTCAAAGCCATAAACATTATTAATTGCTAAAATTTTTTCTAGTTCGTTTTTATTAGCTGAAATTATTTTTTTTAATATTTCAATCAAGAAATTTCCTGACCCACAACAAGGATCAAGAACCGACTCTCCAAAATTATAAGCTTCGCTAATCATCTTTTTTACTAAAAATGGAGGAGTATAATATTCACCTGATTTATGTCTAATTATTGGAGAGATTATGTTTTGAATCAAATAATCAAATTTATATTCAAGATTAATATCCAAATTAAAGGTATATTCAGCTAGATTGCTAATGAGTGATCTGTATGAACTAAAATCTGGGTTTTCATATAATTTAATTAATGGAAGAAAATACTCAAAATTAAATAAATTAAGACATTTGAAATTTTCTTTAATAAATCTTTGGCAATTTTCAAAAAATTCGATGTTTATATTTTTATAATTAATAGATTTATTTTTATTTATAACAAATTTAAAGATAAAAATATGTCCGATGAAATATATCAGAGAAAAAATAATATATAATTCTACATTTACGCTTTTTGGACCATATATCAATTGAAAATCATTATACCAGCTTTTGAAATGATTATCTTTGTTAATTTTTTCTTTAAGTATAAAATCCTTTAAGTTTTTAATTTCCTCATCTAATTTAAAATTACTATTTTTAAAATATCCTAAAGTACTAAACAAAGATTATTACTCCATTTACCTTTTTAAACTTATTAATGTATTTATCATTATCATTAAAAAATTAATGTTATTATTAAACGAGAATTAAATCAAAATTTTTAATTAATTAACATTACCTAATTTAATATTAACAAGGAAAAAAAGAGATATTCTTATTTTGACTACAAGTGAAATTAAACTTTCTAAAAATCTTGAAAATGGAAAGAAATTCTCTTGTAAAATGTGCGGGACCTGTTGTAGAGGTCTTCACGAGGGAGAGGTGTATCTTTATAGAGCTGACATAGTTAGACTGGCAAAACATTTAAAATTAAAAGGTAGATTAGGTTTAAGAACATTTGCCAGAAAATATGCAAAAATAATTGATGAATCATTTTATTGGAAAGAACCTGGAGCAAAAAAAGGACGAAATTATAAATTTAAGACTTTAGCTTTTAGGTTTACGGGAGACGACGATCATTGCTATTTTTTAGATGAGAATAATTTATGTACTGTTCATAAAGCAAGACCGTTTCAATGTCGTTGTTTCCCTTGGTGGCGCATGATGGTGAACTCATCTTCTGGCTGGAAAAATTTGATTAATTATTCAAAAAAATGTCCAGGTTTACATGATTCTCTTTCAGAGAATCATAGAGGGAAGTTTTATTCTAGAGAAGAAATCTTAAAATGGGCAAAAAGAGAGTATAAGATTGAAAAAAAATTTTTCTTGGAAATGAAAAATAACAATTTTGACATTTTCAAAGTATATGATTTTATTTCTGAAATAGAAGAAATTAATCAACAATAACTTTCTATTTTTGTGGTAACTCACATATTTCTTTTATAATTAACACAAATTAGTTTTATAATTACTTTATTTATCTATTATTTTTTATTACAAATAATTATTAAAATTCTAAAGGTTATATAAATCATAGAGAACTTCGCATTAGTGAGAAAATAAAGTATGAAGATAGGATTATTCATATGTGATTGTGGAAAAAATATAAGCGGTGTTATTGATACATCTGAATTAAAAGAACATTTTAAGGATTATCCTGATATTTTTGTTTTTGGCAATCAATATTTATGTTCTGAATTGGGTCTAAATGAATTAATAGACGAGATAAAGAAACAAAAAATTTCTCGTGTGGTTATAGCAGCGTGTTCCTTTAAATTACATGGTCTTTTATTTCAAAAGACAATAGAACAAGCGGGGATTAATAGGTTTCTTATCGCTTTTGCAAATATTCGTGAGCAAAATTCTTGGGTACATCCAGATGAACCAGATAAAGCCACGCAAAAAGCTCTTGATCAAATCAATATGGCAATAGCACAAGTTAAACTTTTAGAACCGTTAAAAGTTCAATATTCCAGCATCACACCAACAACCTTAATTATTGGTGGTGGAATTTCGGGAATTAAAGCGGCATTTCTAATTGCGAATGCGGGGTATAAAGTTTATCTAGTAGAAAGAGATCTTACAATTGGAGGTCATATGGCCCTTTTTGATAAGACTTTTCCCACATTAGATTGTAGTATATGTATTTTAGGACCATTAATGAGCGAGGTTAAAGACCATCCTAATATTGAATTATTAACGTATTCAGAAGTGGAGAAAATAGAAGGCTATGTTGGCAATTTCGATGTTACCATCAAAAAAAATCCCCGCTTTATTGTTGAAGATAATTGCGTAGGATGTTTCGATACATGTCGAGTGGTCTGTCCCATTGATATTGAAGATACTTTTTATCCACGAAAGGCTATTGATATTCCATATCCACAAGCGATTCCACTTTACCCTAATATAATGGAAGAATATTGCATTGGATGTAAGGCTTGTGAACAAGCATGTGGAGATAGAGAAGCAATTGATTTCGATCAAAAACCAGAGGTTTTTAATATAAAAGTTGGAACGATAATTGTCGCAACTGGTTTTAAAACATTCGATCCAACTTTATTATCAGAATTAAATTACCATAAATATAGTGATGTTATAACTACCATGCAAATGGAACGATTATTAAATAGTGATGGTCCAACTAAAGGAAAAATTGTAAGACCATCAAACGGTGAACCCCCGAGAAAGGTTTCTTTTATTTTATGTGTTGGTTCAAGAAATAAGAAAATTCATCGCGAATATTGTAGCCAAGTTTGTTGTAATGTGGCAATAAAACAGGCTATTTTATTAAAAAAAGAATATCCTGATATTAAAATTAATATCTATTTTACAGATATTAGAGCTGTAGGAAAAAATTGTGAAGAATTCTATAATAGAGCTCGTGAAGTTTTTGGAATAAGGTTCATAAAAAGTAATGTTTCAGCAATATTGAAAAGCGATATTTCTGATGAGGTATTAGTTCGAGGAGAAGACGTTATCGAAAATCGACTTTTCGAGAATAAAACTGATTTAGTAGTTTTGGCCGTAGGTATCGAACCTGCAGACGGAACTGATGAATTAAGTAAATTATTGAATATTTCTCAAGATCCTTATGGATTCTTTCTTGAAAAACATTTAAAGGTAAAACCTTCAGAAACCTCTGTAAATGGAATATTTTTAGCGGGAATGATACAAGGACCTAAAGATATTCCTACAAGCATTGCTCACGCTGAAAGTGCTGCTGCAAAGGCTGTTGCTTTAATAGCA
>JBHLJY010000011.1:0-77325 GCA_048887225.1 Candidatus Hodarchaeota archaeon
GCCTGGGTCGCTGTCTCAGTACCCATCTTGGGGCTCCCGCTCTCACGGCCCCTATCGATTATCGGCTTGGTGAGCCGCTACCTCACCAACAACCATAATCGACCACGATCCTATCCTATGGCAAATAAGAACCATTTTTCTTATCCCTTTCATTGAAAAACTTTTCCAAGCCTATTCAATTATGAAATATTATCCTCAGTTTCGGGGTATCATAGTCTTGCAATATCAATTATTTAAATCGCTATGATACATTCCCGAGGTTATTTTTCTCCATAGGGTAAGTTGATCATGTGTTACTAAGCAGTTTGCTATGGGAATTTTAGGTATCCCATTCAACTCGCATGGCTTATTCTCACCCAAATAGCAGTCGGGTCCGGCAGGATCAACCGGAATTGAATAATTATTGTTTTAACTTGTCGCAGAAACTATACTAATGACTTATTTAGGAATTTTTTCTTTTTCTGGGATTCTTAATTAAACTTACTTCAGTTATAATTGATTAGATTATAACTACATTTTTTATATCGCATCAATGATAATACTCTTCATTTAACGGAATTTGCCGTAATCCGAGCTTACGCCGGAAAAGATGCGAATACCGTATTATAATATGTTCTTTCTACATTATAAATTTTTTTGTTTTTTTCGAAGAATAAAGTTAAGCTATTAAAATTTAGGAGTTTAAAGAAATGTAGTTGAAGAGTTTTAATAATTAATTATTTACTTTTTCATACATATTTTTAGATAATCTTCTTATGTAGCCTTCTAAATGAAATTGCTTTAACATATTTCTTGCTCTACGCACATCAGCCGCATCAATTTCTAAAGCACTCATTAATTGAAATATTGAAAATTGTTTTGGCAATTTATCTTTTATATTATTATAGAGCCCCAGATCTATCCACTCTAATCATTTTAAGTACTCGAATGTTATTTAAAAATGAAAATATGCTTTTATACATTATTAAAATATTAAAATATCAAACTAGAAAAGTAGGTTATTCTAATCCTCAAAGTAACTATAAGTTTTCATCCCTACTTATTGTAGGTCATCCTTGTCCAGTTTTTCCCTTTCATCGGAGTTTTAGAAACCTTTCTAACTGAAAGAAGTTATTCTTTTGTAAATATACATAATAAATAACTTTTAATCCTTTTTTAAGATATTTTCGAATATAGGCTTAGATTAAGAGATTTTAAGTGTTTTTAGATTTCATTATAAGGTTTAGTCCCTTCACTAAGGCTAAAACAGAGCTCATTACAATATCTTCGTGGGCAGCACTAGTCTTAACTATATAATTACTTTCTATATCCATTAATTCTATTGTGACGTAACCTAAAGCTTCTGTTCCACCTGTAACAGCATCAATATTGTAATTCAAAAGCTTAATTTTACTCATTGGTTCAAAGCATTTAACAATTGCTTTAACTGATGCGTCTACTGGTCCTACTCCTATTGATGATGCTATTTTTTCGATAAAAGTTCCATCAGTGCGAATTTTTAAACGAACTGTTGATGTAGGCGTAATAGAACCTGTTAACACGCTTAATTCTTCAAGTTTAACATATTGCTCCTCCTTAGGGATCTCGCCCATAACATCCTTTACTATTGCTAAAAAATCTTCCTCTGTTACTTCATGACCTTTATCACCTAAATTTTTGACGTGTTTAATGATTTTTTCAAATTGTTCGTCTGTCGTTGATATTCCCATATCTATTAATTTTGCTTTTAATGCATGTCCTCCTGTATGTTTCCCAAGTTTAATAGATTGCCGCAAAATATCTTCAACATTATCAGATCGTTTAATGCCTATTAATTCTGGAGTAATTGGTTCGTAAGCACGAGCATTTTTAATCATTGCATGCGCGTGAATACCCGATTCATGAGCAAAGGCGTTTTGCCCTATTAATGGTTGTAGCCGTCCAACCTTTATCTTACCGCCGCAATAACTTTCGACTAATTTAGCGGTTGGAAAAATTTTTCTTGTATTAATATTCATCGGGATTTGATATAATGCGTAAAGAGACATGGCAGTTTCTTCAAAAGAAGCGTTTCCAGCCCGCTCACCTAAACCAATTATAGTAGTTTGAGCTTCTGAGGCACCATTTTCAAAACCAGCAATGGTATTTGCCACAGCTAAACCAAAATCATTATGGCAATGTACAGCAATACGCACATTATTAGGTAAAATATCAGAAATTTTTCGAATAACATAACCAAAAGCTTTTGGAGTAATAGTTCCAACAGTATCGGGGATATTTATTCGAGTAGCTCCGTTTTCAACTGCTGTTTGATTCGCTTTAATTAAAAAATTTAAATCAGACCGAGTAGCATCTTCGGCTGAAAATAAGATAGTAGAATAATGTTCTTTAGCATACGTAACCATCTTTGAGATTTGATCCAAAACTTCATCTCGAGTCATTTTAAGTTTTGTTTTCATGTGAAGATCTGACGTTGCGATAAATACATGTATACTATCCATATCAGCTTCAATTACTTTGTCTATATCTATTTCATTCATCCTAGCAAGGCCAATTACCTCCATATTTAAACCCAATTTGGCGATATCGCGGCAAGCTTCGAAATCTCCTTGAGACACAACAGGAAAGCCTGCTTCAATAATATCAATACCTAGCTCATCTAAAGCCTGTGCGATAGATAGCTTTTCTTCATGGGTAAAACTAATACCTGGTGTTTGTTCTCCGTCACGCAGAGTTGTATCAAAAAAATACGCTTTTTTTGGTAATTTTATCGATCCTCGAATTTTATCCATCATCTCTGAAACATATATTTTATTTTTTTCAACCATCCTTATTTGACCTATTTTATTTTATTAAGAAATTAACGCCTTCCTTGTTTATAAGAATCCAATGGTTTAGATCCTTATAGAATAGTAGAAGGCTTAATGTAACAATAAAAGAAGATCTAATAATCTATAGGGAGAATTTTGACTTATAAGGTTTTTAACTTTAAAATTGAAGTTTTTTTGAAACCTTTTCATTTGAAAAATTCCCTAAAGAATTATTAATTATAAAAAAAAATACATCCTAATATTAAAAATTTCTCATTTTCTTGTTAAATTTCAATTTACATTTTATTTTACTTATTTAAATATAACTATGAAAAAAGAGTGGGACTTTCTATAGTTCAGGGAGTTCTTTTGAGACTTTTAAAAAATTATCTCCAACTGGAGCCTTTCCGTTTCCATATATTTGGTATAAACCTGTTCTTCTTGCGCATTCTGAAAAACTACGATATACATCTTTTCGTAAATCGTATAATGCACAAGTTTTATATATGATTGGATTCCAAATATATAATTTATTATCAGGTTCGAGCCAAAGCTTTTCATCTTTTAAAATCTGTTTAAAATCTTCCTCCCCTATTACTTCTGTTAAATCTTGTTTATTTAACATAAGAACGAGGGGGATTTCTTTAATTAATTTATCTCCCGTTATACTTTTTAATTCTTTTAATGCTTCAATGTTATCTTCAAAAAAATGAGTCTGTGAATCAACCACAAAAATAACACCATCTGTTCCCTTAAATATTTTTTTTCTTAAAGGTGAAAACCTACTTTGACCAGCAACAGTATATACGTGATAAAAAACTTTTGGTTGTTTTGTAGATTGAAATATACCCCTATCAAAATATAAAGTTGAACCGCTAGCCATTGCTATTTTTGTTAAATTTCCTGTAGGTTCTATATCTTTTTCTTGCTCTTTTGATAGTCTATAAAGTGTATCTACTACTGTAGTTTTTCCAGAACCAGCCATCCCCCAATAGAGAATTTTTATATACACTTTATGATCGGCTGTAAATCGAACCATTAAAAAATCTACCTTAGACTTTAATTTATTAGGGAAATACTTTTGTTTCTTTCAATTATATTCTTAAAAATTGTAGACTCTTTAGAAAAATCCTTTAATTTTATTTATATTATATTTTAATTAAGTATTTATATTATTCTTTTTTGATATTTTAACTTTTTGTTTAACTAATAATTAGAAGATCTAATGAAATCTCATTTAAACTATAAAAAATTTCTCCGGTTATAATTTTATATTTGGTCTAAATTCTTATTAAAACTTAATAACGAATGTAAATAAATCCATAAGATTAAATTTATAGTTATTCAAAGATATTAAAATATATCAAAGCTTCTGTAGTGTAGTCCGGTCAATCTTTTCTTTGAGATAAGAAAAAGGATCATGCATGCGAGGCTCTCACCCTCGCGACCCGGGTTCAAATCCCGGCAGAAGCATTATCATCTATTATTTTATTTAATAAATTGTAAGTTTTTGTTAAAATGTTCATGTATCGTTCAATCAAATCTATATGCGTCTCATCTTTTAATCTTTGAGAAATCCAATTAATCTTTTCTTCAAGGATCTCTTTTAAAGAATTAATTTTAAGAATAGATTTTTGATTATTTTTTATAAGCTCTTTATCTTCAACAGATCCATTTTTTATCATATTACTCTGAATTGTGTCATTTTTTTTAATTACAACTCTTTTATTACAAATAGGACAGAAGATTTCTTTATTTCTATTTCGGAAAAGAGGATTGTTACATACTGGACATGATAAATTTAACATTGTATGACCAGATCTCAGAAGATCTGCCATTTTTTCAGCATCTTCTTTCATAATAATCATTAAGTGCTATAATTAATTCCAAAAATATTTTTATAAAATTAACAAAACTACTTTTTAGCTGGTCACTCTCTATTTCTTATTTTGAGCAAATTAACAATATATCCTGAAATTCTGTTTCTTAAATGCTTTGAATCGATTTCAAGATATTTATCTAACAATTTCTTATTTTTTTCAAAATCTGTAGTAAATACATTTGGGTACTTAGTTATTAATTCTTTTGAGACATTTTTAATTAAGACAGTACGTACTTTTCCCATTTTTGTTTCTTAAATTCATATGTTTTATAATTAACTTGATTCTTTTTTTGAAATATAATAATCAATAAAATAAATTCTTTTGTAAAAGTTTGAGATTTTGACTGATTTATCCCTAAATTTTAATAGTTAAAAGAAGATAATTTTAAATGAATAGATAAAAAGTGAGTGTAATGCCGAATATTTTAGATTATTCAATAATAGGACTACAAGATTTTAGTATTAGTTTCGAGAGTTATTGCCGTCCATGTGAGATGCAAAGACATTGTAAATATGGAAGAGATACCCCATTTACAGTGATAATTAATTGTAATGATCTCAATCAAGCCAAGGAAAAAGTAAAATTTGAACAGCTTCAGAGGCTCCAAAAAACGGAGGATGTTTCTGTTTCTTATGAAGAGCTCTTAAAAAAAGTAAAAATAAACATACAAGGAATATTTTCTACAATATGGAAAGACAAAATAAAAGATCAGAAAGAAGAAATTAGATGTTTAGATCCTCGAAAAGTTGATTCAATGTTGGTAGCACAACAGGGACAAGATTGGTGGAGTAATTTTAATTCCACGATGAAGGTTATTAATTCTGAATGTGAAAAAATTCTCTAATTTATAGAAATAAAAATGTTAATTATTTGATAATATGACGTCGTAAATTCCCACAAAATTCCCTCAATTTATCGAAACATTTATATATTTAAACTTTATATTATAATTTGCCAGTTTATGCTACGGTTTCAGTCACCCGATATTATTAATTTTTAATTCAGAGTTCGCTTGGGTTAAACTCAATGGTATTGTCTTGATATAAGAATGAATTTTTATTTGAATATAAAAGAAGGTTAATATAATGGAAACAAAATCAGAATTAAGTAGTTTATCAAATTTTTGTCCCGAATGTGAGGGTAAGATTATTTCACTTCAAGAGAGGGGGGAGATTGTTTGTGGTCAGTGTGGCTTAGTGATAAGTGAGAGAGGTTTAGATATTCATCATAGTGGTAAAAGAGCATTCACTAAACAAGAAAAAGAAAAGAGAGAAAGGACAGGATCCCCAATTTCAATTTTATTACCAGACATGGGATTAAGTACAGTTATAGATAAAAACAATATTAAAAATCCAGACTTAAAAAGAGCAGCTAAATGGAATTCTCGAATGACTTGGGAGAAAAGAAATATGTTAATCGCAACTACAGAATTAAAAAGAATTGGTAGTAATTTAAACTTACCAGATCATATAAAAAAGTCAGCAATACGCCTTTATAAAGGAGCTTTTAAGAAAAAATTGCTCAGGGGCAGATCAATTAATGGAATGGTGGCTGCGTGTTTATACTTTGCATGTAGAGAGAAAAAAATCCCTAGAACCCTTCAGGAAATCTTGGATGAAACTTCCGTAAATGCTAAGAATGTAAGAAGGTGTTATAGAACATTAATTCGAGAATTAAATTTGAAAGTACCTTCAACAGATCCAATTTCACTTATTCCACGATTTATTGCAGATTTAAATTTAGATGCTGATATTGAAAAGACAACAATCAATATTTTAAAAACATTTATAACAAGTTTTTCGACAAGTGGTAAGGATCCCAAGGGTTTATGTGCTGGAGCCTTATATTTAGTTTGTAAACTCCGTAACAAGAGAGTTTCTCAAAAGGAAATTGCTAATTTATTGGGAGTTACTGAAGTTACTCTTCGCTCTAGATATAAAGAATTAATAATGAGATTAAATATTAGAATTTAGGGAATATTTTCTCCTTTTCCTTCTTTTTCTTTTTTCAATAACATTTTTATAAAATCTGGAAGAGTCAATAAATAACCTTGAGCATTTGGAAGCATTTTATTAATTCTAATAAATAATTGTGTATAATGATCAGCTCTTTCTTTTTGTTCTAAAACATCCTTCCGCGTTTGTTCTCTAATAGTTTCTACAGGAATACCTTTCATAACGGCTCGAGCAGGAATTATTAATCCTGGTGGTACTTGGCTTTTATTTAATATAACTGCTCCTTCTCCAATAGAGCATTCTTCAAAAATTATACTTCCTTCCATTATTTGAACGTAATCTTCTAAGAATCCTCCCATCAGAGTAACGCCCGTCTCTAAGATACAGTACCTCCCTATATGAATTGGGCTTTTTTGTGAGCGAGTAAATAAATTTACGCCATCAAAAATAGTTGTATACTCCCCAATATTAATTTGAGCTTTTTCTGCTCGAATGATTGATCCAGGCCAAATGACTACATTGTTATTAATAGTGACATCTCCTATCAAGGTCGCCAATGGTGAAACATAAGCGTTTTCGTTTATGATCGGTTCTTTCCCATTATATTCTAATAGTACCATAATTTAAACATCTCTTTTTATAATTTAAACTTTAAAAATTTAATAATTAGAGATATAATAGAATAGTATAAAAAATTTTTAAAATTAATTAGAAATAAGGTTTGTTTAAATTTTCAAATTTTAAAGTGTTAAAGAAATAATGAATTTAGAAGATTGTATCTTTTGTAAAATTGTAAAGAAAGAGATTCCATCTAAAATAGTATTCGAAAATGAAAAAAATTTAGCATTCTTAGATATATTTCCAATAAATAAGGGTCATACTGTTGTTATTCCTAAAAATCATTATAAAAATATAGAAGATATTCCTGAAGATGAACTTACTGAACTCTTTAAGGTAATCAAAAATATAGCAATTTTAATTCATAAACAATTAAAGATTGATGGATATAATATACTTCAAAATAATTTTGAAGCGGCAGGTCAAATAATAATGCATTTTCATGTTCATATTATTCCAAGAAATAAAACTGATGAAAAATTTAAGCTTAAAATTCCGAGAAATCAAGCCTCTGAAGAAGACCTCGATAAAATATTAAGTATTTTAAAAGTTTAATTTTTCTTTCAACTTATTTTTCTTTAACAATTTTATTGTCTATAAACATAAAATCGTGCTTTTCGCCCCATTCATTAAGATGTTCAACAACAAAATTAGGATCCAATTTTAAGTGATTAACAAAAACATCAAAAGGAATATTATCTGCTCTTTTTAAATATTCTGTAATTTTTTCGTTAATTTCAGATGAATCTGGAGGTTTTATCTTTCTTTTCCTTGCTCTTAATTTTTCTAATAGTGCATCATTTTTACTTTCATTAAAAAAAAGTTGAACGATATTGCTAATTACTTGAGCTTTAGTTGCTCCAAATACATCAATTAATTCTTCTACTAATTCCATATAACTCTTTTCTAAAGTAACATGTGTTCTTGCTGTATCTGTCATTTTTCAGAGAAGAATCAATATTTTTTTTTCGTTAGAATTTTAATGTAATTAATAATTTATAAATGTTTGTGCTTTATTGTGATAATAATGCATAAATAAGCACATTTAAATATATTCTGCCTAATTATATCATAAGGACTTATCAATTAAGTTCACAGTTTATAATGTCGAAAAATTGTCGAACGAAAATTGATTAGAACTGTCATAAAATAAAAAATGGAGGAAAAAAAATGAGTGATAATGTCTTGTTAATTGATAATTATCTAACATCAAAAGAATTTTTGTCCCCTATTCAGAATAATTTGATAAAAGTTTTACAAAGATTAGGGCCAATGACGAGAAGAGATTTAGTAAGTCAATTAAATACACCTAGAACTACAATCTACGATAATTTAATTAAACTACATAAGAGAAAAGTCGTTGAAAAATTTACTAGGAACAATGGAAAAAGAGGCAGGCCTTTAGTTTTATGGAAATTAAAATAATGTCAATAATTATTAAATGGATTTTTTTAATTTTCTTTAATCTTTTTTAATAATATTATTATATACTCCATAATTTCGAGTGCAAATTTTTTTATAAAATAATCTTTTAACAAAATATAATATATATTATAAAATAAACCCCATTAACAAAAAATTCCGTTATATTTAAAGTAACTTATTAATTGATTATTTATTTTAATTTTCTAATTAATATCATTTATATTTTTTAAAAATAATTTTTGCAATGGAAATTGTGGAGTATAAAATCTAAATAATAAATAAAATATATAAAAATATTAATAAAAAAAAAGTAAAAAACTGATTAAAATGGTATCCTATAAAGAATTGGGTTTAGTAAATACGCGGAAAATGTTTGAGATTGCATTAGAAAGAGAATTTGCGGTGCCTGGCTATAACATTAACAATTTAGAACAACTACAGGCTATAATTATTGGTTGTGGAGAAAGTGAATCTCCTGTCATTATTCAAATATCCCAAGGAGCTAGAGCTTATGCAAACCAAACTATGTTACGCTACTTAGGACAAGGTGGAGTAGAAATGGCGAAAGAATTAGGATATGAAATACCTATTGCATTACATTTAGATCATGGAAATTCTTTCGATTTATGTAAAGACGTTATCGATAGCGGGTTTTCTAGCGTAATGTTTGATGGAAGTCATCTACCGTATGAAGAAAATATTAAAACAACGAAAAGAGTTGTTGAATATGCACGAGAGAGAGATGTTAGTGTAGAAGCAGAATTGGGTATCCTTGCTGGAATTGAAGAACATGTCAAATCAGAAGAACATCATTATACAAACCCGGAGCAAGTGGAAGATTTTGTTTCTAGGACGGGCTTAAGAGATCTCTGGACTTTAGGATCATCATGCGCTGGATCTTTAGCGATTGCAATTGGTACTTCACATGGAGCATATAAATTTAAGGTAGAATCAGAATCAGATATTCCTGAATTGAGATTCGATATCTTGCAAGAAATAAGAAAGCGACTCGGAAAGTTTCCTATAGTTTTACATGGTTCGTCCTCTGTATTAAAAAAATATGTTGATACTATAAATCAGCATGGTGGGGCCTTAAAAAAAGCTTTTGGAATTCCTGAAGATCAATTAAGAAAAGCAACTCAATACGGAGTAAGTAAAATCAATATTGATACTGACGGAAGATTAGTAGTTACAGCTATGGTAAGAAAATATCTAGCTGAACATCCAGATCATTTTGATCCAAGGCAGTACTTAGGTCCTGCTCGCCAAGAATTAATTGAAATGATAAAGCGAAAAAATAAAGAAGTCTTAGGTTCAGCAGGTCAAGCAAAATATATTATATAATATTATGTTTAAATTACTCGTTAATTATTTCTTCTGATTTATATAATCATTTAGGAATGTAATAATATTCATTAATTCTTTTTTGATAGACATCTTTCTTACTTCCTAATTTATTTACACGAGGTCGATTTGTAACAGAATCTCTTCTAAATGTTATGCCCATTATTCTTAAAAACAAGTTAAACCCATCTCTTAAATTTTGAGGCGGTAAAGCTTTGCCTTCTAATCCAGGAATACCTTCAAATACTAAAATTGAATCTGCGATAAAATCTTGAGTAATTATGTCGTGTTCAACAACGAAAGCAGCTTTTTTTAATTCTTCAATCGATTTTCTTAGTAATTGAGCTACTTGTAGCCTCATTTCAACGTCTAAAAAAGCTGAAGGTTCGTCAAGTAAATATAAGTCTGCTTCAGTTGAGAGACAGTTCGCAATTGCTACTCTCTGCAGCTCACCTCCACTTAATTCTGAAATATATCTTTCTTGAATATTTGCCAAATTTAAATTATTAATTAAGCGTTTCTTATAGGATTGGCTAAGATGAGACGCTAATTTTATCTTAGATTTTAATTCATTTACAAGTCTATCTTCTTTAAAATTGATATATTGAGGTTTAATTGAGACCTTTAATTCCATTTTTGTATCTTCTTCAGAATTTAAAGCACTTCTATTATCTGCTTCAATTTTATTGGCGATCAAATTAATAAATGTTGATTTCCCTATTCCATTAGGACCTAAGATGCCTATAATTTCTCCAGCGTGGATTTCACTTCCAGAGACGGTTAAATTAAAATTACCTAATGTTTTTTCTAGATCTTCATAGGAGTATATTACTTCACCAGTGTCAAATAAAGACTCTTGGGGAGGCCGTTCATGAAATTTAATTGGAACATCTCTAATACGTAAATTTTCGTCTTTAATATAACCATGGAGATATATATTAATGCCAACTCTCACTCCCTGAGGATGAGAGATTATTCCATAAACGCTAGGAGTTCCATAAAAAAGAGAAACATAATCACTTAGATAATCAAGTATGGCTAAATCATGCTCGACAACAACTACTGTCTTATTTTCCTCGGTAAGTGATCGAATTAGTTTAGCCATATTTATCCTTTCACTAACATCTAAATACGAGCTAGGTTCGTCAATTAGATAAACATCACCATCTTTTAAATACGCAGCAGCTATAGCGACTCGTTGTAATTCACCCCCAGATAATACGGAAATTTTCCTATTCAGGATCTCTGTCAAATTTAATTTTTCTGATATATCATCTAATTTATCTGTGGTATCATTTTTTTTTAAGAGATCATAAACCTTACCGGATATAAAATCAGGAATTGCAGTAATATTTTGTGGTTTATGAATTATTTTCACTTTATTGTTTTTCATATCTAAGAAATATTGTTGAAGTTCTGAGCCTTTGAAGAAATTTATAATATCATTATCGTTTGGAGAATTATCATCAAATTGTCCGAGATTCATTTTTAATTCTCCAGATAAAATGCGTAACATTGTGCTTTTTCCGATGCCATTTTGACCAATTAATCCGAGTACTTTTCCTTTCTTCGGAATTGCCATCCGGAATAATGAAAATTGATCTGGTCCGTATCTATATGTCATTTCATTTTTTAAGGGATCTGGAAGATTTACAATACTTATTGCGTTAAAAGGACATTTTTTTATACAAATTCCGGTTCCGGAACATAAACTTTCAGTTATTTCGGCCTTATTTATCTTTTCATTCAAAATAATAGTTTTATCGCCAGTTCTGACTCTTGGACAGTATTTTATACAAGGCTTTTCACCGAAAGGACTACATTTGTCTGGCTTACATAAGTCTTTATTTAGAACAGCAATCCTCATTATTTTTTCACTAATCTCTAAAATAATAAATGATAAATAAATGTATTCATTAATTTAATAAAGATTCTGCTATATAGTGAGAAAATTTTGAATGAAGAATCATCTGTTCATTGGTTAGAAAATATAGCTGAAGAAATATCAGAAAGAAAAGAATCATTAATAACATTAGCTACTGGAAAAACACCTTCTGGACATATTCACGTTGGAATATTAAGAGAAATTATAATATGCGATGCATTAAGAAGAATTTTTGAAAAAAAAGGAGAAAATGTAAGATTTTTTTTATTTTTAGATAGCTTAGATGCCGCTAAAAGATTTCCTGAATATATTGATAAAAAATTTCAATTAAAACATAGAGGGAAGCCATTCTCTTTTATTCCATGCCCCTTTGATGAATGCGGCTGTAAAAGCTATGCTCATCATTTTGGAAATGAATTAATTTCTACATTTAAAGATTTTGGGATAAAAACAGAAGTAATTTGGTCGCATGAACTATATCAAACAAAAGAAATGATAGATAAGATTAAAATAGCACTCGAAAATTCGGATAAAATCAAAAAAATACTAAGGAAATATATTTTACCTACTTTAGACGAGGGTAAAAGAGCTAACTTCTTAAAAATGCAAGAAAAATGGATGCCAGTAATGGCAATATGCGAAGAGTGTGACAAAATTCAATCCATTGATAAGGATGGTTCGATTAAACCGAACAGAGTATTAAAATACATTAAAAGAGAACAAAAAGTTTCTTATATATGTTCTGCATGTGGATATGCAGGTGAATTGACAATCGATAGTGGCAGATTAAAATTAAACTGGCGAGTTGATTGGCCAGCTAAGTGGTCTATTTATAGAACGACTTGTGAGCCGGCAGGTAAAGATCACAGCGTGAAGGGAGGAGCCTACGATACTGGCTTAGAATTATGTCAAGAAATTTATGGATATGAAGGCCCTGTAAAAATACCTTATGAATGGTTGAGATTGGGAGATCGCGATATGAAAACTTCCAAAGGTATTGTTTTTACTCCTAAAACATACCTTGAGATCGCAAATCCCGAAGTTTTTAGAATGATTGTTTTAAGAACTAATCCGATGAAGCATATATCATTTAGAATCGAAGAACTTCCTCAATATTACGATTATTATGAAAGGATGGAAGAGATTTATTTTTCAAAAAATGAAGGAGATGATATGAAAAATTTACAATATATTTTTTCACTATCACAAATAGGGAAGATTCCTGATAAAAAGGGTATAAAAATTCCATTAAAATTATTAATATTTCTATCTCAAATACAAAATATTTTAAGTTTGGAAAGAATGTATGAAAAAGCTAAAGAAGCTATAGATATAAAAAACTTTGAAGAATCGATAACGATTGAGGAATTTCAAAAATTGATTAATCAAACAAATAATTGGTTAAATGAAGTCAAAAAGGCTATTGAAGTAGAGAAAGATGCGAAAATAAAGAAAGAAATATTAAGTAAAATTAATATCTTCTCGATACCTCAAAGAATTGACAACAAAATATTAGACAATTTAGACGAAAATCAAAGGAAAGGCCTTTCCAAGCTAAGAACTTATTTAGTTGATCATGAAAAAATAGAGGCTGACTCAATACAAAATAAGATATTTTCTATTGCTAAAGAAGATTTGAATATTCCTCCTAAAAAATTATTTGAGGCAATATATCAAATTATATTAGGAAGAAAAAATGGTCCTAAATTGGGACCTTTCTTAAAAATATTAGATAAAGAATGGCTATTAAATAGATTAAATATTTGAGTTTGAGTCTTAATCTTTATTGCTGTTCTTTTGTTTTTCAGATTCTTTTTTCCTCTTAAATCTTTTTTTCTTCTTTTTTTCTTGTATTATTTTATAACATTCAGGACAATAAGTTAAAGATTCTTCAATCATTTGCCCACATTTTTGGCAATGCTTATGCGGATATACATAATAAGAGTCTCCCTTTTTTTTATATCGTTCGAATTTACTCAATATTTAATCTCCGTTTTTTTAATAAATATAAAAGTCTTTAATTGGTTATAACTTTTTTAACTATTCAAGATTTTTAAGAGTAGAAACTCCACTATGATTTATTTTAATTCGAAAAAATTCAGCGTTTTTAAGTTGTTTTCTTATTTCTAAAGGATAAGATGGAAATTTGGAATTAAATAAACTATCGTTAATAATTATCTCATTCAAGTTTTTCTTCCAATCTTGCAATACCTTGTTAATTTTTTCTGGATTTACTAAAGCAAAAACAGATCCTCCTCCTCCTGCACCGGTTAATTTCGCAGCATAAACATCGGGATGATCTTCTATTAATTTAATTAGAATATTATTTGCTAATCCTATTCCATACTCAAATCCGGCTTCACTCATAACTTGATTCATTATATTAGTGTTTTCTTTAAACAATTTTCCTAAAAGTCTCCAATCTTGCTTCATTAAAGCAAATCGAGATTTCCACGCTATTTTCGCAAGTTTTCTGTAATGATCTAGAATTTTAGGGTCCTCTAGTAAATATTTTTTTCTTAACGTACTATGAACACCTCCACTTTCGTGAAAGAATCCAGAAAAACAAATGATTATTGGTAATTCAGATATATTATATGTGTTATCAATTCTATCGTAAACGGCCAATGGTTCCATGGAAATATCTTTATGAAATAATTTTCCATAGTAAGAACAAAAGCATAAGCCGCCCCTACTTATAACATAACGGTCTGAATAACCAGCAGTGATCTTAAGATCTTCATCTTCAATTTTAGTTGCCATTTCTGCAATTATATCTTTATTAATTGGAAAATCTGCTTCTTTAACATAAGAAAGACTTTTATATAAATTGAAATAATTAGCAAATCCATAAAGGATAGATATTATTATTGCTGCACTACCACCTAGACCACTCTGTCGAGGAATGGTTGTGAGGAGTCCAATTTCAAAATTTTGCTCTAAAAATCTATCCCAAAAAATAGAATTTGTTTTGTGAAATCTATATATACAAGCATAAATTAATTTGAACTTTCCCGTAAATTTTTTTTTTATCTCTGTTAAATCCTTCTGTAATTCCTCTTCATATTCTATTTCAAAGTTATAATTTTCCCTACTTTTTTTTACTTTGTAAAATTTTATTCTATTTACACCAGTTACCTTTTTTATGTAGAAAAAAGCAGATAATGGATTCTCTCTACCATTAATAGCTACAGAAGGCATCCAGAAATCACCCTCAACAGCATCTAAAGGATTTATCAAATTAATTCTTGATGGGGCTTGAACGATAATCTCTGGATTTAGACTATGTAAAAATTTTATAATAGAATTTAACAAAACTCTTACTTATAGCAACTTTTTTTAATTAAATAAAAATGCTAGGAATTTATAAGTTTTTTTCGAAATTATTAGCGTGTCAAGAACAAAAACTCAAAAAACAATAGAGTTTTTAAAAAACACCCAGATCAATAGAGATGTCTTGAGCAGAGTTGTCTGGATGTAATTTAACGAATGCCTTTTTCTCTCCTGTAGCTGTGATTAATGTATTAATTTTTATAACTTTTACTTTATGGAGTTTTTCAATTGCGCGTTTTATTTGGCTTTTATTTGCTAGTCTGTCAACAATAAACACTAATTTATTCTCATGTTCAATTAGATCAAATGTTTTTTCTGTAATTAATGGTCTTTTAATTATTTTGTAATATGACTCCAATTTAAATTACCGCCTTGAATTTATTCTTTAACTCATTAATGGCTGATTGAGTCCAAATGATTAATCTTCCTGCAATCCCTCCTGGGGCTAATTTATCAATCGACAAATTGTCCACATTAATAACTTCAGTTCCAGGAATGTTTCTTGAAGATTTTACTATTCCATAATCGTCTTTTATGACAATTAGAATTCCTTTTTTTCGTTTATATTTGCGCCCTCTTCTCTTTCCTTTCCCAGCTCTAATTTTTTTACTTTCTTTCACTTTTATCAATTCCTCTTTAAATCCTAAAGCATTTAAAATTGAGTAAATTTGTTCAGTTTTTTTAATTGTTTGAATTTTATCATCTACGACTAGAGGAATCTCAGTGATATGTTGAATTTTATGCCCTCTTTTATGAACCCATGAGGCGGTTCCAGAAGCAGATATAGCAGATATTATTGAAAGTTCACGAGTTTTTTTATTCATTTTTTTAGTTATATTTTTTTCGTTTTTTATAGGATGAGTTCTTCTACCTCCTTTAGCAAAAGGTACTCTACCGACATTTCTTGCTGTAGCATATCCTGAGCCTTTAAGTCTGGGTGCTCTTGACATTCCATGTCCAGTTCCCCAGCTCTCTGCAGTATTTCTTAAACCAGCTCTTTTGTCTCTCCCTTGAATTTGTTTCTTATTACTTTGAATGATTTCAATAGCTTTCTGAATAATATCTTTTCTCGGTTTGAAATTAAATATCTCGGGTTTTTCAATTAGACCTTTTTTCTTCCCATCCAAACCGTAAACATTTATTTTTTCCATAATATCAGAATTATTTTCTCTGTTGGCTTTCTCTATTTATAAAAGTAATTTCTGGAGATTTAACTTCAAATGATTTTAATGGCCGAATGGTTTTTCTTAATCTGATTAATCTTTTTTTTGGTCCGGGCACAGATCCTAAAATTAAAAGATAATCTCCTTTAATTCTTCCATAATTGATTAATCCCCCCTTAGGATTAATTTCTTCCTCATTTTCACCAATTTGCATAATTCTTTTATGATATTCCGTTCTTTGATGAAATCCTAATTGCCCTGGGCGCGGTACAGTATAAAGGACTCTGGCAGGATGCCAAGGTCCTATACACGCTACAGCTCGTTTAATTTTATTGTTTTTTCTGGTTAAAATCTTTATCCCAAATCTTTTAACAGGACCTTGAAATCCTTTCCCTTTCGTTACAGCAATTACATCAATTAAATCTCCTTCAGTTAAAACGTCTCGAGCTCTTATTTCTTTTCCTAGGTGTGCTAGAGCAAACTTGAATTCTTCGACTGAGTTTTTTATTAAATTTACTTTGATTTCAATTATATCTGGTTTTTTTCTAGGTAATGATGTTTTGTAGGGTTGAGTTTGAAAAATTCCTCTAATTTCTGTCGATTGATTTATTTTATTCATTAAATCTTCCTTGATTTCGTTAAAATTATAACTTTCCAAATTTGGAATATTAATTTTACGAGGTAAATAATTACTAATTTCTTTTGTGAAAATTTCTCCTAAAACATATTTCCCATAATCATCTCTACTATATAGTCTCACACCAATTAAGAGGAGAGGAGGAACTTCAATTATAGAGACTGGTTTCATTAATTCTTTTCCATAATAAGGACTATTTTTTTGATCTTCAATATACATAATATGGGTCATACCGGCTTTAAAACCAGCAAATCCAAGAAAATTAATTTCATCCGAGGTATCACACCAATGTCTAATGCGTCCTTTAATTGATTTTGCTCTTTTTCTTGGAAGGAATGCTAATGATCCATGTCTCGGTGCATGTTTTTTCCGATGACCCATAACTAATCACTTAGACTTTAAAAATAAGAATTTTTCAAGATAATTAAATTTTTTGAAAATCTTAATGATAGATTGCTTAATCTGATTGAATCTTAGCAAGATTTCATTTTAAATGAATATGTGTGTTGGATGAAATCATCTTAGCTAGAAAAGATTAAATAATAAAAAATTAATGATTATAATTATGAGAACCTTAAAATTAAAAGGTTTAAAATATAATAAGGGTAAGTTTGAATTATTTAATAATCGTTTTGTTTTCTTTCCCCCCCAATTAATTGATATTTTATCATCAATTTACGGTGAAGGTGTAAAGTCATTATTGGTATGGTTAGGAAAAAAAGCAGGTTGGACCTTAATACAACAATGGGAAGAAAATCTAAAACCAAAAACTTTAGATGATTTAGTTAATCACTTTTGTAATATAATAAGTAATCAAGGGTGGGGTCGTTTTGTTCCCAAAAAAATATCAGAAGATTTAATAGCTATAGAACTTCATCATAATATTTCTTCTACGTTAGAAAATAAATCAAAATCTTTTTGTTATTTCATTAATGGTTTATTATCTGGTTTCGGGGAGTTTGCTTTGTATAGAGTATCTGTGTTAGAACCATATTGTTGTCTTGAAAATTCTAACTTAAAAATTTGTGAATATCAAATCAAGAAAATAAGTTAAATGGTTCTAGTTACCAAGGATCCCATTCTTCTGGATTTAATTCATCCTTCTCGTCTTCCTTAATTGAATCTTCTGACTTTATTTGATAATCCTCGTCTTCTCTTTCTGAGTATTCTTGAACTTCTTGCGAGTTATCTTCAATTATATTTAACTCACTTTCTAGTAATATAGACTCTTCTCCAATAACCACGTCTTTAAATGCAGATATTAGAGAAAGAAATTTGAGAAACTCTTCTTTCTTCATCTCAACTTTAACAGATTTATCATCATTAATTAGGCCAAGCTTAATTAATTTGACTTCACCACTAATTTCTACGGAAGTTATTTCTATGGAGTCTTCTGTTTCTTTTAATTGAATTTTCCACGAAGTCTCTCTTTTTTTTTCAATCTCCATTTTTTCACATTATAGAATTGTTAAAGTTCATTAATAAAATAAAAATTCTTAAATTTAAAATTTTACATGTTTGAGATTAAATTTTTAGTTTTTTTTTAAATTTAATAATTATTTTCCCAGATTTCTATGAATTTTTTTAAAATCTTTGCTTTAAGATTTTCTGTTTTATATCTATAAATTTTAATTCGTCCAAATTTCTTTTCTTGGATTAAATTGAATGATTTTAAAAGATTTAAATGCTTATTGACATTAGAATGGTTTAATTTCGTTTTAGAAATAATTAACGATATATTCAATTCGTCATTTAATGCTAGAGTTTTTAGAATTTTAATTCTAGCTTTTGATCCTAATAAATCTTCGATGATATATTTTTTACTTTTTTCATTGATGATCATATCTTTATCCCTTTAGAATTAGAAATACTTATGATTTTGTATAATTGTGAAACGGAACATTTTTAAGAAAATACGGAGTAATAATTTTTCATTACATTTTTTTTGTTTTTTCCCCCTTACTGTGATAGATTAGGAAGAAATTTTTTTTATTTAAAAATGACTGTACCAAGTTTTTAAAACCGATAGAGTAGTTCATTAAAAGAAGATCCAAATGGCAAAAAGATTGAACTCTATTGGATCCTAATACCATATAGAAACCAAGACTCTCAATAAGATCACTGGACAGATTTCTGGATTGAAAATTATGATTAATTAATTGATTGTGGTGAAAATCTTGCTTTTTTATCGTAGAAATTAGGTTTTTGGTGCGGAGAGGGGGCTTCGAACCCCCGACCTCACGGTTATCAGCCGTGCGCTATACCAGGCTAAGCCACCTCCGCGTAACGTTGCCCCAAGATACATTAAAACATATCGTTTTAATTTAATTAAAATAAATATTAAATTAGGCTTAATGATCAATTCTAATAATAAATGGTTAAAAAAATTTTTGACTATATTATAATTAAAAGGTTCTTTCGATAAATAAAACCATCCTTTAACCGTTATTTTTTTAATTAATTGGCTCTGTTAATTATTTATAAATGAAAATAATTATCCTCTCGGGAACTCCTGGATGCGGCAAGACATCAGTTTCAAAAAAAATTTCTGAAAAGATTAAAGCAAAAATTATATCATTAAACGAATTAGCAGTTTCAGAAAACTTAACACTTAAATATGATAAAAAGAGAGAAACTTATGTTGTTGATTTCAATAAATTAATCCCATATGTAGAAAATCTGATTGAATTACATAAAAAAGAAAACACAGAATTTCTTTTAATCGAAGGACATTTTTCCGATGCAATCCCCGATAAATATATTGACTACGTCATTATTTTACGGTGTAATCCAGATGAGCTGTATAAAAGATTAGAAAAAAGAGGCTATAAGAAAGAGAAAATTAGAGAAAATGTACAAGCAGAGATTTTAGGTAATTGCACTAATTTTTTTATTCATAAACAAATAAAATCACCTATGTATGAGATTGATACTACAGATTTATCAGAGGATTCTATAGCAAAAATTATAATAGATTTGATTATAAAAGAAGTTAAGGCAGAAAATTATATTCTTGGGAAAATAGATTGGCTTGAAATTTTAGCCCAAAATGACCGTATACATGAATTTTTTGACTAAAAAGTTTTTGCATAGCTTTAGTTATCATAAAAATGAATTATGAAATAATAGATATAGATGCCCTTGGCAGAATTGGAAAAATTAAGATTGGAAATAAGCATATAATTACTCCTAACCTATTTCCCGTCGTCCATCCTTATAAAAATATATTGAAACCGCCAGAATTAAAAAGATTTGGTGCTCAAGGCATATTTACAAACGCTTATATCATTCATCAAAATGATCAATTAAAAGAAGGTGTCTTGAAAAAGGGATTACATCGATATTTAGATTTTGATGGGCTAATCGCAACTGACTGTGGTGCATTTCAGCAATATATCTATAATACTGATATATTAGATATTGACCCAGAGACTATTGAAAAATTTCAGGAGATTATTGGATCAGATTTTCCGGTTATTTTAGATATACCTGTCCAACTAGACGATGATTATGAAACAGCTAAAACTAAAGTGCTCACAACATTAAATAGAGCAAAAGATAATATTAAAAGAAGGACTAATCAAAATTGTCATTGGATTGGACCAATACACGGAGCAAAATATTTTGATTTACTAGAATTAAGTACAAATGAAATGAGCAAACTTAATTTTGGGATTTATGCAATTGGTGGACTTGTAAAAGCATTACTGGATTATCGGTTTGATTTAACTCTTAAAATTTTATTAACTGTGAAAAAAAATCTTGTTTCTGACAAACCATTACATATGTTTGGATTAGGATTACCTCAATTTTTTTCATTAGCCATCGCTTGCGGATGTGATTTAATGGATTCCGCAGCATATATCTTATTCGCTAAAGAAAATCGATATTTTACATTATCAACAGGAACAAAAAAACTCGAGGAATTAGAAGAGTTTCCTTGCCATTGCCCTATTTGTTGCAGATATAATCCTAAAGAATTGAAATCTTTCGATGAGAACTTAAGAACTGAACTGTTGGCAAAGCATAATTTATACCTCTCTTTTTCTGAGTTAAAAACGATAAGGCAAGCTATAAGAGATGGAAACTTATGGGAACTTGTAGAGCAGAGAATAAGAAATCATCCTGCTCTTAAAGAAGCTGCTAATATTATTAAAGAGTATAGCGAATATTTTGAAATTCATGAGAAGATTTACAAGAACCATGGGAGATTATTTGCTTCCAGTGAAAGTATTAATAGACCTATATTTCATAGATACGAGAAAAAGCTTAAAATTCATTATCGAGTCCCTATTGAAGCAAAATATCTAGTTGTTTTGCCAGAATTGGACGTAAAGGGTGTAAACTCACCAACTATAAATAAGTGGTTGGATACTATAAACAATAATATCATAATTCCAAGAGAATTTTTACATATTGTTTTTATAACTGAATTTTTTGGAATGATTCCCCTTGAATTATCCGAAACATTTCCATTGGGACAATATGAATCAATTAGTAGTACTGGGAAAAATGATTTGATATACGAGAATTCATTAAAAAAGTCAGAAATCTTTTTCGACCTTTTTTCAAAATATTATGAAAAATGTGGTGTTTTAATCCCTGAAAAAATTTTTAATCAATTCGGAGATTATGTTGATTTTTCTATAAATAATCCAATTTTTGGATTAATCCCCATAATAAAATCTAAATTTAATTCAAATTTTGAAGTTTTTAATAATCTGAAAGAATTATTATATTATTTCAAAGATGATAATATTAAATGACGATACTGGAAAAAATTTTTGCTTATGGACACGAAAATATACTCTGCACTCATACTACTACTATTGAATTAACGAAAGAAAGCCATATTACAAATAGAGGCAACTGTATTTTGGGGATTAATGCTTCAAAATCGTGTATAGATCTTAATCCTATTTTAAAAGAAAATATTAAAAATGAAAAAAAAATTCTGGTCTCTGTTAGAATTGAGAATCTAATTGATTCGTTTTATGGTTTTGGAAATAAATATTTAACTTTACTAGATAAACAAGATTTAGTTTTCCGAAAAAGCGATTATATCTGTGATAGAACTGTTTTAATTAATTGTACAAAATCATCAAGCGATATAAATCGTAACTTGATTAAAAGACTAAAAAACTCTAAAACTAAATTTTCTATAATATTTGAAACAGACGATGACAACTAAAACCAAAGACATTAATTATCTAAAAACAAAAAAGGAAAATGGGCAAGCTTTTATCAAGTTAATAAGTAGAAAGTTTAAAAACTACGAATTAATTGATGAAAAATACAAAATCTTAAGAGAAAACGATTATATTTTATTCCCTTTAATAGATAATAATTATTTAATAGATAAGTTGACAGGATCCATTGGAAATACTTTTGGTTTTAAAATTATATCTAAAAAAGCTATACCAAATCCAAAATATATGTATAAATCTCTTGAAGAAGTTTTAAAAAATAAAATTCCAGAGAAATATTTTAATCTAGTTCCAAAATCATATGATATACTAGGAAATATAGCTATAATCGAGTTTGATAAATTTAAATCTTATGATGAAAAAAAAATTAATTTATTTAAAAGAGAAATAGGCGAAGCGATTACAATTACAAATAAAAAAGTTAAAACAGTATATGAAAAAACTAGCAAAATCAAAGGAAAATATAGATTAAGAGAATTAGGGCTCCTGTATGGTGAAAATAACTCTGAAACTATTTATAAAGAGAATAAGTGCCTTTTTAAACTAGATGTAAAATGCACTTTCTTTACACCAAGATTAATTTTTGAAAGGCGACGTATTGCTTCAAGTGATATTAAAAAGAATGAAATTATTGTTGATTTATTTGCTGGAATTGGACCTACTTCCATTCAGATTGCTAAAAAACATAATGTCATTATACATGCTTTTGATATGAATCCAGATGCTTATAATTACCTTATGGAAAATATCAAATTGAATAAAATGAAAGGTAAGGTGATTCCCCATAAATTAAATATAAAACAACTCCTTGATCCTTCAAATCAATTAGGGCTGTCATTAAAAAGTAAAGTAGATAGAATAATAATGAATTTACCCGAAAGATCTTTAGAATACATAGATATAGTATGCTTTTTAATGAAGAAATCTGGTGGAATTTTGCACAATTATCAGTTCTGTAAAAAACCTAATCAAATTAAAAAAGCAATAAGAGATCTAAATCTAAAACTAAATAAATTAAACTGGTTTGTTGAAAAAGAGCTCAATGCCAAAATTGTTAAGTCTTATTCACCAAAATCGGATTTAGTTGGAGTAGATTTATATATAAAATCAAAGGTTTAATAATAACTGTTAATCAAAATAATACCTAATCTTAAATAAAAAATAATGAATTCCTAAAAATTAAATCCTTGTACCTCTTATAAAAGGCTCCATTATCGATGGATTTAATATTTCGATTATCTCTAAGATTTCTGAATAGATGCTTATTACTTTTGCACCACTAAAAATTCCAATTAAGCATTTTGAAGAATCAATGTTTAATGCTATAATTTTCTTTTCAGAATAATCTGTGAATTTACAATAATTTTTTAATTCACTAATAAGAATATTGGTAGCTGGATCGTTAATTTTTGCAGCTATATTTAATCTTACTTTATTTGGCATTTCTTTTATAATATCTATTAATTCATATTTACTTAAATCTTGAATATCAGGTAAAACTAACCTTATATTACTTTTCGCTTGAGGCAAAATTTTTTTCAAAAGCTCGAATATATCTTCCATATTCGATATTATCTTAGTGCTTCTTTCAGCAACTTTTTCGATTTCTTTTTTTTGTCCTTGATAAGATCTTTCCAATTCTTCTTCTAAATCCTTAATCTTCTCCTCAAATTCTCTTATTGTTTCTTTTTCTTGGACTTCCAGATTTTTGTCTTTTTTAACTAGCTTGTCAATTTGCATACTTTTACTAAGGAGCTCGGAACTTGATTTTTTAAACTTTTCTCTCAAATCCTCAATGATTTGATTATTATGCTGTATTTGCAGTTCTTTTTCTTTTATCTGTCCTAGAATATCGTGCTTACTTTCTAATATTACAGATTTTTCTTTAAGTAAATTCTCCTTATCTTGAAATAATTCATCAATTTTTTTCTCTTTTAATTCTAATTTGTCCTCAAAATTCTGCTTTTCATTTTCTAAGGAATCAATTCTTTCGTTTAAATTTTTTATCTCTGCTTCCAGAATTTTAATTTCAGATTGAAGTTTTTGAATTTCTCCAGAAAATTCTGCTTCTTTATTCTTATACCTATTTAATTTTGCCGTTAACTCCGAGATTTTCTCCCTTGATTTGTTAAGTTCTGATATTAATTCTGGTTTTTTTCTCTTTTCATATGTCAAGTTTAATAAAAACACCTTAACTATTTAAAAACTCCTTCTAGCGATTAATATAAATTATTACTATTAAATAATTATTAGTCAATCCAAAATTATATTTTTACCTATTTTTCATAATTACTACACTTATTAATATAAATATATGAAATCTAAAATGCTTGATCAAAAATATTGTATTATAATTGAAGATGTGTTTTAATACCAAAGAAAAAGAAATATTAACAATTGATTTATTAATTATTAAAAAAATTATAGCGACCCTGGCAGGATTCGAACCTGCGACCTTCGGATTAGAAGTCCGATGCCCTATCCACTAGGCTACAGGGTCTGATAAAAAATCTATACTAAAATCTTTATTGTATACTATATTTCCTTTGGATATTTCATTATATCCAATGAAATCTAAAAATATTTGTATGTCTAAAAGACTCTTAAAATTATTAATAATAAGGTTTTTTGTAATTTTATATTTTTAGTTAAGTAATAAATTATTAATATATCATTTTTATTACATTAAAAATCTTAGATTAGTTTAAGGTTTAAATGGATTATGATTAATGATCTCGAATCAATGCTAAAGCATCGTGATTTTTATCATCAAAGTATTAAATACAGTTTTAACTGGAATCTAAAAAATCATAAAGAAAAACTTAACCAATTGAGCTCTACTCAAGAAGAGATTAAAAAACTTGGAAGCTATCTTAAAAAAGTTTATCAAGGTTCAATACCAAACATTCTATTTAATAGAAGAGATATTCCCAGAGTTTCTCAATTTAAGATAAGAGGGCTTAAGAATGTCTTCTTAAGAAGTATTAGTAAGAAATTAATTCGTACCGGGAAGATTATAAAGTTAGGCTCAAACACCAAATTGCCGAATTATACTCGAGAAGTGTACAAAACGTACCGCAAAAATCAATTTAATAAGACACCTGGCCATGTTCCTATTTTGAAAAACATCTTAATAAAGGATAAGGATTCTATAGCTATTGAGGTTCCAATTTGGATAACGAGTAATAATATAAACATTACGGGTCATATAGATTTGATTCAAATCCAAAATGATATCATTAAGGTAATTGATTATAAACCTGAAGGAAATTTTATGTTTTCGCTTCCACAAGTCGCCATTTATGGACTCTTGATTAAAAAAAATCTTAAAATTAATCGTTTAAAATGCATTTCATTTAATAAATACGAAGGTTGGGAATACAAACCAGAAATTTTATTAACAGATGTTAGGGATTATTTAAAATCCCATAAAACACCAAGAAATTGGGAGAATCTTATATAGATTGAGTACAATTGTTTAACCTAACTTCTTTTTTGGCTCAGGTATTTTAATTTCCTCTGTTTTTAAATATCTTTTAAAGATAAAATAGCACAAAATTAATGCTAGTAGTTCAACTAAAACACCAATACCAGATATAACAGTTCCATTATATCCAAAATGTCTTAATAATAAAGCACATCCTAAACCAGAGAACGCAAGTGAAAATAAAATGAATCCTTGAATAATCTGCCATAAAGAATCTATTAAATACTGGATTTGCTTTTTAATCCACGACATCTAATATAGCTCGTTGAGTGAAAAATTGCTTTAATTTGTAAATAAATTAAGTTTGGATGATTTTAATATCTTTGTTATTTTTTTAATTTAAAATAAATTTTCCCTAAAAAGAAGGTGAGTTTTTAATAAATCTACACAATCTATTTTCCCTTTCTTCTAAATTTGGAATATAAAGCTTTATCTAAGATCTTCCCTATTCTTTTCGCAATTTGCTTAGCGATCTCAAACCTTTCACCTTCAAGCATATTTTCTATTTCTCGAGAGGAGGGCGCACGACCTAATCTCTTCTCTAATGTTTTTTCTGTAATCTCAATAATTATATTATATAATTTCTCCTGATTTGGTAATTTCATGTCTTTTGCATGTGATTTAATTTTTTCAATAGCAAAATGAAAATATTCAGTAAATAAATCAAGAACATTTCCTTTTAATTCGCTATGAAGTTTAATATTACCAATAGCCGTTTTTGTATCTTTTTCTTGCCAATATAATTGATTTGGATTAATCCCTGGACTAGTTATTCTCATAAGCGAAGAAGTAATTCTTCTTTCTATCCAATTCAGAGTACTAATTTCTTGATGTTTTCTAATTTCTTTCCTTTTCTCTTCTTTTTCTTTTTCTTTAGATTCTATGGTCTGTATAACTTTTAACTTACGTTTTTCTTCAAATTGTTCAAATTTTTTAATTAAATCATATGCTATACAGTAAGAAATCGGAGAGATTCTTTCTGCTTTTAACATTAATGGCTTAATATTTTCATAAATTAGACTCGGTTTGTCTTTAAATTCACTTATCCCTTCATTTAAAGGAGTATTTGTTAATCTAGCAAAAATAAATCCATTAACTAGAAATGGTTGATTTAAAGCATTAAAAATTACAACTAATTCTTTTTGCATTTTTATTATTCGATCTATAATAAGCTCTTCTAATTTTATCCAAATCCATTTTTCTGAATCTGTAGTTCCGTACATTTTTTTTAAAGCGAGAAGAAACAATGTTTTTTCGTTAGTAATTCTTAAATATACTTCAATAATTCTGCTAATTTGTCTCACGATTTTTGAAAAGATATAAAAAAAAATTTGCTTTGCTATATTAATTATTATTTCTTCGAAATTCAAAAGTGTTAGAATCTGCGAATAGGAGCTTAATTTTAAATCTCGAATGAAAACTCTATCAATTATTTCTTTTTTTCGAACAAATTCGCGAAAATCATCAATAGAGTAGCCAATTTTTTCTTCTAAAATTTTCCATAATTCTTGAAGTTCTATATCATCTTTATATAACAATTCCAAAATACTGAATTCATTTAGATCTTCGAATCCTTTTATCATCTTGTTGAGAATTGGAACACCTAATTCACAAATAGTTTTTTTAGCCATAAAAATTAAATTTTTTTTTTCTTTGTTTAAGTTCATTATATCAAATTTGTCGATGTTATACCTAATCATATTTTGTTTTATTTTTTGTGCTAGATCATTATCTGTATTAATTAAATGTAAAAGATTATAGATTCCGTATTTATTTAGCATATAAATTGTTTCTTGAAAACTATTTTCATTTAAATTTTGTAAAAAGTATATAAAATCATTCGGATTTGTTCTAAGTTGTTTGATTATTTCCGACTTTAAAAACGATAATACAACTTCTTCAAATTGATCGTAATTAATTTTCTCTTTAAGGGCACTACTGATTTTTTCTATTAATTGCTTTTTTATATTATTTGCCCTTAAAAAGGTATTTAATCCAGGAATAGATATTGGAAAACGATTGAAGTTATAATCAATCACTTTACGTTTAATCATTCTGACAGACATAGCTAACATTTGTAACTCTTTATAAGATTTAAACTCAAAATCATCCTGAACTTTATTAATAAGCCTATTCAGAGTAGATAATTCAATCACTTTATCTTCTTTCTCTTCCCGTTTCAATTTTTTTTCTATCTCAACAGATAAGTCTTTAAAAGCAGAACTTTCCTCTAATATCTCAAATTTGATCTTATTAGTAAGACCAACCAAATCACCAATTAAATCGTAAAAATAAAATGGAGGGTATTTCAATACAATTTCAATTAAGTCTTGTTCAATATGATCTTCTATTTCTTCTATCAAACTTTTTTTCTGAAGTTCTTTTAGGTTTGATTTCCTTTCCTCAATTAAAAAAGAAATAATTTTATTCTCCAAATAAATTAATCTATAAAGCAGATCGATTTCTAAATTTAAGGAATCTTTTAGAATTAAAGCAATTTCGTCAAATAAAATCTTTTTTTCCAAAAGTTCTAAATTTTGGGTTGACTTAATAGTCATTTGGTCCATCTCTAAACTATCTTCAACCCGAATCCCTAAATTATGGTATAGATGAATAGAAGCCGTAGCAATTAATAGATCATAAAGTGTGGGGTCTTTATTGATTGAATTCATTAATTCAAATATTTTCTGTTTGTCAGCCTCTCTTTTATAATGATTAATTATCAAGTCTACAGTTTGAAAAAATCTAAAGGAACTTTCAATAGCTGAAGCTTTTCTTTTTATCCCACTAATCATATCTCTTTCACCCATTCACGATAGACTTCTTTAAAATTATCAGCTAAATCTATTTTAATATTATTTTTACCCCAAAAACGAAAATTAAAGACATGAAAGAAATCAGCATTAAACAATTCTATTTCTTCGTTAGTCAAATTATGTTTTAAAATTAAAGTTACTGGTTGAGGGATAAGTTTTGAAAAATATTTTAATTCCCTCTCCTTTAAATAGTTATAAAACGTATCGTTTTCATCAATACTAAAAAATTTATAAGGAATTAATAAATCTTCTTGTAAATTTAATGAGTTTATCTTATTTTCTATTTTATTTTTTATATATTTAGGAAATTCTGATTTACTTTGAATGCAAAAATCGTATTGTTTTAAGAAATCTAATAAGTGCTTTTTTTCTATTTCATCTGATATTTTTACGATATACCCATCTAAAAACTCTAAAAACTTCTCTATTTTTTGTTCTTTTAATTTCCTCTCTTCTAAATACTTAATAAAATCGTTGTAATTTTTTTTTAAGTTCCAATCTTTTTGTTCTTCCATTTTAAAAAATTTTTTTGAATAATCTATTATCCATTCAAGTATAAGAGTTTTCCAATCTAAATCGATTCCACCTATACGCTTTTCTAAAAAACGGTGAAATTTATTAGCAAAAGTTACAGGATCCGATATTTCCTCATCGGGTTCCTCTTTTAAATAGCGGTTAATCGTAGAGTACCTCAAGATATAACCTAAAAGAAAATCTAATTCGCCAGAATATTTCTTAAATTTGTCAATATGTTTTTTAATAATATTTGAGTCCTTCTCCATCAAAATTTCAGCAAACGAAACTAAATCGCTGATCTTTAAATCAATTGTATCAAAAAAAATTTGATAATTTTCTTTTATTAAATTAATAACTTCTTTTATTAAATCTTCCTCATTAAATTTAAATCCTTTTAACGATATTAAGGGATTTATTTCAATTTGATTAAGAAGATATGTATAAAATTTTTCTAAATATTTATGACCTAAGATTTTCACGGGTTTCTGTTCTTTATCAAACTCTTCCTTCATATCTTTTATAAAAACTATAATTGAAGTTTTTAACCTTCTCCGAGATAAATATTTTGGTAATGCTTGTTTAATTAATGATATACTATTTCTGAATAGTTCTGAAAAATAGTATGATACTGATTCTAATTCTATTGCTCTTAAAGTCTCTATCTGAATAATTGATTGCTTTATAGATTTAATTGCTAAATTACAAATATCCTCAAAATTTTCATGTTCTAATTTTCCTTTTTCCATAATAAACTGCTTATATTTATCTAAGAGTTCAGTTAAAGTACCTATTTCTCCAGTATTGAGAAAATTTTTAGAATATTCGAAAAATTTATTAAAATAACTCTCTAAATCACCTAAATGTTTTCCTATTTCTATAATAACTCTTTTAGTTGAACACTGTTCTTCAATATTTCTAATTTTTTCTTCAAGACAACTAATTAGATAAGAGATTATCTCGTCTTGGGATTCATCAATCGTACCTGTATTTGCCAAATCTATAAGATCTGTCCCAAGTTTAAGGGTGTTTTCGATAACAAAATTAGCGCTCGGTTCTGAAATTGAAAATTTGAGATGATCGATTGCGGTTTGCCCTTTAAATGGTGTTTTTACTTTTTCAAATTGAGAACCTGAAGTTATCATCTCATATGGTCGTTTATACAACAATATTTCTATTTTAGATTTTATTGAAGCAAATGTATTTAACATCTCTTTTTCTGTTGGAAGCCACGTGCTTAATCCTACTAATTTCTTATTCCATTTATCTTCAATTAATTTCCCATAAAGTTTCATGCTAAAACGAGAGGCAAATAGGTCAATTACGTGTTTTCTTTCTTGGTATTCTAATTCAGGACGATCAGTAAACTCTTCAACTTCAAAAAATAAACGACTTATTTCAGTTAATTCTTTTCTTGATTTATGAGTATTTAAAACACCTGTTTCTGGTTTTAAAGCAAGCAATAAACTTTCACAATCTTTATATTTACTAGGAATAAAAATCATTGATTTAGGATATATTTTCATCTGAGAGCTCTTATCTAAGTTAAGAAGTGAAAATTCGATACTAAACACCTCAGATCCAGTATAATCTCTTAACATAGCGTTGTACATTCTTAAAAATTTCATGACTTCGACTGAAAGCTCGTTTACTTTCTCTCGCGCCAATTTACGTGGGCCGATGACATCTCCAACAATCAAATCTTCATTTGGAGAGGAATATCCAAATATTAGTGAAAATTGATAATTAATAGATTCTCTTGTAGTAATCATTATCTAATAAGTCATCTAATTTTAGTGTTTAATTTAATTATCCAACAATCAAAAAATCTAATCCACACTAATACAACTTTTTAAAAGGTAGATTTTGAACCTTTTTTGAATCTAATATAATTTAAATTTATATAATTTTAATGTGTTTTTAGTTGTTTTAAATTTTTTTACACTATTAGAATTAAAATTATTATAAAAATCAGTTAAAAAATTTATATATATTATTTATTTTAACTTAAATTCATTCAACTTATATATATAATATTTTTATTAGTAAAATTCATAATAATAATAACAATTTATAACTTAATTTTTCGTTAATAAAAAAAACTCGAGGAAATTAACCAATAAGGTGATTATGATACAATTTGGAACCGATCTTGGAATTACCAACGACGACATAGAGAAGATAAGCCCTCAAATTACGTTTATTACCTCAAATGCAGATATAGAAGCTATTGCTCTTGTGTCTCAAGAGGGCTACCAAATTGCCTTTTCTGCTCTGCCACAATATCACGTTGATGGAGATCAATTTTGTGGTCTTGCCAGCGCTCTTTTGATGACAGGAAGATCAACGATTCAAACACTATTTCAAGAAGATTTAAGTGAAGTTATCGTAAGGGCTGAAGATGGATATATTGTTATAACAAATGCAGGGCGCTTAGTAATTGTCTGTGCTGGAACTGTCATCGACACTTTAATGAAAACTGTAAAAGTTACAAGAATTGCAGCTAAAAATCTTGCCAAAATCTTCGAAGGGAGATAAATCCATTAAATTGGATTAATTTTCTATTAATTTATAAACTAATTTGTTTAAAGCGATTTACTATTAACGCCTCTTTCATTGGATTAGATCATATCAAATCGATCTCATTTCTAATACTTTTTTAATTTGTATAAACTATTAAATTCACATTACTATGTGTGTTAATAATTATTGATCCCCAATAATATAATAATACACATTTAAAATGTGGAAATAAACAAAATAAATGGTAATTACAATGGTGGATTATTTTAACTCTAGAATTTTATTGCAACCAAGCGAAGTACCTAAAGAATGGATTAATATATTACCTGATTTGCCCTCCCCTATGACGCCTTTAGTCAATCCTATGGATGGAAGACCAGCACCACCAGAGATGGCTTTTGCAATCTTTCCTAAAGAATGTGTGCTCCAAGAAGTATCTCAAGAACCTGTCATTCCCATCCCAAATGAATTAAGGGAGATATTTGCAAAAACATATAGGCCTTCTCCACTCCATCGTGCTTTAGGCTTAGAAAAAGCATTAGGAATAGAAGGAGACGATATAAAAATTTTCTATAAAAATGAATCTTACTCACCTACAGGCTCACATAAGCCAAATACAGCTATAGCACAAGCTTACTATGCTAAAAAAGATGGACTCAAAGAATTGGTAACAGAAACAGGCGCTGGACAATGGGGTTCTGGACTTTCTTACGGATGTAATTTATTTGGAATTAAATGTACTGTTTATATGGTTCGAGCAAGTTTTTTACAAAAACCAGGCAGGAAAATTTTAATGAGGTCTTATAATGCTGAAGTTCACGCGAGTCCTTCGAAATTTACTGAATCTGGAAGTGTTTTTCTAGAAAAAGACCCAGAACACCCTGGTAGTTTAGGAATCGCCATATCTGAAGCAGTAGAACACAGTTTAAGAAGTGATACTATAAGATATTCTCTTGGAAGCGTTGTAAACTTTGTTTTATTGCACCAAACAATTGTAGGTCAAGAGGCAAAGATGCAACTTAACAAAATTGGAGTGAAGCCTGATGTTGTAATTGGATGTATGGGAGGCGGTTCTAATTTCTCAGGTTTAATGATTCCTTTTGCCAGAGACAAATTATATGGAACACTCCCGGATGTAGAAATAATAGGTGTGGAACCACGGGCATGTCCAAGTGTTTGTAAAGGAGAATATAGATGGGATTTTGGAGATACTTCTATGAAAGGACCCATAGTAAAAATGCACACGTTGGGACATACATTTATTCCAAGTCCAATTCACGCAGGAGGATTAAGATATCATGGAATAGCCCCTATTGTTTCAATTTTACATAACAATAAGGTGATTTCATCAACTATGCATCATCAAACTGAAGTAATAGAGGCAGGGCTTCAGTTTACAAGAACTGAAGGAATCCTTCCAGCACCTGAAACAGCCCATGCTGTAAAAGAGGCAATTGATCAAGCATTAAAAGCTAAAGAAAACAACGAAAAAAAAGTTATATTATTTAACTTCAGCGGTCATGGCTTTTTTGATTTATTGGCTTATAAGGAATATATGACTGGCGATTTGCGAGACTATGAATTGCCGACAATGGAAATTCAGAAAGCTTTAACATCTCCCGAAATGCCAAATATCGATGAATCTCAATTTTAAATTTTTTTTTTTATTTATTTTTATAAAATCTTTGTTTTTATTAAATCAAAATTTTAAAATTAGAGAGTAAATTTAATTTATTATTAATATTAAGAGTTTGGTAATTATTGAACATATTCTCTTTTATTATTGTCTGCTTTTTATATTTTTACGCATCAATTATGCTATATATCACCTTTTTGGCTAAAAAAAAGGGTGAAAAAGAAGCTTTTATCGATGATTTGGCCAACTCTTTAGTTTTGATTAGCTCAATATCAATTAATTTATTAATAGTAAGCAATATAAGGCACCTTACGATTGATTTTATTGTTTTTCCCTTTGATATATTAATGTTAAGTTATATCATTATGTTTTTACCTATATTTTATATTTTAATCCTCCGTGAAAAGAGAAAAATTAAAAAAGGAAAAGAAATCTTTAAAAATTTTGAACAAGAGTCATCAAAAGAATTACCACTAAAATATGATATTTATAGAAAATTAACACATCTAGTAGTATTAGCAATAATTTTGTTTTATTTTACGCTTGGTTTCATAGTACAAAATTTTTTTGTATACCTTTTAAATTTTGGACCAGAATTTATATCAGACATCTTTTTTTCAATATATAACATTGAAAAAGACAAAATGATCTTCACACAGTATCTGGTTGTGTTCCTTGTAGGAATTTCATTAATCGGATTACTAACAGCTGATTTTGTGAGAATTCTAAAACCAGAGCAATATCCTTTAAAACCCGTTAATCAGATATTAAAAGAAAAAGAGCGTTATCATATGAGATTAGGTCCTCAAATATCTATGGCGGTCGGATGTTTTTCAATAATAATATTGTTTGGATTATTCCAACCAATTGGACCTTTGATAATATGTACTTCAATGACGATGGCTATTTTTGGGGATATTGCTTCTAATTTAATTGGAAGAACAATAGGAACTAAATATAAAAATATTCGGGACACAAATAAAACTTATATTGGATTATTTGCTGGGATTATCATATCTTATTTTTCAGGAATTCTCTTTCTTATCATACTAAGTGGATTTTTTATTTTAAGCCTTTTATTTTTTTTTTTAATACCCTTAATTGGAGCATTTACTATTGGCCTATTGGACTACTTAGATTTAGAAATAGATGATAATTTAAGTTTTAATTTTCTAGTCACTACTGTTTTATTTATTATAGCAATCCTTATTGGGGAGTAAAATTTTTTTGAAATAAATACAATAATTTTTATGATTAGAAATGTTTGAAGACAAATTAAAAATCGAAAAAATACGAAAGGGAACAGTTATTGACCATATTGACTCTGGATATGCTTTAACTATTTTAGATCTCACAGGATTAGCAGAATCACCAGACCTAATGACAATAGGAATAAATGTTCCTTCGAAAAAGTTCCCTAAAAAGGATCTAATTAAAATTGAGAATATTTTTCTTAATGAAATTCAGATGCAACAAATTTCTATTCTATCACCAAACGCAACGATCTCTTTAATAGAAGATTATAAGGTCATTGAAAAGAAAAAAGTAAAAATTCCAGAAGTAATAAAAAAATTAATTGTCTGTCAAAATATAACCTGTATTACAAATTCACAAAAAGAACCTATCGATGCTGAATTCATCGTATTAGAAGAAAAACCCCTCAAAATTCAGTGTATCTATTGTGATAGGATTTACAAATTAGATGAGATAATCTTTACCACACGAGAGAAAATAGAAAAAAGAGTAAGACAAAAAATACAATTATAGAAGCACGTTTTTAACATTGAGAAATATTAAAACCACAATCGAAAAATTTAACGACATCATTTCAAAATAATCATAAAGAGACTCTTTAAATTTATTCATTATTCTAAAATTGCGTTAATAATATATAAATCAAGACTCCGTCAAGAAAAGTTGAATTATTCAGTATTGAACATTGGATATTAAAAAGAAATTTTATTAGATTATTTTCATTTCTAAAGAAAAAATTGAAAAAAAAGTAAAGCAAAGAATTCAATTATAATATCAATTATACTATTACTTGTAATGTATGAATCAGTATTGCAAATATCATAAACAAAAAGAAGTAAATCCCTATACCTGGCTTGATTATATTTTTCCAATCCCATTCCTCTTTATCATATTCATATCTTAAAATGAAAAAGCTCACCAAAAAAGGAAAACCGAACCAAAAGCTTAACATCCAAATAAAAAGCCACCAACTTTTTAGACCTATTAATGTTCCTATTAATGCACTCAATGCACCTGTCGCTGCCCTGATCCAATACAATTTTGTCTCTTTTGCCAATCTAATCTCCAATTTTTCTTCTTTTTCTGTTTTAAATTTCTTTTTTATTTCCCTTTCTTCTCGCTCTACTTTTGGTTGCTTTTTTTCTCTCTCTTTTAATATCTTTGCTCGTTTTTTACGAACATCGAACTTTTTAGCGCGCTTTTTCTTGGACGCCATGATGATTATTATTATAAATAATTATTATTATAAAAATCATTATACAACTTGGAATTAAAAAAAAGACCGAAAATAATGAGATTATTTACAAATGTCGATGTATTCGCAATAACGAAAGAACTTGACCAAATGCTAAATAATTCCACAATTTCCAACGTGTATGAGATTGAAGATTTACTTATACTAAAACTAAATACATATGAAGGAAAAAAGAATTTAATAATTAAAAGCGACGCTAGGATAAATTTAACGGAATATGATTACCCCATTCCTAAATATCCTTCCCAATATATAATATCTTTAAGGAAATTGTTAAAAAATAGACGAATTATAAAAATTTTTCAACATAATTTTGATAGAATTGTAATTTTTGAATTATATAATACTAATACGGAGCCTTGGAAACTCATAATAGAACTATTTAATAAAGGAAATTTCATTCTTGTTGATGAAAAAAGCATAATAAAAGTAGCAAAAAAATATAAAAAATTTAAGGATAGAGATATCTTAGCTGGAAAGGTATATCTTTTTCCTAAGTCTAAAGGTAAAGATTTTTTGACATTAAATAAAAACGAGTTTAAAGAACTAATTAAAGGCACCGATGTTGAAGTTGTTAAAAATTTGGCAAGAAATATAAATATTGCAGGATTATACGGTGAAGAAATATGTTATAAAGCTGAAATTGATAAAAATTTAAATGGAAAAGATTTAAATGATACAGACATTGATAAATTATTCAAATCATTTAAAGCTTTAAGAAATCAGTTACTTTTTGGTAATATTAAAGCCCATATCGTCATAGATGATGTTGGAAAAGAGCATTATGTTTTCCCTTTTGAATTAGAAATGTTTAATGAATTTAATAAGCGTGAATTTGATTCATTTAATAACGCTGTTGATAACTTCTATTCGAAAATAGACTCTGAAATTATAAAGAAACCAAGCAACGAAAAAATTAAAGAAAAAATTAAAACACAGGAAAAAATTTTAAAAAATCAACTAGAATACTTGGAAGAACTTAAACTAAAGAAGAAAAAATATTATGAACGTGGTGATTTTATTTATACCCATTTCAAACCTTTAGAAAAGCTAATAAATGTTATTAAAACTGCTAAGTCAAAGGGGTATAAATGGGAGGAAATTAATGATAAATTACAAAAAGCTAAGCTCGAAAAATTAGGTGGAACAGAATTTTTTAAAAAAATAATTCCATCTACTAAGCTGGTTGTTATAAAAATTAACGATGATGAGATATATTTAGATTTAAACAGAAGCATTGGAGAAAATGCGAATGTAATTTATGAGAAAGGAAAAAAAGCAGAAAAAAAAATTAGGGGTACAGTTCCCGCAATTGAAAAAACAAAACTAAACATTGAGAAGTTAAAACTAGAAAAGGATTCAGTAGAAACTGAAATTGATTTTTTAATTAAGAAGCCAAAAAAAAAATGGTTTGAGAAATTCAGATGGTTTAAATCTTCAAACGAATTTCTAGTAATAGGGGGCAGAGATGCTAGCTCTAATGAACTTATATTTAAGAGATATTTGGATCAAAATGATTTAGTATTTCATACAGATTTCCCAGGTTCCCCTTTAATAGTTATAAAAAATCCTGAAAATGAAACAATTCCAGAAGGTACCATTCTAGAAGCGGCAGATTTCGTAGCAAGTTTTTCTCGCGCGTGGAAAGAGAACTGGGGGGTGGTTGATGTATTTTATGTTTTACCATCACAAATCTCTAGAAGTCCACCTTCTGGTGAGTATTTACCAAAGGGATCATTTATAATAACTGGCAAGAAAAAATTTATAAAAAACGCTAAAACTGAATTAGCAATAGGCTTAGAATTATTTGAGATGGAAATTAATTCAGACGATAGCATAAAAAAATATTATCCGAAAATATTATCTGGCCCAAAAAATGCTATTATGGAGCAATCAGACAACATTATTATTATAAAACCATCAAAAACTGGATTGACAAAAGGTAAATTAGCTAAAGAAATTAGAACCTATTTTCTTAAAAACTCTGATAAGAGCATGAAAAAATGGATAAAATTATTATCTATTGATGAGATTATTCTGAGCCTTCCAACAGGCTCATCGATAATCGAATCAAAAGATTAATATTCTTCCAACCATTGCTTAATTATAGGGATATTTTTATAATCATCGAAGAGAATTCCATTAATCCCCTGTTTTATTAAAGATTTAATCTTATCAACGGGTTTATCGTAGCGAAAGAAATCCCATGATAAAGATAAAATATTGTTTTTTTTACAGATTTCTATAAATTTATTAGATACCAAGGTTGATCTCAGACCAATCATATCAATTTTAAAAGGGATTTTTTTTTGACCATATGTTATAAATTCTTGAATTGTTAAATCCTTTCCCTTGGTAATATTATAGCATATATTGCATCTCGGAAATTTATTTTTAATTAATTTTAAATTTTTTAGATTTCTTCCGCTAATTACACAATCTTGTAATAAATCTCTTTCATTCACCGATTTAAGTACTTGTTCGCATATATTATCCTCTTTTAAATCAATCATAAACTTAGTATTACCTTTAAATTTATCAAGAACTGCTATTAAAAGTGGAATCTGCTCTTTATTAGTTTTTGTCTTAAATTTCTTTATTTCATCGTAATAAAAATCCTTTATTAATCCTGAACCTGTTGTAGTTCTATTTAGAGAAGGATCGTGCATTATTATTAATTTTTTATCTTTTGTTTCTCGTACATCAAATTCTATATAATCTGCTCCATTTTTTATAGCTTTATCGAAAGCTTGTAAAGTATTTTCGTCAAAATTAATTCTCGTCCCACGGTGCCCAATGCAAATAAGATCCGTTTTCATGATTAAGGGATTTAAGAATTATTAAAAAATATTTTATTTGTCTTTAACTCTCTTGAATTAAATATAAATAAAATAGAATCGCAAACACTCCAATTGAAGTAAGAATAAAAACAACAAGACTACGAATTGTTTGGATCAAGGATAGTCCTAATAAAAATAAAATTTCTTTTAATTTAACTGGTTTTCCTGTTAGTTCTTTATAATTTCCTAGGCTAATCATCATAAAAAAGAATTCCAAAACAATTACGCTCGTTTTGATTGAGTGGTCTAATATTTCCCAATATATCTCTTTTTTTACATATTTTATAATTATTCCTTCAAAAAACCACTCCGTTCCATTAAAGAACAGCGATAAGACTAAAAAAACTCCCGCAAGAATAGCTGAGATTTTTACAGACTTTAATATTAATTTATCATCAGGTATCCTTTTTGATTTTGATTCTTTTTTTCGCTCTTTTTTAAATTTTGGCATATTATTCCGTTACCCTTCTAATTTTCTTCTTTATTACAATTATTTTATAGAGATACAAAGCAAAAAGCCCTCCAAGACCAATAAAAATAATTATACATAGAATATTGTGCACTAAAATCCATGGATTTTCTTCACCTTTAGGGAGGTATTCTATATCAATCAAAACAATGTTACTTTTTTTAAAGCTAGTAGGATAATTAGGATTTTCACCATAAACGATTTTAAAAGCATAAGTTTCTCCAAAATCTAAAAATACATCATTAATGTCATCATCTGAATTATTAACAGGTATTCTGAATTCATAGATGATTTCTTTTCCATCTAATTTGGCAGCAGCCTCCCCATTAGATTCTCTATCTTTGTAGAATATATTGTTTAAAATGTAATAATCTAAGTATTCATCTTTTTCGTTTATCCCTCCTAAATCATTAAATTGAAGGATTTTTGCATCTACAAAAGATTCGTTACTTGTAGCCTCACTATCAGAAATTAAAATTCCTATAAATTCTTGAGATTCATGTTTTTCGAGCTCAAATTGAATAGAAATATAAAGATTTGATTTATTTTGCATTACCCATAACTTAATTGGTATTCCCTTATCAGTAGGGGTTAAACTTGTTAGACTAATTTCTTCTTTCGTGGCATTAATCCATTCTTTCTTAGATCTATCAATATCACCGTCTATTTCTGGAGCGTATCCAAAATCAGGTTCAATATCTATAATAATGGCATAACTGTTATTTGTAAGAAAACATACAGTAAAAAACATGTGAATTATAAGCAAACAAAAAAAGATTTTAGTTGTTGATTTTTTCAAGATTAATAAATCACTTATTTTTAAATTGTTTAATTTTCCTTATATTTCACGTTAAAAGTGATAATTTAATTTGAATATTAAATTTTTACAAATTTATACTCATGTATTTATTTAATTTAGGATAATTTGAACTAGTTATCATTAGCTTCGAAATTGGAGCTTTATTAAATAAGTCTAGTATTCTTTAACACAAATTTATCGTAGAAAATTAGGGAGTAAGATTAAACATTGAAATTTATTTAAATATGCAATAATATAGTTTATAAGTCGTTTTATCTCGCGTCTCGCATCGGAATTGTTCTGTTTATTGGTATATTCAGCATAGGGTTTTGGACCAATTGCTACTAATGAACCAGAGAGGTCTTTTTCCCTCTTTACAAATAGCCAAAAGGGCTTATTTTTTTCTGTATCTTTTACTATGAAAAGCATCCATGGGTTGAATGTCCAATCTTCGTCGTTTTCTGGTCCAATAACCTTTTCAATCGCTCTACTTGTTGAATATTTTTTTGTTATCTTAATTATTTTAGCTAGCTCATTAAAATAACTTCTCTTTATTTTTAAATATCCTCCAAAATAAGATTTAGCATCGAATAATTCAAGCTCTTTCTTAAGATCTATGCCATTCGGAAATTTGAGGATAATTCTCCAAAGCTTCATAGAAATATCTGTTATTTTTTTATTTTAAACAAATCTCTTTAATTGATATATCTCTAAATATATTTTTAATCTTATTTAAAGCGACTTTTAAAACTTCAGTTTTAACATCAGATAAACTTAAATTAAGATAACATTCATAATGTAATTCATTTCCTTTTATTATTAAACCAGAGGTATGGATTATATCAAATTCTTGGAATATTTTGGATAAGCTTAAATATGAGGTAGTTTTATCTGACGTTTTTAAACCAAATAAACTTACTTTAATTAGATTTTTTACTTTAACGGGGTAAATTGCTAATCTTGCACGATTTTCTTGATTCGTTTGGATAACTAATAAATATGGATTATCTTTTAAATATCTTTTATCCGATATTGATATATTTAAATTAATATTAGTAGGATCGTCAATACTCTGAATATATGCCCTTGTTAAGCTTATACCTTTCATTACTATTGAAAGTTTATTTTTTACAATTAATTTATTTAATTTTTAATGTTTTTTAACCCTCTAATTGTTCCTGAAGTCTTTATTGGAGATAAAATTATTCTTTTTCCATTGATCTCTCTTATAAATGTCAATGCTGAAATCATTTCCTCTTTTGTTTCGTTTGAACACCTTATTATTCCGATTTCTCTCTTTAAATCTAGCTTATATAGCCATAACCCGGTTTTATTTGCCCCTTTTATACCAAAGTATCTCCATACAGAGCGCCAAATTAATCGAAGTATATCTTGTTTATCGAAAAATGTATCGGTTTCCTTTATTATTTTAAACAAAACATATCTCTGCTTTTCTATTTTGACCAATTCTATTCAACTCTCTTAATTAATCTTACTCCTTCTTCAATGAAACCTTTATCTCTTCTTTTTTGAACTCTTTGTAATAAAATAAGGGGATTTTCTTTAAATCCTTTTTTTGCCTCGCTTAATGGAATTTCTAATAATGAATTACATATACTTATCAAAGCTCTTGGATGTCTAAAATCATATAAATCTTCAAAATTTCCATTTATGATATAATTTGCTTTTAAATTTCTAATTAATCTTAAAAAACGATACAAGTTTCTGAAATTTTTTGATTGAATTGACTTATTTGTTAGCATGATTGGTGATAAAGAAAATTCTATAAACGTTTTATTTTGTTTTGCTAAAGAAATTACTCCTGGAGTTAATGTTTTTATTATCTTTTGATCTGAAAAAGAGATAAGATCCACTCTAGAATCCCTTGCAGCATAAAGTTGAGTTTCTTTATCTGGTGTTTCAATAGAAAGAAGATCTGTAAAATTGTTATATTCCTTAATTATGTTCTTAAGTTCATTTAAACCTGAAGGTTTTAAAGTAATACGATAATATAAATTAATTTTCGTTAAATTCTCAATTTTCTTTTTTAAATCTAATGATATTCTTCTAATATCATTTTTTGGTTCTAAAATCAAATTTTTAACTCCTAATCTCTCATAAAAATCCAATTTTTTTTTAACTTCGTTGATATTGTCGAAATTTACTCTTAACCTAGATTCAAAATAAGACAAAAAATTGGAGACCTCCAATAAAATGCATGTTCTTTAATCTAATTCTTTAAGATTTGTAAGTATAAATATTATAAAAAAATTTTAGTATAATTAAATATTTAGAATGATATTATTTTGTAAAAATTGAGTGTTTTTTGTGGCAAAGAAAAGAACATTATCAGAAATAAATGAAAAAATTAAGAAAGGTACTGCGATTATATTAACTGTTCAAGACTTAATAGATCATATAAATGATGGTGAAAAAGTTCATTTTGATGATGTTGATGTTGTTACAACTGCTACTAAAGGACTTATGAGTGGAATTATGGGAATCTTCTCATTCCGACTATCGCCACCAAAAACATTAAGAAAATTCACTGAAGTAAGTATAAATGGAATTCCGACATTTCCTGGACCGTGCCCAAATGAATATTTGGGCATAGTAGATTTAATAATCTATGGAACTGCGCAAAGTAAAACAAGAAAAAATTATTGTGGTGGTTCTCTTTTTAGAGATTTTGTAGAAGGAAAGCCTATAGAAATCTCTGCTGAAAGTAGTGAAGGCGAAAATATTATTAAAAACTTGACTTTAGACGATATGCAATTTGCTAAATTAATGGGAACAAGACAAGCTATTAAAAATTACAATGCAATGATTAATTGTGAATCTTATAAGGTCGATACTATCTTCTCTTGCCTCCCTTTTGAAGCAAATAAGACTGAAATCACCTTTTCGGGATGTGGTGCGTTGAACCCTTTCCAAAATGATCCAGAATTCTTAACTTATGGTGTTGGGTCCCCTATCTTAGTAAACGGAAGTATAGGATATTTAATTGGCCCTGGAACCCGTAATTACATAGTTAAACCCAATATGATGACGATTGCTCCGATGAGTGAAATGAAACCAGAATATATGGGCGCTTTTAAGACATCTTACGGACTAGAACCGATTTGTAGTTTAGCAATCCCAATTCCAATTTTAAATGAAAATATCTTTGATAATATAGTTAAATCAGATAAAGATGTGCCTTTAACTATTTTAAGTCTAGTAGGTCGCGAAAAAGTAGGGGAGGCCACTTATGCTGATGTTTGGGATAAAAATTTTTATATGCAGTTTAATCCTGAGGAATGTAAAAGTTGTATTAAGTGCGATATTATTGACATATGCCCAACAAACGCTTTCATAATAAAAGAGAATTGGATAACAGCAATAGATCGCTCACGATGTTTTAATTGCGGGAATTGCACAAATTTATGTCCGAAAGCATTTAAACTTGATTTAAAGACCATTAATTTTGAAGGACATGAAATTCCTGTTGTATTACGACAGTCAGACAGATATGGAGCAATTAAATTGGCAGAAGAATTAAAATCTTTAATTGTAAAAGGAGTTTTTCCTTTAATTAAACCAACAGGCAAGTTAGATTTCGCACAAATAGTTAAATAATAAACTCCCTGATTTACTATGTCAGAAATAAAATTAGAAAAATTTGATCAGATTGGCATCGTAGTGAGAGATATTGATAAATCAAAAAAAATGCTAGAGACTTTTTTAGATTTTAAAAAAAACTTAAATATAGTGGAACAAAGTTCGACAGTAATATACCACGATAAAGAAGTAACGTTTAAAATGAAGAAGATTATGCAAACTTTTGGAGGTAAACAATTTGAGATATGTCAGGTAATAGAATCCACAGGAGATCATCTATATTTAGAATTCCTTAAAGAAGGAAAAGAAGGATTGCATCACTTGGGGATTTATACGAAAGATGCAGATAAATTAATAGAACATTATAAAAAAGAATATTATATAGATGTAATACAAACCGGCACAGTTGGGAAGGTTAATTTTTATTATCTTGATACAAAAGATTCTCTAGGATTTTATATCGAATTAATTGCTTTTTAATATGATACCAATTCATCTCATTGATTATTCTTGTTATTATTTCTCATAGTGAAAAAGTTTATTTTTAAATTTTTATAAATCTTTTATATGGCTGAAGAAACTTTAGATGGTGGAGATTTATTAGTTAAATGCCTTTTAAAAGAGGGCGTTAAAAAAATTTTCGGAATTGTTGGTGGCGAATTATTAAGAATTTACGATGCTATAGAAAGATATGGTCGCAAAGAAGGGATCGATACCGTAATGGTGCGACATGAACAAGCAGCAGGTCACGCAGCTGATGCATGGGCTCGAGCAACTGGCGAAATTGGGGTCTGTATGGGAACAGCAGGTCCAGGAGTCACGCATTTAGTTCCGGCAATTGCTGCAGCTAACGCAGATTCCATTCCTATGTTGGTTATAGGCGCACAAATAGCTAGAATGTTTGATGATACTGGTATACTTCAAGGAGGTTTAGATCAGCTAAAATTAATGGAACCTATAACGAAATTACAAGTTTCTGTAGAAGATCCTTATGAGATTCCTCATGCTGTTCAGAGATCAATTAAAACTGCGATGTCTGGAAGACAAGGGCCTGTATTTCTTGAATTGAGGGAAACTGCTTTAGTAAGAAAAGCAAAAAATGAAGATATTAAAAAGATTTTAGAACCTGAAAAATACAGACCAGTTTATAGACCTATAGGTAATCCCAATGTAATAAAAGCTGCTGTCGAGATTTTAAAAACTTCACTAAAACCTTTAATTGTTGCCGGTGGTGGCGTGAATGCATCAGGAGCTTTTGAAGAATTGAAAAGAATATCAGGAACTTATAATATTCCAGCTGGAACAACTTTTAACGGTATAGGAGGAATTACAACAAATAAAACTTTTGTAGGAGCAAAATTGACTGCTAATGCTTACAGAAGGGCAGCAATTGAAGCAGACGTTGTCATATCAGTCGGTTGTAAATGGGATTATACAATACTTTATGGAGCATCTCCATTGTGGAATCAAGATCAAAAAATTATTCAAATTGATATTGATCCTAAAGAAATTGGTAAAAATAGACCTGTAGAGGTTGGAATTACTGGTGATGCAAAAGCGGTGATTAATCAACTCTTAATTGAAATGGAGAAGAACCTTCCTAAAGAAAAAATAACTGAGTGGTCTGAATGGAACAATTATTTACAAGATATTAGAAAAAATGATAGAGATTTTATAGATAAAGTATTAAAATATGACAAATTACCTATGAAACCTCATAGACTAGCATATGAAGTACTAGACTTTATACCTGATGATGCTCAATTAGTTCTTGATGGCGGGGATATATTTGTTTTTACAATGGACTTAGTTAGCCTTAAGCCTCGTGCACCAAGAAGTACTTTTTATCCGGTTTCAATGGGACATTTAGGAACCGGAATACCTCACGCAATTGGAGTCCAAATGGCAAAACCAGATAAAAAAGTTATTTGTATTACGGGGGATGGAAGTTTTATGTTTAATGTACAAGAATTAGAAACAGCCGTAAGGCTTAATCTACCTATTATTATCATAATTGGGAATAATTGCGCTTGGGGTATGATTAAAAGTAATCAAAAAAATAATTTTGAAAAAAGATATTGCGATGTTGATTTTCCTCCGATTAATTATGCTGAAATTGCAAAAGGTTTTGGATGTTTTGCAGAAAAAATTGAACGACCTGAAGATATTAAACCCGCTCTTAAACAAGCTTTTGGATCCGATAAACCAGCAGTCATTGATGTAGACATTGCATTTGAAACACCTCCAGCAATGAAGTTAATTGGTTTATATAAAAAAAGTAAAGGCCTTTTTGGAAAATAAATAATAAAAAATTAATTTAATTTTTTAACTTAAATTTTGTTAATAGGATAAATATGATAGATAACAAATTTTTAGAAGGAAAAGTAGCTTTAATTACTGGAGCTGGAAGTGGTTTCGGACGAGAAATGGCAAAAACATTCGCTAAAAGAGGTGCAAATTTGGTAATAAATGATATTAATATTGATGGTTTAGAACAAACCCGTGATATTATTCTGAAAGATCATAAAATTGAAATTCTTTTAGCTAAAGCAGATATTTCTAATTCAAATGAAGTAAATAACATGGCTAAAAAAGTTTCTGATAAATTTGATAATATATTTTTATTAGTAAATAATGCGGGAATAGATGGAGGATTATATGCCTCTTTGAAAGCTAAGGAACAAATATATGATAAAGTTATGGCAGTAAATGTAAAAGGCGCGTGGAATGTCACAAAAGCATTTTTCAGACAGATGAAAAGACAAAGGCAATTCGAACCAATCAGAGGAAAGATTATAAATATAGCATCATGTGCAGGAACGAATAACGGTATTAATCCTTATATTGGTGTTTATAGTGCAAGCAAGGCCGCTCTCATTGCTTTCACAAAATTATGGGCCCTAGAGCTAGGACCAAGCAATATTACAGTGAATGCTATATCTCCAGGTGTATTTTTGACTCCAATATATAAAAATGATCGAAAACTTATTAGACAATTTTTAGATACAAGAGGTGTTAAACTTCCTATAAACAAGATAGGGGAAGCAAAATGGGTTGCTGATTTAGCATTATTCCTTGCTTCACCTGCTGCAAATTACATTACTGGTCAAAATTTGATTTTGGACGGAGGTATGACAATTTCTATAAATAAACTCTAAAAAAATTTTTTTTAATATATTAAATACTTCTTTTAAAACTCAACTTTAAAATCTATTCCTTGTTCACATTATTTAATGAGGCTTTCAGCACGCTTTCGAATTTATCACAGATATAATCTGCATCTTCCTCTGTTATATTAAGTGGAGGTTTTATTTTGATTAAATTTCGCATTAATAATTTTCCAGTTCCGCTTAAATATGGCATACTAGGTCCAAAAAATATGTTTTGTTTAACGCCTTCCAAGAGCATATCTTCCATCAGTTCAGTAAAGGGCTCTCTTGATTTTTGATCTTTTACCAACTCAATTCCAATAAACAATCCTGGACCCCGTATATCACCCATAACTTCGTATTTTTCTTGAAGCTCTAGTAGTCTATTTGTTATTTGTTTGCCCTTGATTTCGCATTTTTCTCCTATTTTTGCCCTTTCGATAACTTTAAAAGTAGCAAGTCCAGCTGTACAACCTATTGGCGTGCTAGAGAATGTTGTGTGATCCTCTGCTGGAGTAAATCTTTTTTTGATTTTTGTAGTAGCAACCATTGCCCCTAACGGGAAGCCTCCTCCAACGGCTTTCGTGAAACACATCATATCAGGAGATACATCTATTCCCAATTCTTTCTCATATTTTTCTGTAAGAGTGAAATACTTTCCAGTTCTCCACACCGCTGTTTGAGATTCGTCATATATAACGAAAATTTTTTCTTGCTCGCAGATCTCTCTTAATTTTATAAGGAACTTGGGTGGAAAAGGAATATGCCCCCCCGCAGCCTGCCAAGGTTCTAAAATCACTCCAGCAAGTTGTCTCGAGGTTAAACCCATTAAATATTTCTCAACTAAATCGAAACACTCCAAATTACATTGAGGATCCTTTTTACCATATAAACCATTTTTATACTTCCATAAGCATCGATAACAATAAGGTTGTGGGACCCTTGTAAAAAAATCAATCCCAAATGTTCTAAACCTCGTTATACTATGAATAGGGTGACTAGCGGATAAGGTTGATAATGTGTTTCCATGGTATCCTCCCCTAAATACTAAAAAATGATCCCCGCCTTTCGATGCAATCATTGCAAGCTTTATAGCAGCTTCAATTGCCAAACTGCCGCCTTCATTATTAATATGAACTCTCCCTCCTTTCAATCTACCGGGGGATAATTCAGCTATTTTATTAACAAATTTAGCGCGAGCAGGAGATATAACACTGGATTTTGTGTGAGTCAGTCTTTTCATTTGTTCAGCAACAGCATAGTTTACATCAGAATTGGCAAAACCTAGGGCTAAAGTCCAATTCTGTGAGGTGCAATCTAAAATTTCGGTTTTTTCTCCAGTTTTAAAATCTTTTGCAATAACCCATGCAGATCCCGGTTCTTTAGCTTCAATTAAAACCTTGGGTTCATAATAGACATTTAAACAATGATTCTCAAACAATAACAGTTCTTCTGAATTTATATCTGCTGAAATTCTGCTCAATTCATCTTTTAACTCAAAATCAGCCATTTTAATTTCCCATATAAAATTTTTACATTAACTTAATATTAGATAGATTTTATTCTTTGATATTTATTTAAACCATTTATTTTAACTAGAATTCCATTAAATTACTGTAATATCTTTCATTTTCATGACTAACCTCCTTTAATGTAATGAAACCATTAGCAATCCAGAAGTAATGTGCCGTTAAATTTTTAATTAGTGAATTTGCCATGATGGAAGAATGCGTTCCTTGTTCTTTGCAGAAACCTATTATAAAATCTAACAGACTTTTACCATGCCCAAGACGTCTAAATTTAGATTTGATATAAAATTCTGCAATGCTATAATATTTTTCCCTTGCTCTCAGTAAACAAAATCCAATCAACTCATTGTTAATATATGCTACAAAAGGAAACCTATCTGATTCAGTCCAATAATGATCAAAGTATTTATCTGATGTTATTTCTCCCGTTTGATTTTCTTGAAATTGCTCAAGTTCTTTAGAATATATTAATAATGCTTTATAAATTTCATTTTTGTCTTCGATCGAAGCCGAAAGAATTTTCAGAGACATTTTATATTCAAGATTTATGCCCTTTTTTAATTCTAATAACATTTAAACTGTTTATATTAAATAAATATTTGATAAATTTTATTCTCTAATATTTATTAGAAATACTCTAAATTATAATAACCATGAATGAAAAATTTAGCATTAATACCAAGCTATTTAGGGAAATAATGTAAAAATTAGATTTATTTTCTATGACTTTTTTTTGCGCGAATGCTGGGGCGTGTTTTTTCAGAACCCCATCCTTTCTTTCTTAAACCCCTTGCTCTCTTTCCCGCAGATGTTAAGCCTCTAGTTACTCTCTTTTTATGAGCAGATTCACAAATCCAATTTATTTTAGGATCTGATTTAATTACAGGGTGGCTTGGATCAACTAAAATTACCTCATAATACCAATTTTTTCCGTCTGAATATATTTTATAGGAATTTAATACTTGCATATTTGGATATTTTCTCTGGACTCGCTCTTCTGCAACCCATTGCAAGTTTTTACCTGTAGTATATTTTGAAACTCCCATTGCTCGTGGTTTTCTCCCACGTTTTGGTCTTGTTTTATGCATTCCACCTTTTCTAATCCTTGCTCTTACAATAACATATCCTTGTTTTGCTTTATATCCCAATGAACGTGCTCGATGAATTTTTGTTGGCTTATCAATTCTTTGAATAGATTTACCTCTTCGATATTCAATTCCTCGATACCAATGGGGTGTCTGAAAGCCTTTCTCATGTTTTTCAAATGTTTCTTTTACATGATTATATCCAGACTTCAATTTATATTAGCACACTCGTGAATTTATATTAATTAAAAATAAGCATATATTATTATTTTTATTATTATTGAGACAGATTATAACTCCTTAAAATAATTAATAATTTTATATGAGATCATTACACTCGCTAGCAATTGAGTCTCCTCAGTTTGACTTCCAATATGGGGAGTAAGTATTAAATTTTCTTTACACTTCCATAATTTCTCGTCCCTTAATGGCTCCTCTCTGTAAACATCGAGGGCCGCGCCACCAATATCTTTATTCTTTAGTGCCCTAATTAAGGCTTCTTCATCAATTAGATTTCCTCTAGCAGTATTTATTATTAATGTGTTTTTATTCATCAATTTTAACCTTCTCTCATCAATAGTATTTTCTGTTTCTACTGTCGCAGGGATATGCAATGAGACGATTTGGGCATTTTGTATTAATTCGTCTACAGAATGATACACTACGTATCCTAAGTCTTGAGCTTTTTTCTTAGCATTCTGATCGACATCATAGATCCCAATTTCCATTTCAAATCCAGAACATCTTTTAGCAACCGCTTGGCCAATATTGCCGAATCCTATTAATCCTATTTTTTTTCCTTTTAATATATTACCCATATAACTACTTTTTAACCATTCGCCACGATGCATACTTTCGTCCGCTTTTGAAATGTATCTAATTAGATTTAATAATAGTCCTATTGTAAGTTCCGCTACAGAAATAGAAGGAGCTTCTGGTGTATTTAATATTTTAATGTTTAATTCTTTTGCTTTTTTTAGGTTAATATTGTCAAGACCAACACCAGCTCTTCCAATTACTTTTAAATTTTTTGCGTTTTCTAAAACATCCGCCGTTAATTTTGTTCTTGAACGTATAACTATGGCATCATAGTTCTCAATTTCTTTTATCAAATCTTCGTGACTAATAGAAAAATTCTTTACAACTTCAAACCCGCTATCTTGAAATATTTTAATCCCTTCCTCGTGAAGCCGATCTGAAATTAATACCTTCATTTAATCCAATAAGAAATAATTTTATAATTGTAATTAAATTATTTAAATCTGTAAATTAATTTAAAGATTTATTTGCTATTTGATGTTTAATTATTGATGAAAAATAATAAAAAGGATAAAATTCCTTCCGGAAAAGATGAAATTGAAGACAAAGAAGGATTAAATGTCTGTTACGATAAAAAAGAACTTAATGAATTTTTACCTCATTTAATGACAGAAATCTCTAACAAAAAGCAATCAATGAAAATTAATTCAATTAGTAATGATAATGAGGAAAAAATCCAAAATCAATATGAGTGTCTTCCAAATGAGTTAATTAATCCTGGAGCAATTGATTTTATTAGAAGATGTACTAAGAATGAAGAGGCTTTCGAAATATTAGATTATTTATTGGAAAGAAATGAGTTAACTCGTGAAGAGTATAATTTATATAAAAAACAAATTATGAAGAAGGGGGGTTTAAAAACCCTTATTAAAGAGAGTGGTGGTCTAAAGCGTCCGGGATATTATTTAAATAAATATTATAAAAAAGATAGTAAAAATCAAAATTAAAAAGCAACAAATACTAATTTAAATTAGATTTATATTGATGATGAACTCTATGACAAATAGAGCTGCTCGCTCGGCAGCGAGGAACCTGTCGCCCCAATCTGAAATATAAATTTCTTTCTAATTAACAGTCACGTTTTATTTTCTATTTCTTTTTTAAAATTTAATCCTCTTTCTGTTAGAAAATATTCGTTATTATTTTTATAAATTAAATTTAAATCAAGTAATACAGGGATCCTTCCTTTAATACACGATAACGAACACCCTGTAAATAGTTTTATAATTTTAAAATTCTTTGCACCTCGATCAATTGCCAGCAGAATCTCAATTCCCATATCTCCTAATAAATATTTCAAATCGTCTACAGATTCATTCTCAAAAAATTTATCGTCTTTAGGCATTGCAAATCAAAAATTTAAAATCAGTTATCATTTTTTTTCAGTTATTTTTTTGAAGAATCTTTTTTTTCTCCCGAAGATGATAATTCTTCCAGGAACCTATTTATTTTTGCAATTCGTGTTTTTTGTGGTTCTCTATCTTTAACATCTCTAAAGATTTCAGCCAGCCTTGGACTATATTTATTTGCAATAACTGGTTCGACCTCTTTAGGCAATAACTTTCGTAAATATTCCGGAAAAGAGGTGGTTATCTGTATATTTGTCTTTAAAACAATATATCTCTCATCCTCGAATTTCAATTCTTCAATAATATCAACCTCCTCTAAATAATCAATTATTTCAATTAAAGAATCGAGAGTTTTTTTTGAAACTATTTTTGATAACTGATCTCTACGGATCAAGCCATCTCTTAATTCTGAAAGAATATTGTATTTTTTACTATCTGAAATTATTTGAAAGAGAGTAAAAGCGTCTTCTTTAAGCTCCGCTCTGCTTTTATTTTCAAAACTACTAAAAAAATCTTGAACTTTTGGAAGTAATAAATCAATTAGTTCAGGGGTTTCATCGATGTATTCAATTACACTATCAGGAGGTATTCTCTCAGCATTTACCTCTTTTAATAAAAGCACGTACTTTTCTACTAAACCGATTTGATTTATAAATATAAATTGTTTTTCAATTAAAGTGTCGACCATCTCATTAAAATCTATTTCTGGATAATTTTCAATAAACCATTCTTCTAAATCTTCTAAAGTGATTGGTCCTTTTGATAATTTTTCTAGCGTCAAAAATATATGTTTTTTATTTAATAAATACGCAATTTTCTCTTCCTCCGTCCTCTCGCGAGTTTCTTCCACTGTTGCCCAATATAATTCTTTAACCAATAGCTTTATTAAAGAATCATTCTTGATAATGCTCCCTCTATCAGTTTCATCAAAATTGTTTAGGTCGTTTATATAAAAAGCCGTAAAAATTTCATCGTTTGCTTGTAATCTTTTGGAAAAATCCTTAGATAACGTTGATACAATTTGTTCCATCTCGGGGGAGCTTTGTTGATCAAATATTATCGAGATCATTAGCATTTCTTTATTACCGCGAGCCCAATCTGAGTGTATTTCGAAATAATAATTCATACTATTTAAATTTTCAAAAGAATGAGTAAAAAAACCTTCATTAAATGTCTGGTCCATTATATTTGCTATTCGAACGCTTAATTCTTCATCTAATACTCCTTCAGGATACGAATAGAACACGAGAGGTCCTATTTTACGATGAAAATAGCTTAAAGAAACAATAGTAGTCAATTAATGATTCTCCTTAAATTTTTACTTATAACTGATTAAAATCTTTTTAAGATGTATATGGTTATTCTAAATTAATATTGAAGATTATATGTTTTTACAAATAAATAAATTTATCTTATCAAAATGTCTATTAACGTTTGTAATTATACCAATCAAATTGCATTATTTATTTAATTTCTTTTTAAAAACCAATTTTCTTATAAAAATGAGCCATAAAATAAAACTAGTAGGATTTGATTTGGATGACTGTCTTTTTGATTCTACTGGCTTATCTGAAAGAGCTAGAATTAAAGGTATAGAGTCTATGATTAAATTAGGATTGAAGATTGACCAAGGAAAAGCAATAAAAATTATTCAAGAAATTGTGAAGGAATACGGTTCAAATAGCTCAAAACATTATAATTATTTCATTCGAAGATATAATCGACTTGAAGATGTAGGAGAACCAATCTCATACTCTAATCAATTTAAATTTATATCTGCTGCGGTAATGGCTTATCACGCTGAAAAAATTAATTCTATTAAATTGTATGATGATGTAGAACCATGTTTAAAAAAGCTACGAGATCTATCTATTAAAACAGCAATTATAACTGATGGTCGGCCACTTAAACAATATGAAAAAATTTTAAGATTGGGAATAGATAATTTAATAGATCTAACCGTAATTTCGGATGAGATTGGAATAAGAAAGCCTAATCCCAAACTTTTTGATCATTGTTTAAAAAAATTTGGAGTAAAAGGACCAGAATGTATCTATGTTGGCGATCGAATTGATAAGGATATTATTCCTGCGTTATTAAACAATATTCATAGTGTGTATATTCATCGAGGAGGAAAGTACGACTCATATAAAACTGGTGTTAAAATTCCTCAAGAAACTAAACCCGATTATGAAATTTCAAATTTAGATGAACTTTTTGTTATAATAGATGAAATCAATAAAAAATTACTCCTTAATGACAAATTAGAATGAAAATTGCTTGTATCCAACCAAAAATCCATCAAAATATAAATAATTGCTATTCTGAGATAGAAAATTTATTAAAGAGATTAATAGATATAGTCTCCAAAATTGATATTATATGTTTACCAGAAAGATGGATTCCTCTTTTAAATGATGTTTCTCAAAATATTCAAAAAGAAAGAGGTGAAAGTTATGAATTTGTTAAAAATTTAGCAGGTGAGTATCAAACAAATATTATTTCAGGAGGTATTTGGGAGAAAAGAAAAAATTCAAGAAAACCATATATTAGTTCTTATTTCTTTAACGAAGATGGTGAAGAGATTGGTCGACAAGATAAAATTCATCTCTATAGCTACGAGAAAGAACAATTCGAACCGGGAAATGAACTCAATTTATTTGTTTTAAATGACTTTTTTTTTGCAATATTAATTTGTTTTGATATGGCTTTTTTTGAAACTCCTCGACTTGCTGTCGAGCATGGCGCTGATGTTTTATTTTCACCTACTCAAATAAGGGAAGAAGGAATGTATAACTGGAATGTATATTTACAGGCCCGTGCCCTCGAAAATAGGATTCCTGTTGTAGCTTGTAATTCTGTTGGAAATTTATTTAAAAGAAAATTTCTTGGAAATAGTAAAATTATTTCATTTGTTAAAGATTTCATCTCTCCATCAAAATTAAAAGTAGTGGAAGGCCCAAAGGATAGTGGTTTTGTTTTTGACGATATAGATTTAATCTATCCAAGAAAACTAAGAAAAATCCGCTTAAATGAAAGAATAGAAAAAAATAAAATTAATGTTAAAGTACATAATAAAAAAAATTAGAAATAGAAGCAGAACAGTTATTTTTGCAGATTTTATTTTTGAGAAAACACAATTCCATTTTAATTTTTTTTTATAATTAGGTTAAAAATCGCTTAATTCGAAGGATTTGAAAAAATATTTTAAGTGTAAAATTACTCTTTATTTTTGATAACATACTAAATATATAATTAAGTTTCAGAGAAAAAGAAATTTTTTAACTTAAAGGTTGGAATACCTTTTTCTTAACTAGTTTAAGGATTATTTCTGCTTTTTTAGCATTAAATTCCCTTTCAGGCATTAAAGATGCGACGTAGAAATGATTAGTATTCTTTTGTTTCATAATATCTAATACTTCTTTTACAAGGATTCTTTCTTGAATATCAAGTTTAATATCTTCCGACCTAACTGCTTTTAAAGGGTAGACTAAAGATGTGTTTAAATGATCTTCGATTAAATCCCTTATACCTTCAAATTGAGTTATTTCACCGTCAAAATCTCCAAGCGATTTACCGTAATATCTATCAATATCATAAGATAATGGGTTAAGTGCATTATAAAAGTCGCTTGATGGATTTTCTTTCATAATATTAATTATCCTGAAATTTTTAAATTCTGACATTAAAATCTTCATATTCTGATATTCTAATTTTATCGTTTGAGAATATTCATCGGAGCCTGAAAGCTCTAATCCAAAGTTGCGAATTGCTTCTAAAAATCCTGAGACTAATGTCACCTCAACTTTTTTGCCTGCTAGAACTTGTTCATATACATTTATTCCAGATTTTTTTTCAGCAATAATAATATAATCAAGATTTAAAACATCATTATATTTGTTAAAAATTCTCTGTCTATATTCCGCTTTACTCCTCTTAATCTTCCTAACCACTTGATAGGAAGTTAGACCAGCAATTGAACTTAGTATTATAATAAGAACTATTACAAATATTAATTGTGGATCAATACCAGTAACAACAGTATCACTATCATCATTATCATTATCTGAAGATTTAATAATTATAATCTCTTGAGTTTGAATTCCAGTGTCAGTTTCATTATTCCAGCAAACATAGGCAATCCATGTACCTGTATGCGGATTTGATGAAATCATATACGAGAAAATATTTTGATATGGAGGTGTTTCTGCTGTATCATTATATTCTTCATAACCTAATGCATCGATTAAGACGTATGTAAGATTGCCGGTCAAACCAGGAGTGTTAACAGTAAATATTAAATTTTGGTTTGCTTCAAAGGTAGTCTTAGGAACTTCTAAAGTAAAACCTACATTTGGAGAATTAGCAGTAATTTTCCATATAGAATTTAGTGAAATACAATTGTTAAGTATATATAATGTATTTCCAATATCCTTGATATCAGGATCTGATGTAATATTTACATTATCTCTCCATACTGTCAGATTATACCAACTTTTTGGATATCCAAATTTAACAGAATTATTAATAAAATGTGCTTTAATGTCAGGAGTTAGAGTCCATGAATTATTTAAGTTTTCTTTAATTAAGACAAATCCATCCGAAGACATGAAATTTCTCAAGTAAATATGATAGCTTAGGTTTACTAATAATTCGATGGATTGGTTGTGTTTTATTGGTATATGCAAAATTTCATTATTTGGAGAAAAATCAAGATCTTGTATGCTCACATTTCCTGTGTAAGGCTTTAATCCATTGCTAACTGTATAATTGTTACTGTCAATTTCCACAGCCATATTTATCTCTACTGGATTATAGGACTTATTTACTCTTTGAACTAATTTATATAGATGAGTTTTTTCAATCCCCTCGTCAGACCATGATGAGCCATCATGTTGTGCTATACGTAAATTTGGATTTAACCATCCATGAGCACTCTTTTCATTGTTCCACCAATAATAAACTGTATTATCAAATTCAGTTAAAGCTGATCCATTAATTACTAATGAATAATATCCTTTTGAAAGATTTACTGGATTCGAAAATGTTTGAAGATGCCACATTTCAGTTGTATTCATATTTATTATTTCAGATGCATACACAGTTTCATTTGGAATATTGTCAGGAATTTCATCATAACCTCTTAATTGGAATAGAACTTTATTGGTTGGATCATTTTCTCTATTGCCATAAATATACGCCCCAAAAATAGTTATTGGTTCTGTAATATTAACTTGTACGCTTAGAGCTTTTTGCTCGTCCCAGCCTACTAATTTTCTACGGTCCGGGTAATCTTCAATTGTTATTATTTGCCGACCTAATTTCACACTAGTAAAATTCAACTCTATATCTGTAATATTCCAAGTAGATGATGGTAGATTTATGTTAAACGAACCAACATTCTTTTGAATGCCAATATCATCTGAAGATTCTAACATTTGAAAGCTTGATGATATATTTAAAGATTCATCAATATATTGAGGAGCAGAAAGCTTAAGTGCTTGGTCTTTAAAACGAGATTGAGAAGGAGAATTAATTGTATTTTGAGATTGAATTGGGGAAAAAATAAATGAATTTAATAACACCAAAAGGAAACTTGATAAAATTAATATACATGTTATATAAATTCCTTTTTTTCTCACTTTTTACCTCAAATCCCCTTACGTATTTATTTATATATTTAATAATATATTATCTACAAAATAGTAATTTTAATTCGGGTTTTTAAAATTTTAGCCTTCTTTATATTCAATAATTTTATAAAAAATGGTGTCTTATAAGTCTATAACAAATAATAATTGAAAGCTTATACACATTAAATTAATTAATTGCTCTGAATTATTATATTTATTATTCGGTTAAAATTATTAAAAAATAGCTTAAAAACTCGATTTTCAAATAAAAAATATTTGAAAAAATAATGAATACATGTTAGATTTTTATTTTTGATAATGAATATAGTGGATAGGGAGAATTAAATTTGACTTATATTAAAAAAATTAGCATGTCAGGTTTCAAATCCTTTGGAGATCGAACGGTAACAGTTAAGCTTTCAAGCGGCTTTACTTGTATTGTTGGGCCTAATGGTGCTGGAAAGTCTAATATCATTGATGCGTTATGCTTTGCATTAGGAAGATTAAGCAAGAAGACAATGAGAGCAAAATCCCTAGAAGATCTTATTTTTGCGGGTTCAAAAGGTAAAAATCCTGCTAATAGGGCTATGGTTACTTTGCACTTTGATAACTCTGAAAGCGTATTTCCGGGTGGCGCAAACGGAGATTTTACTATTAGTCGAACTATAAAGAGAGGCGGGGGGGGTGGTTATAAAATGAATGGTAAAAAAGCCACTCGACAACAAATTCTTAATGCCCTAGCTACAGCTAATATAGATCCTGATGGAACTAACCAATTTGTCCTTCAAGGTAAGATAGTCGAATTAACTCATATGAACTCTGAGGATCGCAGAAGATTTATTGAAGAACTTATTGGGCTTCAAAAATACGATGAAATGAAAGATGCAACACTAAAGGAACTTGAAAAAGCAGAGCGAGATCTTGGCCAATTTGAGGCAATCTTCAATGAAGTATCTGCTCAATTAAGAAAAGTTGAAAAGGAAAAAAATGACGCGCTTGCATGGCGTGAACTAGATGATCAAATAAGTCATTATAACGCTCAATTAATCTCTTTGAAAATTTCAAAATTACAAAAAGAAGAAGAAGAATTAGATAAAAAAATCGAAGAATCTGGTAAAGTCATTGAAGAATTACAAGAAAAAATAGTTAGACAAGAGGATATTCTGAAACAAGAAACCCTCGTTATGGAAAATATCCAAAAAACTATAACTGAAAAAGAAAAAGAAAGAGAAGAAATAAACGAAGGTATTACGCAATTAAAGACGCAGTTATCTTCTAATCAAACTACTTTAGATTTAGCTGAAAAATCAATTGAAAAATTAAGACTAGAAAAGGAAAATTTAGAAAACTTACTAATGACTCTTGAAGAGGGTCAGAATTTTGATTCTCAAATTAAAATTGTAACTATAGAAATCTCTGAAAAAGAAGCACAAATAGAAAATGCAAAACAAGATATTGAAAAAAGGCAGCAAAACCAAGCTGAACTAGATATTAAAATTAATAATAGTGAAGATGAAAAATCTAATTTTAAATTAGAAATTTCGAAAGTTAAACAACAAATCTCATCAAACAAGGCACAAATTAAACTTCTTCGAGAAAATATAAAAAAAAATAAAGATAAGAAAAAGAATTTAGAGGCAGAATTAAATAGATTAAAGGGAGAGGCTGAGAGTGTAGAAGATGCTGTTGAAGCGACAAGAAAAATTGAAAGCGAGATTAGAAAAAGAATTGAAGACTTAAAAAATAAAATTTCTGAAGAAAATAAGAGACAAATGAATTTAGAAAACTCAGTTAGTTCTACACTAAAAGTGAAAAGTGATTTAAATTCAAAATTATCTGGTTTACAAGCAACATTATCGTCTCTTAATACAGAAATTAAAATGAAAAAAGAGACTATTGCGGAGTTGAATACGAAAAAAGCAGACATTGGAAAAAAAATTAAAGAATTAAGTAAAGGTAAAGAAACGGAAGAAATTATAAAAGAACTCATAAAAGAAAAAGAAAATAATATTAAAAAAATTACTAACTTAAAGGCTAAATCCAAAAACGAGGATTCAATTTATCGCGAGAACGAACAAAATTTTGAATTATTAAAATTGAAACAAAACTCTATTGAAACTGAAATTATTGATAATAAAGGAAAAATTTCAAACATCAATACCGAACTAAAAATATTTAAAAAAGAATTAATGAACTTAGAGCGTGAAAAACGAAATTTAGACTTAATTATTAATGATTTGAACGCTAATATCTCAAAAACAGGAAAAGAAATAAAAAACTTCAATATAAAAAAAGAAAATATCCAAAGACGGCTAAATGAACTCTCTAAAGAGAAGGAAACTTTATTGAACAGGATTGAAAATACAGAAGAAGAATATGAGAAAAATAAAGAGGATATCACAGGAATTCTACAAATCCTAAATATGCTTACTCAAAATATCGATGTGTCTGTAGAATCTATTAAGGGCTCTATACAACAATCAAATACCGAAGCGATTAATACATCTGCGGAAGATTTTAGAAAATTCGTATTAGACATTGTTGATATAATGAAAACTCTAGAGAGCGTAGGTGGTGACGCAGATGAAATATCTGAAATGACAGATATGCTTAATTCTATAGTTCAAACATTAGGGATTTTTACTGAAAATGCTGATGCTACAATTGAACAACTTATTAATAAAGTAAAGGACTCAGCTGATATTGCAGTACAAAGTTCTACATCAGATTTTGATAGTTTTGTTCAAGACTTAACATATATCCTTGAAAATGTACATTTGTCTTTAAGAAAATTAACTTTATCTAAAAGTCAAGAGCTTTATAAACAGTTAGAAGAAATTTCAAATAATATCAAATCTCAAGATGATGACTTAAATGATATTGAGAGAAAACTAACAATAGTGAGTAGTCAAAATAAACATGATTCAGAAAAACTCTCAGCATCAAAACGAAGGCTTGAGGAAGTTCACAAAAGAATGAAAGATTTAAACTTAAAAGAAGAAAAATATAAGAAAGAAATAGAGGAAAGGAATAAGAAAATAAAAGAAAGACAAAGTAATTATGATGATTTAAATAATGAAATAAATAAATTAAAGGAAATAAAAGATAGATACTGGGATAATATTTCTGAAATTCAAAATGAGAGTGATAGAATCCAAATTGAATTAAACAATAATCAAGAAAAACTTCAAGAACTAGAAGGAATTCAAACTTTATTTGAAAATATAGCAGATATTGACAATATAATGCTTGAATTGAATAATACTATAGAAGAAAAGAAAAAACTAATAATCGATACTGGAACGAAAATTAATAAGGTACAACAAGAAGCAGAATCTTTACAGAAAAAGATAGAAACTTTAACCAGCGACAAAGAGAAATTTTGGGAAACAACTGAGGATATACAGATCAAAATAGATGAAGAAAATAAAAAATTAGAAGAAACAATAGATGTTCTAAGAGGTCTCGATAATATAATGAGAATTATCCATTCAATTGAAGAATTAAAAAAAGAAAACGTAGAAGCAAATAAAAACATTGAACTAAGCAAAAAAAAGATGGATAACTATAATTCTGAAGTTGATAAAATCCAAAAAAATGTTGAAGATAAACAAAGAGTAATAGATACATTAAGAGATGAAAAGGCTGCAGAATTAGAAGAGCAAAAGAAAGCTCAAAATAAATTAAATAAGTTAAATAAAAATTTACAGAAAACTCAAGCTAAATTAAATGAATTATATAAAAATAAAGAAAGAGAACAACAAATAATCAAAATTGGAGAGAATATCAAAGAGACAGAAAAACAAACAGAAGTTTTAGTAAAAAAAATTGGAAAACTTGATGAAAATTTAGAAAACGAAATCAAGAAAAAAGATGCAAAACAGGCGGAAATAGATGAATTTATTAAAGAAAAAGATGAATCTTGGAAAAAGCAAAAACAATATCAAAATATAATTACTGATCTTAAGTCAGATCTTTCAATGGAGAATTCTAAAATAAACAATTTTGAATCTAAAAAATTTATTTGTATTGATCAGATTGAAACTTTATATGAGAGATCAAAAGATTATGGTACTCTACCTCCAGTAACTGATGAGATCACGGAAGAGGGCCTACAATCGGATATTGAAATTGCTACAAAAAAGAAAAAAGCACTTGAGCCCGTCAATTTAAAAGCTATTGAACAATACGATGTTGTTAAAGAAAGATTTGATGAAATAGATATGCGAAGACAAACAATTCAAAGAGAAAGAAAGGCAATTCTTGACTCAATTGATAAAATTGAATTAGAAAAAACACGTACCTTTATGAAAGCTTATCACGAAATTAATCGTGAGTTTTCACGGATTTTCCAGAAACTTTCTCCTGGTGGTTCAGCAAAAATGATTCTGGATAGACCTGATAAACCCTTTGAAGGCGGAATTAGCATTGAGGCAAGACCAAGGGGTAAAAAGATTAGTTCCCTAGAAATTTTAAGTGGAGGTGAAAAAACATTAGTAGCATTATCATTTATTTTTGCTGTTCAAGAATTTTATCCTGCTCCGTTTTACATTTTAGATGAGATTGATGCCGCATTAGACGGTCCAAATGTTCATCGCGTTAGTATGGTGCTCAAAGAATTCTCAAGCCAAGCTCAATTTTTAGTGATTAGCCATCGAGAAGAAAATATTGTTAATGCAGATAGAATTTATGGAGTTTCGATGCCGCAAAGCGGAATCACTGATATATTTAGTGTCGATTTAGAAGAAGAAGCAAAAAGACTTCTTGAACTTGAAGATGTCGTGCCTGAAGTTGGAGAGGGCTAATATTAAATCTTCAAAGAGGTGTTAATAATTTCAGATGAGAAAAGTTCTATGAAAGATATCGATTTTTACAAATGGACAGTAAAGGAATTAAAAGAATTTTGTAGTAAGAATAATATAAAAATACCCGCAAAGTCTAGAAAAAAAGATATCGTAGAACTTATTCAAAATATAGTATCACATCCTGATTTTATTGATAGATCACAAGAAGAAATGTTAGAAGAAGAAATAGTTGCGGAATTTGTTGATGAAGATCTTGCGTTATTAAGAAAAGAGAAAATGGATTTAAAATTTTGGCAAAAACCTCCCTATTCTTCATTATTGGATCTTGAATTAGCTAAAGATTCTGAACTAGTATTTTATGATTTAGCTAACTTGATTGAAAAATTCTTTTCTAAAATGCTTCAAGAAGATTTAATTAATTATAAAATTTCAGGAATTGCACTAAAATCAGCAGCATCTTTACATCATTATAAAATTTCTAGCATAATAAAAGAAGAAGAACAGATTCAAAAAATGGAGGAACTAGAAAAATTAAGGGCTAGACATTCAAGAACGATTCCTAAATCATTACCGCAACCTACAAAACCTAAAATGCAATTAGCCACAAAAGAAGAATTATTTGATGCAATGAGAGCTGCAATCATTGAAACTATGCAAAACAAAGAAAAATTGAAACGTCGACGGTTGCACAGAGAAGAAGAAAAACAGAAAAGATTACAAATGAAGTCAAAAGCAAAATTACCTAAAGAACTCTTAAAACACATTAGCGGAAAAGAACAATCTATAGAAGAATTACATGAAAGCTGGTTTAATAGAATAAAAGGAACAATTAATCTTAACAATGTGGATACGAGTTTTTTTGATCTTCTCAAGATAATAAAAAGCGACGAAAAAAGTCGCATTGGCAGGAAGTTTGCTCTTGTAAGATTGTTCTTAGCCCTAATGTTCTTGAGTACTAATAATAAAATTGAGTTATTTCAAGATGATGAATTTAAAGATGTTTCAATTAGTCTTAAAAAATAAAAAATTTCAACTTAAAAATCTTGGAGATGTAATTTGAATAATTTTAATGAAGATTTAGATGAGAATTCTAAAGAAGATAATGAAGATCATTTAGATCAGGAGTCAAAAGAAGAATCAAATGATCTTTCAAATGAAGAAATTGATGAAATTCCCAAGATTCAATCTCAAGGAAGCGCTACTAAAGGTACTAGTGAAGAAATTATTGACGATATAATTTCAAAAAGCGAGATCGATGCTCAAATAGGATTTTCTTCGAAGTCTGATCTTTCTGAAGAAGATATGTTAGTAAGACAATTAAGGGATTTTCATCGAAATCAAATTGAAGCTTCTCTTTATGTAGCAGGCAGACCATTGAGTATTGAAGAATTATCAACTAAACTCGAAATTAAAAAAAAAGAAGTTGAAGAATTAATCAATGAAATTGCTTTCGATTATTTAGATCGTTCAACTGCCCTGGTAATTGCTCAAATAGGAGATAGCTACCAAATGCAAATTAAACCTGAATATGCAGAAAAAGTCTCAAAATTAGCTAAAGGTGGTGCTATAGCAGAGAGGTACTTAAGAACATTAACTATTATCGCTTTGAAACAACCTATTTTGAAATCTTTAGTTGTGAAAATAAGAGGAAGCGGAGCTTATGAGCATATCAAATATCTTCAGGATAACGGTCTAATCGCTGCGGTGAAAAAAGGAAGAACACACGAGTTAACTACAACGGATAAATATTCTGAAATGTTTGGATTACCAAAAGATATAGAAGAACTGAAAAGAGTAATGATCTCGCAATTAGGTCTTGATGAAGTAGAATCTGGAGATGAAATTTCTTATGAAATTGAAGTACCTGCCGAAGATAATGTATTTTCTGAAGATGAAGAATCATCTGAAAATGAAGAAAATACTCAAGAATAATTTGGTCTTAATTAGGTGAGAAATAAAAAGTTATACCTAATCCTTCTATACGGTCTTTTGATTCTGGTTTTTCTTTAATTTTATCCTCTTGAGCTTTTTCAAGTATTTCCAAGCTTTTTATTCGAATTGTGTTTTGTATGTCTTTTTCCAAGGCTTTAAGAATCTTTTGTATGTTGTTCTCTGAGATTATAACGACTCTTGAAACTTCTTGATTTAAAGGAATTTGAAGCATTGATTTATGATTCCTAAGAGCTTTAATTAATTCAATGACAATCTTTCCTTTTTCAGCTAATTCCTCAGAGATGTTATCATATGGATTAGGCCAACGCTCTAAATGAATTGACTTGAATTTTTTGTATTTTCTGAAAAATAATGAATATATTTCTTCAGTAATAAAAGGCATTATCACAGCAAAGATTTTTAATAGATTATAAAAAAGATTTAATGCATTTTTTAATGTGGTTTCTTTAATCTTTTGATCTTCTGAATAGAATTTATATTTTATAGCTTCAATATAATTATCACAAATATCATTCCAGAAAAATGGTCTAAAAATTGTAAGTGCATCGTGCCAATTGTATCCATCAAAATATTTGGAGATCATATCAAGTTTTTTATTAAATTCAAAATAAAAATAGCTATCAATAGCAGAAAGTTCATCTATATTAATTTCTATATCATGAACTTTAATGGTATTTAAACTTAGACCTAAAAACCTATAAGCATTCCAAATTTTAGTTATAAAACGCGATGCCCCAATTAACTGTTCAAATCTTCTACCATATTTTTTATTAAATTTCTCTTCAGTTAATTTCTCTTGCTCTTCTTTAATAGAGTCATCTGATATTGGTTGTTTTGTCTGAAGATTAAACCACGTATATTCTAATGGATAATCATCTCCAAGGGATCCAAGTGCTGCCCATTGTCTAATCGCATCTGCTCCATAATCGGGCATAACTTCGTCTGGAGAAACTATATTACCAAAACTCTTTGACATTTTCCTCCCATCAGGACCTGCGACCATTCCATTTATCATTATTTCATAAAAAGGGGCTTTTGCCGTTAATTTCTTACATCGAAATAATGTATAAAAAAGCCACGTTCGGATAATCTCATACCCTTGAGGGCGATGGACTTTAGCTTTCATGTATGTTTTATCAAAAAAATCGTCATCCTCTAACCATTTAGCAATAACTAAAGGTGTAATACTCGAATCAATCCAACAATCGCAGACATCTTTTTCTCCTAATATATTTTTGCCTTTACACTTTGGACATTCGCTCACAGGGGGTGGTGTTATTACAGGATCTAATGGTAAATCCTCTGCCTTTGAAGGAATAATCTCTCCACAATCTTTACAATACCAAAATGGAATCGGAGTTCCAAAAACTCTTTGACGTGATATCACCCAATTCCAATCTAAACCTTCACACCAGTCTATTAATCTCTGTTTATGCTTTTCAGGATACCAATTCATGATTTCACCAGATTCAATGATTTCATTTGTAAATTCCTTCACTTTTATAAACCACTGGTCAACTGGTAAGTATTCAATTGGTCTCCTACATGATGATCTTTCTGAATGGATAACAATCCGATGATCGTAATCTTCAATCTTCCCTAACAAACCCATCTTGTCAAGATCCTTTAGAATTTGCTCCCGAGCTTCTAAAATTTTCATACCTTGATATTTTGAATTCTCGTTCATATGCCCATCTTCTGTAAATATTTGAATCTCTTCGAGCCCGTATTCGATTTTCCATTTTATATCTAACTCATCTCCATATGTACAGCAGTAAACTATTCCAGTACCAAAATTCATATCTGCATTTCTGTCCATATATACTCGGACATTTCTTTCAGTAAACGGAATCTCAACTTCGGCAGCAGAAAGATGATAAAATCTTTCATCATTTGGGTGAATAAAAATGCCAACACATGCCTCCATATATTCAGGACGAGTTGTAGCTATAGTTATGTACTCATTTTCTCTCCCAACTAACGGTAGTCTTAAATACCATAACTTTCCTGACTCTTCTTGATAAGCAACCTCTGCCTTTGCAACAGAAGTTTCGCAATTAACACAGAAATGTGTAGGAAATTTATCACGATATAACCATCCTTTCTCATAAAAGTATAACAAGGACCATTGAATTTTGTACTTATAATCATCGTTCATTGTTCGATAAGTATAATCCCAATCGGTAGAATACCCTAACTCGTCATATTGTTTTGTCATGTTTCTAATGTTTTGATTAACCCATTCGATGCATTTTGCTAAGAAATTCTCTCGCTGATGTTTTGTTAATCCATATTCTTTCTCAACAGCAAGTTCCACAGGGAGTCCATGGCAATCATAGCCTTGAGGAAAATAAACATTATAAATACCTTTCATTCTTTGATAACGTGCAACGAAATCTATCCATGCGTGGTTTAAAATATGCCCTAGATGTAGGGTACCACTAACAAAAGGCGGAGGTGTATCGATTGAAAATATTTCACCTTGAGCAGTTATGTCGAATTTATATATTTCCTCGTTTCGCCAGTATTTAATCCATTTTTCTTGAACTTCGTTAAAATTAAATCGTTTTGGAATTGCCTTTTCTTGTGCCATTATAAATCCTATTAATATATATTTATAAGAATAATGATAGATGATTTTATAAACTTTATTTTAAAGATTTTACTTTTAACTTATTTGAAGTTAAGACTTAACAGATATTAAATGGACCTGACGGGAATTGAACCCGTGACCTCTTGGATGCGAACCAAGCGATCTTCCACTGATCTACAGGCCCGTTTATATTACTTTTGCTATTATATATTAAAATTTGTGAAACTAAAAATAATTTGTGGTTTTAAATGTTTAATACAATAATTAAAACAGTCTAATTAATTAAAAATGTAAAAAAAAAAGATTCTTTTAATTTTAATATTGTGTTCGAGCAATGATTTCATCTTGTGCTCCTTTAGATAACTCATTAAATAATACAGAATAGCCTGCAATTCTTACAACCAATCCTCGATACTGTTCTGGATTTTTCTGAGCGTCGCATAGTACATCTTTGCCAACAACATTAAATTGTATATGATACCCACCATTTGGTTGAAAAAACGTTCGTATTAGAGAAGGAAATAACTCTAACTTTAAAGTATTTGGGTGGAAAGATAAAATAAGTGAATTACCATTCGTCATTAATTCATTTTCAAGTTTCATAACTGAATTAAGAATAGCTGTAGGACCGTTTTTATCTCTGCTAGTAAAAGGTCCAACCCCATTTGAAAGAGGCTCTCTTGATTTTCTTCCATCCGCAGTTGCTGCCGTAAACACTCCAAATGCTAAATGAAATGTAGTAGAATAGATTCCTGGATTATATTTCCCACCTCGATAATTTACATGTTTTACAATTTCATTACAAAATTGTTTTGCAACATCATGCGCAATTGAATCAACATAATCAACATCGTTACCAAATTTAGGAACTTTATTAATAAAATATTCTCTCCATTCTGCCCCTTTTCTGCCTTGGTATGTACCTCTATAATTTTTCACTAACATCTGAACTAAATCTTCATAAGGAAGTAGTTTATCTTCAAATACAACCTTTTTTATAACAGCAAGACTATCTGCTACCGTTGCCAATCCAATTCCCTGTGTGGTTGTAAAGTCATAAAGAGCTCCTCCGCTGGTAATATCAAGTCCGCGGTCAATACAATTGTCTATTGTTGCTGATAAAAATGGCTGAGGATTAAGTTCAGCGATAGATTTATCAAGATAACTCATGGTTTCAACCATCGGCTCAATGAAATATTTAATTTGATTGACAAATTCGTCCCAAAGATCTTGGTAAGATGCGATTTCTTTACTATTTTCAATTCCGTATTTATTTCTAGTAAACATATCAACTCCATTATTAAGCGTTAATTCCAAACATTTTACAAGGTTGATTTGAGTTGCATTTGTACATCCAAGGGTTTTACACGGATGTGCTGGCTCAACACATCCTATAGGTGCATATTCACGAGCATCTTTGAGAGTATAGCCAAGATTAACGAGTCCTGATATCATGACGTCATCATTATATAAAGCAATGCTTGCTCCCGCCTTAATGGATTCACCAGTTTTAACAATTAATTCTTCTGGAGTATTTTCATGAACTCTAACTGAAAAGGTTGGTTGGACTGTCTTAAGATGATTGTAAGATTCTAAAAGCAAATAAGATAATTCATTTGTCGCATCGTCCCCTTCTCGGGTAACACCTCCAATCGTTAAATTCGCTGCGATCGGGGGACCTTCTGCTGCAACTATTCCTTTATTAAGAACGTAATTCCATAAAGTTGATTGCTTTATATAAAAGCATTCAATAAGAAACTGAATTTCTTCGGCTGAAATTGTTCCTTTCTCTATATCTTTTAAATAAAATGGGTATAAAACTTGATCTAAACGACCAATACTTATTGCAAAACCACCATCTTCTAAGCCACATACTACATGAGTAAAATAGATTAGTTGTAGTGCTTCTTTAAAAGAGCTTGGGGGTTTTTCAGAGATATTACGACAGATCTGAGAAATTTCTTCTAGTTCTTTTTGTCGCTTTGGGTCTAAATCTTTTTCAGCCATTTTTTTAGCTAAATTTGAATATCTTTCAATATATTCTTTTACGGCATTGCAAACTATAATAACCGAATTCAAAAAACTCATTTTCTTGGAATCTTCAGAAAATTCCTTCAATCTTTCTTCTGTTTTTTCTATTAAACCATTTATCCCATCTTTTAAGACATTTTCATGACCTGGGAAGAAGTGCCCAATCCCATTTGTAATATCAGTATCAACAATATAAAGTAAATTTAGCATAAGTTCATTTAATTCAGAATTTAAATAACTTTCAAATCTCGCTCGAACAGTTTCGTCTTCATTTTTCCAATAAGGTATGATTTCTTCCCTTAATATTCGTCTATCCTCATCAGATAATAAAAATCGCTGAACCTCTCGGGAATCGTAAAGATTTAAATCTTGTTCAATTGTATCCACACGAACTTCAGGATATAAAGGAGTCCCAACTATCTTCGTTGTTCGATTACCAACTATAAATTCATCATCCCAAATTTTTATTGTCATATTTGTTAATAAATAATCCATTGCCTTTGCGAATCGAATAATTGGAGACTCACCTTTTGTTTTTTTATAAGATTCGGTAAAAAACTTAGCTCTTTCAATACAAATTTCGTGTGGTGCTACAACAACCTTGTTTTTCATTCTTAACGTTCTTTCTTTATATTCTGAACGTAAAGCTTGCTCGAGTTGCATTTAAATTCACTTTGTATTTTCTTATAAAAAACAAATAACTAATACATTTCTTCTTACAAATAATAAGTATTTGATAATTTAAAACTTTAAAGTTAATAATTTAAAGTTATTATATTAAATTATAAACACCTCAATAATCTTTTATGTTAGAACCTTACTTTCAAGAAAAAAATTTTATTTTGTATCTTGGTGATGCTATAGAAATCTTAAATCAATTTCAAAGTGATAAATTTGATTTAATTTTTGCTGATCCTCCTTATTTTCTAAGTAATGATGGGATAACATGTCAATCAGGTAAAATGGTATCGGTTAATAAGGGGATGTGGGACAAATCACAGGGCTTCGAAGATGATGTTATATTTACTGAGAATTGGTTAAAAGCATGTAGGACTGTTCTAAAGAAAAATGGCAGTATTTGGGTTTCAGGTACGCTACATGCTATTTATAAAGTTGGTTATCTCCTCCAAAAAAATGGTTATGATTTAATTAACGATATTGTTTGGTACAAACCAAATGCCCCCCCTAATTTGTCTTGTAAATATTTCACACATTCTCACGAAATAATATTATGGGCAAGAAAATCAGATAAATCTCGCCATGCTTTTCATTACGAAAAAATGAAGCTTTGGAATAATCCTAAGGATAAGCTAAAGAACAGAGATAAACAAATGAGGAGTGTTTGGTCGATTCCATTACTTCCTAAGACAGAAAAGAAATTTGGTAAACATCCTACTCAAAAACCAATAGAACTTTTAAATCGAATAATATCTTCTACTTCAAAAGAAGATGATTGGGTTCTGGATCCTTTTGTTGGTTCGGGAACAACTGGTCTTGTGTGTAGCGCTTTAAATCGTAAATTTATAGGAATAGATAATAATAGAGAATATTTAGATTTAACAATTAAAAGATTTAAAGATAAAGGAAAGGAAAAATTATTATTTTATCCGGAAAAACACAGTCAAATAACGAAATACATTTAAACAAACTTAGTTTAGTTGCTTGTGGGAACTTTCTGCATAGAATTATTTAAAACCATAATAGAAAATTTTATTATTCGATATAAAGATATTTAATTAAAGCTGAAAAGTATATTTTAAAAAAAACTAATTTAAGAAAAAATGAAATTTTAAAATGATTAACAAGCAAGAATTTGAAGAATTATTTAATCAACATCTTATCAAGGATTTATCTCAAGAGGAAATTGAAATTGTATTATCTGGCCAATATGGCAAATCTTTAGAATTACTTCGTGATGCAGAAGCAACAGGGCTTTTTCCAGCGTTAGTTGGTCCGCCAGGTGTCGGAAAAACAATTTTATGTAGATATTTTGCTAGCTTAAGAGCTAAAGAGAAGAAGTCAAAACATTTTTATTGGTTAACGATGGACGAATCAATTAAGCCCTCACATTTCGTGGGGAGCTTCGATCCCGCGATTACGTTAAAAAAAGGCTTTGTTTTAGAAGCTTTTAATCCCGGTCCATTACTTAATGCAATGTTAGAAGGTGGGACATTTTTAGCAAATGAAATTAATAGAGCAACAGAATACTCTCAAAATACTTTGTTAGAACCTTTAGAAGAAGCATCTATAGGTATTCCTCATTTAGGTCGAATAAAAGCGGATAAAGATTTCTTTTTTATATGTGCCATGAATCCAGAGGAACTTTCTGGAACCCATCGGTTATCTGAAGCTCTAAAAGATAGAATAAAAGTATGGATTAAATTGGACTATCCTCAAAAAGCCACAGAATTAGATATCATAAGAATTAATTTACCCGAACATTTTACAATTGAAGAAGCGGAATTAGAATTAATTTATTCAATTATCGAGGAAACAAGAAAAAATAAAATTGATATTGAAATTCCGGCATCAATTAGAGCGGGAATTGCAATGGCTAAATTATTAGGGAGAAAAAGAGTTTTAGAAAAAGAAAAAAAAGTAAATGAAAAGGATTCGTATATCTATTTATCAGAAATAGCAAGAAATGTGTTATTAGGAAGTCTTAAGCCTAAACCCGGTATGAAAGTTGAGGATATTGTTGATGGTATAATTGCTAGAACCTTAGGAGGGTAATAATATTTTATGGGAGTTTTTCCTGAAAATCCGTGTGAATTTGCTGTTGAATTCATTCGAAGGATGAGGAAACATCCAGATATCGTTCAAATACCCTCATCAAGACAAGTATTATCAATTCCAAAATTAATTCTTGCACGATATTATCGAAAAGGATCTGTTAATCCTAATGATTTTATTGAAATTAGCGCTATGACCTCTTTTCCTGATAATCAAAAACTAGCCAAAAGCCTTGCTTTTGAGATCCTTTTTCCAAATTATAAAAAAGACTTGATGCCATCTTTTTTCGATGATAAAGATCAGTATAGTGATGACGAACTTGTTAGTCAAGAAGTAAAATCTGAACTAGATCAACTTCAAGATCTAATTGATGAAATAGAATTGACTAAATCAATAGATACAGATACGATTCAGCAAATGGAACAATTCCTTGAAGAATTGAACCAAAAAAGAAATCAACAACCTTATGAATCTGCCTTAAATTTCTTCAACGATGATTCTGAGTTATATAAAGAAGAAATTACATCTTTAGAAGAATTAATTGAAGAAGCAAAGAAACGAATGATGGAAAAGATAAACTCACTTTCCCCTAGTGATCTGAAAGCGGGGGCGAATCTGAACTTAAATGATTTAATTCAAGAACAATCCAAACGAAGTTGGGAAAAAATTACGAGTAAAGCACTTAGTAATCAAGATATTACTAATGATTTAAATAATTTAATAAACTCTGGAAATCTTGAAGATTTAATTCAATCACTGAAGTTTTTAAATGAAACTAATGCTATTTCTAAGGAGAAAATTCAACAAATGAAGAATTCTCTCTCAAATCAAATTAAAAATTTAGATCAATTATTTCAAGCTGCAAGAAATTTAGGAGAAACTCCTAATTTCAACCAAGATAACATATTAAATAATTCTTTACAAGAATCTTCTTTTGAACATAATTTTAATATTGCAAACTCACTGGATCAATATTTCGGAACTAATATAAGAGCGCAACTGCTCGATAAATTTAATCAACAACAAGATCTCCAAATGAATCTCTCACTTGAAACTTTAACCAAAAGTGCATTTGCAAATAAATCATGGAATCAACTTCTTAACAAAGCTCTTGAAAACGCTATTCAAGATGCTTTGAATCAGAAGAAGAAATTTGAATCGTTTAAATCTTTATCTCACCAATTACAACAACTCGCAAATTCTTGTGCTAATATGCATTGTAGTCAAAAAATGAAACAACATTTACCCGAAATAATTCGAAAAACTATCGAATCATGTGAGAATTCTAACGAACTAAAAAATGCAGTTGAATTTCTCAGAAGTATAGGCTTAAATCCAGAATCAGAAGATATAAAAAGAGTTGGAAAAAATCTTGAAATGCCTGACGATGAGATCTTCGAATTAATAGAGCCAAATTATCAACTATTGAAAAAGCTAATTGATAAAAATCTTGGAGATTTCGAAAGAATTAGTAATTTAATGAATCAAATAAAAGATCAAATTAATAGAGATCGAATGAGAGAACTTCTATCAAGTGCCTTAGCATCTGAAAATAGAGATGCGTTAGGGGCACTTGGACATTTTGATTTAGGAGAAGCATTGAAAGGAGCTGGACAAATTGGCGGGGAGGAAGGACAAGACATGCTGATCCAATGCCTTAGTGCTGGTAGTGGAGAAAATTTATTAAAACAGTGGTTTCTTCACCGTCAGTACTTACCTGCTGATGCAAAAGAAAAGGTAAAAGAGTTGGCAAAAAAAATGCTTATTGAACTTGGTATATATTATTCTCGTGCACGTTTGGGTAGTTCTGTGTCAGGACCAATTCCCATCAATGTTGTAAGGCCATTTGCAATAGGCGATGATTTTGAAAATGTAGATTTAGAAGAAACTATTAATAACATAATGGAAAAAGGAAAAAAAATTGATCATATAAATTACGATGATTTTTTTGTCTTCGAAACAGCAAAGGGTCTAAGAAGCGCATGTTTTGAGCTTGATATTAGCGGGTCGATGTCTGGAGAGAAACTAGCCTATATGGCAATATGCGTGACAATGTTAGTCTATGGAATGCGAAAAGACGAGTTAGGTATAACTTTTTTTGAGTCAGATACTCATGTTTTAAAAGAAATGACAGAGAAAATAGATTTAGAAAAATTAGCTGATGAATTACTTACAGTTAAAGCAAGAGGTGGTACAATGGTTCAAAAAGCCCTTGAATGGGCCAAACGTCAATTTAAAGAAAAATCTGCTACTCGTGAAAAGCTGAATGTTCTCTTTACAGACGCAGAGATCTATGATCTTAAGCAATCACTTAATGAGTTAAGGATTTTTCGAAGCATGGGGATAGATTTTATTTTAGTTGTACCAGAAGCCTCGTTCAACCTTAAAGATGCAAAAAAAATCGTAAAAATTGCTGGCGGACAGCTACTAACGATAAAAGATTGGAATGAATTTCCTCAATTAATATCAGATATAATTAAATCGAAATTTTAAAGAACAGAATGATTAGAAAAACCTTCTCAGAACTCATAATAGGAGAATTTGGTGAAAAATTATTTCAAAAAGCACAAATTTTTCCTAATAATAAAATTAATCTCATTTATATTAGAGAAGATCCAATTGAAATTAATTCAATAATTTTAGATAATGAACGTGAATTCCATCTAATTATTGATGAAGAGGAAGCAGAAATTTTTCATGATTGCCCGAGTTTTTTAATACATTCACAAAAAGAAAAAAAAATATGTGTCCATTTAATTAAAGTATTATTATTGATAAAAAAGAACCTTACATTAGAAATTTTAAGTAATTTTAACAATTACAAATTAACTTCGGAAGATTTTGGTTCAAAAAAAAAAAGTAAAAATTATATATTACTCTCAAACACTTGTTTTGAAAGCAATAATTGTGTTGAAGGATTAAGCTATCTAAATAAAGCAATAATTAATCAAAGTGAATGCGAAAATATTATTGAAAATTATCTAGAAAAGGCCATTGAAAATAATTTATATGTTGAATTCTTCGAATTTTTAAAATCTTGTAGTGAAAATGAATTAATCGATCATCTTTTACAATTCAATCATCATATTGTAAAGGGTTTTGAAAACCTTTTAAATTCCTTGGCTAACTATTCCTTCATTAATATACTCTTTATCATTGAATCCTTAAATATTATTTTAAATTTTATAGATCTTTCGTTATCCAAAGACATATTCAACAAATTTAAAAAAATGGTCTATAGCTCCAACCTAAATGAAAGATATTTTTCAATCTATTTTGTTATGAAAAATATTAATAAATTAACTAAGTTGAATCCATTATTTGAATCCTTAATTAAAAAGAAACATTTAGAAACTTCGAAAAACGAAATTTTAGAATATTTTTTTGATGAAATTGAGAATCTTGCTGTTTTAGATAAATTAAGATTAATGAAAAAGCAATTTAAAGTATTCGGTATAACGAAAGATCGATTTTATAATGAATATAAGAGCTATAAAAATGAAATAAAGGAATTAGAAAAGAGAGTTTATTTAAAGAAATTCTCTTTTCTGAAGCTCTTAATGGAAAAATTCAAGATAAATAGATCTAAAGGAGAATTCAAAAAAAAAAGGAATACATATATAGTTATACACGATCCAGAAAATTTAAAAAATCCTGTTTATCAATACATTATAAGGCGTCTCGGATTTTATGGTTTAAACGATCAAATAATTAAATCTAATGATATTGGAGTAAATTATTTTATTATCAGAGAATTTTACTTAGATGATTTAAGCACTCATCCTGACATATTTTACTATAAAAAACAATTTTGGGGAGATAATGAGGAGAATTTAGAAATAAATTCTATTGAAGGATTTTCTTTATTTAGTGAAATTATAAATTATAATTATGATATTGACCAACAATATTCCAATATTAACGATGTAATGATAATTGAGTGGGATTTGGCAAATAAACCACGGCAAGGTAGTATTGTAAATGCCTACGGGGCTCAAATAATTATTCCGGACCAAAATAATCCATTGTTTCACGATTTGAAACCTTTTGATATTTGTTATTGTCTTAAAAATCCAGTAAAAATTGAAGGAAATATCATAAAAACAATCAATGTTATTTCAAAGTGCTCATTTAAAGACGCAATCAATAGTGTTTCTAAAGGAATGACTTTTATTGAGGGTTTTTATCCATTATCTCTTGTTAAAGCTGTATTGGAAAAGGAAATAAGTCCCTTTAAAGCTAATGAAATCGCAATAAATAATCCTAATAAAATCTTTATCCCCAAGTACAATCAGTTTATTAAGAATTTTAGAGAATTTCTATTTGATTTTATTAACAAAGAAAAGGAATATATCTTTGAAGAAATAAAAGTTGACCCTGAAGAGAAAGCAAATCAAATTTTGATATTATTAAATTTAACAAATGAACTTGCAGGATTGAATTTACTATATTCTAAAATTATAACCAATTTATTTACTCAAAATATAAATTTAACTGAATTTAAATCAAAATTTTTAAGTAAAATCCATTCTCTTATAAAAGAAGTTTTAAGTAAGCGTGAAATTGGTAGTACAATAATATTTAATTTAAAAAAAATGCGAAATACACAATTTTCTAAATATTCTAACGAAATTCTTAACATTAGGAAAGAAGAATTTGAATCTGGAAAAATTTACAGATATCGCGATGAAATGGATATACATTATGATATCTCAGAAGTTCAAAAAACATATTATGGGAAAAAATTTTTAAAAATTTTAAATTTAACAGAAAAAATTCATGTAAAACCAGATAAATTCAAAAACTTCATTGATTTCGCCTCGAAAATAAATTTAGAATTAAATATTGTAGAATCAAATTAAGATTGATTCCCTTTGCGGATTATATTCAACTCTCTTTTTCTTATAATTAAACCTCATATAAACTTTTATCAAAAGCTTTTATGTAAGTCATGTAATAAATTTATATTTTTGATGCATTTTATATTACATATGGGTAATTAAAAGGTAAAAAAAATGGTTGAAAAAAAACCCAGGGCAATAAGTATTGAAGAACAAATTAAACATTTAGAAGAACATATAAATTCTACAAGAAACATCATTTTTTCTCTTGACCAAAGATTCAGTTCTGGATTATTCAATCTTGAAGAATATTTAGAAAAAAAAAATTTTTTAATTAAAAAAATTGAGAATTTCAAAATTCAAATTGAAAATTTAAAAAAGTAAATTTGGGATGACTTAATTCAAATTAGAAATGATCTATAAATCATCTTAAATTAATTTAGTACTAATCTAACCAGAAAAGTTTTTAAAACGAAATAATTACTTTTTACATAGGATAACAATCAATAATTTTTTTAAATCGAATATAAGATATGTTTGATAACAGAAAGCATCCTAGCAAGGACATTTTAGAAAGTAAAGGAACTATTTTAAGAGGAAAAACCATATGCATGTGCTTAACTGGTTCTGTAGCTGTTATGTCTTCTCCTATTATCGCAAGAGAACTAATGCGGCTCGGTGCTGAGGTAATTTCTGTTATGTCTAAAGCCGCAACAGAATTAATCAGACCTTCTCTAATGCATTGGGCAACAGGAAATCCTGTTATCACAGAATTAACTGGTGCTGTTGAGCATATTTATTTAGCAGGTGACCGCCCAATGGCTGTTAGACAAGCAGATTTAATTTTAGTTTGTCCTGCCACAGCCAACACGATATCTAAAATTGCTAACGGAATTGACGACACTCCTGTCACAACAGTAGTTTCTACAGCGTTCGGATCAGATACACCCATAGTAATTGTGCCAGCTATGCATGAGAGCATGTATAGACATCCTATTTTAATAGAAAATGAAAAAAAACTGAGAAAGTGCGGTATTGATATACTAGGACCAAGAATCTCAGAAGGAAAAGCAAAAATCGCTAAAATAGATGATATAATAGATAGAGTGATTGATCTTTTAGTTGCTAAAAAAGATCTCGAGGGCATGAAAGTTCTCGTTACTGCTGGACCAACACGAGAATATATTGACGAAATAAGATTTGTTTCAAATGATTCTTCAGGAAGAATGGGTATCGAAATAGCAAAAGAAGCGGCAGCAAGAGGAGCTGAGGTCCTTCTAGTTAATGGAAAAAGTTCAGTTAAAGTTCCTGATTATTTAAATGTACTTAATGTTGTTTCCACGGAAGATTTCATAAAAGCAATAAAATATGAAT